>CAZJFH010000059.1:0-22384 GCA_964545205.1 uncultured Rhodospirillaceae bacterium
CCCAAACTAAGACCTTGCCTGCCCGCGCGCAACGCCCGAGGAGCCCCCGATGGCCAACCGGCTCGCCGACCAGACCAGTCCCTATCTGCTGCAGCACCAGGACAACCCGGTCGACTGGCGGCCCTGGGGACCCGAGGCCTTCGCCGCCGCCAGATCGGAATCCAAGCCGATTCTGCTGTCGGTCGGCTACGCCGCCTGCCACTGGTGCCACGTCATGGCCCACGAGAGCTTCGAGGACGAAGCGACGGCGGCGCTGATGAACCGGCTGTTCGTCAATATCAAGGTCGACCGCGAGGAGCGCCCCGACGTCGACACCATCTACCAGTCGGCGCTGGCGATGATGGGCCAGCAGGGCGGCTGGCCGCTGACCATGTTCCTGACCCCCGACGGCGAGCCGTTCTGGGCCGGCACCTATTTCCCGCCCGACTCCCGCTACGGCCGCCCGGCCTTCCGCGACATCCTCGAGGCGGTGTCGGAAGCCTGGCACGGCCAGCGCGACAAGGTCGACCAGAACGTCGCCGCCCTGCGCGACGGCCTCGCCCGCACCGCGGCGACGGCGCCGGCCAAGGGCCTGAGCCTGGGCCTGCTCGACGCGGCGGCGCGCCAGGCCCTGGGCGTCGTCGACATGGCCGAGGGCGGCCTCGACGGGGCGCCGAAATTCCCGCAGCCGGCGCTGTTCGCCTTCCTGTGGCGGGCGGGGCTGCGCACCGGCGAGCGCGGCCTGGGCGAGGCCGTGCACCTGACGCTCGACCGCATGTGCCAGGGCGGCATCTACGACCATCTCGGCGGCGGCTTCGCGCGCTATTCCACCGACGCCCACTGGCTGGTGCCGCATTTCGAGAAGATGCTCTACGACAACGCCCAGCTCGTCGGCCTGCTGACCGAGGCCTGGCGCGAGACCGGCTCGCCGCTCTACGCCCGGCGGGTCGCCGAGACCATCGCCTGGGCCTTGCGCGAGATGCGCGCCGAGGGCGGCGCCTTCGCGGCGACGCTCGACGCCGACTCGGAAGGCGAGGAAGGCCGCTTCTACGTCTGGACCGAGGCCGAGATCGACGCCCTGCTGCCGCCCGACCAGGCGGCGGACTTCAAGCGCGTCTACGACGTCCGCCCCGAGGGCAACTGGGAAGGCCGCACCGTCCTGCACCGCAACCACCGCGACGGCGGCGGCGGCGACGAGCTCGACGAGGCGCGCCGCGCCCTGTGGCAGGCGCGCGAGAAGCGGGTCCGCCCGGGGCGCGACGACAAGATCCTCGGCGACTGGAACGGCCTGATGATCGCGGCCCTGGCCGAGGCCGCCTTCGCCTTCGACCAGCCGGCCTGGCTCAACGCGGCGCGCACCGCCTTCGACGGCGTGCGCGCCCAGCTCCTGCGCGGCGACCGTCTCGGCCACGCCTACCGCCAGGGCCGGCGCCAGGCGGCGGCGATGCTCGACGACTACGCCGCCATGGCCCGCGCCGCGCTGACGCTGCACGAGATCACCGCCGAACCCGGCTTTCTCGCCTTCGCCCGCAGCCTGGTCGCCACCGCCGACGCCCATTACTGGGACGAGGCCGCGCACGGCTACTTCTTCACCGCCGACGACGCCGACGACCTCATCCTGCGCACCAAGACGGCGCTCGACACCGCGACGCCGTCGGGCAACGGCATGATGGCCGAGGTGCTGGTCAAGCTCTACCACCTGACCGGCGAATCCGGCTACCGCGACCGCGCCGAACGGCTGATCGCCGCCTTCTCGGGCCTGGTGCGCCGCCAGTTCATGGGCCTGCCGACCCTGCTCGACGCCTTCGAGCTGCTGGCGCGGCCGACCCAGGTGGTGGTGGTCGGCCCGGCCGAGGCGGCCAGGCCGCTGCTGCGCGCCGTCGCCGAGACGGCGATCCCGACCCGGATCCTGCTTCAACCCGCCCCCGACCACGCCCTGCCCGCCGGCCATCCCGCCCACGGCAAGGGCATGGTCGACGGCCGGCCGGCGGCCTATGTCTGCATCGGCCCGACCTGCTCGGCGCCGGCGACGACGCCTGACGCGTTGCGCGAGAGGCTGGCGACGCGATAAAGTCGCCGCATGCCGCAACTCTCGCTTCACTCGCCGATCGGCGATCTCACCCTGTCCGAGGACGACGGCGCCATCGTGGCGCTCGATTGGGGCTGGGGCTGCCTGCAGCAGCCGACGCCGTTGCTGGCGGCCGCCAAGGCCCAGCTCGAGGCCTATTTCGACGGCACCCGCACCGCCTTCGACCTGCCGCTGCGCCCGGCCGGCACCGCCTTCCAGCATCGCGTCTGGCAGGCGATGGCGGCGATTCCGTTCGGTGCCGTGCGCCGATACGCCGATCTCGCCGCCGCGCTCGGCTCGGCGCCGCGCGCCGTCGGCGGCGCCTGCGGCCGCAACCCGATCCCGATCCTGATCCCCTGCCACCGCGTCGTCGCCGCCAAGGGCGGGCTCGGCGGCTATTCCGGCATGGACGGGCTCGACACCAAGAAATTCCTGCTGCGCCTCGAAGGCGCCCTGCCCGCCTGACCCACCAGGAGAACCGAACAATGCCCAAGGCGATTCGCATCCACGCCCATGGCGGCCCCGAAGAGATGCGCTGGGAGGAGGTCGAGGTCCCGGCCCCCGGCGCCGGCCAGGTCACCCTGCGCCACACCGCCGTCGGCCTCAACTTCATCGACGTCTACCACCGCACCGGCCTGTACAAGGTGCCGGCGCTCCCCTCCGGGCTCGGCCTCGAGGCGGCCGGAATCGTCGAGGCGGTCGGCCCCGAGGTCGCGGGCCTGGCGGCCGGCGACCGCGTCGCCTACGCCTATCCGCCGATCGGCGCCTATGCCGAGCGCCGCACCCTGCCGGCCTCGCATCTGGTCAAGCTGCCCGACGCGATCGACGACCGCCAGGCGGCGGCGATGATGCTGAAGGGCCTGACCGCGCAATACCTGCTGCGCCGCACCTTCCGGGTCGAGGCCGGCCAGACGGTGCTGGTCCACGCCGCCGCTGGCGGCGTCGGGCTGATCCTGTGCCAGTGGGCGCGCCATCTCGGCGCCAGGGTGATCGGCACGGTCGGCAGCGACGACAAGGCGGCGCTGGCCAAGGCCCATGGCTGCGACCATCCCGTCGTCTACACCCGCGACGACTTCGTCGCGGCGGTCAAGGACGTCACCGGCGGCGCCGGCGTCGACGTCGTCTACGACGCGGTCGGCAAGGCGACCTTCGACGGCTCGCTCGATTGCCTGCGCCCGCTCGGCATGCTGGCGCTGTTCGGCCAGGCCTCGGGCCCGGTGCCGCCGGTCGACCTGCAGCTGCTGGCGGCCAAGGGCTCGCTGTTCGTCACCCGGCCGACCCTGATGACCTACACCGCCAAGCCCGCCGACCTCCAGGCCGGCGCCGCCGAGCTGTTCGAGGTCGTCGCCAAGGGCGCGGTGAGGATCGAGGTCAACCAGACCTATCCGCTGGCCGAGGCGGCGACGGCGCACCGCGACCTCGAGGCGCGCAAGACCACCGGCTCGACGGTGCTGCTGCCCTAGGTTTCACGTGAAACACGCCCTCGCCCCGACCCTCGCCCCCGTCGGGGAGAGGGAGCATGGCGCATCTCGCCGTCGTGTCCCCTCTCCCTTTAGGGGAGAGGGAGCGCGAGGCTGATCGCCCCGCCTACTCCTCCGGCCCGCCGGTGGGCGTCGACGCCCCCGGCCCGGCGGCGCCGTGCTCGGCACGGTCCTCGGGGCATTCGTAGCCCATGGCCTGCAGGCCGTCGATCAGGTGGTCGGCGAGGTGCGGCACGTTCATCAGCGCGTCGACGCCGTCGGCCCGCTGCACCTCCTCGTCGGCGCGGTCGCAGGCCTCCTCCCAGTCGTCGGCGTCGAAGTCCTCGCGGCCCAGCCAGACCAGGGCCAGCAGGTCGGCGACCTCGTCGCTGCCCAGGCCCTGGAGGAAGGCGCGCAGATTGTCGCCGGTGGGATCGCCGGCGTGGTCGACGATCGGGCTCAAGGGGTCGTCGCCGCCGGGATCGTCGGACAGGCCGCGCGACAGCGCGTCCCCGCCCTTGTAGACGGGCTCGACCTTGCCGCCGAGCTGCATGGCGAGATCGACGACGTAACAGACCTTGTCGACGTTGATCCTGAGCATCGGTGCCTCGCTCCCTGGAGATGGGGCCGGCCCGATCGGGAATCGCGCCGGCGCTAGCTGTTCATGGCCTCGAAGAAGTCGGCGTTGTTCTTCGAGTGCTTCAGCTTGTCGATCAGGAACTCCATCGCATCGACCACGCCCATCGGCATGAGCACGCGACGCAGAACCCACATCTTGGAGAGAACGGCCCGATCGACAAGGAGTTCCTCCTTGCGGGTACCCGAGCGCGTGATGTCGATCGCCGGGAAGGTCCGCTTGTCGGACAGCTTGCGGTCGAGAATGATCTCGGAGTTGCCGGTGCCCTTGAACTCCTCGAAGATCACCTCGTCCATGCGGCTGCCGGTGTCGATCAGCGCGGTGGCGATGATGGTCAGGCTGCCGCCTTCCTCGATGTTGCGCGCGGCGCCGAAAAAGCGCTTCGGCCGCTGCAGGGCGTTGGCGTCGACGCCGCCGGTCAGCACCTTGCCCGACGACGGCACCACGGTGTTGTAGGCGCGGGCCAGGCGGGTGATCGAGTCGAGCAGGATGACGACGTCGCGCTTGTGCTCGACCAGGCGCTTGGCCTTCTCGATCACCATCTCGGCGACCTGGACGTGGCGCGCCGCCGGCTCGTCGAAGGTCGAGCTGACGACCTCGCCCTTCACCGAACGCGCCATGTCGGTGACCTCTTCCGGGCGCTCGTCGATCAGCAGCACGATCAGATAGGCTTCCGGGTGGTTCGAGGCGATCGAATGGGCGACCGACTGCATCATCATGGTCTTGCCGGTGCGCGGCGGCGCCACGATCAGGCCGCGCTGGCCCTTGCCCAGCGGGCAGACCAGGTCGATGACCCGCGGCGTCATGTCCTTGCGCGTCGGCTCGTCCAGTTCGAGATGCAGCTTCTCGTCGGGATAGAGCGGCGTCAGGTTGTCGAAGTTGATGCGGTGGCGGACGTTTTCCGGCGGCTCGAAGTTGATGTTGTTGACCTTGAGCAGCGCGAAATAGCGCTCGCCGTCCTTGGGCGAGCGGATCTGACCCTCGACGGTGTCGCCGGTGCGCAGACCGAAGCGGCGGACCTGGCTGGGCGAGACGTAGATGTCGTCCGGTCCCGGCAGGTAGTTCGCCTCGGGGCTGCGCAGGAAGCCGAAGCCGTCCTGCAGGATCTCGAGCACGCCGTCGCCGTAGATCGGCGTGTCGTTCTCGGCGAGCTGCTTCAGGATCGCGAACATCATGTCCTGCTTGCGCAGGGTGCTGGCGTTCTCGATCTGCAGTTCCTCGGCGAAGCTGAGAAGCTCGGCCGGGGTCTTCTTCTTGAGTTCCTGGAGATTCATGGCGGCTGCGACGGCTGTCGATGGGGAGGGGCGTGCGGCGGGCGGTACGACTGGGGCGGCGAGGCCGTCCTTGAGGCGAGCGTATCCGATGCCGAAAATGGGATGAAATTCGCGGACCTGGGGTCCAGCGCGACTTATGCTCACCAATAACCAAGCCGGGCCGCACTGTCAAACGCTGTTTCGATCTAGGCCGTTTTTCGCGGCGTTCCTAGAACGGTTTGACGATGACGAAAATGACGATGCCGATCATCAGCAGGGTTGGAACTTCGTTCATGGCGCGGAAGAACTTCTCCGGCCGGCGATTTGCATCGGCGGCGAAGGCGCGCAGCCAGCTTCGCATCATGAAATGCACCGCCGTCAGCAGCACGACGAACAGCAGCTTGGCGTGCAGCCAGCCGTCGGACAGGAACTGCGGCATCGCGGCGATGATGAGGAGTCCGAACAGCCACGACGAGACCATCGCCGGCGTCATGATCGCCTTGTACAGCCGCCGTTCCATCACCTTGAACAGCTCCGAGGTCTCGGAGCCCGCGGCGACGCCGGTGTGGTAGACGAACAGCCGCGGCAGGTACAGCAGCGCCGCCATCCAGGCGATGATGCTGATCACGTGCAGCGCCTTGAGCCAGAAGTACCACTCACCGAGATCCATCAGCGCCTCTCCCCGTTCGGACAGCGGCCGTGGGCGGCCGGACACAGGCGGCCGCCGTCCTGCGAACAGGGCTCGCAGCCGCCCGCCTCGGTCCGGCGCACCAGCCGCGCCAGCCCCTCGACGAAGGCGGGCGCCGTGCCCACCGCCGGCACCCGGTGATAGGCCGGCACGCCCGCTTCCTCGGCCAGGTGGCGGTATTCGATGTCGAGCTCGACCAGGGTCTCGGAATGCTCCGAGACGAAGGCGATCGGCACCACGACCAGCGGCACGCCGTCCGCGCCGGCCTGGCGGATCATCTCGTCGGTCGCCGGCCCGATCCAGCGCAGCGGCCCGACCCGGCTCTGATAGCACACCCGCCAGTCCAGCCCGTCGATCGACAGGGCGCGCACCACCGCCTCCGCCGAGCGCTCGACCTGCCACTGGTAGGGATCGCCGGCGGCGATCACCTTCTGCGGCAGGCCGTGGGCCGAGAACAGCACCCGCGGCCGGCCGGCGGCGGCGGCGCGGTCGTGGGCGGCGCGGGTCAGCTCGGCCACCGCTTCGACGAAGCCGGCCTCGGTCGGGTAGCAGCAGACCGAGCGCGTCGGCGCCTCCAGCCCCGCCGCCGCCGCCGCGCGCCGCCAGTCCGCCAGCGACGAGGCGGACGTGGTGGTCGAGAACTGCGGGTACAGCGGCAGCAGCACGACGCGCTCCGGCGCCCACGCCTTGACCTCGCGCGCCACCGCCTCGGCCATCGGGTGCCAGTAGCGCATGCACACGAAGGCGCGGTGGTCGGGCCCCAGCGCCGCCTCCAGCGCCCGCGCCTGCTCCTCGGTCAGCGGCACCAGCGGCGAGCGGCCGCCGATCTGCCGGTAGATCTCGCTCGCCACCGGGGCGCGGCGGCGCGAGATCAGCTGCGCCAGCGCCCAGCGCGCCGGCTGCGGCAGGCCGATGATCGCCGGGTCGTTGAACAGGTTGAACAGGAACGGCCGCACCGCCGCCGGCCCGTCGGGGCCGCCGAGGTTGAACAGCACCACGGCGGTGCGGGCCATCGCCGCTCAGCCCTTCCAGGCGCGCAGGCGGTCGGCCAGCCGGGCCACGTTGTCGGGCGACGCCGCCGGCGTGATGCCGTGGCCGAGATTGAAGACGAAGCGGCCGTGGCCCAGCGCGTTCAGCACCCGGTCGATCGCCGCGTCGAGGCCGTCGCCGCCGACCACCAGCCATTGCGGGTCGAGATTGCCCTGCACGGTGCAGCGCGGCTGCAGCACCCTGGCGGCCCAGTCCAGCGGCACGCCGGTGTCCAGGCTGACGCCGTCGACGCCGGTCTCTGCGACGTAGCGCTCGTAGAGCATGCCGGCGCCGCGCGGGAAGCCGATCACCGGGATGCCCGGGCGCTCGGTCTTGATACGCTCGACCAGGCGGCGGGTCGGCGCCGTGACCCATTTGGCGAATTCGTCGTCGGGCAGCACGCCGGCCCAGCTGTCGAAGATCTGCACCGCCTCGGCGCCGGCGTCGATCTGGGCGATCAGGTAGCCGCCGGTCGCCTCGACCAGCAGGTCGATCAGCCGCGCGAACACCGCCGGCTGGCCGTAGGCCATGCGCTTGACCTCCGAGAACTCCTTGCTGCCCGAGCCCTCGACCATGTAGGTCGCCACCGTCCACGGCGCGCCGGCGAAGCCGATCAGCGCGGTGGTCGCCGGGATCGCCGTCGACAGCCGCCGCACGGTCTCGTAGACCGGGGCGAGATGGGCGTGGAGGCCCTCGATCGACAGCCTGTCCAGCTCCCCTGCCGAGCGAACGGGCGTCAGGACCGGGCCTTCGCCTTCGCGGAAGGCGACGTCCTGGCCGAGCGCGTCGGGGACGACCAGGATGTCGGAGAACAGGATCGCGGCGTCCATGCCGTAGCGCCGCAGCGGCTGCAGGGTGACCTCGGTCGCCTTGTCGGGCGAGTAGCACAGGTCGAGGAAGCCCTTGGTCTCGGCGCGGGTCTGCCGGTACTCCGGCAGGTAGCGGCCGGCCTGGCGCATCAGCCAGAACGGCGGCGGCGTCACCGTCTCGCCTGCCAGGGCGCGAAGGAAGCTCTTGGTCGGTCGGCTGGACAAGACAGTTCTCCCCGATTGGTCGCCCTTCTCTTACCCTTTTTGAAATTCGATGAAAAGTTTGTAGGGATGGTTGGTGCTGTGGATATCGGGGATGCGCCCAATACCAAAGGATATGCACAATCGGCCAGGTGTTTTCGTTGTGGAGTCCGACCACAGTGGAAAACACCGGGATCGATCCTGCAAGCCATTGATCGCGCACGATAAAAACATGTTCCACGTGAAACGTCGAAAACGGGGGTAAGGTTGTGGTCGAAACCGCCGTCCCCGACTTGCGCATAAGCCCGCCGGCGGCGCCCACATCCCTTCGCCATGTCGATGAGCGACTGGCGTAGGAGGATGGAAATAGGCACAATTCCCGCGCCGGGGCTGTTGCCCCCGTTGTTCCCGCTTTCCACAGGGCCCATGAAGACCTTCCACCTCCATCTCGTTTCCGACGCCACCGGCGAGACCGTCTCGTCGGTGGCGCGCGCCTGCTTGGTCCAGTTCGAGAACGTGCAGCCGATCCAGCACCTGTGGTGGCTGGTGCGCACCGAGGGCCAGGTCGAGCGGGTGATCGCCGGCATCGAGGCCAATCCGGGCCTGGTCCTGTTCACGCTGGTCGACACCGGCGTGCGCGCGATCCTCGAAGAGGCCTGCCGCCATCTGCAGGTCCCCTGCATCCCGGTGCTCGATCCGGTGATGGGGGCGCTGTCGAGCTTCCTCGAGGCCGAGATGGACGCCCAGCCGGGGCGCCAGCACGTGCTCGACCAGGAATACTTCAACCGCATCGACGCCATGCACTTCACCCTGGCCCACGACGACGGCCAGCTCGTCGACGACCTCGACGAGGCCGACGTGATCCTGCTCGGCGTGTCGCGGACCTCGAAGACCCCGACCTGCATGTATCTCGCCAACCGCGGCATCAAGGCCGCCAACGTGCCGCTGGTCCCCGGCGTGCCGCTGCCCGAGCAGGTGCTGGCGGCCAAGCGGCCGCTGATCGTCGGCCTGACCAAGGATCCCAAGAGCCTGACCGACATCCGCCGCAACCGCCTGCGCTTCCTCAACCAGACCGAGGAGACCGACTACGCCGACATCGAGAAGGTGCGCGAGGAGGTCGCCTCGGCGCGGCGGCTCTATGCCCGCCACGGCTGGGCGGTGATCGACGTCACCCGCCGCTCGATCGAGGAGGCCTCGGCCAGCATCCTGCAGCTCTACGCCCGCCACCGCGCGGCGCGCGACGCCGAGGCGCAGTCGTGACGGCGGTCCTGGCCTCGGGCTCGCCGGCGCGCCAGCGGCTGCTGCGCGACGCCGGCGTCGCCTTCGTGGTCGACACCGAGCCGGTCGACGAGGCGGCGGTCCGCGCCGCCGAGCGCGCGGCCGGCGCCGGCGTCGAGGCCGCCGCCCTCGCCCTGGCCGCCGCCAAGGCGCTGCCGGTGTCGCGCCGCCATCCCGGCGCCGTGGTCATCGGCGCCGACCAGATGCTCGAGCACCGCGGCCGCTGGCTCGAGAAGCCGGGCAGCCGCGGCGGCGCCCGCCGCCAGCTCGAGGCGCTGCGCGGCGATCGCCACCGGCTGGTCTCGGCGGTGGCGCTGGCCCGCGACGGCGCCGTCGTCTGGTCGCATGTCGCCGTCGCCGACATGACCGTGCGGCCGTTCTCGGACGAATTCCTCGCCGGCTATCTCGACCAGGCCGGCGACGCCATCCTGGGCAGCGTCGGCGCCTATCATTTCGAAGGCCTCGGCGCCCAGCTGTTCGCGCGCGTCGACGGCGACTTCCACACCGTGCTCGGCCTGCCGCTGCTGCCGCTGCTGGCGGCGCTGCGCGACCACGGGGTGCTGGCGTCATGATCGTCTCGGGCAAGGCGCGCCTCGCCGGCGTCCTCGGCTGGCCGGTCAGCCATTCCAGGTCGCCGCGGCTGCACGGCTTCTGGCTCGAGCGCCACGGCATCGACGGCGCCTATCTGCCGCTGCCGGTGCGGCCCGAGGATTTCGAGCCGGTGCTGCGCGCCCTGCCGCGGATGGGATTCGTCGGCGCCAACGTCACCGTGCCGCACAAGGAGGCGGCGCTGCGCCTGGTCGACCGCGTCGATCCCCTCGCCGCCCGCATCGGCGCCGTCAACACGATCGTCGTCGCCGCCGACGGCAGCCTCGACGGCCGCAACACCGACGCCTACGGCTTCATCGAGAATCTGCGCCAGGGCTGCCCGCGCTGGCGCGCCCCGGCCGGACCGGCGCTGGTGCTGGGGGCCGGCGGCGCCGCGCGCGCCGTCTGCGTCGCGCTGCAGGACGCCGGCGTGCCGGGCGTGCTGGTGAGCAACCGCAGCCGCCACCGTGCCGAGACGCTGGCCGGCGAACTCGGCGGCGCCATCGAGGTGGTGCCGTGGGAGGAACGCGCCGCCGGCCTCGCCGACGCCACCCTGGTGGTCAACACGACCTCGCTGGGCATGGAGGGGCAGCCGCCGCTGGAGCTGCGGCTCGACAAGCTGGCGCCGGAGGCGGTGGTCACCGACCTGGTCTACGCGCCGCTGGAGACGCCGCTGCTGGCGGCGGCGCGGGCCCGCGGCAACGCGGTGGTCGACGGCCTGGGCATGCTGCTGCATCAGGCGCGGCCCGGCTTCGAGGCCTGGTTCGGCGTCGCCCCGGCGGTCGACGCCGAGCTGCGCGCCTTCGTCCTCGGGGAGTGACGCGATGCGGGTGCTCGGCCTGACCGGCTCGATCGGCATGGGCAAGAGCACCGCCGCGGCGATGCTGCGCCGGCTCGGCCTGCCGGTCCACGATGCCGACGCCACCGTCCACCGCCTGTTCGGCCGCGGCGGCGCCGCGGTGGCGCCGATCGCCGCCGCCTTCCCCGGCGTGGTCAGGGACGGCGCCGTCGACCGCAAGGCGCTGGGGGCCGTGGTGTTCGGCGATCCGGCGGCGCTGCGCCGCCTGGAGGCGATCGTCCATCCGCTGGTGCGCGCCGCCGAGGGCGAGTTCCTGCGCCGCGCCCGCCGCCGCCGCGTCCGCCTGGTGGTGCTCGACATCCCGCTGCTCTACGAGACCGGCGGCGCCGGGCGCTGCGACGCCGTCGCCGTCGTCACCGCGCCGCCCTTCCTGCAGGCCCAGCGGGTGCTGCGCCGGCCGGGCATGACCCCGGAGCGCCTGGCGGCGATCCGCGCCGCCCAGATGCCCGACGCCGAGAAGCGGCGCCGCGCCGACTTCGTCATCCCCACCGGACTCGGCCGTCGCCCGACCCTGCGCGCCCTGCTGCTGGTGGCCCGGCGGTTGCGCCGCCTGCCCTGAACGCGGTATCACTTCCGTGGAGACCACGGGGGGCCGCGATGCGCGAAATCGTTCTCGACACCGAGACCACCGGCCTCGATCCGGCCGACGGCCACCGGCTGGTCGAGATCGGCTGCGTCGAGCTGGTCAACCACCTCGCCACCGGGCAGACCTTCCACACGTACCTCAACCCCGAGCGCGACGTGCCGGTCGAGGCCGCGAACGTCCACGGCCTGACCGCCGAGTTCCTGGCGGACAAGCCGGTCTTCGCCGAGGTGGTGGCCGACTTCCTGGCCTTCCTCGGCGACGCGCCGCTGGTCATCCACAACGCCGAGTTCGACCTGAAATTCCTCAATGCCGAGCTGAAGCGGCTGGGCTTCCAGGCGCTGCCGTCGTCGCGCGCCGTCGACACGCTGACGATCGCCCGCCAGCGCTTCCCCGGCGCCCAGGCGACGCTCGACGCCTTGTGCCGGCGCTTCGGGATCGACAATTCCAGCCGCACCAAGCACGGCGCGCTGCTCGACTCCGAACTGCTGGCCGAGGTCTATCTCGAACTGGCCGGCGGCCGCCAGCCGGGGCTGGGGCTGGGCCTGGCGAAGACCGGCGCCGGCGCGCGCTCGACGGTCGCCGTGCGGCGCGAGCCGCGGGCCGCGCGGCCGCACGCCGCCAGTCCCGAGGAACTGGCGGCGCACGAGGCTTTCGTCGCGAAGCTGAAGAACCCGCTGTGGCGGGCGGCCGAAGCCGATCAGGCGGTGGCCTGACCCGAATCCTGCTGGGCGGCCTGGGCCTGCTCCATGCGCTGGCGGTAGAGCGCCATGAAATCGACCGGCTGCATCATCAGCGGCGGGAAGCCGCCGTCGCGGGTCATCTCGGCGATGATGTTGCGGGCGAACGGGAACAGCAGGCGCGGGCACTCGATCAGCAGCACCGGCTGGACGTGCTCGGCCGGGATGTTCTGCAGCGTGAACACGCCGCCATAGGCGAGCTCGAGGATGAACGCCTTCTTGCCGTTGGCGGTGGCGTCGACGGTAATGCGCAGCACCACCTCGTAGACGCCCTCGTTGAGCTTGGTGGCGTCGATGTCGATGCCGATCGGGATCTCGGGCTGGCCGCGCAGCTCGCCGTAGATGGCCGGCGCGTTCGGAACCTCGAACGACAGGTCCTTGATGTACTGGCCGTTGACGGCGAGGGACTGGCCCTGCGCCGCCTGGTTCTGCGGTTCGGTGTCGGACATGGGCGATCTCCTTGTGAGCCGGGAACCGCTAGCACGGAACGCCCGCGCGGACAACCGGCCTATGGGCGGCGGGGCGGATCGAGCGGGTCGAGGTCGTCCTCGACCTCGTGGTAGTCGACGTCTATGACCCGCGGCCGATCGGGATGGGGCCGCCGCGCCCCGGCGCGGGCGCCGGCGACGACGACGCGCCGCGCCAGCAGCGCCGCCAGTCCGGCGCGCACCGGCGGCAGCAGCAGCACCAGCGCCAGCACGTCGCTCAGGAAACCGGGCAGCAGCAGCAGCGCGCCGACCGGAAGCAGCCACACGCCGCGCAGGATCTGCTCGACCGGCGCCTCGCCGCGCTCGATCGCCTGGCGGGCGCGCGCCAGGGTCTGCAGGCCCTGGTAGCGCCACAGCGCCAGGCCGAGGACTCCGGCGAGGATCGCCGCGCCGATGGTGGCGAGCACGCCGATTTCCTGCGCCACCTCGACGAAAATCGCCACCTCGGCCAGCGGCAGTGCTATGATCGCGAGAACGATTACCCAGGCCATGCTTGCCCTTTTCCGGTCTACCCCTTATTTACAGGCGATGGGGCCGGGATGCCGGCGCCCGGCCCTGCAGCGAACGGCGCGCGACGCCGTGCCTGATCACATCCGAAGCCGGAGCCCGCGGGCGGCTTCCGGAAAGTGGGGATCATGAACGACGGTTTTCAGTTTATCGACATAATTTTCTTCGCCATGGTCGCGGCCTTCCTGGTTCTGCGCCTGCGCAGCGTCCTCGGCCGGCGCACCGGCCACGAGCGACCGCGCGAGAGCTGGTCACGCGGCGGCGAGACCGGGCCGACCACCGGCGACAACGTCATCGAGCTGCCCGAGCGGCGGCGGTCGATCCCCGAGGGGCTGCCCGACAAGTACACCGGCACGCCGTTGGCCGCCGGGCTGGGCAAGATCCGCATGAGCGATCCCGAATTCGACCCCGACGGCTTCCTGCAGGGCGCCCGCGTCGCGTTCGAGATGGTCGTCGGCGCCTTCGCCGCCGGCGACGCCAAGGCGTTGCGCCCCCTGCTCGACGACGAGGTCTACGGCCACTTCTCGCGCGCCATCGAAGAGCGGATGGCCGCCGGCGAGACCCAGGAGACCGAGCTGGTGGGGATCAAGTCGGCCGAGATCGCCGATGCCCGCATGGAGGGCCGCACCGCCCTGGTGACGGTGAAGTTCGTCTCGGAGCAGGTCAACGCCACCCGCGACGCCGAGGGCAAGGTCGTCGAAGGCGATCCCAACCGCATCGCCGAGGTCGTCGACATCTGGACCTTCGCCCGCGACACCTCCTCGCGCGATCCCAACTGGGCCCTGGCGGCGACGCACAGCCCCGAAGACGCCTGAGGGTCCGCCCCGTGGCCCCGTCGCTGAACGACCGCGACCCCCGCGCAAGCGGGGGTCTGCGTTTGGAGTCACCCTGTGGACCCGTCATGGCCGGGCGTGTCCCGGCCATCCACGTGGCGCCTTCCGAGCAACGACCGACATGATGAACCGGCGGATGGAGATGGATGCCCGGGTCAAGCCCGGGCATGACGAGAAGGAAAAAGCCTTCGCGGCCGTAGCGCGCAGGCTTTCGGCCGCCGCCGTCCTCGGCGCGGCGCTGCTCGTCGGATCGTGCGCCGAGCCGCCGACCGATCGCCTGACGCTGACGCCGGTCGCCTTCACCGACCTACCCGGCTGGCGGGACGACGCCGTCGCCGAGGCGCTGCCGGCGCTCCTGCGCTCCTGCGCCCTGCTCGCCAACCGCGCCCCCGACCGCGCCGTCGGGCGCGACGGCGTCGGCGGCACGGTGGCCGACTGGCTGCCGGCCTGCGGCGCCGCGCGGCGGGTGCCGGCCGGCGACGACCAGGCGGCGCGCGCCTATTTCGAGACCTGGTTCCAGCCCTATGCCGCCGGCAGCGACGGCCTGTTCACCGGCTATTACGAATCCGAGCTCAACGGCGCGCTCGAACCCGACGCCCGCTACCGCTACCCGATCCATGGCCGCCCGGCCGACCTGGTCACCGTCGACCTCGACGCCTTCCTGCCCGACGCCAAGCTGCCCGACCTGGTCGGGCGCGTCGCCGGCGGCAAGGTGGTGCCCTATCCGCGCCGCGCCGAGATCGACGGCGGCGCCCTGGGCGCGGCGGCGCCGGTCGTCGCCTGGGCCGACGATCCCGTCGACGTGCTGCTGCTGCACATCCAGGGCTCGGGCCGGCTCAACCTGCCCGACGGCCGCACGCTGCGCGTCGGCTACGCCGCCAGCAACGGCCACAAGTTCGTCGGCATCACCCGCACCCTGCTCGACCACGGCAAGCTGGGGCGCAACCAGGCGACGATGCAGGACACCGCCGCCTGGCTGCGCGCCAACCCCGAGCAGGCGGCGGCGCTGATCCAGGAGAATCCGCGCTACATCTTCTTCCGCCTGTTCGAGGGCGACGGCCCGCTCGGCGCCCAGGGCGTGCCCCTGACGCCGCTGCGCAGCATGGCGGTCGACCCGGCGCACGTGCCGCTGGGCGTGCCGCTGTGGCTCGACACCAGGGACCCCGACGGCAGGCCGCTGCGCCGGCTGATGCTGGCCCAGGACACCGGCAGCGCCATCAAGGGCCCGGTGCGCGGCGACTTCTTCTGGGGCCACGGCGACGAGGCGTTCCACAACGCCGGCCGCATGAAGAGCCGCGGCACCTACTACCTGCTGCTGCCGGCGGCCAAGGCCAGCCGCCTGGCCCAGACCGACGGCGGGCTTGCCTCGGCGGCCGCGGCTCGGCAATCTGTGGCGCGATAATGGTCATACCATCCGGCGGAACCCAATCATGAGCGCCCCTGCCCCCGCGAAGAAACCGCGCGTCGCCCTGTTCGTCACCTGCCTCGTCGACCTGTTCCGCCCGACCGTCGGCTTCGCCGCGGTCAAGCTGCTCGAGGACGCCGGCTGCATCGTCGAGGTGCCGCGCGACCAGACCTGCTGCGGCCAGCCGGCCTACAATTCCGGCGACCGCGCCGACGCCGCCGCGATCGCGCGGCGCAACGTGCGGATGCTCGGGCATTACGACTACGTCGTGCTGCCGTCGGGCAGCTGCGCCGCGATGATCAGCCGGCACTACCCGGCGCTGCTGGCCGACGACCCCGAGCTGGCGCCGCAGGCCGACCGCCTGGCCGGGCGCACCTACGAGCTGACCGCGTTCCTCGCGGACGTGATGAAGGTCGAGACGGTCGCGGCGCGCTACGACGGCAAGGCGGCCTACCACGATTCCTGCTCGGGACTGCGCGAGCTCGGCGTCAGGGCCCAGCCGCGCAGGCTGCTGGACTCGGTCGACGGCCTCGAGGTCGTCGAGCTGGCGCGGCCCGAGGAGTGCTGCGGCTTCGGCGGCACCTTCTGCGTCAAGTATCCCGACATCTCGGGCCGCATGGTCGCCGACAAGGTCGAGGACGTGCTGGCCACCGGCGCCGACACGCTGCTGGCCGGCGACCTCGGCTGCCTGATGAACATGGCCGGCAAGCTCGAACGCATGGGCAAGGACGTCAAGGTCCGCCACGTCGCCGAGGTCCTGGCCGGGGTCGAAGCGCCGCCGATCGGTGGTCGCAAGGAGGGCTGAACCATGCACCCGACCAGCCATGCCTTTCGCGAAAATTCCCGCCGCGCCGTCGCCGATGGCGGCCTGCAGGCGGCGCTGGTCAAGCTGAAGGCCGGCTTCCGCGCCAAGCGGGGCACCGCCGTCGACCGGCTGCCCGAGTTCGACGCGCTGCGCGACCAGGCGCGCGACCTCAAGAACCACGTTCTGGAGAACCTGGACGTCTATCTGGAGGCCTTCGAGCGCAAGGTGGTCGCGGCCGGCGGCAAGGTGCACTGGTGCCGCGACGGCGAGGAGGCGCGGCGCACGGTCCTGGAGATCTGCAAGGCCGCCGGCGCGCGCACGGTGACCAAGGGCAAGTCGATGGTCGCCGAGGAGATCGGGCTCAACCCCTATCTCGAGACCAACGGAATCGAGCCGATCGAGACCGATCTCGGCGAATACATCATCCAGCTCCGCGACGAGCCGCCCAGCCACATCATCGCCCCGGCCAGCCATCTCTCGAAGGAAGACGTCGCCGCCGCCTTCGAGAAGCGCCACCAGGAGCTGCCCAAGGGCCGGCCGCTGGACGAGCCGCGCGCGCTGCTCGACGAGGCGCGCCAGGTGCTGCGCGAGCGCTTCCTGGCCGCCGACGTCGGCATCACCGGCGCCAACTTCCTGATCGCCGAGACCGGCTCGACGATCATCGTCACCAACGAGGGCAACGGCGACCTGACCCAGCTGCTGCCGCGCGTCCATGTCGTGCTGACCGGCATCGAGAAGGTGGTGCCGACGCTCGAGGACGCGACCTTGATGCTGCGGCTGCTGGCGCGCTCGGCGACCGGCCAGGAGTTCTCGGCCTACACCACCTTCTCGACCGGCCCGCGCCGCGCCGAGGACGCCGACGGGCCCGAGGAGTTCCACGTCGTCCTGCTCGACAACGGCCGCTCGGGCATGCTCGGCGGCGAGTTCCAGGACATGCTGCGCTGCATCCGCTGCGCCGCCTGCATCAACCACTGCCCGATCTACGGCGCCGTCGGCGGCCACGCCTACGGCTGGGTCTATCCCGGGCCGATGGGCTCGGTGATCACCCCGGCGCTGGTCGGCCTCGAGGAGGCCCGGCACCTGCCCAACGCCTCGACCTTCTGCGGCCGCTGCGAGGCGGTGTGCCCGATGCGCATCCCGCTGCCCAAGATGCTGCGCCACTGGCGCGAGCGCGAATACGAGCGCCACCTGCAGCCGCCGCGCGACCGCCGCGGCCTCAGGATCTGGGCCTGGATGGCGCAGCGCCCCGGCCTCTACCGCCTCGTCGCCGGCACCGGCGCCCGGGTGATGGCGGCGGTCGCCGGCAAGCGCGGCGCCCTGGCCAAGTGGCCGCTGGCCCGCGGCTGGACCGATCAGCGCGACCTGCCGGTGCCCGAGGGCCGCACCTTCATGAGCCAGTGGAACGCCGGCAAACGACGACCGTGAGGCGGGCGATGGCGGACGCGGGATACGCGAAAGGCAAGCGTCCCGGCAGCGCGGGCATCGACCGTGCTGGTCGGAGAACGGCGTGATGCCGCCCAAGCCCGACCCCCGCCAGGACCAGGCGCTGCACGAGGCGTTGCGCATCGCCATCCTCGCCGGCCGCGTCGAGCTCGCGACCGACGGCCTGCACCTGCACAAGCCGACCTCGCCGGTCTACGTCGCCTGGGACCATCTCGGGCCGCTGCTCGCGCTGATGCTGTTCAGCCTGCTGGTGCTGCTGTTCCAGGGTCTCGGCTGGGGCATCGCCGCGATGACGGTGGCGATCCTGGTCTACATCTTCGGCATGCGCTGGTGGGTCGGGCAGCAGGTCCACCGGCGGACACTGGACGCCATGCTGCGGAATGCCTACAACTGGACTCTGGTGTGGGAGTTCGGCGGCGTCGCGCTGATCCGCCGCGGCGACGCGGTGCCCTGCGTGGCCCCGAAGGGCGACTGGCGGGCCTTCGCCCGGCGGCTGACCGACCTTTCCTTCCCGATGCCCGACGACGAAGACGAAGCCGCCCCGGCGGCAAAGGAGCCTCCAAGCCCATGACCAGCGCCCGCGACGACATCCTCGGCGCCGTCCGCCGCCGTCTCGGCCGCGGCGCCGACCCGGCCCGCGCCGAAGCCCTGCGCCCGCGCATCGAGCAGCCCCGCCGCAACCTCGTGCCGGCCCGCAGCGCGGTGCCGCAGCCCGAGCAGGTCGAGCAGTTCGTCGCCATGGCGCGCGAGATGGCGGCGACCGTCGACCGCGTGCCGTCGCGCGACGCGGTGCCGGCCGCCGTCGGCGCCTTCGCCGACGAGCACGGCCTGGCGCGGCGGCTGCGGCTGGCGCCGGCGCTGGCCGGGCTCGACTGGACCGGCTTCGAGACCGCCGCCGGCCGCGCCGAGCCGGCCGACCAGGTCTCGGTCACCCCCGCCTTCGCCGGCGTCGCCGAGACCGGCACGCTGGTGCTGCTGTCCGGCCCCGACAGCCCGACCTCGCTGAACTTCCTGCCCGACAACCACGTCGTGGTGGTGGCGGCCGAGGACGTCGTCGGCGCCTACGAGGACGCCTGGGACCGCCTGCGCGCCCGCGGCCAGGGCATGCCGCGCACCGTCAACATGATCACCGGGCCGTCGCGCACCGGCGACATCGAACAGACAATCCAGCTCGGCGCCCACGGGCCGCGGCGGCTGCACGTGATCGTGGTCGATGGGCGGAGCGACGCGTAAGGGCCGCAGCCTCACCCGCGCCGAGGCCAAACTGTGGCGCGCGGTGGTCCGCGACGCCCAGCCGCTGCCCGGCCGCGCGCTGCCGCCCGACGAGCCGGAGCCGCCGGCCGCCGTCGCGGATGCCGACGGGCCGGCGCAGCCGCTGCCGGCGGCGGAGCCGAGCCTGCCGATGCCGCCGCCGCCGACGCGGGCGTCGCTGCCGCCGCTCAGCCACGGCCACACCCCCGGCGTCGACCGCCGCAACGCCGAGCGCCTGCGCCGCGGCCAGCTCGACATCGAGGCCCGCATCGACCTGCACGGCATGACCCAGGAGCACGCCCATTCGGCGCTGGTCGGCTTCATCGAGCGGTCGTGGCATGCCGGGCGCCGCTGCGTGCTGGTGATCACCGGCAAGGGCCTGCGCGACGGCACCGGCGTGTTGCGCGCCGCCGTGCCGCGCTGGCTCAACGAGCCGCGGCTGCGCGGCGCCATCCTCGCCTTCAGCCACGCCCAGCCGCGCGACGGCGGCGAGGGCGCGCTCTACGTCATGCTGAAGAGGCGGCGGTGACGCCGTTCGGCGAAAAGCTGCGGAGCTTGCGCGACGCGCGCGGCATCACGCTCAAGCAGATGGCGGCCGAGCTGCACGTCTCCACCGCCTATCTCTCGGCCCTGGAGCACGGCATGCGCGGCCGCCCCAGCCCTGGCCTGGTGATGCAGATCTGCGGCTGTCTCGACATCATCTGGGACGAGGCCGAGGAGCTCAAGCGGCTGGCGGCGCTGTCGCACCCCAAGGTGACGATCGACACGTCCGGCCTGTCGCCGGCCGCCACCGAACTCGCCAACCGCCTCGCCGAACGCATCCGCGACCTGCCCGAGGAGCGGCTGGCGGCGATGCTGGAGCTGGTGCGCGAGCCGTAGCGGCCGTGCTCAGGCCAGCGGCACCACGACCGCGAACACGCTGCCCACCCCGACCCGCGACCGGACGACGATCTCGTGGCCGAGCAGCCGCGCCAGCCGCTGCGCCACCGGCAGTCCGAGCCCGAGGCCGCGGTCGCGGTCGCGGTGGGCGTTCCCGACCTGGAAGAAGTCCTCGAAGATCAGCTCGAGCTTGTCTTCGGGCACGCCCGGGCCGGTGTCGTGGACCTCGATGCGCAGGCGGCCGCCGGTCCGGCGGCAGCCGACCAGGATGCGCTCGCTGCCGGCGTGGCGTAGGGCGTTGTCGATCAGCAGCCGCAATATGCGCTGCAGCATCACCGGATCGCTGCGCACCACGGCGCCCGACGGCACCGCGCGCACCGTCACGGCGATGTTCCCGGCGTGCTCGCGCGCCTGCGCGACCAGCGCGTCGAGCACGTCCTGCACCGGGAATGCCATCGGGTTCGGGTGCACCAGCCCGGCGTCGAGATTGGCGATCTCGACCATGGCGCCGAGCAGGCCGTCGCCGATGCGCAACGCCTCCAGCGCCTTGTCGGTGACGTCGCGCAGCTCGGGCTCGCGAACCCGGAGCGCCAGCACGTTGAGGAACAGCGTCACCGCCTGCAGCGGCTGGCGCAGATCGTGGCTGGCGGCGGCGAGGAAGCGCGACTTCGTCTCCGAGGCGCGCTCGGCGGCGGCCCGCGCCTTGGCGTCGATCCGGGCCTGCAGCAGCGCGTCCTCCTGCGCCTTGCGCAGGGACAGGTCGGTCGAGATGCCGACGAAGCCGGTGAGCCGGCCGCCGGCGTCGCGCAGGGCCGTGACCGACAGCAGCACCGGGAAGCGGCGGCCGTCGCGGGCGATGTAGGTCCATTCGCGCTCGTCGCGCATGCCGCGCGACGCCCTGGCGACGAAGACGCCGAAGCCGGGCGCCACCTCCCAGCCCATCTCGGCGCGCAGGGACTCGGCGGCGGCGGCGACCTCGGCGCGGTCGTGGAACAGCTCCGGCGTCGCCTTGCCGACCAGCTCGGCGCGGCGCCAGCCCAAAGCCCGCTCGGCGGCCGGATTCATGTCGAGGATGACGCCGTCGGGATCGGTGGCGACGATCAGGTGCGCGGCACCGTCGATGATCGCCTGCTGAAGCTGCTCCGGGTCGGGCGCCCGCAGGGGCGGGCGCATCGGCGCGTCGTACATGCCACGGTTCCAATTCCGGGGCGGTCGCCCACCCGTCCAGGCAGGCAGGATACCCCGAAAGAGTCCGGTGTAAAAATACGCCCCTCGTACACCGTCCGCCGGACCAAACGCCAGCCTGCCTAAAGGATGAACTTCGACAGGTCGGCGTCCTTGGCCAGGGTGCCGACCTTGTCGCGCACCAGCTCCGGCGTGATGGTGACGGATGTGCCGGACTGGTCGGCGGCGGTGAAGCTGATGTCCTCGAGCAGGCGCTCCATCACCGTGTGCAGGCGCCGGGCGCCGATGTTCTCGACGCCGCGGTTGATCTCGGCGGCGAGGTCGGCGATGGCGGCGATGGACTCGTCGGTGAAGTCCAAGGTGACGTCCTCGGTCGCCATCAGCGCCTTGTACTGCTTGATCAGGCTGGCCTCGGGCTCGGTGAGGATGCGCACGAAGTCCTCGCGGGTCAGCGCCTTGAGCTCGACGCGGATCGGCAGCCGGCCCTGCAGCTCGGGCAGCATGTCGGACGGCTTCGACAGGTGGAAGGCGCCCGAGGCGATGAACAGGATGTGGTCGGTCTTGACCGCGCCGTGCTTGGTGGCGACGGTGGTGCCCTCGATCAGCGGCAGCAGGTCGCGCTGCACGCCCTCGCGGCTGACGTCGCCGCCCTTCCACTCGCCGGAGCGGGCGCAGATCTTGTCGATCTCGTCGAGGAAGACGATGCCGTTGTTCTCGACCGATTCGACGGCGTCGCGCACCACCTTGTCCTGGTCGAGCAGGCGGTCGGCCTCCTCGGCGACCAGCACCTCGTAGGATTCCACCACCGTCATGCGCCGCGGCTTGGTGCGCCCGGCGAAGGCCTTGCCGAACAGGTCGCCGAGATTGAGCATGCCCATCTGGGCGCCGGGCATGCCGGGGATGTCGAGCATCGGCAGGCTGGGGCCGGCATCGGCGACCTGGACCTCGATCTCCTTGTCGTCGAGCTCGCCCTCGCGCAGGCGCTTGCGGAACTTGGCACGGGTGTCCTGGCTGGCGCCGGTGCCGACCAGGGCGTCGAGCACCCGCTCCTCGGCGGCGGCCTCGGCCTTGGCGTGGACCTGTTTGCGCATCTTCTCGCGGCTCATGTGGATCGAGACCTCGACCAGGTCGCGCACGATCTGCTCGACGTCGCGGCCGACATAGCCGACCTCGGTGAACTTGGTCGCCTCGACCTTGATGAACGGCGCCTGGGCCAGCCGCGCCAGCCGCCGCGCGATCTCGGTCTTGCCGACGCCGGTCGGGCCGATCATCAGGATGTTCTTGGGCAGCACCTCCTCCTTGAGCTCCGGCGCCAGCTGCTGGCGGCGCCAGCGGTTGCGCAGGGCGATGGCGACGGCGCGCTTGGCGTCGTGCTGGCCGACGATGTAGCGGTCGAGTTCGGAGACGATCTCGCGG
>CAZJFH010000059.1:22502-31457 GCA_964545205.1 uncultured Rhodospirillaceae bacterium
AGCGGTCGAGCTCGGAGACGATCTCGCGGGGGGAAAAGGCTGTCATAGCGATTCGACGACCACGCTGGAATTGGTGTAGACGCAGATGTCGGCGGCGACCTTCATCGCCTTGCGGGCGATCGCCTCGGCGTCCATGCCGTCGACGTCGATCAGCGCCCGCGCCGCGGCCAGCGCGTAGTTGCCGCCCGAGCCGATGCCGATCAGCCCGTCCTCGGGCTCGAGCACGTCGCCGGTGCCGGTCAGCACCAGCGAGACGTCCTTGTCGGCCACCGCCATCATCGCCTCGAGCCGCCGCAGATAGCGGTCGGTGCGCCAGTCCTTGGCCAGCTCGACGCAGGCCCGCGCGAGCTGGCCGGGATGCTGCTCGAGCTTGCCCTCGAGGCGCTCGAACAGGGTGAAGGCGTCGGCGGTGGCGCCGGCGAAGCCGGCGACGATCGAGCCGTCGCCGATGCGGCGCACCTTGCGGGCGTTGGACTTGATCACCGTCTGGCCCAGGCTGACCTGGCCGTCGCCGGCGACCACCACCCGGCCGTTCTTGCGCACCGAAAGGATGGTCGTGCCATGCCAGATCTGCGGATTGCTCTCGCTCATGCCATCTGTCCGGGAGGTTGAGGGGTGTGCGCGGACAATAGCAGAGGAATGGGGAGGAGCAAGGCCGCGGTCAAGGCGGGGCGACTGGAGCGCGGGTCGCCGGACCCGCCTTTCGCGCCGTCGCCGCTCGCGCCTGGAGACGCGCTGCTCCCTAGCCACCCCCATCCATTCCTGTTACAAAACGCTCATACGACCAAACGCGAGAGCCCGCCATGCGCAAGGCCGCCGTCGAGCGCCTGACCAACGAGACCGAGATCCGTCTGGAGATCAATCTGGACGGCACCGGCGTCTACGACATCGAGACCGGGGTCGGTTTCCTCGACCACATGCTCGAACAGCTCTCGCGCCACTCGCTGATCGACATCAAGCTGCGCGCCAAGGGCGACCTGCACATCGACGCCCACCACACGGTCGAGGACGTCGGCATCGCGCTCGGCCAGGCGGTGAGCAAGGCGCTGGGCGAGCGCAAGGGCATCGCCCGCTACGGCCACGCCTATCTGCCGATGGACGAGACCCTGGTGCGCGCCGCCATCGACCTGTCGAACCGGCCCTATCTGGTGTGGAAGGTGGCGTTCAGCCGCGACAAGCTGGGCACGCTCGACACCGAGCTGTTCAAGGAGTGGTTCCAGGCCTTCGCCCAGGCGGCGGGCGCGACGCTGCACGTCGAGTGTCTGTACGGCGAGAACAACCACCACATCGTCGAGGCCAGCTACAAGGCCTTGGCGCGGGCGTTGCGCATGGCGGTCGAGATCGATCCGCGCAAGGCCGACGCCGTGCCCTCGACCAAGGGCGTGCTCGGGGGTTCGCTGTAGCATGAGCCGCGTCGCCATCATCGACTACGGTTCGGGCAACCTGCGCTCGGCCGCCAAGGCGTTCGAGCGCGCGGTGGCCGAGAGCGGCCTGAGCATGGAGGTCGTGGTCACCGACGATCCCGACGTCGTGCGCGCCGCCGACCGCATCGTGCTGCCCGGCGTCGGCGCCTTCGGCGACTGCAAGAAGGGCCTCGACGCCCTGCCCGGCATGATCGAGGCGATGAACGAGCGGGTGATCAGGGCCGGCCGGCCCTTCCTGGGCATCTGCGTCGGCATGCAGTTGATGGCCACCGTCGGCCGCGAGCACGGCAACCATCGCGGCCTCAACTGGGTGCTGGGCGAGGTGGTGCCGATGGAGCCGGCCGATCCGTCGCTGAAGATTCCGCACATGGGCTGGAACGAGCTCGACATCCGCCGCGAGCACCGCCTGTTCGACGGCCTGCCCGACGACGCCCACGCCTATTTCGTCCACTCCTACCGCTTCGTCACCGCCGACCCGCTGCACACGCTGGCGACGGTCGAATACGGCGGGCTGGTCGCGGCGGTGGTCGGGCGCGACAACCTGGTCGGCACCCAGTTCCACCCCGAGAAGAGCCAGGCGACCGGGCTGGCGGTGATCGCCAACTTCCTGAAGTGGCGGCCGTGATCCAGGAAATTCGAACCACAGAGACACAGAGACGCAGAGTGTTCACCGAGAAGCTCCCTCTCTGTGCCCTCTCTGTGTCTCTGCGTCTCTGTGGTTAAAAGGATTTTTCCGACATGATCCTGTTCCCCGCCATCGACCTCAAGGACGGCGCCTGCGTGCGGCTGAAGCTCGGCGACATGGAGCAGGTCACCGTGTTCAACGACGATCCCGGCGCCCAGGCGCGGGCCTTCGCCGGGGCCGGCTGCGAATGGATCCACGTCGTCGACCTCAACGGCGCCTTCGCCGGCAAGCCGGTCAACGGCGCGGCCGTCGAGGCGATCCTGGCCGCCGTCGACGTGCCGGTGCAGCTCGGCGGCGGCATCCGCGACATGGCGACCATCGACATGTGGCTGGAGAAGGGCGTGCGGCGGGTGATCCTGGGCACGGTGGCGCTGCGCGATCCGGGCCTGGTCCGCGAAGCCTGCAAGCGCCACCCCGGCCGCGTCGCCGTGGGCATCGACGCCCGCGGCGGCCGCGTCGCCGTCGAGGGCTGGGCCGAGACCGCCGACGTCACCGCCCGCGACCTGGCGCTGAAATTCGAGGACGCCGGCGTCGCCGCGATCATCTACACCGACATCGACCGCGACGGCGTGCTCGCCGGCCCCAACGTCGCGGCGACCGCCGAGCTGGCGCGGGCGCTGACGACGCCGGTGATCGCCTCGGGCGGCGTCTCGTCGCTCGACGACCTGAAGGCGCTGAAGGCGGTGGCGGATGCCGGCATCGCCGGCGTCATCTCGGGCCGCGCCATCTATGACGGCCGCATCGACCTGGCGGCGGCGCTGGCCCTGTTGCGGGACTGAAACGAATGCTCAAGGTGCGGATCATCCCCTGTCTCGACGTCAAGGACGGCCGCGTCGTCAAGGGCGTCAACTTCGTCAACCTGGTCGATGCCGGCGACCCGGTCGAGCAGGCCAAGGTCTACGACCGCGCCGGCGCCGACGAGCTGACCTTCCTCGACATCACCGCCAGCCACGAGAACCGCGACACCATCCTCGACGTCGTCGCGCGCACCGCCGAGCAGTGCTTCATGCCGCTGACGGTGGGCGGCGGCGTGCGCACCAACGACGACATCCGCAAGCTGCTGCTGGCCGGCGCCGACAAGGTCTCGATCAACACCGCCGCCGTCCACCGCCCGGAATTCGTGCGCGAGGCGGCCGAGAAGTTCGGCAGCCAGTGCATCGTGGTCGCCATCGACGCCAAGACGGTCGCGCCCGGCAGGTACGAGATCTTCACCCATGGCGGCCGCAACCCGACCGGCATCGACGCCGTCGAATGGGCGCGGCGCATGGTCGAATACGGCGCCGGCGAGATCCTGCTGACCTCGATGGACCGCGACGGCACCAAGCAGGGCTTCGACCTGCCGATGACCCGCGCCATCGCCGACGCGGTGTCGGTGCCGGTGATCGCCTCGGGCGGCGTCGGCAATCTCGACCACCTGGTCGACGGCGTCACGCAGGGCCACGCCTCGGCGGTGCTGGCGGCCTCGATCTTCCATTTCGGCACCTATTCCATCGCCGAGGCCAAGGCCCACATGCAGGCCGCCGGCGTGCCGGTGCGGCCGGTTCACGTTTCGCAGGAGGCACGATGAGCCACGTCCTCGACGACCTCTACGCCACCATCGCCGCCCGGCGCGGCGCCGACCCGACCACCTCCTACACCGCCAAGCTGTTCGACCGCGGCCGCGGCAAGATCGCCCAGAAGGTCGGCGAGGAGGCGGTCGAGACGGTGATCGCGGCGATCACCGAGGGCCCCGACAAGGTGGTCTCGGAAAGCGCCGACCTGCTCTACCACCTGCTGGTGCTGTGGGCCGACGCCGGGGTGACCCCGGAGCGGGTCTGGGACGAGCTGGCCCAGCGCCAGGGTGTGAGCGGCATCGCCGAGAAGAACGCGCGCGGCAGTTAGAGCGTGATCCGCTTGGCGCGGTCACGCTCCAGACGCCACTGAGGCGGCGGCCAAGGGCGCGGAGCGCCCGCCCGGCGAGGGCAAGACAAATCCTAGCGGAGGAGCGAGATGGCCTACGATCCCAACAACATCTTCGCCAGAATCCTGCGCGGCGAGATCCCGTGCTCGAAGGTCTACGAGGACGAGCACGTGCTCGCCTTCAACGACATCAACCCGCAGGCCCCGGTCCACGTGCTGGTGATCCCCAAGGGCGCCTACGTGTCGATGGACGACTTCCAGGAGAAGGCCTCGGACGCCGAGATCGCGGCGCTGTTCCGCGCCGTCGGCCGGATCGCCCGCGACCTCGGCCTGGCGAAGGACGGCTACCGCATCCTCGCCAACACCGGCGCCCACGGCCACCAGGAGGTGCCGCACCTCCACATCCACATCTTCGGCGGCCGCCAGCTCGGCCACATGCTGCCGCGGTCGTAGCCCCCTCGCAAGCGCAACTGCCCTGGGAGCGCGGGCGTCCCGCCCGCCAAGCGCCTCGGGCGGCCGGCGGTGCGGGCGAGGACGCCCGCGCTGGGCTGGGCAGGGCGATAGAGGCAGGAGGGCTCCGATGCTGATCCAGGTCGTCCACGCCCATCCGCTGGAAGACAGCTACAACCACGCCCTGTTCCGCGCCGTCGTCGACACCCTGGAGGCCGGCGGCCACGAGGTCGTCGCCACCGACCTCTACCGCGCCGGCTTCGCCCCGGCGATGCGGCCCGCGGAGCGGGCGAGCTATTACGCGCCGCCCTACGACGAGACCGCGATCGCCGAGCTGACCGACGTGTTGCGCCGCGCCGACGGCGTCATCGCCTGCTTTCCCCATTGGTGGTTCGCGATGCCGGCGATGATGAAGGGCTATTTCGACCGCGTCTGGGGGCCCGGCGTCGCCTTCCGCCACGCCGCCGGCGGCGGCCGCATCGAGCCCTTGCTGACCAACCTGAAAGTCTTCGGCGTCGTCACCAGCTACGGCGCGCCGTGGTGGCTGACGCGGCTGGTCATGGGCGATCCCGGGCGCAAGGTGCTGCTGCGCGGGCTCAAGCTGGCCTGCGCGCCCCAGGCGGCGTCGTTCTGGCTGGCCCATTACGACATGGACCGCGCGACCCCGGCCAGCCGGGCGGCGTTCCTCGACAAGGTGCGGCGGCGCGTGGCGCGGATCGGCGGTTAGGCGGACCAGCCGGGAGCTGCCGTTTCAGGCGTCATGCCCGCGAAGGCGGGCATCCAATCCTGAGGCATTTCAGCGGGTTGCAGGGCCTCAGGATTGGGCTCCCGCTTCCGCGGGAGCGACGGGTTGCATTTCTTGACGGGACGGGATGCGGCCTCACGACCAGTAGCGGTTGAGCCAGGCGCGGAACCAGATCGGGTTGCCGTCGAGCCAGTAGCGCCAGCCGCGGCCGCCGTGCTCGACCTTCAGCCGCCATTCGCGGTGGGTGAGGATGAAGCGGCGGGTGTCGCTGTCGGATTCGGCATGGACCAGCACGAGCTGCTCGAAGGCCAGCACCGTTACCGGATCGTCGCCGAGCCGGCCGATCAGCGACTGCAGCTTGGCCGCGGATCTGTTGTCGAGGGCGATGCGCTGCACTTCGTTCGAACCAAGGACACTCCCGCACCCCCATACTAACGTTCAGGTACGACGCGGCGAAGTGTAAATCTGCCAGCTACTCGGCCGCCGCCTCGGCGGCGTCCTCGGTTTCGGCGTTCTCGGCCGGGTCGGCCAGGGCCTTGGACAGGCGCTCGCGGATCAGGCGCAGCTTGTTTTCGTGCTCGATCTTCAGGCCGAACACGTCCTTGACGTAGAACACGTCGACGACGCGCTCGCCGTAGGTCGAGATGTGGGCCGAGGAGATCTGCAGGCCGATCTCGGTCATCGCCGCGGTGACGTCGTGCAGCAGCCCGGCGCGGTCGCGGCCGTTGACCTCGATCAGCGTGTGGGTGCGCGAGGCGGTGTTGTCGATCAGCACCCTGGGCGGCACCTTGAACACCCGCGTGCGGCTGGGCAGCGGCGAGGCCTTGGCGGCCAGTTCCTTGCGCGCCCGGATGCGGCCCGACAGCGCCTCCTCGATGCAGGTCGACAGCTTGGCCAGCCGCTCGGGGCTGTCGAAGGCGGTGCCCTCGGCGTCCTGGATCCAGAAGCTGTCGAGCGCCATGCCGTTGGTCAGGGTCAGGATCTTGGCGTCGACGATCGAGGCGCCGGAGATCGCCATCGCGCCGGCGATCTGCGAGAACAGGCCGGGATGGTCGCCGGTGTAGACGGTGACCTCGGTGACGCCGCGCGCCTGGTCGACCTGGGCGTCGACGGTCAGCGGCGCGCCCGAGGCCTCGGCGGCGTGGATCATGCGGGCGTGGCGGACATGGGCGGCGGTGTCGAACAGCACCCAGTAGGACGGGTAGCCGCGCTGCAGGTGGCCGTCGATGTCGGCCTCGCTCCAGCCCATGCCGGTCAGTTCGTGGCGCAGCGCCGCCTGGGCGCCGGCGACCCGGGTCTCGCCGCGATCGGCCGACAGGCCGCCGGTCATGACGTCGAGGGCGCGGTAATAGAGCTCGCGCAGCAGCCCGGCCTTCCAGTTGTTCCAGACGCTGGGCCCGACGGCGCGGATGTCGGCGACGGTCAGCACCAGGAGCAGCCGCAGCCGTTCCGGCGACTGCACCAGGGCGCAGAAGTCCTGCAGCGTCTTGGGATCGTCGATGTCGCGCTTGAAGGCGGTGCGGCTCATCAGCAGGTGGTGCAGCACCAGCCAGGCGGCGGTCTCGGTCTCCTCGTCGGTCAGGCCGAGGCGCGGGCCGAGCTTCTGCACCACCTCGGCGCCGAGCACCGAGTGGTCGCCGCCGCGGCCCTTGGCGATGTCGTGCATGAAGGTCGCCAGGTACAGCGCCCGGCGCGACTGCACCTTGTGCACGACCTCGCTGGCCACCGGCAGCGCGGCGGCGAGCCGGCCCTGCTCGACCCGGTTGAGGATGCCCAAAGCCTGCAGCGTGTGCTCGTCGACGGTGTAGACGTGGTACATGTCGTACTGCATCTGCGCGACGACGCGGCCGAAATCGGGCACGAAGCGGCCGAGCACGCCGGCCTCGTTCATGTGCCGCAGCGCCACCTCGGGGTCCTTGCGCGAGGTCAGCATCTCGAGGAACAGCCGGTTGGCTTCGGGGTCCTCGCGGATGCCGGCGACCAGGCGCAGGCTCTGGGTGACCAGCGACAGCGCCCGCGGATGGATGTCGAGCTCGTGGTGCAGGGCGGCGTGGAACAGCCGGATGATCGCCACCGGATCCTGGCGGAACTGGTCGTCGGCGGTCACCGTCAGCCGGTCGCCGTCGAGGCGGAAGCCCTCGACGCTGGCGCGGCGGAACAGGATGTCGGTCAGGCGCAGGCGCGGCTTGCGCTTGTGCTGCTCCTCGAGCACGGCGCAGAAGATGCGCGTCAGGTCGCCGACGTCCTTGGCGATCAGGAAGTAGTGCTTCATGAACCGCTCGACGCCGCGGGTGCCGGCGTGCTCGGTGTAGCCCATGCGGCGGCCGATCTCCTGCTGCAGGTCGAAGGTCAGCCGGTCCTCGGGGCGGCCGGTCAGGTAGTGCAGGTGGCAGCGCACCGTCCACAGGAAGGTCTGGGCCTTGGCGAACTTGATCGCCGCCTCGCGGGTCAGCACCCCGAGATCGGCGAGCTGGCCGACGTCGTTGATCTGGTAGAGGTACTTGGCGATCCAGTACAGCGTGTGCAGGTCGCGCAGGCCGCCCTTGCCCTCCTTGATGTTGGGCTCGAGCACGTAGCGGGTGTCGCCCATCTTCTCGTGGCGGGCGTCGCGCTCGGCCAGCTTGGCCTCGACGAACTCCTCGCCGCTGCCGGCGACGACCTCGGCGCGGTAGCGCTGCTTGAGCTGGTCGAACAGCTCGCGGTCGCCCCACAGCCAGCGCGCCTCCAAGAGCGCCGTGCGGATGGTCAGGTCGCCGCGCGCCTGGCGCAGGCATTCCTCGACCGAGCGGGTCGAGTGCCCGACCTTCAGGCCGAGATCCCACAGCATGTACAGGATGTACTCGACGACCTGCTCGGCGTAGGGCGTCTTCTTGTAGGGCAGCAGGAACAACAGGTCGATGTCGGATTGCGGGCTGAGCTCGCCGCGGCCGTAGCCGCCGACCGCCACCACCGACAGCAGCTCGCCGGTGGTGCGCACGCCCTGGGCCAGCACGTTGGTCACCGCGAAGTCGTGGATGATGCGCACGATCTGGTCGACCAGGAAGCAGTTCTCGCGCACCGTCTCGGTGCCGTTGTTGCGCTCCTCGAAGCGGCGCTGGACCTCGGCGCGGCCGCGGGCCAGGGCGTCCTTGAACGCCTCCAGCACGGCGGGGCGCACCTTGTGCTTGGGCAGCCCCTGCGCGGCGATGGCGGCCAGACGCGCCGTCAGCGCCTTGCGGTCGATGACGTCGCGCTGCTTGCGGACCTTGGACGGCATGCTGACTCCGGGACGGCGGTGGCCGGGCGATTATATCGGCCCTGCCCCTCCTCTCACCAGGAAATTGCGATGCCCGTTAATTAGGCAGCCCGGCGCCCGGCGACGCTTTTCGCCACAGTCGACAGCCGCCGGCGCTCGGCGCAGGTGGCGAACTGGCGCGTCAGGTCGCGGGCCCGCGCCACGCCGCCGGGATCGTGGAACAGCTTGCCGAACACCGGCGGACCCAGCGCGTGGGCGGCGACCAGCAGGAACACCGCCGTCTCGGACTCCGACAGGCCCTCCTCGCCCAGCGCCGCGAACACCGCCGGCGGCACCCGCGCCACCTCGGCGGCGAGCAGGCGGCGCTCGGCGGCCTCGAGGCCGCGCAGCACGGTGGCGAACTGTTCGGATTCGGCGACGTTCCACACGGTCGGCGGCGCGGCGGCGCGGCGGACGCGGGCCGGCACCAGCCGCGGCGGCCGGGCGGCGGCGGCGGCGGCGGGCGCGGGCGGCGGCG
>CAZJFH010000060.1:0-31254 GCA_964545205.1 uncultured Rhodospirillaceae bacterium
CGGCCTCGTGGCCGATCTGTTCCAGGCCCTGCCGGAACTCGAGAAGGAATTGTCCAAGTGACGCACGTCGCACCCAATCCCGCAGGGAGCAATCTCATGATCAAGACAGTCGGCGTGATCGGTGCCGGTCAGATGGGCAACGGCATCGCGCATGTATGCGCCCTTTCCGGTTTCGAGGTCCGTCTGCTCGACGTCGGCGACGAGCAGATCCAGAAGGGCCTGAAGACCATCGAGAAGAACCTGGACCGCCAGGTCTCGCGCGGCAAGATCACCGAGGCGCAGCGCGCCGAGGCGTTCGGTCGCCTGAAGACGAGCACCGACTACGAGGTGTTCGGCGACTGCGATCTGGTGATCGAGGCCGCCTCGGAAAACGAGCAGATCAAGCGGGCGATCTTCACCAAGCTGTGCCCGGTGCTGAAGCCCGAGGCGCTGATCGCCTCGAACACGTCGTCGATCTCGATCACCCGCCTGGGCGCCGCCACCGACCGCCCCGGCAAGTTCGTCGGCATGCACTTCATGAACCCGGTGCCGGTGATGGCGCTGGTCGAGCTGATCCGCGGCATCGCCACCCACGAGGACACCTTCGCCAGCATTCGCGAGATGACGCTGAAGCTGGGCAAGACGCCGGTCTCGGCCGAGGACTTCCCCGCCTTCATCGTCAACCGCATCCTGTTGCCGATGATCAACGAAGCCGTCTACACCCTCTACGAGGGCGTCGGCTCGGTCGACGCCATCGACACGGCGATGAAGCTGGGCGCCAACCATCCGATGGGTCCGCTGGAACTGGCCGACTTCATCGGCCTCGACACCTGCCTGGCCATCATGCAGGTGCTCTACGACGGCCTCGCCGACAGCAAGTACCGCCCCTGCCCGCTGCTGGTGAAGTACGTCGAGGCCGGCTGGCTGGGCCGCAAGACCGGCCGCGGCTTCTACGACTACGCGGGCGAGAAGCCGATCCCGACCCGGTAACCCGCGGCGGTCCATGCCCAGATCGTCGCCCCCGCGGAGGCGGGGGCCCATTTTCCAGAGGCTTCGGGTGTTCTCGCCGAGGCGCCCGGCCGTGTTCCGAACGCCACTGGCAAATGGATGCCCGCCTTCGCGGGCATGACGAGGAAGCGCCGGGATTGGGCTCACGCTTCCGCGGGAGCGACCTACTCCGCCATCACCGCGCGGATGCGCGCCGTCATCTCGGGCGTGTCCCACTCGGTCGCGCCGAGAACGCGGCCGACCTCGCGGCCCTGCTTGTCGACCAGGATGCTGACCGGCAACTGACCGCCGGTCCGCAGCGCCGTGCCGGTCTTGTAGTCGGTGACGTAGGGCGCGACGTTCTTCAGTTCGTTCTGCTCGATCCACTTCCGCACCACCGGCATGCCGCCGCGATCCTGCGACAGCGCCAGCAGCACGAAGCCCTCGGGCCCGAGCTCGGCCTGCAGGCGGTCGAGCGACGGCATCTCGGCGACGCAGGGCGGACACCAGGTCGCCCACAGATTGACCAGCGCCACCTTGCCCTGGAACTCGCTCAGGCGCCGCTCGGCGCCGGCGGCGTCGTGGAAGACGACCTCGGGCACCTGCTGGCGCGGCTCGGCCTCGACGAACGTACCGACCGGACCGCGCCCCGCCGCCGGCACCGGCGGCTGGTCGCGAAACGTCGAGACCAGCAGGAAACTCAGCAGCGCGGCGATGCCGAGCGCGGCGGCGGCAAGGACGACCTGAGCAAGACGCGACATGGATTCCCTATTCCCCGAGCGAAGCGCGGCGCCATCATGGCGAGCCGACCGCGGACCGGCAAGCCCTCTATCCGCCGGCCATCAGGGTCCGGATCAGCGACATCATCTCGGGCGCCGTCCAGTCGACCGGGCCCTCGAGCCTGGCGACCGCGCGGCCGCGGACGTCGACCAGCACCGAGGTCGGCATGCCCCGCGCCCCCAGCCTGCGGCCGGCCTCGTTGCCGCTGTCGACGAACACCTTGAGGCTGGACAGCTTCTGCTGGGCGAAGAACCGGCGCACGGTGTCGGCGCCGCCGGGATCCTGGGCCAGCGCCACGACCTCGAAGCCGCCCGGCCCGAGGTCGCGCTGCAGGCTGTCGAGCGCCGCCATCTGCTTGATGCACGGCGCGCAGGTCGTCGCCCACAGGCTCACCAGCACCACCCGCCCGCGGTAGCGCGACAGATTCAGCGGCACGCCGCGGCCGTCCGCGAAGGACAGGGCCGGCATGCGCGGCCGCGCCTGCGGCGGCGGCAGCGGACTTTCGGCGGCGACGGGAACGGTGTAGGTTGGGCCGCCGCCGAAGGGGGGCGCCGCCGCCGTCAGCGCGACGAGCAGGGCGGCAGCAAGAATATTCATCGCGAACACCTGTGGATCGACATGACCGTCAACAAAGACTCCGGCGCCAGCACCATCTGGGGCGGCCGCTTCGAGGCCGGCCCGGCCGCCGTGATGCAGCGGATCAACGCCTCCATCGACTTCGACAAGCGGCTGTACCGCCAGGACATCCGCGGCTCGCAGGCGCATTGCCGCATGCTGGTGCGGGCCGGCATCATCTCTTCGGGCGACGGCGACGCCATTCTGGATGGTCTCGAACGGATTCTGCAAGAGATCGAACGGGGTGAATTCGTCTTCCGCCACGAGCTGGAAGACATCCACATGAACGTCGAGACCCGCCTGGCCGAGCTGATCGGCGCGCCGGCGGGGCGGCTGCACACCGCGCGCTCGCGCAACGACCAGGTGGCGACCGACTTCCGGCTGTGGGTGCGCGACGCCGTCGACGGCATGGACGCGATGCTCAGGGACCTGCAGGCGGCGCTGGTCGAGCAGGCCGAGGCCCAGGCCGCGACGGTGATGCCCGGCTTCACCCATCTGCAGGCGGCGCAGCCGGTGACCTTCGGCCATCACATGCTGGCCTATGTCGAGATGTTCGGCCGCGACCGCGGCCGCCTGAAGGACGCGCGCGCGCGCCTCAACGAGAGCCCGCTCGGCGCCGCGGCGCTGGCCGGCACGCCGTTTCCGATCGACCGCGCCTACACCGCCGAACAGCTCGGCTTCGCGGGGCCGTGCGCCAATTCGCTCGACGCCGTATCGGACCGCGACTTCGCGCTGGAGTTCCTGGCGGCCTGCGCCATCTGCGCCGTGCACCTGTCGCGCCTGGCCGAGGAATTCGTCATCTGGACCAGCGCCCAGTTCCGCTTCGTGACGCTGTCGGACGCCTTCACCACCGGCTCGTCGATCATGCCGCAGAAGAAGAACCCCGACGCCGCCGAGCTGACCCGCGCCAAGGCCGGCCGGGTGATCGGCGACCTCAACGCGCTGCTGATCGTCATGAAGGGCCTGCCGCTGGCCTATTCCAAGGACATGCAGGACGACAAGGAACCGGTGTTCGAGGCCGCCGACACCATGGAGCTGACCCTGGCGGCGATGACCGGCATGGTCCGCGACATGACGGTCGACGCCGAACGCCTGCGCGCCGCCGCCGGCGCCGGCTTCACCACCGCCACCGACCTCGCCGACTGGCTGGTTCGCGTGCTCGACATGCCGTTCCGCCAGGCCCACCACGTCACCGGCCGCCTGGTCAAGCTGGCCGAGGACAAGGGCTGCGGCCTCGAGGACCTGGCCCTCGCCGAGATGCAGGGCGTCGAGCCCGGCATCACCGCCGACGTGTTCGGGGTCCTCGGCGTCGACAACTCGGTCAAGAGCCGCACCAGCTACGGCGGCACGGCGCCGGACAACGTCCGCGCCCAGGCCAAGGCGGCGCGGCAGCGGTTCGGGCTGTAGAACGACATTCGAACCACAGAGACACAGAGGCACAGAGACGACACCGAGAAGTAAACCTCTCTCTGTGACCTCTCTGTGTCTCGGTGTCTCTGTGGTTCGAAGTTGCGCACTGGACTCCGCCCGCCGCCTGTGCTCATTTTTCGGAATGCCCATGCTTCGCACCCTCGCCCTGACCATCCTCGTCGCCGCACTGCTGGCGCCTCTGGCCGCCTGCGGCAAGAAGGGCGGCCTCGATGCGCCGGAGGGCAGCACCTATCCGCGCCAGTATCCGGCGCCCAAGCACTCCACCGCCCGGTGAGCCGATGAACCATTTCCAGTACGTCACCGGCGTCCTGCACGCCGAAGCCGTCTCCCTTGCCGACCTCGCCGCCGCGGTGGGCACGCCGTTCTACTGCTATTCGACCGCGACGCTGACGCGCCATTACAAGGTGTTCGCCGATTCGCTGGGCGATCTCGACGCGACGATCTGCTACGCGCTGAAGGCCAATTCCAACCTGGCGGTGATCCGCACCCTGGCCGAGCTGGGCGCCGGCGCCGACGTCGTCTCCGAGGGCGAGTTGCGCCGCGCCCTGGCGGCCGGCGTGCCCGCGAACAGGATCGTGTTCTCGGGCGTCGGCAAGACCGAGCGCGAACTGGCCTTCGCGCTCGAGAAAGGCATCCTGCAGATCAACGTCGAATCCGAGCCCGAGCTGCTGGCGCTGAACAAGATCGCCAGCGAGCGCGGCGTCAAGGCGCCGATCGCGCTGCGCGTCAATCCCGACGTCGACGCCGGCACCCACGCCAAGATCACCACCGGGCGCAAGGAGAACAAGTTCGGCATCGAGTGGACCAACGCGCATCAGGTCTATCGCCTGGCACGCGACCTGCCGGGCATCGACGTCCAGGGCGTGGCGGTGCACATCGGCTCGCAGCTCACCGACCTGGCGCCGTTCCGCGACGCCTTCCGCCGCGTCCGCGACCTCGTCGCGATGCTGCAGGCGGACGGCATCCCGCTGCGCCGCGTCGACCTGGGCGGCGGCCTGGGCGTGCCCTACGACGGCGCGCTGCCGCCGCTGCCGGTCGATTACGGCCAGGTGGTGCGCGAGACGCTGGGCGATCTCGGCCTGCAGCTCGTCTTCGAGCCGGGCCGGCTGCTGGTCGGCAACGCCGGCGTGCTGGTCACCCGCATCGTCTACGTCAAGGAAGGCTCGACGCGGACCTTCGCCATCGTCGACGCGGCCATGAACGACCTGATGCGGCCGGCGCTCTACGACGCCTACCACGAGATCGTGCCGGTGGCGGAGCCGGACGCCGACGCCGAGCGCCGGCCGGTCGACGTGGTCGGCCCGGTCTGCGAGTCGACCGACATCTTCGCCGCCCAGCGGCCGCTGCCGCCCTTGGCCGCCGGCGACCTGCTGGCCCTGCGTACCGCCGGGGCCTATGGCGCCGCCATGTCTTCCGGCTACAATTCGCGCCTGCTGGTGCCGGAAGTGATGGTCAGCGGGGAAGAGTTTGCGGTCGTCCGCGCGCGCCCCACATATGACGAGATGTTGGCGCTGGAGAGCCTGCCGGAGTGGCTGGCGGGCCCCCCGGATAGATAAGGCGGCCGACGCGGAAGTCGGCTCCCCGAGGTGCTGTTGAGCAAGAACGACGATTCGCTGCGGATCCGGCGCGCGCTGCGCCGCCGCCTGAGGCTGGCGAAGGCGGCCCTGACCTGGGAATCGCTGTGGCCGGCGCTGTGGCCGATGACCGGCGTCGCCGGGCTGTTCGTGGCCGTCGCGCTGCTCGACCTGCTGCCGCTGCTGCCGCCGTGGCTGCACGCCGCGGCGCTCGCCGGCTTCGCCACCGCCTTCGGCATCGCCGCCTGGCGCGGGCTGAGCCGCTTTTCCCCGCCGAGCGAGTTGCAGGCCCGCCGCCGCGTCGAGCGCGACAGCGGCCTGATCCACCGCCCGCTCGGGGTTCTCGACGACGACATGGCCGGCAGCGGCCGCGACGCCGTCGCGCAGGCGCTGTGGCGCGAGCACCGCCGTCGCATGGCCGCCGCCGTCGCGCGGCTGCGCGTCGCCCTGCCCTCGCCCGGCATGGCCCGGCGCGACCCCTTGGGCTTGCGCGCCGCCGTGCTGCTGCTGCTCGTGATCGCCCTTGCCGGCGCCCGCTGGGACGCGCCGACCCGACTGGTCCGCGCGCTGCAGCCGCCGGTCGCCGGCTTGGCGGCCGAGCCGATCCTGGCGCAGATCTGGCTGACGCCGCCCGAGCACACGCGGCTGGCGCCGGTGCTGGTCGAGTGGCCGCAGGCCGCGGAGGAACCGGCCGAGCGGCTGCGGGTGCCGGCCGGCACCGCCGTGCTGGCCCTGCTGCAGGGAACCGACGACGGCGGCGCGTTGCGCCTGGGCGCCGACAGTCACGATTTCGCCCGCCTGGGCGACGGCAGCCAGCGGCTTGAGGCGAAGATCCAGGGTGGCGACGACATGCTGCTGTCGGTCGATGGCCGCCCCCTGGCCCGCTGGCCGCTGGAGGTGGTCGCCGACGCCGTGCCCAGCATCCACTTCGTCCAGCCGCCGCGCGGCGACGGGGGCGGAAGGCTGCGGCTGCACTACGACGTCTCCGACGATTACGGCGTCGCGAAGGCCTGGGCCACCGTGCGCCGCCTCGACGACCCGGCCGCCGAGCCGTTGCGCGTCGAGCTGCCGGTGCCGGGCGCCGGCCGCCCACAGGCCCGGCTGTCCAGCAGGCACGACCTGACCGCCCATGCCTGGGCCGGCCTGCCGGTGACGATCACGCCGTCGGCCGGCGACGCGCTGGGCCAGACCGGCAGCGGCGAGCCGGTGAACACGGTGCTGCCCGAGCGTCGCTTCGAGCATCCGGTGGCCCGCGCCATCGTCGCCGAGCGCAAGAAGCTGACCCCGTCGGGCGAGGCCGCGCAGGACGTGGTCTGGGGGCTCGACGGCATCTCGGCCGCCCCGGAGGCCTTCGGTCACGACACCGTGGTGTTCCTGGCCCTGCGCTCGGCGCGGGCGCGCCTGCTCCACGAGCCGACGCCCGAAGGCATCGAGCAGGTCCGCGCCGTGCTGTGGAACACGGCGCTCAGGGTCGAGGAAGGCGACAAGGCGATCGCCGAGCGGGCGCTGGCCGAAGCGACGCGGGCGCTCGAGCAGGCGCTGGCCGAGGGGGCGTCGCAGGAGGAGATCGAGCGGCTGATGGACCAGCTCCAGCAGGCCATGGACCAGTACCTGCAGGCCCTGGCCGAGCAGATGATGCGCCAGGGCTTCGACCGGCAGCAGCCGATGGATCCGAACGCCGAGACGATCTCGCCGCAGGAACTGTCGCAGATGATGGACCGGATGCGGGAGATGGCGCGGCTGGGCTCGCGCGAGGCCGCGCAGCAGATGCTGCAGAACCTGCGCGACATGCTGGAGAACCTGCAGACCGCGATGCAGGGCGGCGGCCAGCCCGACCCGCGGGCGCAGCAGGCCCAGGAGGCCCTGCAGAAGCTGGGCGAGGTCGCCCGCCAGCAACGCCAGCTCATGGACGAAACCTTCCGCCGCGCCCAGCAGGAAGGCCAGCAGGGCCAGCAGGGCCAGCAGGGCCAAGGGTCGATGCGCGGCTTGCCGCAGCAGGGCCAGCAGGGCCGCCAGCAGGGGCAACAGGGACAGCAAGGCCAGCAGGGGCAGCAGGGACGGGGCGAGATGGGCCAGGGCGTCCGGCAGCAGGAGGCGTTGCGCCGGGCGCTCGGCGAGGTGATGCGCCAGCTCGGCGAGAGCCTGGGCGACATCCCGCAGGCCCTGGGCGGCGCCGAGCGGTCGATGCGCGACGCCACCGGCCAGCTCCGCCAGGGCCAGCCCGGCGGCGCCGCCGAGGCGCAGGGCCAGGCGCTGCAGCAGATGCAGGACGGCGCCGAGGCCGCGATGCAGGCGATGTCGCAGCAGATGCAGCAGGGCGGCCAGGGCTTCTCGGGCATGCAGAACGGCGGCGGCATGCGCCGCGACCCGTTCGGCCGCCGGATGCGCGACCCGCTGTCGGACGACGGCAGCGTCGAGGTGCCCAGCGAGAGCGAAATGCACCGGGCGCGCGAGGTGCTCGACGAGCTGCGCCGCCGCGCCGCCCAGCCGCAGCGGCCGCGGCAGGAACGCGACTATCTCGACCGCCTGCTGCGGCAGTTCTAGCCGCTACTGCCCCGCGACCGGCGCCGGTTCGGTGAAGGTAACCTCGAAGCGGTTGGCCAGCGGGTGCGGCTGTTCGAGGACGATGCGGAACGAGGCGGTGGCGCCGGGGTCGAGCCCGTCGACCGGCGGCCGCACCACCTTGTCCTGGACCAGCGCCTGGTTGTCGTACAGCGCCAGCCGCATCAGCGGCACGTCGCGGGGCTGTTCGGTGACGTTGGCGATGATTCCGCGGACGACCAGCATTTCCTTGTCGTTCTGGACGACGCGTTCGGAACTGGAGTTGCGGAAGGTCAGGCCCGCGCCGACGATCTCGCGGCGCAGGCCGGCCATCTCGAGGTATTTCGCCGCCGGCGGCCACAGTGCCACCACGCGGTCCTGGAACGCGAACACGCCGTAGCCGGCGGCGCCCGCCAGCACCAGCAGCACCACGATCAGCCACAGCGCCACGACGGCCTTGCCGCCGCGGGACGGCTCGGCCGAGCGCCGCGGCGCCTTCTCGCCGATGGCGTCGGGCAGCGGCTCGCCACGGCCGTAGCGCTCGGCCTTCTCGGCGACCACCGTCTGGGCCGACAGGTCCTGCGCCGGCTCGGCCGCGCCGCCGCCATCGTCGTCGCCGAGGTGGAAATCGTCGAATCCCGGCAGCATGCCGCCGGTGCCGCCGGCATCGAGCAGCGTCTCCTCGCCGGTCGGCGGCGGCGGCGGCGGCGCGGGCGCCTGCTCGAGCTCGGGCGCGGCGTCCAGCGGCGGCTGGAACCATTTCTCGCCGCAGCGGGCACATCTCAGGCTCCGCCCCTTCTGGCCGAGGGCCTTGTCCGGTACCGCGAACTGGGTCGCGCAATTGGGGCAGGAGACGAGCATTCAAGAAGATTTTGTTGGGAACCGGCTCCACTTATAGGGTCTCGCCGGAAACAACACAAGCACGTGCTGGACGGCCGCGGCGCCGACATGTAAAGCTGCCGACCCTGAGGAGTACGATCGGTGCGCCACACGTCAGTCATGGCCAACGTGGTCGAATTCGAGAACGTCGGCCTGCGCTACGGCAGCGGGCCGGAAGTGCTGCAGGACATCGCGTTCTCCCTGGCGCCGGGCAGCTTCCACTTCCTGACCGGACCCAGCGGCGCCGGAAAGTCCTCGCTGCTGCGCCTGATGTATCTGGCGCAGCGGCCGACCCGCGGGCGCACTCTCCTTTTCGGGCGTGACGTCGCCACGCTGCCGCGCTACGAGATGCCGGCGCTGCGCCGGCGCATCGGCGTCGTGTTCCAGGAATTCCGGCTGCTCGACCACCTCTCGGCGGTCGACAACGTCGCGTTGCCGCTGCGGGTGGCCGGCGTGCGCGAGGCCGAGATCCAGAAGCACGTCCCCGAACTGCTGTCCTGGGTCGGGCTGGCCGACATGCTGCGGGCGACGCCGCCGACCCTGTCCGGCGGCCAGAAGCAGCGGGTGGCCATCGCCCGCGCGGTGATCGGCCGCCCCGACCTGCTGCTGGCCGACGAGCCGACCGGCAACGTCGACGACGAGATGGCCATGCGCCTGATGTATCTGTTCGAGGAGTTGAACAAGCTGGGCACCACCGTCGTGATCGCCACCCACAATGCCGGCCTGGTGACGCGCTTCCCGTATCCGCGCCTGCAGCTGGTCGACGGACGGCTGACGAGGGGCTGAGGGCATGTTCGGGCGCCATTCCGATCTTCCGCTACGCAACGACGCCAGCAGCCGGTTCCTGCCCTGGCTGGTGGCGCTGATGGTCTTCCTGACCAGCGTCGCCGTCGCGGCGATGTTCGTTCTCAACGGGCTGGTCGACCGCTGGGACCGCGACATCGCCGGCACGCTGACGGTGCAGATCGCGCCGGCGCTCGGCCCCGAAGGCGCGCTCGGCACCCGCGAGCGCGTCGACGCGGCGCTGGCCGTCCTGCAGGACACCCGCGGCGTGCTGACCGCCCGCGCCCTGACCAAGGCCGAACTGTCGGCGCTGGTCGAACCGTGGCTGGGCAGCAGCGGCCTGATCGAGGATCTGCCGCTGCCGCAGCTGATCGACGTGACCCTGGATCCCGACGCCCGGCCCGACCTCGACGCGCTGGCGCAGCGTCTCGGCGAGCGGGTGCCCGGCGCGTCGCTGGACGACCACCGCATCTGGCTGTCGCGGCTGATCGATCTCAGCCGCACCGTGGAATGGATCGCGCTGGCGGTGGTCGCGCTGATCGGCACCGTCACCGCCTTGACCGTGGTCTACGCCACCCGCACCGGCATGGCCGTCCACCGCGAGGTGATCGAGGTGCTGCATCTCACCGGCGCCCGCGACGCCTACGTCGCCCGCCAGTTCGCCGAGCACACCTTCATGCTGTGCCTGCGCGGCGGCCTGCTCGGCGTCGCGATGGCGGTACCGGTGCTGGTCGGCGTCGCCTCGACGGCCCGCGGCGTGCGCGGCGGCTTCCTGCCCGACCTGTCGCTGCCGCTGACCGGCTGGCTGGCGATCGCCCTGCTGCCCGCCGCGGCGGCGGCGCTGGCGATGATCACCGCCCGCGTCACCGTCCACCGCACCATCGCCAGGATGCCGTGACCATGGGCCGGCTGACCGCGATCCTGCATCGTCGCACGGTGCTCGCCGCGCTGATCGCCGGCGCCGTGCTGGCGACGCTGTGGCTCGGCGGCCTGATCTGGTTCGCCGCCACCCTGCCCGACGCCGTCGAGAGCCCGACCGCCGACACCGACGCCATCGTCGTGCTGACCGGCGGCAGCGAACGGCTGTCGGCGGGCATCGAGCTGCTGAAGCAGAAGCGCGCCCGCAAGCTGTTCGTCTCCGGCGTCTATCGCGGCGTCGAGGTCGCCGAACTGCTGCGCCTGTCGCGCCAGACGCCGGAAGAGGTCGAATGCTGCATCGTGCTCGGCTACGCCGCCGACAACACGCTGGGCAACGCGCTGGAGACCGCCGCCTGGATGTCCGAGCAAAAGTTCCGGTCGCTGCGGCTGGTCACCGGCAGCTATCACATGCGCCGCAGCCTGCTCGAGTTCCAGGGCGCCATGCCCGAGGTCGAGGTGATCCCGCATCCGGTGTTCCCTGACGCCGTGAAGCAGGACGAGTGGTGGATGTGGCCGGGAACCGCCCACTTGATCGCGACCGAATACATGAAGTATCTGGTCGCGTTCATCCGCCAGTCGCTGGGGCTGCAGGGGAAGCCGCTGTCGTGATCGTCATCCGCTCATTGCTGTTCCAGGTCCTGCTCTATGCCTGGACCGCCTCGATCACAGTGCTGCTGACGCCGATGCTGTTCATCTCGCGCCGGGCGGTGATGTGGGGCGCCAGGCTGTGGATCCGGGTCGCCTTCGCGCTGGCCCGGCTGGTCGTGGGGCTGCGCTACGAGGTGCGCGGCCGCGAGCACATCCCGCAGGGCGCCGCCATCGTCGCGCCGAAGCACCAGTCGATGTGGGACACGATGGTGTTCCACCTGCTGCTGCCCAATCCGAGCTTCGTCCTGAAGAAGGAGCTGATCTCGATCCCGTTCTTCGGCTGGCACCTCAAGAGGGCCGGCAGCATCCCCGTCGACCGCAAGGGCGGCGCGCGGGCGCTCAAGCACATGGCCGAAGCGACGCGCCGGGCGCTCGCCGACGGCCAGCAGGTGGTCATCTTCCCCGAGGGCACCCGCACCACGCCGGGCAGCACCGTGCCCTACCAGACCGGCATCGGCCTGCTCTACGGCCTGGGCGCGCCGGTGGTGCCGGTGGCGCTGAATTCCGGGCTGTTCTGGGGCCGGCACACCTTCCTGCGCAAGCCCGGCACCATCGTCGTCGAGTTCCTGCCGCCGTTGCCCCAGGGGCTCGACCGCCGCGCGGTGATCGGCGAGCTGCAGGCCCGCATCGAGGGCGCCTGCCGCACCCTGACGGCGGAGCCGGCCGCCGCCTAACCGCCGATCACGGCACCCAGCTTGTCGACCACCGCCTTCGCCGGCGCCGGCTTCTGCAGGAATCCGGCGGCGTTCAGGGCCGTGAGGCCGCGCTCGGCCTCGGCGTAGCCCGAGACGATGACCACCGGGATGTCGGCGATCTCGGGTCGTCCGAGCTGCGCCATGCGGAATTCCCAGCCGTTCATGACCGGCATCATCAGATCGAGCAGAATGGCGTCGGCCCGCCAACGATCGAGAATCTCCAGCGCCTCGCGGCCATTCGCGGCCTGCCGGACCTCGAAGCCCTCGAACTCCAGCAGCATCGCGAAACCCTCGCGCATCGCCGCATCGTCCTCGATCACCAGGATCCTCCGACTCACGCCGCCGGCTCCCGCGGCACGATCAGCACGAAGGAACTGCCCTCGCCCGGCTTGGATTCGAGCGCGACCTCGCAGCCCAGCACGCCGACCAGGTTCTTGACCAGCGCCAGCCCGAGGCCGACGCCGGGAACGTGCTTGTGCCCGACGCTGCCGACCTGCTCGAACGGCTCGAATATGCGGATCTGGTCCTCGGGAGAAATCCCCGGGCCGGTGTCGCGCACCGCGCAGCGGACCTCGGTCTCGCCGGCCCGCAGCGACAGGGTCACCGAGCCCTTCTCGGTGTACTTGATCGCGTTGTCGACCAGGTTCACCAGCACCAGGCGCAACAGGCTGGCGTCGCTGGCCACCATGACCGCGCCCGCGCCCTCGACGCCGATGGCCAGCCCCTTGGCGACCGCCCGCTCGCCGATCTCCTCGACGACCTCGACGGCCAGCGCGTGCAGGTCGAGCCGCGAGATGTCGACGCTGATCTTGCCGCTGTCGATGGCGCTCTGCTTCAGCACCGACTCGACGATTTCGGTCATGCGCGACGCGGCGGTCTCGAGATTCGCCAGCGCCGCCGTCGCGCGGCCGCGATCGCCGTCGAGGCCGCGCTTGAGCAGCTCGACATACAGCGCGAAGGTCTGCAGCGGCGATCGCAGCTCGTGCGAGACCATGCCGAGGAAGCGGCTCTTGACGCCGGCCGCCGCCTCGGCCTGCTCGCGGGCGACGCGGGCCTCGTCGAGGGCGCGCGCCAGCTCGCGTTTCTTGGCCGCCAGGCCGCCGGCCAGCCTCTCGAGGTCGTTCTCGCGCGAGCGCAGCTCCTCCTGCAGCAGGCCGCGCGCCCGCTTGATGCTGACGAGATTGGCGACGCGCGCCTTCAACTCCTCGGGCGAGAACGGCTTGACCACGTAGTCCTGCGCGCCCTGCCGCAGCAGCCGGATGCGCAAGGCGTCGTCGGCCTTGGCCGACAGCACCAGGATCGGCAGGTTCTCGAAGGAGGGGTCGGCGCGCAGCGCGGCGATCATCTGGTCGCCCGACATCCGCGGCATCATGATGTCGGTGACGACGATGTCCGGCCGGCACTCGCGGGCGCGCCGCAAGCCCTCCTCGCCGTCGACGGCGACCTCGACGGCGTAGTCCTCGTGCAGGCTGTCGACGATGAACCGCCGCAGGTCGTGGTTGTCCTCGACCACCAGCGCCACCGGCCCGCCCGGCACCGCGGCGCGGCGGGGCTCGGGCGCGACATAGGCCTCGCTCTCGATCTGACCCAGCATGCCGGCGATCGTGGCTTCCGAGACTCGCGCCGGCGCCGCCGGCCTGACCTCGGCGCCCGCCGGGGCGGTGGCCGGCACCGTGAGCTGGAACAGCGCACCGCCGCCCGGGGCGTCGCTGACCGCGAGCGTGCCGCCGTGGAGCTGCACGAAGTCGCGGGCGATGGCGAGGCCGAGGCCGGTGCCGCCGGATTTGCGGGCCGCCCCGCCCTCGCCCTGGCGAAACCGCTCGAAGATCGCCGTGCGCAGGTCCGGCGGCACCCCGGGGCCGGTATCCTGGACCGAGGCCACCACCCGGCCGCCCTCGTCCGGCGCCAGGGCGCAGGTGATGCGGCCGCCGGCCGGGGTGAACTTGAAGGCGTTCGACAGCAGGTTGAGCAGCACCCGCTCGATCTTCTCGACGTCGAATTCCGCCGCCAGACGGTCGGGGGCGTGGACGACGAAACGGATGTCGCGCTCGGCGGCCAGCGCCTCGAAATGTCCCGCGATGGCGCGCGTCAGCTCGGCGATGTCGGCCGCGCGGTAGGTCAGCGTCATCTGGCCGGCGTCGATCTTGGCCGCGTCGAGCAGGTCGTTCACGTGCTTGAGCAGCATGAAGGCGTTCTTGCGGATCACCTCGATGTCGCGGCGGTCGGCGGCGGACAGCGCCGAGGTCGCGAGCATCCGCTCGGTCGGCCCCAGCATCAGCGCCAGCGGCGTGCGCAGCTCGTGGCTGACATTGGCGAAGAACTGGCTCTTGAGCTCGTCCATCTCGCGCACGCGCGCCAGCAACAGCTCCAGCTCCTGGTTCTTGCGCGCGATCTCGGCCTCGGCGCGCTTCTTCTCGGTGATGTTGCGGCCCTCGGCCAGCAGGAAGACCACCCGGCCGGTGCGGTCGGCGACGGGGATCAGCGAGTAGTCGATGATGATCGTCTCCTCGCCGGCGGCGTCGCCGTAGATCTCGACGTCGAAGCGGACGAACTCCCCGGCCGCCGCCGTCGCGCAGGCTTGGCGCTGACGCTCCATCGTCTCCTTCGAGACGCGCCACCAGCGCGCTTCCCAAAACGGCTTGCCGAGGATGTCGTCGAGCCGGATGCCGGCGCCCTCGAGCGCGGCGCGGTTCACCTCCAGCAGCGTGCCGTGGCGGTCGAGCAGGGCGACGAACTGGTACATCTCGTCGAGAACGACCCGGGCCAGCTTTTCCCGCAGCTGCACGCCGTCGTCGTCGCGGCGGAGTTCCACCTGCCGGATGCGAAGCGCGTCGTGCTGTTCGAGGAGGGGCGAGAGAATGGCCTTCATCGGCGCTCGTCGAGAGAGGGGGGCGGGAGGGATATATTGCAGCCGCGCTGCCGCTACGATACCCCTGAAGTCGTGACTTCCGAGAAACCTCGCACCAGCCAGTCGCGCACGACCTCGGCGACGTCTCCCCAGCACGGGTCGAGCATGAGGCCGTGCGGAACCCCTTCGAGCACCTGAAGTTCGCCGTCGTAGTAGTCGGCGGTCTCGCGGAACGCCGAGACGGGCAGGAACAGGTCGGCGTCGCCGCCGACCACCAGCACCGGAATCGGCGGGTCGGGGCGCCGCGGCCACGGCCAGCCCATCAGGTCGAACGAGATTCGCCGGGATTCGCCCTGCAGCCTGGGCAGATAGGCTAGGCCGAACTCCTCGGGCGTGCCGGGGGCGAAGATGGCGCGATGGATGGCGCGCGGGTCGACGGCGCGCGGCCCCATCGTCTGCAGCAGTCCGACCTGCCACAGCACGTCCGGCGCCACCCGGGCCATGTGCAGGGCCGAACTCGCCAGCCCCGAGGGCGGCAGCGACGCGAGCAGCACCATGCCGGCCACCGTCTGGCGCTCGGCCAGGCGTTGCGCCACCACGCCGCCCAGCGAATGGCCGACCAGCACCGGCGGCCGGTCGAGGCGCTCGAGGGCGGCCGCGGCGTCGTCGACGTAGTCGCCGAGGCCGGCCATCTCCATCGCGCCGCCGCTGCCGCCGTGGCCGCGCAGGCTGACGGCGAAGCAGTCCCAGCCCTCGTCGGCGAAGAACGGCATGAAGTGCTCGGTCCACACCCAGGCGCCGCAGAACGAGCCGTGGATGAACAGGAGCGGCGGGCGGGCCGCGGCCTCGGGGCCGACGCCCTTGCAGGAGATGAGTTCGATTTCCATCGGCGGCAGAGAATGGCGACGGCGGCGCCGCGAGTCCAGTATGCTGCCGGCCTCGAGCCGAGGAGGTCGCCCATGCCGGCGCTGTGCCGGGATTGCGCATTGCCGAGCGAAGACGAGCCGCGGGCCTGCCCGCGCTGCGGCTCGGCGCGGCTGTTCGCGCATGCCGAGCTGCCGGACCTCGCGATCGCCCACATCGACTGCGACGCCTTCTACGCCGCGGTCGAGAAGCGCGACGACCCGACGCTGGCCGACAAGCCGGTTATCGTCGGCCACCCCGGCGGACGCGGCGTCGTCACCACCGCCTGCTACGTCGCGCGGCGATTCGGGCCGCGTTCGGCGATGCCGATGTTCAAGGCGCTGGAGCTGTGCCCGCACGCCGTGGTGATCCCGCCGAACATGGCCAAGTACAAGCAGGCGAGCGCCGAAATCCGCGCCCTGCTGCTGCAGGCGACGCCGCTGGTCGAGCCGGTCTCGCTCGACGAGGCCTATCTCGACCTGTCGCCGGGCGTGCGGCTGGTCGAGCGGCCGGCGGCGGTGCTGCTGGCGCGCCTCGCGCTGGCGATCGAGCGCCGCGTCGGCATAACCGTCTCGATCGGCCTGTCCTACAACAAGTTCCTGGCCAAGATGGCCTCGGACCGCGACAAGCCGCGCGGCTTCGCGGCGATCGGCCGCACCGAGGCGCGGGCGCTGCTGGCGCCGCTGCCGGTCACCGCCATCCACGGCATCGGCGCCGCCACCGCCCGGCGCATGGCCGAGGCCGGCATCGAGACGGTGGCGCAGCTCCAGGCGCTGCCCGAGGCCGAGATGGTGGCGCGCTGGGGCCGCTTCGGGCGCAGCCTGGCGCAGCTCGTGCGCGGCGAGGATTCGCGCCGCGTCACCCCGGACCGCCCGGCCAAGAGCGTCTCGGCCGAGACCACCTTCGGCCGCGACCTCGCCGATTTCGACGGCCTCGCCGAGGAGCTGCGCCGGCAATGCGAGCGCGTGGCGGCGCGGCTGCAGCGCGCCGACCTCGCCGGCCACACGGTGGTGCTCAAGCTCAAGACCGCCGACTTCCGGGTGCTGACCCGCAACCACCGCCTGGCCAACCCGACCCGGCGCGCCGAGCTCATCCTGCGCCACGGGCTGGAGATGCTGCGCCGCGAGGCCGACGGCCGCGCCTTCCGCCTGATCGGCATCGGCGTCGCCGACCTGTGCCCCGGCGAGGCCGCCGACCCGCCGGATCTGTTCGCCCGGCTGGATTGACTCAGACCACGACCAGCCGCTCGGTCGATTCGTTGTAGCGGATGATCAGGTACCAGGCCGCCAGCAGCGCCGCGAAGGTGGCATAGGTCGGACCCCAGCCGCCGAGCATCGCCGGCAGGAACGCCTGGTAGCCGACCATGGTCTCCTCGATCAGGTCGAGATTCATCTCGCGGGTCAGCAGCCCCCACTTGCCGGCGATCGCGCCGAAGGTGGCGCCGCTCCAGCCGAAGAACGCCGCCGCCACCCACAGCTTCAGATGCCCCTCGCCCATGCGCCACAGCGAGCCGGAGGCGCAGCCGCCGGCGAAGATCATGCCGATGCCGAAGATGGTGCCGCCCAGCAGCGAGCCGAGCCAGAACGTCGCCGGGATCGCGAGGTAGGGATCGATCAGCTCCTTGCGGAACAGCAGCGAGGCCAGCGGCATGCCGACGGCGATCGCCAGGATCACCGCCTTGGTCATCTCGCCCTCGCCGGTCATCAGCGGCTCGCGGACGACGCGCGAGAAGCACAGCCGCGCCCGGTTGAGCGTGAAGCCCAGGCCGAAGCCGCACAGGACCAGCAGCGCCCGCTGCTCCAGCCCCGGCTCGCCCGAGAAGGTCCAGCGCACCGACCACAGCAGCACCAGCGCCATCACCACGACGCCGAGCGCCGGATACCAGCGCGTCAACGCCGGCCGGTTGAGAAGCGGCCCCGGCGCCTGCATGCCCCAGGTCACGTGCTCGAGCGTCCAGGTCAGCATCTTGAGCCCGATCAGCGCGCCCAGAGTCAGCCCGGCCAGCATCGTCCAGCCGGCGGGCGAGGCGAAGATCATCGGCGTGAAGAAGCCGCCGACGGTGCAGCCGCCGGCCAGCGAGGCGCCGACGCCCATCAGGACGCCGCCCAAGGCGCCCCAGACGTATTCGATCCGCGGCGCCCGGTTGAGCGCGAACCGCCGCGACAGCAGCGCCGCGCTGAACGCGCCGATCACCAGGGCGATGTCGGTCAGCGACAGGTGGTGCATCAGCGGATCGTCCAGCTCGGCCTCGGCGCCGAGCAGGACGTCGAGCCCGATCAGGTGATTGATCCACTGCCCCCACAGCTTCAGCCCGCCGAACACGCCCCAGAACAGGCCGTTGACCATCAGGGCCAACACCAGCCCGACGACGACCAGCGCGCCCAGATAGGGCGACCAGTCCTTGACGAAGACCGCATCCAGGTCCTCGCGCAACCCCGCCGTCCACGATCCCGCCATCATGTCCTCCCGTCGCCGCGCCCGCCGTTCACTGGCAGGTCGCGGGCGTGTCCGAATCCTTGGCGCCGCGGATGAAGAACGCGACCACGTCCGCCATCATTTCGGCGTCGGCGCGGTCGAGGAATTTCGCCGCGGCGGCATTGTCGTTCTTGATCTGCTGCCTGTAGGCGACGCTGGCGTAGAACTTGACCGAGGCCTCCGAACGGCCGCTTGGGTCGTGGCGGTCGGCGTCGAAATAGGCCTGCCACTCGGCCTTGGTCCGTTCGTTGGGCGAGATGACGCGGCCGGCCGTGGCCTTGTGGCAGTCGGTGCACACCATCCGGGCGTAGACGCGGCCGACCTTCCAGCCGTCGTCGGCGGCGAAGGCGCCCGCCCCGGCCCCCACCAGCACCGCCGCCGCCGCGAACGCGGCGGCGGCGGCTCTCATGATCGTCTCGTGCTGCATCTTGGACATTCCCTGGCGGCTCATTTCTTGGCGACGGCGATCACCTGCTCGCCGTCCTTGTAGGTCACCTCGGCGTCGAGGAAGTAAACCTGGACGTCCTCGCGCAGCATCTTCACGATGTCGTAGGCCTCGCCGCTGCGGGCGCCGGTGGCGCAGACGAAGACGATCGGCTTGTCGGTCGGCAGATCGGCCAGCTTGTCCTCGATCTCGCCCACCGGCAGGTTGGTCGCGGTCGGGAAGTGGCCTTTCGCGTACTCCTTGGCGTCGCGCACGTCGATCAGGTAGATGCTGTCCGGCGCGCCGGCCAGCACCTCCTGGAACGAGGCCACGTCGACGGAGTCGCCGTTGGGGCCGGGCATCAGCTCGATGGCGGCGGCGGCGGTCGACAGCATGGTCGCGAACGCGACCGCGAGGCCGAAGCGGGTGATGGTCCTGGTGAACATGGTCTGCCTCCTCTCTTCGGCGGTCGGCTAGTTGATGGCCTTGCCGTATTGCTTGGTCCACTCGGGCTCGCCACCGGCGAACACCATGACGTTGGTGTAACCGAGCTCGCGCGCCTTGAGCGCCGACTTGCTGCTGAGATCGCACTTCAGGCCGCCGCAGAAGAACACCAGCGGCGTCGCCTTGTCGGCCGGCAGCTTGTCGGTGAGCTTGTCGAAGAAGGTGTCGGGGATGTTGATGGCGGTCGGGATCGAGCCCTCCTTGAACCGCCGCGTCGGCCGCGAGTCGATCAGGACGGTGCCGTCCGGCTTGGCGAGCAGCGCCTTGACCCGGGCAGCCGCGATCGAGACCAACTCGCCCCTGGCCTCCCAGTCGGGCATGCCGGCGGCGTAGACCTTGACGTTGGCGTAGCCCATGGCCTGCGCCTTGAACGCCGATTTGTGGCTCAGCGCGCATTCGAGGCCGCCACAGTAGAAGATCACCAGGGTGGCCTTGTCCTTGGGCAGCCGGTCGGCGAACTTGTCGAACTGGCTGTCGGGAATGTTGACGGCGCCTGGGATGTGGCCGAGGTCGTAGCGGCGCTTGGCCGGGCGCGAGTCGACGATCAGCACGTCGTCGCGCACCGGGAGAACCGCGTAGTCCTTGACCCAGTCGTATTCGACGATGTCCGTGAAGCGCTCGAACGCCGGTTCTTCCGCGGTCTGCGCCGGGGCGGCGCCGGCGGCGAACGCCAGTCCGAGAGCCGCGGTCGCCGCGATGAGGATGGAACGCATGGCCTGCCTCCAATGGTTTCTTGAGCCCGTCACACGCCGAGGGCGGTGACCGACGCGGTCTTGACGAAAACGGTGCCGTCGTCCGCGTGCCATTCGAAGCGGAAGGTGCCGCTCGACGGGACGCGGGCGTGGAAGGCGAGATACGGGTTGGCCGAGACGCCGGAATGGAACTCGGCCCGCAGCACCTGCGCGCCCTCGAAGCTGCACAGGAACAGGTGGATGCGGTCGCGCGGCACCTCCTTGCCGTCCGGCCCCTTGCGCCAGCCGGTCTCCATCGGATGCCAGGCCTTGGTGCGGATCAGCACCACCTCGCCCGGCACCACGGTCTCGGGAAGCTTCACCTGCGGATGTTTCGTGGTCATGGCGCCCTCCGTTCAGCCGCAGCCGCCGCCTTCGCCGACGACCTTGCACATCGCCTTGGCGACATGCATCGAGCCGTCGCTCATTTCGGCGACGGCGACGACCACCTGGGTGCGGGCCAGTCGGATGCGGGTGATGATCTCGGCCTTGCCGGCCAGCGGCGAGAACGCATAGCTCGCCACCTCCGGCACCGTGTTGCGTTCGGCCAGCACGTGCAGCGCGCGGACGTGGTCGGCCTCGGTCATCGGGCTGTCCACGGCGACGCGCAGCGGCACGAACCGGCCCTCGTCGGTCAGGGACGGCATCTCGATCGCCATCCTGCCCTTCTGCAGCGGCTTGCCGCCGGTGATCTCGGCCAGGCGGGCGTCGGCGTCGGCCGGCGCCGCGGCGGCCGGGCCGAACAGCGCCAGCACCGCCAGGGCGCTGCCGCCGGCGGCGACGACCTGCCGCCGGCTGAGACGCACTTCGTTGATCTTGTCGATGCGCATGGCGTCCTCCTAGCGCTTGCGGACATGGACGACGACGCGCAGCAACCCGTGCCCGGCGGCGCCGAGCAGGGTCAGCCCGGCGGCCGCCCAGCCGATCAGGTCGAGCCAGCCGCCGCCGTCGCGGCCGGGAACGTAGATGCCGGTGACGCCGGCCAGGCGGCTGTCGCGCGCATGGCATTCCTCGCAGGCCACCGCCTGCTCCTTGGGCGCCACCATGTGGGCGAGCGGCCACGACATGCGGGTCTCGACGAAGCCGAACTCGCCGCTGTAGGGCAGCTTGGCGGCGGCCATGCCCTTCTCGACCGCCGACGGCCAGTCGAAGGTCGTCCAGTAGCCGTCCTTGCCGGTGGTGTGGGCGACCGCGAAGGTGTTGTTGACCTTGTCGTAGACCTGCTTGCCGCGCATCGCCTTGACCGGCCACAGCCGCGCCGCGGGGTCGTCGGGACCGCCGGCGAAGGCATTGATGTCGACGACGCCGTTCGGGTCGATCGGATCGCCGGGCCTGGTGAAGCGCACTTCGCCGTTGATCCACACGTATTCGGGCCGGGCGTTGGCCTCCCACACGAAGTCGCCCTTCTTCGAGTTGTAGATCTCGTTGCCGAGCGCGTCCTTCTCCGAGACCGGCTTGCCGTCCGGGCCCAGGCGGCCGGCGGTCGACCAGTCCCACCAGGTCTTGGTGGCGAAGTCGCCGCGGGCGTATTCGGGCACGTGGCAGGTCGCGCAGGCGAGACGGTCGGTGTGGTCGTTCAGCTTGTCGTTGCCGTCATGCGGGCGCTGGCCGTGGCAGGCCTGGCAGGCGGCGCGGCCCTGGGCGTCGCGGCCGGGCACCGTCACCTTCTCGACCCCGGCGCCGTGCGGCGCGTAGCGGCTGCCGCCGATGGCGTGGCCGTCGCCGGCATGGCAGGTGGAGCAGGTGAAGTTCAGGCCGTCCTTGTCCATGTGGACGTCGACGAACATGTCCGGCGCGATCAGCGTCGGATCGAGGTCGCCGTGCTTGACCGCCTTGCCGCCGCCGCCGCTGAAGTGGCAGCTGCCGCAGGTGGCGCGGCTGGTCTTGCCGACCGAGGCGGCGATCTTCTCGAGCCCGCGCTGCTTGCCGGTCTCCAGCACCTTCTTGCTGTAGGTGCCGGTGGTGTCATGGCAGACCAGGCAGTCGACCGCGGTCTCGTTGGCGAAATCGTAGGCGCCGCCGGTGCCCTTCCAGCCGTAGCCGACATGGCAGTCGGCGCAGGCCTCGAGGTTCGACTGGGCCGAGGTGCAGAAGTTGTTGACGACATTGAGCTTGCCGAGCTTCTGGCCGGTCTTGGGATTCTCGAAATCCCAGGTCCAGTGCTTGGTGCGATGGATCTGCTTGGCGGCCTCGGTATGGCAGCCGAGGCAGGCCTTGGTCACCTCGGGACCGGTCTCGAACGGCCCTTCCAGTTGCTTGAATTTCCCGTGATCGGCGGTGCCCGCGACTGCCGGCGCGCCAAGACACAGCGCCGCCGCGAGCATGATGGCCGAGACGGCGGCGCGCGCCAGCGATGGCGCCGCGCCGAATGAGGTTCTGGTCATTGCCGTACCCCCTGCCGCGCTCCCGTCGGGGCCCCGGACGAGCCCCGCTGAGCGAATTCCAATATGAGGACTTTATCATACACATAGACAATCAGCAATGCAGACAGAGAATTCCTGGCCGTCGTCAATGACATTTGCTGTAGTCAATAAATACTACATAGTCGGACGGCGGCCGGACTATCCCATTCATTCTTTGATATCTGTCGACGCCACTTCCTCTCATACCAAAGTATGAGAAGTGCGGCCCAGCCTCCCCGCCAGCTTCCGGGACGGGCGCGGATCGGCTAGGCTCCATGCGCCAATGCTCGGAACAGGCCTTGTACAGACGGCGCATGCTCGACTTCTTTCTGTGGCTGATCACCTTCGCGGTGACCGCCTGGCTCGGGATCGTCCTGGTCCTGTTCGCCTTCCAGCGCTCCTTTCTCTACCACCCGGCCGACAACCCGGAGACGCCCGAGGCGCTGGGCGTCGGCGAGATGCGGGTGGTCGAGTTCGTCACCGCCGACGGGCTGAAACTGTTCGCGTGGTACGCGGAATCGGCGGCGGCCGAGACCCCGGTGCTGGTGCTCTACCACGGCAACGCCGGCACGCTGGCGATGCGCGCCTTCAAGGCGCGGGCGTTCCTGGACGCCGGCTTCGGCGTGATGCTGGTCGAGTACCGCGGCTTCGGCGGCAATCCCGGCCGCCCGACCGAACAGGGCCTGTACGAGGACGGCCGTGCGGCGCGGCGCTGGCTGGCGGCGCAGGGCGTGCCGCCGGAGCGGCAGATTCTCTACGGCGAATCGCTGGGCACCGGCGTGGCGGTGCAGATGGCGATCGAGGAGCCGCCGGCCGCGGTCGTGCTCGAGGCGCCCTACACCTCGATCACCGACGTCGCCGCCGGCATCTATCCGATCGTGCCGGTGCGGCTGCTGACCTGGGACCGCTACGACAGCCTGTCGAAGATCGCCGGACTGAAGGCGCCGCTGCTGGTCGTGCACGGCCATCGCGACCGGGTGGTGCCGTTCGCCCTCGGCCAGCGCCTGTTCGAGGCGGCGCCCGAACCCAAACGGTCGGTGTTCCTGCCCCAGGCGGACCACAACTCCCTCTACGACTGGGGAGCCGCCGAGGGCATTCTCACCTTCTTGCGCGAATTGGGGGCGAACGGCGTAAGCCGTTGATGCCTCTTGTAATTTATCAAACCATTACCACGTTCAACCGTGGCGCCCATTGCCTGCGCGGGACCGCCCGGGCAGACGATTCGGCGCCGCGGGTCGGTGCTGAGTGGTAGGTGGTCCATGACCGAGTTGGTGCTGCGGCGTTCGTCTTCGATCCTCGGATGGTTGGCGGCCGCAGTGATCCTGATCTACGCGGTGGCCAATCTCGCCCTCTACGTCTGGCAGCGCGATCTCATCTACCATCCCTTCGGCCGCTCGGCCTCGCCGGCGGCGGTCGGCGTGCCCGAGATGCGGGTTCTCCGCGTGCGCACCAAGGACGGCCTGACGGTGAGCGGCTGGTACGCGCCGGCGCCGCCCGGGATGCCGACCGTGGTGCTCTATCACGGCAATACCGGCACGCTGGCGATGCGGGCCTTCAAGGCGCGGCTGTTCCTCGACGGCGGCTACGGCGTGTGGCTGGCCGGCTATCGCGGCTTCGACGGCAATCCCGGCTGGCCCAGCGAGCGCGGCCTCTACGCCGACGCGCGCGCCGTGCTCGACTGGCTGGCGCTGCGCGGGACCGGCGCCGACGAGGTCGTGCTGTACGGCGAGTCGCTGGGCACCGGCGTCGCCGTGCAGATGGCGACCGAGCGCGCGGTCGCCGGCCTGATCCTCGAGGCGCCGTTCACCAGCATTCCCGACGTCGCCGAGCTGCGCTACCCGCTGATGCCGGTGCACTGGCTGGCCGAGGACCGCTTCGACAGCCTGTCGAAGATGGAGCAGGTCGCGGCGCCGCTGCTGATCGTCCACGGCGGCCGCGACGCCATCGTGCCGGTCGGCATGGCGCGGCGCCTCGCCGAGCGCGCGACGGGGCCGAAGGAGGCCGCCATCCTGCCCCAGGCCGGCCACATCGACCTGTTCGACTGGGGCGCCGGCGGCATCATCGTCGATTTCCTGCACCGCCACGCCGCGGCGCCGCTGCAGGCGGCCGCGGAGTGAGCGTCAGCACCCGGTCAGCCGCCCACGAGAAAAGGCGCGCCCGTCGGCGCGCCTTTCAGATCGGGCCGCGGAGTCCGCGGGCCAGGGACCCGAGCGATCCTAGAGGACCGATTCGACCCATTCGTACAGCTTGGACTTGGGCAGGGCGCCGATCTTGGTCGCCGCCACCTGGCCGTCCTTGAACACCATCAAGGTCGGAATCCCGCGCACGCCGTACTTGGACGGAGTCATCGGGTTCTCGTCGATGTTGATCTTGGCGACGGTCACCTTGCCGTCCATGTCCTTGGCCAGGTCTTCCAGCGCCGGCGCGATCTGGCGGCAGGGGCCGCACCACTCGGCCCAGAAGTCGACCAGCACGGCGCCGGAAGCCTTCAGCACATCGGCTTCGAACGATGCATCGGTTACCTGCTTCATTTTCTTTGTCCTCGTTGCCGACAATGTCGGGGTGGCATCCGGCACCCCCTGGAGCGCCTCACTTTAGGTAGCGCGCATCTAGCCGTCAAGGCGAGCCGCCGCCGAGGGTAGGCCGCCGGAGGTATCAGTCGGACCCGGCCAGGACGTCGTCGAGCAGGCGCCCGTCGAGCGGCATCAGCCGCGGCCCGTCGGTCCACAGCAGCGCGCAGCGGACCGCCCGGCCGGGGTAGATGCAGGCCAGCGCGGCCCGGTATGCGGCCATCTGCCGCAGGTAGACCGGCGCGACGTCCTCGACCCGGCGCGGCGGCGGCCGGTTGGTCTTGTAGTCGACGACCAGCACCTCGGTCGCGCCGACCAGCAGGCGGTCGACCTGGCCCGAGACGACGCGCTCGCCGACCAGCCCGACCAGCGGCACCTCGGCCTGCGAGCCGGGGCCGAAGATCGGCGCGAACACCGGATCGTCAAGCACGCGGAGCACCTCCGCGCCGATCTCCAGCTGCTCGGTCGGGCTCAGGCCATGAACGGGCCGCGCCAGGAAACGCCCCGCCGCCGCCGCCCGCCGACCGCGCGCGACCTCGGGCAGCGTCTGCAGCAGGCGGTGGATCAGGGTGCCGCGGCGGAAGCGGGCGCCGTCGTCGGCGCCCAGCGGCGAGCGCACCGGCGGGTCGTCGCCGTCGGGACGCGACGGCGCCAGCGGCTTCGGCGGCGCCGGCTCGCGCTCCGGCCGCCGCGCCACCCAGTCGGGCCACGGCGTCGCCGCCGCCGCCGCCGGCGCGAGCGCGGCCGGCGGCACCGGGCGGCGCTGGCTGCACGACAGCCGCAGCACCGTGGCGTCGTCGGTCTCGCCCTGGGCGGCGAGGAACGGGTCCTCGGCGGCCGTGCCTTGCGCCTTCAGCGCGGCGGCGATCAGGTGGTACCAGCAATCCTCGGGCGCGGCGCGGCGCGTCTCCCAGCCGCAGACGTAGAGCCGGTCCTCGGCGCGGGTCATCGCGACGTAGAGCAGGCGGCGGTATTCCTGGTCGCGCGCCGCTTGCGCGCTCTCCTTGGCCGCCCGGCACACCGGATCGGCGAGATCGGCGCGCGGCACCCAGGCCAGCAATTCGTCGTCGCGATCGCCCAGCCACAGCAGGCGCGGCGTCTGCGCCGGCGTCTGCAGGGTGTCGGGCAGGAACACCACCGGCGCCTGCAGGCCCTTCGAGCCGTGCACAGTCATGATCCGCACCGCGTCGTGGCTCGACTGCTCGAGGTCGCGCTTGATCTCGACGGCGCCGCTTTCCAGCCAGTGCAGGAATCCCTGCAGCGACGGCGAGTGCGCCCGCTCGTAGGCCAGGGTCAGGGCCATGAACTCGTCGATGGCGTCCTCGGCCTCCCAGCCGAGCCGGCGCACCAGCTTCAGCCGGCCGCCGCGGGCGCCGAGGACGTGCGCGAACAGCTCGTGCGGCGGCATCTGGTCGACGAGCTTCAGCAGTTCGGCGAACAGGTCGTGGGCGGCGCCGAAACCCGGCGCCTCGCGCAAGGCCTCCCACAGCGAGCCCTTGCGGCCGTGCGCGAGGCGGAACAGCGCCTCCTCGTCGAGGCCGAACAGCGGCCCTTTCAGCACCGTCGCCAGGGTCAGGTCGTCGTCGGGCAGCAAGAGCGCCTTGCCCAGCGCCACCAGGTCCATCACCGCCATCTGCTCCGACAGCACCAGGCGGTCGGCGCCGGCGACCTCGACGTTCAGGCTCTTCAGCGCCCGCACCAGATCTTCGACGAAGGCGTTCCTGCGGCGCACCAGCACCATGACGTCGCCGGCGCGGATCGGCCGCCCCTTCGACTCCAACGTCTCCGAGCCGATCATCGCCCGGATGCGCCGCGCCATCAGCCGCGCCAGCCGGCCGCGCGGGCTGTCGCCGGCGACGCGCTCGACGGGCGGCTTCCACGGCGGCGGATCGTCGGCCGGCTGCGGCCGCACCGGCGGCCACAGCTCGACCAGGCCGGCGTCCCGGTCGCGGAACGGCCAGTGGCGGATCTCGGCGCCGTCGAGCGCGACGCCGTCGCGGCCCGGGTCCATGTTGAACACCGCGTCGACGGCGTCGAGCACCGCCTTGGTCGAGCGGAACGAGACGTGCAGCCCGACCTCGCGCCAACGCTGGTCGGCGGCCGGGACCTGGTCGGCGAGCAGCCGCCGCATGTGCTCGAACTCGCGCGGGTCGGCGCGCTGGAAGCTGTAGATCGACTGCTTGGCGTCGCCGACCGCGAACACGGTGCGGATGCGCTCGGCGCCGCCGAGGCCGGCGAAGAACTCGTCGGTCAGCGCCCGGACCACCGCCCACTGGTCGGGATTGGTGTCCTGGGCCTCGTCGATCAGCACGTGGTCGAGGCCGCCGTCGAGCTTGTAGAGCACCCAGGCGGCGGCGCCGGCCTCTTCCGACAGCAGGCGGACGGCGGCGAGGATCAGATCGTCGTAGTCGAGCAGCGCGCGGGCCCGCTTCTGGCGGTCATAGGCGGCGAGCAGCGCCTCGCCGAGGCGCAGCAGCGCCGCGCTCGCCCGTGCCACCTTGGCGGCGCGCCAGCGCTCCATCACCGCCGCCAGGCGCTCGGCCTCGGCCTGCAGCGCCGGGATGGCGTCGGCGCATTTCCTGGTCGCCAGCCGCGCCCGAACCTCGCCCTTCGCGGTGAGATACTGGTTGCAGTAAGCCTCGAAGCCGTCGATGCGCGCGGCCACGTCGGCGGCCAGCCACAGCGCGATGCCGTCGCCGCGGCCGACGTCGCTGGCCGAGCCGCCCTGCAGCAGCCCGACGGCGGCGCGGCAGGCGGCGGCGTCGAAGGCCGAGTCGGCGCAGGCCGCGGCGATCACCGCGTCGGGATCCTCGCCGGGCGCCAGTCCCAGCACGCGCCGCAGGGCGGCGACGGCGCCCTCGAGGCCGCCTTCGCGCGCGATCATCCGGCGCAGCCGGCCGCGTTCGGCCGACAGCGCGTCGAGCAGGTCCGGGAAGGCGCCCTCGCCGACATGGGCGGTGACCTCGGCCAGCGCCGCCGCCAGCGGCGCATCGACGCCGCCGCGCGCGGCCTCCAGCACCGCATCGCGCGCCGCCTCCAGCAGCTCGGCGGCGTCGCGCTCGTCCATCACCGCGAAATGCGGCGCCAGCCCGGCCTCCAGCGGAAACCGGCGCAGCAGCGACTGGCAGAAGGCGTGGATGGTCAGAATCTTCATGCCGCCGGGCGCATCGAGCACCTGCGCGAACAGCCGCCGCGCCCGGGCCCGCATGGCGTCGTCGGGATCGCGTCCGGTCAGCCGCGCCAGCGCGGAATCGAGCGGCGCGTCGTCCATCACCGCCCAGTCGCCGAGCTTGGCGGCGATGCGGTTGGCCATCTCGGCGGCGGCGGCCTTGGTGAAGGTCAGGCACAGGATCCGCCCCGGCGCGCTGCCGGCCAGCAGCAGGTTGAGCACGCGGTCGGTCAGCACCTTGGTCTTGCCGGTGCCGGCCGAGGCCGACACCCACACCGAGGCCACGGGATCGGCGGCCAGGCGCTGCGGAATTTCCGGGTCGAGGCGCTGGTCGGTCATGGGGACTTGGCCTGTTCGACATCCTGATCGTCATGCCCGGGCTTGACCCGGGCATCCACGTTTCTCCACCTCGTCAGTGCTTTAGACGCTGATCGGGCGGCGCCACGTGGATGGCCGGGACGAGCCCGGCCATGACGGTGAAGTATGTCGGCGCTCACTCCTCGCCTCCCTCGGTGCTTGCCCATTCCTTGACCCGCGCCAGATGCACGTAGTCGGAAAACCGCGGCGCCATGTCGGGGTGCGGGCGGGCCTGGTAGCGGGTGTCCGGCAGGTCGAAGACGGCGACCAGGGTCTGGACGCCGTCCAGCGCCTCGGCGGCGAGATTGGCGGGATCGGCGCCGGCCGACCTGATCTCGCCGCCGGGATCGCCGCCCTTCAGGCGCCAATATTCCAGCGCCGCGACCGGGGCCGCCGGCACGCCGTCGAAACCGCCGGCCGTCGCGATCGCTGCCTCGATGGGGAGCTGCGGCGCGTAGCCGGCGGCGACCTCCCTGGCCGAGGGCGGCGCGCCGGTCTTGTAGTCGATGATCGTCAGGCCGCCGTCGCGGCCGATGTCGATGCGGTCGGCGCGGGCGACCAGCTCGAACGGACCGCCCGGGCCGTTCAGCATGGTGGCGCCCTTGGCCTCGCAGACGGTGCGGGCGACGTCGGCGCGGCGCTCGGCCTCGACGCCGACGAACCAGGCGGCGATGCGCTCGAAGCGCGGCCACCAGAAGGCGTAGACGGTGGGCAAGGCCATCAGCGGCGCGAAGGCCTCGCGGCCGATCTCCAGCAGCTCGGCCAGCGCGTCGGGCGGCAGCGCCTTGGGGTGGCGCTTCAGGAGTTCCTCCAGCGCGCCGTGGACGATGCTGCCGTAATCGGCGGCGCCGGGATCGGCGTCGATCGGATCGAGCGCCTTCAGGCGGAGCACGTGCCTGGCGTAGATGGCGTAGGGATCGCGCATCCAGGTCTCGATCTCGGTCGCCGACAGCCGGCGCGGCCGCGCGGAGACCGGCGGGCACGGCGCCGGCGGCGGGGTCGGCGCGATGGCGTCGGGGCGGTCGAGGCGCGCGAACCAGTCGATCCACGGACCCGGCTGCGGCATGTCGAGGCCGCAGGCGCGCAGAACGGCGTCGAGGCGCAGCACCCAGCGCGAGGGCACCGTCGGCGCGCCCTCGACGCGGGCGGCGCGGGTCAGCACCACCTCGGGGGCGCAGAAGGCCTGCGCGAAATCGTGGGCGGCGAGGCCGATGCGGCGCTCGGGCGGCGGCAGGCCGAAGCTCTTGCGCATCGGCCGGCTCATCCACGGATCGGCGCCGGGGGCCGGCGGCCAGGTGCCCTCGTTGAGGCCGCCGAGGATGACCAGGTCGAGATGCTGCAGCCTTGCCTCGAGCTGGCCGAGGACGTGGATGCGCGGATGGCCGCCCCAGCGCGGCCGCACGACGCCGCCGGACAGCAGCACCGCGAACAACGGCGCGTAGTCGGCGCCGCGCATCGCGGGCAGCGCCGAGGCCGCCTCGGCCAGTTCGGCGACGAAGCCGGCCGCCGCCTCGCCGGCGTCGCCGGCCCACAGGCGCGCCGCACCCGGCAGGCGGTCGTCCTCGGCCAGCGCCTCGGCGAGCTGCATGTGGGCGCGCAAGAGGTCCGACAGCGACGCCTCGTCGCGCGCCACCAGATCGGCGAAGGGCGCGGCCAGCGCCTCCAGCCGCGCCAGCCAGTCGTCCATGGCGGCGTCCCAGCGGACGCGGTTCTCCTTGGCCCGCGTCGGCGCGGCGGCGCGGATGCCGGCGAAGCCGGGCGCCGGGCGCGGTCCGCGCAGCACCGCCGTCTCCAGCCGCCGCACCCGGCCGCGGAAGGCGCCGCGATCGGCGCCGCCGGCGGCCAGCGGATGCTTCAGCGCCGCCAGCACGGCGTGCGGGGCGCAGCGCTCGGCGACCATGTCGGCCAGCAGCACCAGGAACATGCCGGGCGCCGTCAGATGCAGCGGCTTGCCGCCGGAATCGTCGATCTCGACGCCCCAGCGGCGCATCTCGGCGGCGACGCGGCGGGCGAGGCCGCGGTCGGGGGTGACCAGGGCGGCGGTCTTCTCCGGCGTCTCGACGGCGTGGCGCAGCAGCAGCGCGATGGCGCCGGCCTCCTCGCGCGGCCCCGGACAGTCGAGCCGCGTCACCCCGTCGAGCGCGTCGGCGCCGATGCCGCGGGCGTCGCGCCAGCCGTCGGTGGTCGCGGCCGGGCGCAGCGCTTCCGATGCCAGCCGCGCCCGCGACAGCCGCGGCGCCGGCTTGTGCAGCCAGGGCCGCACGGCGCCGCGGTCGAGCCCCAGCCGGTCCAGCAGCGCCTTCATGCCGAACTGCGGGTGCGACTCGTCGACCGCCCGCCAGCCGTCCTCGTCGAGGTCGCGGTCGAGGCCGGGCAGCACCACCGCGCCCTGCGGCAGGCCGGCGACCACCGCCAGCAGCTCGGCGGTGGCCGGCATCGAGCCGGTGGAGCCGGCGGCGATCACCGGGAAATCCGGCGGCTGGCGGCGCCACTGCTCGGCCTGGGCGAGGATCAGCCGGCGGCGGCGCTCGGCGGCGTCCATCAGCCCCTGTTCCTTCAGGATCGCCGGCCAGTGCCTGGTCAGCAGGGCGAGGAAGTCGAGGGTGATCTGCCAGTGGGCGGCGTAATCCTCGGGCACCAGCCCCTTCAGCCCGTCGAGGCTCAGGCCCTCGGTCTGCACCTGGTCGAGCAGCCGGCCGAGTTCGCCGGCGAGCTGCGCCGCCTGGGCCGGACTCGGCCGCTCGCCGCCGCGCCCGGCCCCCATCGCCGCGATCAGCCGCGCCAGCAGCAGCTGGCGGCGCAGCGGCGAGACGGCCGGCGGCAGGTCGAGATCGACATCCGCCGGCCCCTCGTCGAGCAGCAGCATCTCGTCCTCGTCGAGCTCGCCGAGCGGCCGCAGGCGCGGCAGCAGCAGCGGCTTGCCGTGGCCGCGGCGCAGGAACGCCTCGCGCAGCGAGCGGCAGGCGCGCCGCGTCGGCAGCAGCACGAGATGGCGGGCGAGTTGCAGCGGATCGCCGCCGGTCTGCTGCAGCAGGCCGTCG
>CAZJFH010000061.1:0-30515 GCA_964545205.1 uncultured Rhodospirillaceae bacterium
TGATGCGCAAGTGCCATCTCAACACCTGCCCGGTCGGCGTCGCCACCCAGGACCCCGAGCTGCGCAAGCGCTTCACCGGCCAGCCCGAGCACGTCGTCAACTACTTCTTCTTCATCGCCGAGGAAGTGCGCGAGCTGATGGCGGCCATGGGCGTGCGCAAGCTCGAGGAGCTGATCGGCCGCACCGACCTGCTCGACGCCCGCAAGGCCGTCGACCACTGGAAGGCCAAGGGCCTCGACTTCTCGCGGCTGTTCCACAAGCCGCGGATGCCGGCCGAGGTGGCGCTGTTCAACACCGAGACCCAGGACCATGGCCTGGAGACCGTGCTCGACCACGAGCTGATCGCCCAGGCCCGTCCGGCGATCGAGAACAAGACCCCGGTGACCGTCGCCATGCCGGTGCGCAGCATCAACCGCACCGTCGGCGCCATGCTGTCGGGCGAGGTCGCCAAGCGCTGGGGGCATGCCGGCCTGCCCGACGACACGATCAGCGTCAAGCTGGCCGGCACCGCCGGCCAGAGCTTCGGCGCCTGGCTGGCCCGCGGCGTCACCCTGGAGCTGGCCGGCGAGGCCAACGACTATGTCGGCAAGGGCCTGTCGGGCGGCCGCATCGTGATCTATCCGGCGCCGCGCTCGAAGCTGGTGCCCGAGGACAACATCATCATCGGCAACACCGTGCTCTACGGCGCCATCGAGGGCGAGTGCTACTTCAACGGCGTCGCCGGCGAGCGCTTCGCGGTCCGCAACTCGGGCGCGACCGCGGTCGTCGAGGGCGTCGGCGACCACGGCTGCGAGTACATGACCGGCGGCGTCGTCGTCGTCATCGGCCAGACCGGGCGCAACTTCGCCGCCGGCATGTCGGGCGGCGTCGCCTACGTGCTCGACGAGGCCGGCGATTTCGAGCGTCGCTGCAACCTTTCCATGGTCGAGCTGGAGCCGATCGCCGACGAGGACATCGCGCTGGAGAACCTGGACCACCAGGGCGGCGACCTCGAGGGCCACGGCCTTGTCGACGTGATGCGCGACATGACCCGCCACGACGCGCGGCGCATCCGGGCGCTGATCGAGAATCACCGCCGCTACACCAACTCCAAGCGGGCGCACGACATCCTGCTCAACTGGGAGTACTACATGACGAAGTTCGTCAAGGTGATGCCGGTGGATTACCGCCGCGCCCTGGTCGAGATGCAGAGGACCCAGAACGCGGCCAAGCTGGCCCTGGAAGCGGGAGAGTAAGGTCATGGGCAAGCCCACCGGGTTCCTGGAATACCCGCGCGAGCTCGGCACCTACGAGCCGCCGGCCGAGCGCGTCCGCCACTACCGCGAGTTCGTCAGCCTGCCCGAGCCGACGACCCTGCAGCGCCAGGGCGCGCGCTGCATGGATTGCGGCATCCCGTTCTGCCACCAGGGCTGTCCGGTCAACAACATGATCCCGGACTGGAACGACCTGGTGTTCCGCAACCGCTGGCGCGAGGCGCTGGAGGTGCTGCAGTCGACCAACAACTTCCCCGAGTTCACCGGCCGCGTCTGCCCCGCCCCGTGCGAGGCGTCGTGCACCCTGAACCTCCAGGACCAGCCGGTGACCATCAAGAACATCGAGCTGGCGATCGTCGAGCGCGGCTGGCAGGAAGGCTGGATCCGGCCCGACACCTCGAAGCCGCGCACCGGCAAGACGGTCGCGGTGGTCGGCGCCGGTCCCGCCGGCATGGCGGCGGCGCAGCAGCTGGCCCGCGCCGGCCATTCGGTGACCCTGTTCGAGAAGAACGCCGCGGTCGGCGGCCTGCTGCGTTACGGCATCCCCGACTTCAAGCTGGAGAAGAAGTACATCGAGCGCCGCGCCGAGCAGATGCGCGCCGAGGGCGTCGACATCCGCTGCAACGTCGCGGTCGGCAAGGATCTCGCCGTCGAGACGCTGATGCGCGACTTCGACGCCGTGGTGCTGACGGGCGGCTCGGAGAAGCCGCGCGACCTGCCCGTCCCCGGCCGCGCGCTCGACGGCGTGCATTTCGCGATGGACTTCCTGACCCAGCAGAACCGGCGCAACGCCGGCGAGGCGATCACGGGCGCCGAGATCCTGGCGACCGGCAAGCACGTCGTGGTCATCGGCGGCGGCGACACCGGCGCCGACTGCGTCGGCACCTCGAACCGCCAGGGCGCCGCCTCGGTGACCCAGCTCGAGATCATGCCGAAGCCGCCGGTTCACGAGGAGAAGGGCACCACTTGGCCGCTGTGGCCGAACAAGCTGCGCACGTCGAGCTCGCACGACGAGGGCTGCGCGCGGATGTGGAGCGTCACCACCCAGGCGTTCAAGGGCGCGGACGGCAAGGTCAAGGGCCTGAACTGCGTTCACGTCGACGACAAGCTGAAGCCGGTCGCGGGCACCGAGTTCGAGCTGCAGGCCGAGCTGGTGCTGCTGGCGATGGGCTTCGTCCATCCGGTGCACGAGGGCATGCTCGACGCGCTCGGCGTCGCGCGCGACCAGCGCGGCAACGTGCGGGCCGACACCAGCGCGTACCGCACGTCGGTCGACAAGGTCTTCGCCGCCGGCGACATGCGTCGCGGCCAGTCCCTGGTCGTGTGGGCGATCCGCGAAGGCCGCCAGTGCGCCCGCGCCGTCGACGAGTTCCTGATGGGCGCCAGCGAACTGCCGCGCTGACCGACCGGGGCGCGGCCGTGCCGCGCCCCGCGACTGCCTCTTTGCCGCCGCGTCCGCTTGCGCTAGTCTGGCGCCCAGGTATCAGCAGGGGGAATGCCGTTCCGATGAAGCCGATCGTCTTCGCCGCCGCGCTGGCGCTGGTCACGACCGCCACGCCCGCCGCCGCCCAGCAGGCCGGCGACTACTACGTCGCCGCCAAGGGCCTGGTCGGCCTGGCCAACGCCTACGATGTCGACGCCGCCGGCGCCGCGACCGCGGACCTGATGGACGACACCCCGGAATGGATCGGCGGTCCCGGCCTGGCCTTCGGCTACCGCATGAAGAACCTGCCGGTGCGGCTCGAGACCGAATGGCTGTGGCGCTACCGCTTCGACTTCGACGTCGACGTCAGCACCGGCCAGAACGTCAAGACCGACGTCGGCACCCACTCGCTGATGTGGAACGCCTTCTACGACTTCCCGGCCTGGCACAGCTACACCTTCTACCTGGGCGCCGGCCTCGGCGTCGCCCTGAGCCAGACCGAAGCCAACGACTCCGGCGCCGGCCAGAGCGACGAGTCGGCCGCGAACTTCACCTGGATGGCCAGCGTCGGCGCGCGGCGGCCGATCACCGATTTCTGGACCGTCGACCTGTCGTACCGCTACAGCGACCTCGGCGAGATCGAGACCGGCACCACGCCGGCCGGCGTCATCACCGCCGACAGCTACACCAGCCACGACGTGCTGATCGGCATCGTCTACGGGTTCTGATGTCGGTCACCGTATAACCACACACCGTCGCTCCCGCGGAAGCGGGAGCCCATTCCTGAGGCGTCGCAACCTGTTGAAAGGCCACAGGAATGGATGCCCGCTTTCGCGGGCATGACGCCTGAAATCACTGCTCTCGACGATTTCTTCACACGCCGGGCATGACGGGTCAAGTCAAGGGCGGCACGATGCAAGGCCCCCTACCGCGCCGCGCCTTCCAGCGCCGGCAGCCCCGGCGTGATGCCCCAGTCCGCCAGCAGCATGGTGGCGTTGGCCTCGGCGCCCGAGGGCAGGGGAGCGCGCTGGTTCTTGACCCAGGTGGCGATGTCCTCGAGCACCACCTCGGCCTGCAGGTCGCGCATCAGCATGTGATAGCCCTCGGGATAGATCGCCACCCGGCGCTCCTCGCCGAGCCCGGTCAGGCGGCCGATCATGCGGTAGGTCGGCTCGGGCGGCACGATCTCGTCGTTTTCGCCGTACAGCACCAGCGTCGGCAGGTCGAGCCGCGCCGCGGCGTCGTTGGCGGCGTCCATCAGGTCGACCAGTCCGTGCACGGCGTCGACGCGGGTCTGCTTGATCACCAGCGGGTCCTTGCCCAGGGCGCGCAGCATCTCGACGTTGTCGGACGCCTTGATCTTGAACGGCAGGTCGCTGCCCGAGACGGTGTACCAGGGCACGGTGTGCGAGAAGAACCACAGTCCGGCGCGCTCGAACACGTTCATCGCCTCGCGGCCGCGCAGCGCCGGCGCCGACAGCACGAGGCCGTCGACCGCCAGCGGATGCGGGTTGGCCTTGGCCGCCGCCACCATCGCCACCGCGCCGCCCATGCTCTCGCCGACCACGTAGAGCGGCGTTCCGGGATGGCGCTCGCGGACCAGGGCGATGACCTGGACGAGATCGGCCGCCATGCGCTCGCCGCCGTGCCAGTAGCCGGCATCCGCGCCGGCGCCGAATCCGCGCTGGTCGTAGGCGTAGGTGGCGATGCCGCGGCCCGCCCAGTAGCGACCGGCATCCGCGTAGGCGTTGCTGTAGTCGTTGAAGCCGTGCAGCGCGACGATCACCGCCTCCGGCCGTCCCTCGGGCAGCCAGCTTCGCAGCGGCAGGGTGCGGCTGTCGGCGGTCACGACCTGCGAGCCGTTCAGCGCCGGCCGGGCGAGGTCGGCGCCGGGGCCGTGGACGTATGGCGCGCAGCCGCCGGCCAGCAGGGCGACGCCCAGCAGCAGGAGACGCGACAGCCGCTTCAAGAGGCGGCCTCGCGGTCGTCGGCGCGGGTCAACTGCAGGAAGATGTCTTCCAAATCGGTTTCCTCGGTCGAAAGGTCGGCGATCATCAGCTCGGCCTGGTGGACGGCGGCGAGAATGCGGCCGATCGGCACCTGGCTCGGCTTGTAGCGGAACACGAGCCGTCTTTCCTCGCGGTTGAGGTCGGGGTGGAACGGCGCCAGGGCTTCGGGGACGGTCTCGATGTCACGGTCGACGGTTATGCTCAGGGACTTGCTGTCCAGGCGCCGCAGCAGCGTCCGGGTCGGTTCGCAGGCGACGACGCGGCCATGGTTGATGATGGCGATGCGGTCGCACAGCTCCTCGGCCTCCTCCAGATAGTGCGTCGTCAGCAGGATGGTAGTGCCGGCGGCGTTGAGCTCGCGGACATAGGCCCAGAGCTGCTGGCGCAGCTCGATGTCGACGCCGGCGGTCGGCTCGTCGAGCACCAGGACCGGCGGCGCGTGCACCAGCGCCTTGGCGACCAGCAACCGCCGACGCATGCCGCCCGACAGCGTGCGGGCGTACGAATGCGCCTTGTCGGCCAGGCCGACGGCGTCGAGGATTTCGGCGGTGCGGCGCTCGGCCTTGGGCACGCCGTACATGCCCGCCTGCACCTCGAGCAGCTCGAACGGCGTGAAGAACGGGTCGAGGTTGAGCTCCTGCGGCACCACCCCGATGGCGCTGCGCGCCATGCGCATGTCGGTGTCGATGTCGTAGCCCCAGACCCGGCCGGTGCCCGAGGTCTTGTTGACCAGGCCGGCGAAGACGTTGATGAAGGTCGACTTGCCGGCGCCGTTCGGCCCCAGAAGGCCGAAGAACGAGCCGCGCGGGATGGCCAGCGAGACGTCGTCCAGCGCCACCTTGGGCGGCCGGCGCTCGCCGCCGCGATAGACCTTGCGCAGGGCCACGGCCTCGACCGCGTTCTCGGGAAGCGGATTGTCCTTTTGCATGGCTGGCGCCTCGCGAAGCTGCGACCAAATCAAGGGCGTGCCTAGCATCCACCCCAGCCAGGGTCAACGACGCCGATGAAACAGCCGCACGTCACGCCGCCCTCGGGCGACCGCACCGAACCGGCCGAGGTCTCCACCGTCTCGACGCCGCGGGTGGCCTGCGAAGGCCACGCGCCGCCGGACGACCACCCGCTGATCTTCCTGACCTTCGGCGACGAGGACGAGATCGTCTGCCCCTACTGCTCGAAACGCTTCCGCCGCGCCGAAGGCAAGCCGCCGGGGCCGCTGCATCACTGAGCCGGCAAGGCCGGGCGCAGGTCGGTGTGGCCGAAATCATTCCCCTTGTAGAGAAGCGGCGCCCCGCGCGAAGACGCCAGGGCATAGGCGGCGCAGTCGCCGAGATTGAGGCCGGCCGCATGGCCAAGGCATGGACTTTAACGACCTGCTGCGGAAGGGGGCGGCATGAGGCGCCTATTTGGGCTTGGCGGCTTCCTTCATGATGTCGATCAGGTTGGAAGGTGGCGCATCATCCACGCTCGCTTCCATGGGGCGGAACAGGGCCTGCAGAACCAGCAGGGTTCCTTCGGTGCCAAGTTTGGCGTCTTTGTCGGCCATGAGGGCAAGGAAGGTCCTGGTCATGAGCTCCCGCAGCCTTGCGTCGCGTGCCTGGTGCAGGTGGTCAATGATCAGTCGGGCTATGAGCCGCATGACCCAGAATACTGCGAGAGCTGGAATAGTAAGAATAACCGCAGCGCCGAGGCTGATGCTACCGTCGGGTCCGCGCAGGCTGTTGAGTACGCCCGGACCCTCGTTCACGAGAATGAACGAAAGCAGTGCAGCCAGCCCCGCGAAGGCAATGCCGGCAACGGCGGCGACGGTATAGTTTGGTCCGACCCTGTCGCCCCAGTAGGTAGCGGGCGCCCGCAAAGCCAAATCGGCCTGGAACGCTTTGCGCATCTGCTCCATTTCGGTCGTGTGATCCTGGCGCATGCCTCGGAAGCGGTTAAGCATGTATCGAAAGATGCGCTTGGTCGATTTGTTCTTATTGTCGATGGTGACCTTGGTATCGCGCATGTAGCGCTCGAGGGCCTCTCTGACGTTCTGCTGCTCGATCAGCGTGCCCGCGAAACGGCTGTCCCAATCCTTCCGCATGTCGGCAAGCGCACGCTGCTGCAGTTCTACGGTTTTGTCCCCGAAGAGCTGTGAAATCCTGGCATCAACCATCCCTCGTATCAGCTTGTTAAGGTCCGGATTGCCGCCCGGGCGGAGATCGTATCGAGTCGCCCAGGCGAGCCGGCCAAGAGCGACTTCGGGGCTTGCGTCTACCTCAAGCAGTATTGCCTGACCCACCGTGGATTTCGAGTAGACCAATGTTCCGTCTGCGACGCGCCGCAAGTAGCTCGCAATGTTCTGGCGGGTTCCCTTTTCTCGATTGGTCTGGGCTTGGTTGGCGAGCTGCGCAAGGCTCTGCCATCCCGCATGCTGTTGCGAAATGAGGGGCTGGGCAATCACCTGCTCGACCTGCTTAAGCGCATCAATGGGGGTCCAGGCGGCGCGTTCGCGTTGGGCAAAGTCGGCAAGCTCATTGAAGCTCTCGAACCGAAGTACGATTCCGTCCGCCGAGATCGTCACCCTGAGAGGGAATTCTTCGTAGCTGTCTGCGCTGACTTCCTGATTCACGGCAGCCCCCTTGTTCGGCTCTCTACCATAGAGCGAACGAAGTCTTCGGGCCAGAGGGAGGCAGCATGAACATGATGGCCTGTGTCGATCAATGCAGCGATGCCCGAATCCCTTTGATCCCCCGGCCCCAGGCGCTATGATCCGGCCCGGATTTTGGGTCCGCTCAGCAAGGGGTTCGAGGACATGTCGCACATCGCGCCGGCCACGCCGAAGGTTCAGGAAACCATCACCGTCACCACCGCCTCCGTGGGCTGCGACGGCGGCGGCGGGCGCTACGGCCATCCGCTGGTCTATCTGAACGTCGCCCAGAAGGGCGAGGCGCGCTGCCCCTACTGCTCGCGGCTCTACGTCCTCGACAGGACCGCCAAGCTCGACCACGGCCATTGACGCCGGTCGCGGCGGCGGCGCGGGCATGAGCGATTCTCCCAGGCACGTCTTCCTGGTCGACGGTTCCGGATTCATCTTCCGGGCCTATCACGCGCTGCCGCCGATGACGCGCGGCGACGGCACGCCGATCAATGCCGTCTACGGCTTCACCAACATGCTCAACAAGCTGTTGAGCGAGACCGACGCCGACCATGTCGCCGTCATCTTCGACGCCGGCCGCAAGAGCTTCCGCAACGACATCTATCCCGACTACAAGGCGCACCGGCCCGAGGCGCCCGAGGACCTGGTGCCGCAGTTCCCGCTGATCCGCGAGGCGACGCGCGCCTTCTGCGTCGCCTGCGTCGAGCAGCCGGGCTTCGAGGCCGACGACCTGATCGCCACCTACGCCCGCCAGGCGACCGAGGCCGGCGCGCGGGTGACCATCGTCTCGTCCGACAAGGACCTGATGCAGCTGGTCGGCGACGGCGTCGACATGCTCGATCCGATCAAGAACAAGACCATCGACGCCGATGCGGTGCGCGAGAAGTTCGGCGTCGGCCCCGACAAGGTGATCGACGTCCAGGCGCTGTGCGGCGATCCCACCGACAACGTCCCCGGCGTGCCGGGCATCGGCGTCAAGACCGCCGCCCAGCTCGTCGAGGAATACGGCGACCTCGAGACCCTGCTGGCGCGGGCCGGCGAGATCAAGCAGCCGAAGCGCCGCCAGACCCTGCTCGACAACGCCGAGGCGGCGCGGGTCTCGAAGGTGCTGGTGACGCTCGACCGCGCGGTGCCGGTGCCCGAGCCGCTGAGCGCGTTCCGCGTCCAGCCGCCCGACCGCCAGAAGCTGGTCGACTTCCTGCAGGTCAACGGCTTCAAGACCATCCTGGCGCGCGTCCAGCAGACGTTGAACCTGCCGGCCGCCGAGACCGTCGACCACGCGCCGCCGCCGGTGCCCGCGACCGTCCAGTACGAGCTGGTGACCACGCTGGCGGCGCTCGAGCGCTGGGTGACCGCCGCCGAGAAGGCCGGCATCGTCGCCGTCGACACCGAGACCACCAGCCTCAATCCCCTGCGCTGCGAGCTGGTCGGCGTGTCGCTGTCGGTCGAGCCGGGGCGCGCCTGCTACGTGCCGCTGAAATACACGCCGCCCGAGGCCCAGGGCTCGCTGGCGCTGACCGACGGCGGCGCCACGGCCGAGGCGCCGGCGCTGATCCCGCGCGACGACGCGCTGCGGCTGCTGAGGCCGATGCTCGAGGACCCGGCGATCCTCAAGGTCGGCCACAACGCCAAGTACGACCTGCAGGTGCTGAAGGCCTGCGGCATCGAGATGGCGCCGGTCGACGACACGATGCTGCTGTCCTACGTGCTGGAGGGCGGCGCCCACGGCCACGGCATGGACGAGCTGTGCAAGCTGCACCTCGACCACGACACCATCAAATACGCCGAGGTCTGCGGCACCGGCAAGGCGCAGGTCACCTTCGACAAGGTGCCGCTCGACCGCGCGCTCGACTACGCCGCCGAGGACGCGGACGTGACGTTGCGGCTGTGGCGAAGCTTCCGGCCGCGGCTGCTGTCCGAGCGCATGGTCACCGTCTACGAGACCCTGGAGCGGCCGCTGGTGCCGGTGCTGGCCGAGATGGAGCGCGCCGGCATCAAGGTCGACTCGGCCGTGCTCTACGGCCTGTCCGAGGATTTCGGCCGCCGCATGGCCGAGTTGGAGATCGAAATCCACCGCCTCGCCGGCGAGCCGTTCAACGTCGGCAGTCCCAAGCAGCTCGGCGAGATCCTGTTCGAGCGCATGAGCCTGCCCGGCGGCCGGAAATCGTCGAAGTCCGGCGCCTGGGGCACCGGCGCCGACGTGCTCGAAGGCCTGGCGGCGCAAGGGCACGACCTGCCGGCCCGCGTGCTCGACTGGCGCCAGATCCAGAAGCTGAAAAGCACCTACGCCGACGCCCTGGTCGCCCAGATCCATCCCGAGACCAAGCGCGTCCACACCAATTTCTCGATGGCGGCGACCACCACCGGCCGGCTGTCCTCGTCCGATCCCAACCTGCAGAACATCCCGATCCGCACCGAGGAAGGCCGCAAGATCCGGCGCGCCTTCGTCGCCGAGCCCGGGCACGTGCTGCTGTCGGCCGACTACTCGCAGATCGAGCTGCGCCTGGTCGCCCACGTCGCCGGCGTCAAGGGCCTGGTCGAGGCGTTCCGCTCGGGCATCGACATCCACGCCGCGACGGCGTCGCAGGTGTTCGGGGTGCCGGTCGAGGGCATGGACCCGATGGTCCGCCGCTCGGCCAAGGCGATCAATTTCGGCATCATCTACGGCATGAGCCCGTTCGGCCTGGCGGCCCAGCTCGGCATCCCGCAGGGCGAGGCCAAGCGCTACATCGAGGCCTATTTCGAGCGCTATCCCGAAATCCGCGCCTACATGGACGCGACCAGGGACCAGGCGCGGCGGAACGGCTTCGTCACCACGCCGTGGGGGCGCAAGGTGTTCGTGCCCGGCATCCTCGACAAGAACCCGTCGATGCGCAATTTCGCCGAGCGCGCGGCGATCAACGCGCCGATCCAGGGCGGCGCCGCCGACATCATCAAGCGCGCCATGGTCCGCCTGCCCGCCGCCCTGGCCGAAGCGGGCCTCTCGGCGCGCATGCTGCTGCAGGTCCACGACGAACTGGTCTTCGAGCTCCCCGAGGCCGAGGCCGCGGCGACGGCGGCGCTGGTCAAGCGCGTGATGGAAGGCGTCGCCGAGCTGTCGGTGCCGCTGGTCGTCGACACCGGCACCGGCGCCGACTGGGCGTCGGCGCATTAGCGCCAGCGATCGTCGCGTTTGTCGAAGATGCGCCTGCGGCGCGGGCGCATCAGGGCGCGGACCAGCGCCACCACCGTCAGCGCGAACACCACCGCCAGGATGACGATCAGCAGCGTCGCGCCGACGATCGCCTGCAGCGTGTCCCAGAAGCCGAACATCGCCACCAGGACGATCAGCAGCAGGAAGACGAGAAACGGCATGTTCTCTCCGCGGTGCTCGCGTTGCGACGGCTCCCAGGGGCGCCAACCTTTTGAACCCCGTGGCGCGCATCTGGTTCCGAACCATCGCCGCCCTGTGCTGTTGCACCGGCAGACGCATCCAACGGGAGCACGCGATGTTCGGATTCTGGCTGATGCTGCTGCTGCTGCTGGCGCTGGCGGTCGCGCTGCCGTGGTGGCCCTACAGCCGCGGCTGGGGCTACTCGCCGGGCGGGGTGATCATCGCGCTGCTGGCGCTGTTGCTGTTCGCGATGTGGATGGGCTGGATCATCGTCGCCTGGCCTTTCTACTACTGACCCCTTGCATCCGCGCTCGCCGTTCACGATAAGCCGGCGATTCGCATTCGGGAGAGATCATGGTCGCGTTGCAGATTCTGGGCGGGCTGGTGCTGCTGCTGGCCGGCGGCGAGTACCTGGTGCGCGGCGCCGTCGCGGTGGCGAGCCGCATGGGCGTCTCGCCGATGCTGATCGGCCTGACGCTGGTCGGCTTCGGCACGTCGACGCCCGAGCTGGTCGCCAGCCTCAACGCCGCGATGGCCGGCGCGCCGGGCATCGCGGTCGGCAACGTCGTCGGCAGCAACATCGCCAACATCCTGCTGATCCTCGGCATCGCCGCCGTGATCAGTCCGATGGTGATCCACCGCGAGGCGTTCCGCCGCGACGGGCCGGTGATGCTGGGCGCGGCGCTGCTGATGACCGCGGTGGCGCTCTACGGCTGGGCCGGCCGCGGCGTCGGCGCGGTGTTCGTGGTCCTGCTCGTCGCCTACATGATCTACGGCTACGTCTCCGACCGGCGCCAGCAGGACGCCGCCGCCAAGCTGCACGCCGCCGAGGCCGAAGAGGTGATGCCGGCCCATCCGGCGATCTGGTCGGGCCTGGTGATGGCGATCGGCGGCATCGCCGCGGTGGTGTTCGGCGCCGACCTGCTGGTCGACGGCGCCATCGTGATCGCCCGCGACCTCGGCATGTCGGAATCGCTGATCGGCCTGACGCTGGTCGCGATCGGCACCTCGCTGCCCGAGCTGGTGACCTCGGTGATGGCGGCGATCCGTCGCCATGGCGACGTCGCCTTCGGCAACGTCGTCGGCTCGAACATCTTCAACGTCCTCGGCATCCTCGGCGTCACCGCCCTGGTCGAGCCGATCGCGGTGCCGGCCGAGATCGCCGGTTTCGACGTCTGGGTGATGCTCGCCACCTCGCTGCTGCTGCTGGCCTTCGCCGCCAGCGGCTGGCGCCTGACCCGCGGCGAGGGCGCGCTGTTCGTCGCCGCCTACGCCGCCTATATCGGCTGGCAGTTCTGGTGAGGGCTACTGCTCCAGCTCGGCGTCCCAGTACAGGAAGTCGCGCCAGCTCTCGTGCAGGTGGTTGGGCGGGAAGGCGCGGCCGCGCTCCTGCAGTTCCCAGCTCGTCGGCTGCACCGGGCGGATCAGCGGGTGCATGCCGGTCTCGCCCGGCATGCGGTTGCCCTTGATCAGGTTGCACGGCGCGCAGGCGGCGACGACGTTCTCCCAGGTCGTCCGCCCGCCGCGCGAGCGCGGCACGACGTGGTCGAAGGTCAGGTCGTGGGCGGCGAGCTGATCGCCGCAGTACTGGCACGAGAAGCGGTCGCGCAGGAACACGTTGAAGCGGGTGAAGGCGGGGCGCTTGGCGGCCGGGATGTATTCCTTGAGCGCGATGACGCTGGGCAGCGGCATCTCCCAGCTCGGCGAGCGCACGACGCGGTCGTAGGTCGAGACCACGCTGACGCGGTCGCCGACCACCGCTTTGACGGCCTCCTGCCAATGCCACAGCGAGAGCGGGAAATAGCTCAGCGGCCGGAAGTCGGCGTTCAGCACCAGGGCCTGGCAACTATCGAGCGCCGGAGACATGATCTCGGACCTCGCCGTTGAGCGGTTGCCTACAACATTTAGCGTATCTGGCCCAGACACTCACCATAAATCTCTTGAATGTTCCATGACTGTGCCGGTCCCGTCCGCGGTTGTCACGTGATCAAAGGGGCGTGCGCAGCGCTTCGGCCAGGAACGCCGCCCCCAGCTCGAGGCCGGCCTCGTCGATGCCGTGCGCCAGCATCGGCTGCAGGTGCGAGCGCACCCGGCAGCCGGCGGCCTCCAGCGCCGCCGCGGCGACCGGCATGTAGTCCGGCGGCAGCACGTCGTCCTGTTCGCCGTGGATCAGCAGCACCGGCGGCTGGCTGACGACCTCGCCGATCAGGTCCTCGGGCGAGATCAGCGCCCCGGAATAGCCCAGGATCGCGGCGCAGGGCCGCGGCCGCCGCGGCGCCACGTGCAGCGCCATCATCGTGCCCTGCGAGAACCCGACCAGCGCCAGGTCCGAGTCCTCCAGCCCCCGCCGCCGCAGCTCGGCGTCGAGGAAGGCGTCGAGGATCGGCGCCGCGATGCGCACGCCGTTGGCGATGGCCGACGGGCTGCGGTCCATCAGGCTGAACCACTGGTGGCCGATCGGCGCCAGGTCGTAGTGGAACGGCGCGTCGGGCGCGACGAACTCGGCCTCGGGCAGGGCCTGCGCCAGGAACGGCGCCAGGGCGATCAGGTCGTTGCCGTCGGCGCCGACGCCATGCAGCAGCACCACCAGCTGGCGGGGCGGGCCGCCGGACAGCGGCGGCTGGACCGGACCCATGAGCGTCGAAGCCGTCATCGTCTCTCCTTGTCCTGAATCTGGGCTTGCGGCGGCGCAGTCCTAGTTCGTAAATGGTGGTACTGTCTCGCCATGCCACACGATTTGCCGCCATCGCGCCGTTCCGGCCCGCCCGCGCGGACGGTCACCCGCTTCGCGCCCAGCCCGACCGGCGAGCTGCATCTCGGCCACGCCTTCTCGGCGCTGTTCGGCCATGCCCAGGCGCGCCGGCGCGGCGGCCGCTTCCTGGTGCGCATCGAGGACATCGACCCCGGCCGCTGCCGTCCCGAATTCGAGGCCGCGATCCTCGACGACCTCGCCTGGCTCGGCCTGACCTGGGACGCGCCGGTGCGGCGCCAGTCCGAGCACCTGCGCGACCACGCCGGGGCGCTGGTGGCGCTCGACGCCCTCGGGCTGCTCTATCCGTGCTTCTGCACCCGCAAGGACATCCAGGACGAGGTCGCCCGCGCCGGCCACGCCCCGCACGGCCCCGACGGGCCGGTCTATCCCGGCACCTGCCGCCGGCTGCCGCCCGACGAGCGCGAGCGCCGCAAGCAGGCCGGAGCGGCCTGGGCGGTGCGGCTCGACATGACCAGGGCCGCGGCGCTGGCCGGGCCGCTGACCTGGACCGACGCCGAGGCCGGCGAGGTCGCGGCGCGGCCCGAGCTGTTCGGCGACGTCGTGCTGGCGCGCAAGGACGTCCCGACCAGCTACCATCTCGCCGTCACCCTCGACGACCACGCCCAGGGCGTCACGCTGGTGACCCGCGGCACCGATCTGTTCGAGGCCACCCACGTGCACCGGCTGCTGCAGGCGCTGCTCGGCCTCGACGTGCCGGACTACCATCACCACCGGCTGCTCACCGACGAGACCGGCCGCCGCCTCGCCAAGCGCGACAAGGCGCTGACCATCAGGGCCCTGCACGCCGCCGGGCACGGCCCGGCGGCGGTGCGGGCGATGGCGGGATTTCCCGACGACTGAGGCCGCCCGCGGCGTTCCGCCGCGCGAGATCGCATGCTAAAGTCGCGGTGCGGGGTATCCAGGGGAACGTGTTTCAGGAATGGACGGCAACGAAGCCACCGGCGCGCAGGCCAACGGCAAGGACGGGCGTGCGCGGCCGTTCGTGATCACCCTGTTCAACCAGAAGGGCGGCGTCGGCAAGACGACGACGGCGATCAACGTCGCCGCCTGCCTGGCGGCGATGGGCCACGAGACGGTGGTGATCGATCTCGATTCCCAAAGCAACGCCACCACCGGGCTCGGCGTGCACGGCGTGCGCGGCGGCTCCTACGGCCTCGTGGTCGGCTCGTCGACCCTGGCCGAGGCCTGCCAGCCGGCGCCCTTTCCCGGCCTGTCGGTCTGCGCCGCCAGCGACGAGCTGGTCGGCGCCGACATCGAGCTGGCGATGGGCGAGCAGCCGCAGGCGGTGCTCAAGGAGACCATCGCCCGCGCCCCCGGCGGCGCCGATTTCGTCCTGATCGACTGCCCGCCGGCGCTGGGCCTGCTGCCGGTCAACGCGCTGGTCGCCAGCGACCTGGTGGTGCTGCCGGTCTCGCCCGAGCCGATGGCGCTGGAGGGCCTGCGCAAGGCGTGGCGCCACATCAACCGGGTGCGCGGCCATCTCAATCCCGACCTCTCGATCTTCGGCGTCCTGCTGACCATGGGCGACGACGATCCCGTGCACCGGCGCCTGGCCGAGACCATCCGCAACGAGTTCGGCTCGGCGGTGCTGGCGACCGAGGTGCCGCGCGACAGCTTCGTCCTGGCCTCGTCGGTGCGCGAGATGCCCTGCGTCGTGTTCCGGCCCGACACCGCCGCCGCCCGCGCCTTTCTGTCGCTGGCCCTGGACCTGGCGGCGGCGCGTCCCGGCGGCGGCGCCGTCCCCGAGGACGAGCGCCGGCGCGCCGCCGAGGCGACCCTGGCGCGCTGGCGCACCTTGCGCAACGCCGAGGAGGTGCCGACGGCGGTCTCGAAGCGGCTGCGGCCCGAGGCCGAGCCGGAACGGCGGCGGCGCGGCTGCGGCGGTGCGGCGGTGCTGGCCTTGCTGCTCGGCGCGGCGCTCGGCGTCGGCGCCACCCTGGCCTGGCCGCTGCTGCCGCCCGACCTGCTGCCGCGCGATCTGCTGCCGGTCGAGCTGCTGCCCGGGGGGCTGCGGCCGTGAGCGAATCGCCGGCGCGGCCGCTGGTCGTCACCGTCTTCAACCAGAAGGGCGGAATCGGCAAGACGACGACGACGGTCAATCTGGCCGTCGCGCTGGCGGCGCTTGGACACCGCGTGGCGCTGATCGACCTCGATTCCCAGAGCAACGCCACCTCCAGCCTTGGCGTCGCCGCCGCCCCGGCCTCGGGCGCCTACCGGCTGCTGACCACCACCGACGGCCTCGGCGCCGCGATGGTGCCGACGCCGTTTCCCGGCGTCTGGCTGTGCGCCGCCACCGACGAGCTGGTCGGCGTCGACATCGAGCTGGCGATGACCGAGCACCCGCAGACCGTGCTGCGCGACCGGATTCGCGAGGCGCCGCCGGACGTCGACTTCGTGCTGATCGACTGCCCGCCGGCCCTCGGCATGCTGCCGGTCAACGCCCTGGTCGCCAGCGACCTGGCCATCCTGCCGGTCTCGCCCGAGCCGCTGGCCCGCGAAGGCCTGCTCAAGGCCTGGCGCCACATCCACCGCATCCGCGCCAATCTCAACCAGTCGCTGCACATTTTCGGCGTGCTGCTGACCATGGTCGACAAGCTGCACGTCCATCGCGAGTTCGCCGCCACCGTCCGCGCCGAGTTCGGCGGCCGCGTCCTGCCGGTGGTGATCCCGCGCGATCCGGTGATCCTGGCCGCCGCCGCCCGCGAGATGCCGGTGGTGGTGTTCGATCCCGAGTCGCCGGCCGCCAAGGCGCATCTCGAACTGGCGCGGCTGCTGCTGGCCGCGCGCCGCCGCGAGGCGGCCGGCGGGGCGCGGGCGGCGATGCCCGACCTGCCGGAGTGGCTGGCCGCCGACCAGTTCGACCCGGCGGCGCTGACCGGCGTGCTGCTGCGCTGGCGCGAAGAGGTCACCCGCGACCAGCCGCCGCTGCCCGAGCCGCCGGCCGACGCCGCCGAGCCGCGGGACACGCCGTGGCAGCTCCCGACGGCCGGCGAGCGCCGCCGCGCCGCGCCGCCGCTGTGGCTTGGCGTGGCCGCCGGGCTGGCCGTCGGCTTCGCCGTGGGCGTGAACTGGCCGTTGCTGCGGGAGTTCCTGGCGCGGTTCGTGCCCTGAAGGCCGATCTGCCGCCGCCTCGGCGGCGATCCGGTCCGGAGGCCTCGAACGGGCAGGAACGCATCGGCGGGCGGCGGCCGGCGATTTCGACTTGTGGGCCGCATGGTCCAAAAGGGTATTGTTTTCGCTCTGAACCAACGGTTTGCCGACGACTGGAAAAGCCATGGCCAACATCGATTCGCCGCCCCCGCTCGTTCCCGCCGACGGTCTGGCCCCAGCGCCGGCCGCGACGACACGGCCGATCGCCGGCAAGCTGGCGGCGGCGGCGTTGTCGGTCGCGTGGATCGGGCTGAGCGGCGCCTCGCTGGTGTTCGGAATCGGCCTCGACGAGCTCGCGACGCTGCGGGTCGGCGAGGCGATCGGGCTGGGCAGCGGCGTGCTGCTGCCGGTCATCGTGCTGTGGCAGGTCGTCGGCTGGCTCGAGAGCGGGCGGCTGCTGCGCCAGGAGGCGGCGGCGATGCGCGCGCTGCTCGAGCAGATGATCTATCCGACCGGCGACGCCGAGGCCAAGGTCCGGGCGATGTCGGACTCGCTGAGAAGCCAGGCCTCGACCCTGACCTCGGCCAGCGCCGACGCCGCCGGGCGCGCGCATGCGATGCGGGTCGCGGTGCGCGAGCAGCTCGAACAGATGGAGCGGGTCTCGGCGCGCATCAACGAGGGCTTCGGCGGCACCGTCGAGGCGCTGCGGCGCGAGGTCTCGCGACTCGACGAGGCGACGACGTCGGCGATCACCCGCGCCCGCGAGGTCGAGGGCCGGCTGACGGCGCAGATCAAGGAGGCGGCGCGGGCAAGCGAGACGGCGCTGGGCTCGGTTCAGGGCAGCTTCTCCAAGCTCACCGAGCGCGCCAAGGAGTTCGAGGCCAGCGCCAAGGGCGCCTGCGAGCGCATCGAGGGCAGCGCCGCCAGGCTGGGCGGCCGCATCGAGGGCCTGGCCGGGCTCGGCGATTCGGCGGCCCAGCGCCTCGACGGGCTGTGCGACGCGCTGGGCGGGCATGCCGGCAAGGTCGAGGCCGCCGTCGGCCACGCCGCCGGCGCCGCCGAGAAGCTGGTCCGCAACGGTGCCGAGCTCGACCAGGCGCTGGGCCGCAACACCGCGGCGCTCGACCGCACCGCCGAGCGGCTGCTGGGCGAGGGCGACCGCATCGCCGGCGCGCTGGCGAAACAGGCCGTGGCGATCGATGCCAGCCTGCAGGCGGTGATCGAGCGCGGCGGCGACATGTCCGAGCGCGTCGAGACCGCCGCCGGGCGGCTGCGCGACGCCGCCGGGAGCGCCGAGGCGGCGCTCGGCGAGGCGGGCGCGGCGCTCGACGGCCGGGCGACGGCGCTGCAGGAGCGGGTCGACGACGCGGTGTCGCGGCTGTCCTCGGTCGGCGGTCGCTTCGAGCAGGCCGGCGCGGCGATCGCCGCCGCCGCGGCCGAGATCGGGCACCAGGCCGAGGCGCTGGGCGAGACCGGCGACGGGATCGCCGAACGCCTGCACGCGCTGCGCGACGGCCTCGGCCACCACCTGCGCGGCTTCGCCGAGGCGCATCGCCAGGCCGAGGCCACCGGCTCCGCCCTCGAGAGCCGCAGCCGGGCGCTCGCCGAACTGCTCGAACGCCACGGCGGCGAACTCGGCCGCGCCACCGACCGCCTCGCCGAGGAAGGCGCCGGCCTGGCGGCGGCGCTGCAGCGCCGCGCCGAAGACCTCGACTCCGCCGCCGAGCGCGCCGTCGACCGGCTGCGCGCCGTCGCCGAGAACATCGTGCTCGAATCCTCGCAGCTCGCCGAGGCCGCCGACGGCGCCGCCGAGCGGTTGGGCGAGGGCGGAACCCGGCTCGAGGAGCGCCGCGCCGCGCTGGTCGGCAGCCTCGAAGCGGCGAGCACCCGCCTGGCCGAGGTCACGGCGGGCCTGGAGACCAGGGTCGGCGACGCGGTGTCGCTGCTCTCGGCCACCGGCGACCGCTTCGCGGACGCCGGCGCGGCGATGAAGGCGGCCGCCGCCGGCATGGGCGACGAGGCCGAGGCGCTGGCCGGCGCCGGCAACGCCGCCGCCGAACGGCTGCAGGCGCTGCGCGACGGGCTCGGCAGCCAGCTCGACCGCTTCGCCGAGGCGCAGGAGCGGGCCGAGGCGACGGCCGCGACGCTGGATCGCCGCGGCCAGGAGCTCTGCGACCTGCTGGCGCGGCACGGCGGCGAGATCGGCCGCGCCACCGACCGGATGACCGAGGAGGGCGCGACGGTGGCCGGCGCGCTGGAGCGCGGCGCCGCCGACCTCGACCGCGCGGCCGAGCGCGTGCTGGAGCGGGTGCGCGACGCCGCCGAGGGGCTCGGGCGCGAGACGGCGAAGCTCGCCGACACCGCCGAGACCGCGGCGGGACGGGTCGAGGCCGGCAATGGCGGGATCGCCGAGGCCGCCAGCCGCCTCGCCGCCGTCGCCGAAGGGCTCGACGCGCGCCGCACGGCGCTGGACGAGTCGGCCCGCAACCTGGCCGAGCGCTCGGCGGCCCTGGCCGAGAACGGCGCCGGCATCGGCGAGCACGTCGCCGCGCTGGGCGGCGTCATCGACGAGCAGATCACGCTGCTGCGCGCCGGCCTGCAGCGCGCCGAGGAAGCCGCGGCGCGGTTCGGGGCGCAGACCGGCGACATCGACGCCATGTTCGGCGGCCATTGCGAGCGCATCGCCGAGACGGCGCGCCGGATCGGCACCGAGACGCGCGGCGCCGCGGATGGCCTCGGACGCGGCGCCGAGACCCTGGAGCGGGCGGCGACGCGAATCTCCGAGCGACTGCAGAACACCGAGCAGGCGCTGGTCGGGCGCTCCGAGGCGCTGGCGGCGGTCTGCGACAGCGCGGTCGCCAGCCTGTCGCGCACCATCGCCGCCCTGTCCGAGCAGGCCGAGGGCTTCGTCGTCCTCGGCGATCCGCTGGTCGAGCGCCTGTCCGAACTGGCCGCCAGCCTGGCCGAGCGCCGCGACGCCCTGGCCGCCGTCGGCGACGGCATCGCGCCGGCCGGGCGCGACGCCGCCGAGCGGCTGCAGCAGGCCACCGCCGGGCTCGACGACAAGATGGCCGGCCTCGACGGCATCGTCGCGCGCGGCGAGGCCCTGGTCGCCGCCATGGCCGCGACCGGCGAGCGGGCGGCGGCGATGGCCGCCGGCCTCGACGAGCGCCGGACCCGGCTCGAACAACTGGCCGCGCGCCTGGCCGAGGACGGCGACGGCCTCGACCAGGTCCTGGCGGCCCGCGCCGAGGCGGTGGTCGCCGCCTCGCAGGACGCCGCCGAGCGCCTCGGCGCCGCCATGCGGCGGCTGGCCGACGACAGCGCCGCCCACCGCGCCGTCGTCGAGACGCTGGGCGAGCGCCTCGACGACGGTGCCGACGGGCTGCGGCAGCGCCGCGAGGCCCTGGCCGCCGCCGCCGCCGAGCTCGGCGCCCGCGCCGAGGCGCTGGGCGGCGCCGGCGCCGATCTGGCGCAGCGCATCGACGGGCTGTGCGCGGCGATCGACGGCCGCGCCGCAACCCTGCAAGGCGTCAGCGAGCGCAGCGAGGCCCTCGTCGAGGCGCTGGGAACCCGCGCCGAAGGCATCGAGGTGAACCTGGAGCGGCACGGCGCCACCCTGTCGGAGGTCGCGGCGCGGCTGGCCGAGGCGGCGAGCGCCGTCGGTTCCAGCCTCGACGAGCAGCGCGCGCGCATCGAACGCACGCTCGAGGGCCATTCGGCGGCGATCCTCGCCGATTCGGAACAGGCGGCGGCGCGGATCCAGGACGTGCTCGAGCACATGGCGCGCGGCAGCGAAGCCCTGCGCGGCGCCGTGCAGGGGGCGGAGAAGGCGCTGGCGAGCGCCGTCGGCGGTCTCGATTCCGGCTGCGGCCGCATCGACGAGGCGGCCGCCGGCCTGGCCGGGCGCGCCGACGGTCTGGTGCGCGCCGGCGCCGCCACCGCCGAGCGCGTCGAGACGGCGGCCGAGGCGATGGCGCGGCAGGTGGCGGCGCTCGACGGCGCCGCCGGGCGCGGCGAGCAGGTGCAGGCGCGCATCGAGCAGGGCCTCGATCGCGTCGCGGCGGTGTCCGACCGCCTCGCCGGCGAGGGCGAGCGGGTGTCGGCGGCGCTGCAGGCCCAGGCGCGGGCTCTCGACGAGCAGGCCGGCCGCGTCGGCCGGCTGCTGGCCGACGCCGAGAACGGCGTCGCGGCGCGCGGCGGCGCGCTCGCCGAAGCGGCCGAGCAGGCGGCGGCCCGGCTGGGGCAGGCCGGCGAGCGCCTGCAGTCGGTGGCGGACGGCCTGCGCAGCGCCTCGACCGAGGCCGAGGCCGGCATCGCGCGGCAGGTGGAGCAGGTCGAGGAGCTGGGCGGCCGGGCCAGGGCGGGCATCGCCGCCGCCGAAGCCGCGTTGCGCGACAGCATCGACAGCCTCGGCGCGCTGACCGGCGGCGCGGTCGAGGGGCTGCGCGACGCCGCCGGTCGCATCGGGCGCGATCTCGAGGGTCTGGCCGAGGCCACCGAGCGCATGGAGCGCCAGGCCAAGGAACTGGGCGAGGCCGCGGCGATGGCGGCGAACCAGGGCCGGTTGTCGGAAGAGGCGCTGGCGCGCCAGACCGGCCAGCTCCTGGGCGCCGCCGACAGCGCCGCCCAGCGCGTCAAGGCGGTCGGCGAGGCCGTGCAGCAGGCGCTGGCGCAGATCGCCGGCGCCGCCAAGGAGCGGCTGTCCGAGGCCGGCGACACCGCCCGGCGCCTCGAACGCGACGGCGAGGCCCTCGGCGCCGCCGGCGAGGATCTCGTCAAGCGCCTGACCGGGGCCGGCGCCAAGCTGCGCGGCGAGGTCGAGGGGCTGTCGAAGTCGGCCGGCGAAATCGACGCGCTGCTCGACAAGGCCGGCGGCAAGCTGGGCGGACGGGCCGAGAGCGCGCGCAAGGCGGCCGAGGACGCGGCGAAGCTGCTGGAGAAATGCGCGACGCTGCTCGACGGCAGCGCCGGCAGCGCCGGCAAGGGCGCGGCGGCGTTGCAGGAGGCGCTGCGCGAGATCGAGACGGTCTCGACGCGGGTCGTCAACCGCACCGCCGAGGTCGCCACCGCGATCCGCGCCGCCGTCACCGCGGCGGTCGACGACAACCTGCGCAACCTCGAAGCCGGCGTCGGGCGCGTCGCCGACGCGCTGCCGCCCGAGGCGCCGGCCCAGGACGGCGGCAAGAAGGGCAAGGGCGGCCTGCCGGCCGGCTTCGGGCTGAAGCTGCTCTACGGCATCGACAAGACGCCCGAGGGCGGCAAGGGCGACGGCGGCAAGGAGTGAGTGGTCACGCCACCGCGCGTTCGGCCTCCCAGCCGTCGCGGGCGAGCACGGCGGCGCCGAGCGCGGTGGTGATCTGGGGGTGCTCGGGGATCACCAGCTCGTGGCCGAGTTCCTCCTCCAGCGCCGCGACCAGGCCCTTGTTGAGGGCCGGGCCGCCGTCGAAATAGACCCGGCCGGCGACGCCGACGCGCTTGACCAGGCGGATGGTGCGCCGCGCGATCGAGTGGTGGATGCCGGCGACGATCTCGTTCTTGCCGTGGCCGTTGGCGAGCAGGCCGATGATCTCGGATTCGGCGAAGATGGCGCAGGTCGAGTTGATCTGCAGCGGCGCGCCCTCTGCCGCGAAGTGCATGTCGCCGAGATCCTCGAGCTCGACCTCGAGGTTGCGCGCCGCGACGTCGAGGAAGCGCCCGGTGCCGGCGGCGCATTTGTCGTTCATCGCGAAATTGACGACGTGGCCGGTCTCGTCGATCTGGATCGCCTTGGAGTCCTGGCCGCCGATGTTGATGATGGTGCGCACGTCGCCCCAGGCCTTGCCGGCCTCGCGGGCGCCGACGGCGTTGGCGGTGATCTCCGAGATCGAATCGTCGGCCTCGCGGAACAGCTTGCGGCCGTAGCCGGTCGCCACCGTGAAGCCCACCGCGTCGCGGCGCAGGCCGTGGCGCTCGAGCAGCCCGTCCAGCGCCTCGACGGCGTTGCGGTGGAAATGGCTGCCGGTCGGCTGGGCGTGGCTGCCGATCAGCCGCGCCTCGCGGTCGACCGCCGCCACCTTGATCGCGGTCGAGCCGATGTCGATGCCGACGAACACCGTCATGATGCCTTCCTCTTCGTCCTGCGCGCCTTGAGGGATTCGACGAACGCCTCGATCCGGGTCGAGAGCTGGCCGAGATCGTCGGGACCGTAGTCGGTCTCGACGTAGAGGACGGGAACGTCCGCCGACGCCAGCGCCTGCGAGATGCTGCGGTACTCCATCTCGTAGACGTGGCAGCCGGCGAACGCCTGGTAGACCACGCCGTCGACGGCGTAGGTCCGGGCCAGCTCGATCAGCCGTCGCTTGCGGTCGTCGTTGCGGCTGTAGATCGGGCAGGTGCAGGGTTTGAGCGTGCGGTCGGCCAGGGCCTCGATCATGTCGGCGGCGTGCCACTCGTCGACCGCGGCCTGGTCGTTGAGCATGCGGTTCGACGAGCAGGTCTCGTCGGCGACCACCACCGCGCCCGACTGCTCGATCAGCAGCGGCAGCTTCAGGTTGGGGAAGATCGGCGGCGAGCCGGTGAACAGGATGCGCGGCGCCCGGCGCTGGGCGGCGGCGAAGCCGTCGGCGATGCGGCGCTCGACCTCGGCGTTGAGCCTGGTCATCGCACGGGTCCAGCGACCGATGTCGTCGAAGAAATAGGCGTTGGTCGCCAGGAACACGTCCTTGCCGAGGATCGGCGCCGGCGCCAGCCGCCGCAGGGCGTGCAGCCGGCGATACTCGTGCTGCGCCGCCTGGACGTCGGCGATGGCGCGGCGCAGGGACGCGGCGGTGACGCGGGTGCCGGTCATGCCGCCCAGCGCGACGGCGAAGCGCTCGATCGAGCGGCGCCAGTATTCGCGCCCGTCCTCGCTGTCCTTGACCGGCGGCATCTCCAGCGTGTGGACGTGGTAGCCGAGCTCCTCGATCACCGCGCCGGCCTTGGTCTTCTGGTCGCAGGTGGTCGGGTTGACGATCCATTCGATGCCGTCGAGCAGCGGCGATTCGCGGCTCTGCAGCACGCCCAGGGTCGCCTTGACCAGCGGGCAGGACTTGGCCGGCATGAACTCGGCGCCCTGCTGGTCGTGGGCGTGGAAGCCGTCGCACAGCCGCACCGGCACGGCGCCGGCGGCGCGGATCAGCTCCTCGGGCACCTGGACGCACAGCGTGCCGATGGCCGGCCCGCCGCGGTGCGGCGCCTCGCGGGCGCACCAGGTCGTGCGGTAGAGGTCGTAGAAATAGCCCATCGCCTCGGGATTGTCGGGGAAGTCGTCGACGAGGCGGTCGAGCATGCGCTCGGCCTCGATGCGGGCGCGGTCGAGGCGCCTCTTCGGCTTGACGTCAACGTCCACGCTCGACTCCCTTGCGCATGCGGTGGGCGAAGCCGGCCTCGCTCGAGGCGAGCAGCGGCAGCTTGGCGAAGCTGACCTTCAGGCAGCCGTCCTCGGGGCAGGCGGCGACGCATTTCAGGCACAGGATGCAGTCGTCCTGCATGATGTCGCGGCTGGTGACGTCGTCGGCGATCTCCTTGATCTGCATGTCGCAGACCCGGGCGCAGTCGCCGCAGCGCGTGCACTTGCCGCCGTCCTTGCTCAGGCGCAGCAGCGCCGGCTTCGACAGCACGTAGTGCAGGGCGCTCATCGGGCAGAAGAAGCAGAAGAAGCGCTTCTTGAAGAAGGCGCCGGCGACGAACATGCCGGTGACCAGCATGCCCAGCGCCGACATCGCCATCGTCGTCGTGCTGGAGAAGTCGACGACGAGCTGCGAGGGATCGCCGTTGAACAGCGGGATCAGCATCCGTCCGGGGCAGATCTGGCAGAACGGCGTGCCCATGTCGTGGCTGATCTTCGGCAGGCCGAGGATGGAATTGCCGATGCCCATCGGGATCAGGATCAGCAGCAGCAGCAGCACGTACTTGACCTTCTTCAGCCGCCCGAAGCTCGCCTGCGAATAGCGCGACTGCGCCATGCCCAGGCGCTTGCGCAGGGCGGTGATCCAGTCCTGGATCGTGCCCAGCGGGCAGATCCAGCCGCACCAGCCCTTGTTGAGCACCAGGAACCAGACCAGGAAGGTCGCGAAGCCGATCAGCACGCCGATGCCGGCGCCGCCCAGCAGCACGTTCCACGGCATCGCCATCTGGTGCTGCAGCGGCATCAGATAGCAGATGCCGCCGCGGCCGGGATCGTTGAAGCCGCACGAGAAGGTCGGCAGCCACTGGCCGAGATTGACCCCGCCGAGGCCGCCATAGACCAGCAGTCCGAAGGCGGCGGCCTGGAACCAGAAGCGGAAGCGGCGAAGATCGGCGCGCTCGACGGCGGCCCGCAGCCGGTTCATCGCCACGACCCGGCCGGGAAGCGCGGGCGCCGGCGCCGGTGCAGCAGGATGCCGCCGCCGGTCAGCGTCAGCCCGACCAGCCCGGCGCCGAGGCCGTAGCCGTAGGAGGCGTAGTCGCGGGCCGAGGGATGATAGCTGCCGGGCAGGGTGGCGACGTAGCGCACCCGCGCGAAGGGCTGGCCGTCGTGGCTGCCGGCCTGCTCGGCCTCGTGCTCGGCGACGACCAGGAAGCTTTCCTGGTGGCGCTGCTCGAAGGCGCTCCACTCGGGATAGTAGTCGCGGATGATCTGGAAGCTGGCCCGGCCCTGGTCGTCGGCGACGACCTGCTTGCTCCAGCCTTCCTGGGTGTGCATGCGCACGCGCGCCCCGGCCGCCGGCGCGCCGCCGACCAGCACCCGGAACGACAGCCGGTCGCCCGAGGCGATGCGGGTGTGGAAATTCTCGTCGGCCAGCCGCTCGCGGACGATCTCGATGGCGGCGCCGTCCAGCGTCCGGTAGGGCATGCTGGCGGCGACGTGGTCGTGGCCCTCGCGGCAGCTGTGGCGCAGCACCTCGGCCTTGGCGACCGAGATCCGCAGCGTCTCGCCGTCGACGCGGGCGCTGGTCATGTAGGCGTTGTAGAAGCCCTCGTGCGGCATCGGGAAGACGAGCTGGCCGTGGTGCTCGGCGCCGAACGGGAACTCGGCGACCGCGCCGGTCGGATCGAGCACGCGCACCGTGGTCGGCCGCGCCGGGCCGTGGGCGTACTCGGCCGCCACCGGATCCGCGCCCCAGCGCATGTACAGGCGCTTCATGACGGCGCCGCCGCGGCCGCGCTCGACCGGGCCGCCGTGATTGTGCTCGCCGTGGCCGGCGCCGGCCTGCGGCGCCACGTCCGTGAACCACGCCACCGACGCCTCGGCCGCGCCCGGCACGGCCGCCAGAACGGCGCAGCAGGCCGCCAGCCGCGCCCAACACCCGATCCGCATCACTCCGTCGTCCTTCCCCACAGCAACCCTCGCGGGGGGCCATGGATGCATCGGCCGTGCCAGCGCCCGAACCGTGCCGGCGGCGCGAATGGCGGCGGCGCGCCGGGGCGCCGACCGTGTCAGATCGCGCACCCGGTGCGGCATATGACACAGCCGCCACGGCCGGCCGGCCCGCGCCGCCGTGATTCCCGGCCGGCATGGCCGTTGCTTCTGCGATGGGCAGGAAAGGGGCGGGCACTGTATGAGCGCGACGAAGGATTGCCTGGCCGACGGCGGTCGGCTGGGTTGGGGCATGGTCTCGGTGGTCCTGCACGGCGGCGTCGTCGCCGGGCTGATGATGCTCGCCAGCCATCCGGTCAAGCCGCCGGGGCAGGAGCACGTGTTCCAGGTCGTCGACATGCCGCTGGCCCAGGCGCCGGCCGCGCCGCCGCCGCCGCCGCCGCCGGTCGAGGAGGCCGAGCCGCCGCCGCCCGAGCCGCCCCCGGTCGAGGAGGTCGAGCCGCCGCCGCCCGAGCCGCCGCCGCCCGAGGACGCGGTGCCGGTCGAGCCGCCGCCGCCCGAGCCCGAACCCGAGCCCGAGCCCAAGCCCGAGCCGAAACCCGAGCCGAAACCCGAGCCGCCGCCCAAGCCTAAACCCAAGCCCAAGCCCAAGCCGCCGCCGCCCGAGCCGCCGCCGAAGCCGCCGGAGCCGCGGCCGGAACCGCCGCCGCGCCCCGCCAAGGCGGTGCCGCCGCCCTCGGCGCCGCCGGCCGCGGCGCCGGCGCCGGTCGCGTTGGGCGCGCCGGAGGAGGCCTACGTGCCGCCCGATCTCACGGCGGCCTATCTGCACAACCCGCCGCCGCCCTATCCGCTGGCGGCGCGCCGGCGCGGGCTGGGCGGGCTGGTGGTGCTGGCCGTCGACCTCGACCCCGGCGGCCGGCCGCTGCGGGTCGAGGTCAGTCGCGGCTCCGGGGTGGAGATGCTCGACGCCGCCGCCCGCGAGGCGGTGGCGACCTGGCGCTTCACGCCGGCCAAGCGGGGCGGCCGCGCCGTCGCCGCCAGCGTCGAGGTGCCGATTCGATTCAGCGTGAACGACCGGAGGTGATGTCGTGGAACAGATGACCTGGTTCTCCTGGTGGGGCGATGCCGACTGGGTGGTGCGCGGGGTGTTCGTCGCCCTGGTCGCGATGTCGCTGGCCGGCTGGGCGGTGATCCTGCACAAGATGTGGCAGCTCGGCCGCCTGACCCGGATCGAGCGCCGGCTCGGCCAGTCCCTCGACGACGGCGGCGACCGCTCGTCGCTCGACGGCCATGCCGGTCCCTCGGCGGCGTTCGCGCCGGTGCTGGGATCGGGCCTGCGCGGCGACGACCTGACGGTGCGCCTGGCCCAGACCCTGCGCGAGCTGCGCATCGAGCTGGAGCAGGGCCTGGTCGTGCTGGCGACCATCGGCAACGTCGCGCCGTTCGTCGGGCTGCTCGGCACGGTCTGGGGCATCATGCACGCGCTGCAGGGGCTGTCGAGCGAGGCGGCGCTGAGCCTGGCCATGGTCGGCGGCCCGGTCGCCGAGGCGCTGGTCGCCACCGCCGCCGGCCTGTTCGCGGCGATCCCGGCGGTGATCGGCTACAACTTCCTGCTGCGCAAGCTGGCGCGGCTGATGATCCTGCTGGAAGGCAATGCCCGCCGCCTCGCCGACGCCGTCCTCCTCCACCATCAGCACCAGGCCTCGGTCACCGTGCTGCGCCAGGGCGAGGTGCACTGATGGCGGTCAGTCTGGGCGGCGGCGGCTCCGACGCGCCGATGAGCGAGATCAACGTCACGCCGCTGGTCGACGTGATGCTGGTGCTGCTGGTCATCTTCATCGTCACCGCGCCGCTGCTGGCGCAGGCGATCAGCGTCGAACTGCCCAAGGTCAAGGCCCAGGCCGCCGGCGAGCCGCAGGTGCTGACCCTCGCCGTCGAGGCCGCCGGCGGCCTGCGGCTCGACGACGCCGCGCTGCCCGACGGCGCCATCGTCGCGGCGCTGCGCGAGCGGCTGGCCGAGGACCCCAAGACGGTGGTCCGCCTGGCCGCCGACGGCGCCGCCGCCTATCAGCGCGTCGCCGAGGCCATCGCCCTGATGCGCGAGGCCGGCGTCGAGCGCCTGGCCTTCGCCACCCAGGCGCCATGATGCCGTTCCGCGCTTGAACGAACGCCTGCAATCGCCGCTCACGGCAATTCCCTCACACGCGCCTCCGCGGGGGCGACGATGTTTCGGCCTTGGCGTTCGGGTGGGATGCGTCATTTGCCGCGCCGCCTGCGGCAGATGACGCAGCCGGCGCGCGGCGAGTGGGCATAAGACCTTGAATATAGGCGCCTATTTCCTTCGGCATGGTCCTTGCTGAAACGGGCCGGTCGCGGCGCGAACGCCGCGAGGCAAGCAAGGGGAAGGGACGAGAATGCTGTCGAGGAAAACGCTGTTCATGGCAGTCTCCGCGCTGGCTCTGGGGGCCGGCGGTGCCGTGGCCGAAGAGGCGGAGACCGTCGTGCTCGACGAGGTCAGCGTCACGGCGACCCGCGAGGAGCGCCTGACCAAGAGCGTGCCGCAGTCGATCTCGGTGATCGGCCAGGAGAAGATCGAGGCCAACACGATGATGAACGTCAAGGACGCCGTCAGCGGCACCCCGGGCGTCCTCATCGATTCGCGCAACGGCGGCTACGACGCGCGCCTGGTGCTGCGCGGCGCCGGGCTGAAGGCGCGCTACGGCGTGCGCGAGATCATGGTGCTGCGCGACGGCGTGCCGATGACCGATCCCGACAGCTTCACCCGCCTCGACTTCATCGACACCCAGGACATCGAGCAGATCGAGATCGTCAAGGGCCCGGGCAGCATCTACGCCACCGGCTCGGCCGGCGGCACCATCCAGATCCTGTCGAAGCCGGTGTTCGAGCAGGACAACCGCCTCAAGGTCGGCGGCGGCACCGAGGGCACCGCCACCGCCCATGCCCGCGTCGGCGGCTTCATCACCGAAAACCAGGCGCTGGCGCTGTCGGCGTCGTGGCGCCACACCGAAAACGACTGGCGGCGCTGGAACGAGTTCGACACCAAGCAGATCGGCCTCAAGCACGGCGTCTTCGTCGGCGACGGCGGGGTGATCGAGTCCGAGGTCAGCTATTCCGAGGCCGATCTGCAGCTTCCCGGCTCGATGGACGAGACCATGTACCTCGAGTTCGAGCGCACCGGCAGCCAGGAGGAGACCAGCTCGCCCTGGAAGCATTCCGCCCGCAACTCGAAGATCCTGTTCGGCAACGTCCGCTACGAGCAGGAGTTCGGCGCCTTCACCTTCAAGCCGCGCATCTACGCGACCAAATGGGAACACTTCCACCCGGTCACCGGCTTCATCAACGACAGCGAAGGCAACTACGTCTACGGCACCGACATCGAGGGCGTCTACAAGCACGACCTGTTCACGGCGCCGTCCAGCCTGGTCGCCGGCGTCACCTTCCGCCAGGACCGGACGGAGGACGCCAAGAAGTACACCTATCGCGACACCCAGACCCGCCTCGTCGTGCCGCGGTTCGGCGCTCCCTACCGGCAGATCCTGGCGACGCTGTCGGACGCGCGCGGCCAGCTCGCCGAGGTCGAGGACGCCACCAACACCGTCGTCGGCGTGTTCGCCCAGGAAAACATCCAGCTGACTCCCACGGTGATGGTCGATGTCGGCTTCCGGCTCGACCATTCGACCTTCGACATCGAGACCAACGAGCTGATCGGCTTCAATTACGGGCGCACGACCTACGAGGCTGGCGACGGCCGCAGCACCACGGATGCCGAGTTCCTGCTGTTCTCGCCGAAGATCGGCGTGTCGTGGGCGGTGACGCCGCAGGTCAACGTCTACGGCAACGTCGCCCGCGCCGGCCAGGTGCCCTCGGCCAGCGAACTGGGCAGCAACGCCGGCCTGGACGCCGCCGAGTCGACCCAGTACGAGATCGGCGTCAAGGCGCGCTACCGCCAGCTCCGCCTCGACGCCGCCGCCTACTACAACCCGGTCGAGAACGAGATCGTCTCGCAGCGCAGCAACGGCGAGACGGTGTACATGAACGCCGGCGAGACCTCGAAGCGCGGCATCGAGATCTCGGCCGCCTGGATACCGGTCGAGGGGCTGACGCTCGGCGGCGGCTACGCCTTCAGCGACTACGAGTTCGAGGAATTCTCCGAAGTCGTGTTTGGCGGCGGCCCGCCGCGCAACGTCTCGCGCAACGGCAACCAGCTCCCGTTCATCCCGCGCCACCAGTACTCGCTGTTCGCCGACTACGAACACGAAAGCGGCTTCCGCTTCCGCGTCCAGACCGAGAGCTGGGGCGAGTACTTCATGGACAACGCCAACACCGAGAAGTACGAGGGCTACGACTTCGTCACCGACGTCATGGTCGGCTGGGAATGGGGGCCGCACCTGCTGGCGCTCAACGTCGAGAACCTGTTCGACCAGCACTACGCCTCGGAAGTCACCAAGGACACCTCGGGCGAGAAGGACTACTACGCGGCGATGCCGCGCCTGGTCATGGCCACCTACCGGCTGAAGTTCTGATTCCGTGGTGGTGTCCGTTGATCCTCGCCCGCGCGGAGGCGTGACCGCCCCTCTCCCGCCTGCGGGAGAGGGAGGGGCCCAGCCAAAGGCTGGGAG
>CAZJFH010000062.1:0-29960 GCA_964545205.1 uncultured Rhodospirillaceae bacterium
CAGAAGGTGCCGTTGTCCGCCCGTTCCCCGCTAATCCGCGATGAACCTTTTTTTTCGCCGATTTGCGGGGAGAGCCACGGGCGCTTCCTCCCCTCCCTCTCCCGCCTGCGGGAGAGGGTCGGGGTGAGGGTGTCTTACGGCCGAAGGCCGGATGTGAGTCACGCGCCGCCGCCGAATTCCGGGGAGCGCTGGGCCGCCGCCTCCCCCGTTTTTCGCACCCGCTGCGCGGCCGGCGCGAATTAAGCAATTCTTAGGACCACCGAACCAAAATGGCGGTCCCATCTTTCGTCGCGCGTCGTGTCATGGCCCGATCCAAGCAAAATCGCAAGCTCATCAAACAGCTCCCCAAGGACGAGCGCAAGGTGATGGAGCTGTTCAAGCGCGCCCAGAACCGTTCGCTCGCCGGCGACCACAAGAAGGTCATCGAGCTGTGCGACCAGGGTCTGGCGATGAAGCCCCGGCAGCCGGCCCTGCTGCACCTGAAGGGCCGTTCGCTGCTCAGCCTCGGGCAGTACAAGGAAGCCCGCGAGGCGATGGAGGTGGTCGCCGAGCAGAGCAGCCACAAGCCGCAGGTGCTCGTCGACCTCGCGCGCAGCTTCATCGAGACCGACGATTGGGAAGAGGCCGTGCCGCTGCTCGAACGCGCGCTGGTCCTCCAACCCCACGGCCTGGAGCCGCTGCAGTGGATGGGCCGGGCCTACTGGAAGCTTCGCCAGATGGACGAGGCCGAGCGCTATTACCGCTGGTTCATCAACGCGGCTGAGGCCAAGGGCAAGAAAGTCCCGGGCGCCTGGGCGATGCTGGGCAGCATCATGCGCGAGAAGGGCGATCCGCTGGCGGCGATCGAGTGCTTCGAGAAGTCGATGGAAATGGACACCGAGAAGCCGACCGCCTGCTACAACGCCGGCTTTGCGGCGATGGACCTCGGCCGCCCGGTGCAGGGTGCGCATCTGATCGAGCTCGGCTTCACCCTGGGCCTGCGCGGCTTCATGCGCCGCTTCAAGGCCAAGCGCTGGCAGGGCGAGGACATCACCGGCAAGAACGTGCTGATCTGGCGCGAGCAGGGCGTCGGCGACGAGCTCGCCCACGCGATCCTCTACAACTGGGTGATCGAGCGCGCCGAGCACGTCACCATCGAGGCGACGCCGAAGATCACCAGCCTGCTGGCGCGCTCGTTCCCGAGGGCGACGGTGCTGCCCGATCAGCCGGCCAGCCTGGAGAAGTTCAACGACGACCTCGCCCGCACCGACTGCGAGTACGAGACGCCCTCGGCCGCCATCCCCATCGGCATCGGCGAGAGCGACGAGGTCGTCGCCGACATCATGCGCAGCCAGGGGCCGTACCTGATCCCCGATCCCGAGCGCGTCGCGTTCTGGAAGCGGCGCATCGACGCGCTCGGCCCCGGCCTGAAGGTCGGGCTGTGCTGGCGCTCCGGCCTGCTCAAGCGCGAGCGCCTGCACAACTACTTCCAGATCGAGGACTGCGCGCCGCTGTTCCGGCTGCCGGGCATCGTCTGGATCAACCAGCAGTACGACGAGTGCGCCGAGGAGCTGGCGATCGCCCGCGAGCAGTTCGGCGTCGACCTGCACACCTGGGACGACATCAACCTCAAGGACGATCTCGACGACGTCGCCGCGATGATGAAGTGCCTGGACCTGGTGATCTCGCCGGCCACCGCGGTGCGCGCCCTGTCGACCGGCGTCGGCGTGCCGACCTGGGTGCTGCTGCCGTTCGCCACCCGGCCCGACGCGCCGCCGGAACGCCTGGCCAGCGATCCCGAGCACGTCACCAACTGGCGCCACCACTGGAACGAGCCGTGGTACCGGGTCACGGCCCGCATGGCCGAGCATCTGCACAACGCGATCGAGAGCGCCAAGGCCCAGGCCGGCTGATCCGCCGCCGGGCCTCGCCTCCGAGGGAACGAAAGAGCGCAGGCATGACCTCCTCCCTTGCACGTCTCGGCGGCACCCCGGTCCGCCGCACCCCGTTCCCCGGACGCGCCACCTTCGGCGAGCCCGAGAAGCGCGCCGCGCTCGAGGTGCTCGACTCGGGCTGTCTGTCGGCCTTTCTCGGCAGCCCCGGCGAGTTGTTCCTCGGCGGGCCGCAGATCCGCCGTTTCGAGGCGGTGTGGGCCGAGCGCTTCGGCTACCGCCACGCGGTCACCGTCAATTCCTGGACCACCGGCCTGGTGAGCTGCGTCGGCGCGCTGGGCATCGAGCCGGGCGACGAGGTGATCTGCCCGCCCTACACGATGTCGGCCAGCGCCACCAGCGTGCTGTTCTACGGCGGCATCCCGGTGTTCGCCGACATCGAGCCCGACACCTTCTGCCTCGATCCGGCTTCGGTCGAGGCGCGGATCACGCCGCGCACCAAGGCGATCATGGTCGTGCACCTGTTCGGCGGCGCCGCCGACATGACGGCGCTGACCGAGGTGGCGCGCCGCCACGGCCTGCGCATCATCGAGGACGCCGCCCAGGCGCCGGGCACCACGCTGGACGGCCGGACCGTCGGCGCCCTGGCCGACATCGGCGGCTTCAGCCTGAACTACCACAAGCACATCCACACCGGCGAAGGCGGCGTCATCGTCACCGACGACGACGACCTCGCCCTGCGCTGCCGCCTGATCCGCAATCACGGCGAGAACGCCATCGAGTATTTCGGCGTCGACGACCTGACCAACGTCGTCGGCAGCAACTACCGCCTGACCGAGCTGCAGGCGGCGATCGGCCTGGCGCAGCTCGACCGCCTGCCGGGCATCCTCGAGCACCGCCGCGCCCTGGTCGCCCATCTCGACCGCCGCCTGGCCGAGATTCCCGGCCTGACCGCGGCCAAGGTGCGCGACGGCAGCGCCCACTCCTACTACGTCTACCCGATCCTGTTCGACGCGCGGACCGTCGGCATCGACCGCCAGCGCTTCATCGAAGCCGTCAACGCCGAGTTGCCGCCGGTGCGCGGCAGCGACGACACGCCGCTGGCCGGCGGCTACGTCAAGCCGCTGTACCTCAACCCGGTCTACCAGCGCCGCATCGCGCTGGGCCGCAAGGGTTTCCCGTTCAACCTGGCGCCCGAGGGCAGCCTCGACTACCGTCCCGGCCTGTGCCCGGTCGCCGAGCGCCTCTACGGCGAGTCGCTGCTGCTGAGCTTCCTGATCCGCGAGCCGCTGACCACCGACGACGTCGACGATTTCGCCGACGCGCTGGCCAAGGTGGCGGCGCACGCCAGGGACCTGGCCTGAGGCATGGCCGGCCCGCTCGCCATCGCGATGCGGCAGGCGGGCACCGCCAACGCCTTCGTGCCGCTGATCCGGCACCTCGCCGGGCGCCGCGGCGACGGCGCCGTCGACCTCTACGCCTATCCGCCGGCGCGGCCGATCCTCGAGCGCGCCGGCCTCGCCGCGACGCCGGTCGACGCCTTCGCGCCGCCGGCCCGAACGCCGTCGCTGCTGCTGACCGGCACCTCGCTCAGCCCCGAGGACGACGGCCGCTGGTGGGGCTGGGCGGCGGCCAACGGCGTTCCCAGCATCGGCTTCGTCGACCAGTGGGTGAACTACTGGCAGCGCTTCACGGTGCGCGCGCGGTTCGACACCCTGCCCGACAGGGTCGCCGTCGTCGACGCGGTCGCGCGCGACGCGCTGGCGGCGCTCGGCTGCCCGGCCGGGCGCCTGGTCGTCGCCGGCTCGCCCGCTTTCGACCGGCTGTCGGCCATCGACGCGAAGGCGGCGCGGGCCTTGCGCGCCGCGCTGGCGCCGGCAGACGACCAGCGCCTGCTGCTGTTCGTCTGCGAGCCGCCGACGCCGCCGCTCGACGCCGCCGGCTTTCGCGCGCTGCACGGCTTCGCCGAACCCGACGTGCTCGACCTGCTCGGCCGGTTGCTGCCGGCCGTCGCGGCGCGCCGGGGCTTGCGTCTGCACGTCGCGGTCAAACCGCATCCGATCCAGATCGCCGCCGCCGCGCCGCCGCGGTTGCCGGCCGGCGACGACCGGGTCGCCTGGCGCATCGCCGACGACGACGCGCCGACCCTGGCCGCCGCCGCCGACCTCGTCGTCGGCATGCGCTCGATGCTGCTGATGGAAGCGGCGCTGCTCGGCAGGCCGGTGGTCTCGCTGCAGCCCGGGCGCACGGCCGACTCCGACCTCACCGACGGCCGCGAGGGCATCGCGGTGGCGACCGACGCCGCGGCCGCGGCCGCCCGTCTCGACGATGCGCTGGCCCGCCGCGGTCCGCCGCCGACGGTGCCGGAACCGGGCGGACACAGCGCGCGTTTCTGCGAAGCGCTGGCGATCGAGGAGGACTCGCAATGACCAAGGTTGTCGCTCTGGTGCAGGCGCGGACCGGCAGTTCGCGGCTGCCGGCCAAGGTTCTGGAGCCGATCGGCGGCCGGCCGCTGGTGCTGGCGATCGCCGACCGGCTGCGCCGCGCCCGGCGCGTCGACGCGGTGGCGCTGTCGACCAGCGACGACGCCGGCGACGACCGCCTGGCCGAGATCGCCGCCGCCGACGGTCTGGCGGTCAGCCGCGGTCCGGTCGACGACATCGTCGGCCGCCTGGCGCGCGCCGCCGCGGCCACCGGCGCCGACGTCCTGGTGCGGGTGTGGGGCGACTGCCCGTTCGTCGCGCCCGAGGTCGTCGACGGCGCCGTCGACCTGCTCGACGCGGCCGGGCTCGACTTCGTGACCAACGCCGTGATCTCGGGCCGCACCTATCCGCCGGGCCTCGACGTCGAGGTCTATCGCGCCGGCCTGCTCGTCGACATGGACCGCGACGTCCGCGACCCCAGGCAGCGCGAGTTCCCGGTCGAGTACGTGCGCGGCACCGGGCGGCGCTGGCAGGTGATGCACTACGGCAGCGATCTTTCGAAGCTGCACCTGACCGTCGACTATCCCGAGGATCTCGAGGCCGCCCGCGCCATCTACGACGCCCTCGCCGCCGGCGGCCGCGGCCCCGGCCTCGACGACCTGATCGCGCTGCTGCGCGGGGCGCCGGAGCTGCTGGGGCGCTTCGCCCAGGGCGAGCGCAACATCGAGTACAAGGCCTATCTCGACAGCCTGGGCGGAGGCGCAAGATCATGACCTGGTTTCTCGAAGGCGACGGGTTCGCCCTGCGGCCGGTGCGGCGCGAGGACTATCTCGGCCCGATGCAGGACTGGCTCAACGACCGCGAGGTCACGCGCTACCTGGTGCGCGGCACCCGTCCGACCGGCACGGAGGCGCTGGCCAAGGCCTACGACGCCGTCGCCGACAACCCGGCCGAGATCGAGTTCGCCATCGTCGCCAAGCCCGACGGCGCGGCGATCGGGGTCTGCGGGCTGCACGGCGTCCAGTGGGTCGCCCGCCACGCCGAGTTCCGCGCGCTGATCGGCGAGCGCCGGCACTGGGGCCGCGGCATCGGCAGCGCCGTCTGCCGCATCCTGGTCGGCTACGCCTTCGAGACGCTGAACCTCGAGAAGGTGTGGCTGGGCGTCAACGCCGACAACGAGCGCGCCGTGCGCTCGTACGAGAACGGCGGCTTCCGCCGCGAGGGCGTGCTGCGGCGCGAGGTGTTCCGCAACGGCCGCTACTACGACATCGTCCGCATGAGCATCCTGCGCGGCGAATACCAGGAGGCGAAGGACCGATGGCCGGACTTCGACAAGGTCATGGCGCAACTGTGCGGGCCGGCCTGATCGGCTGCGGCGCCATCGGCAGCCGCCTCGACGAGGACCTGCCCGACGGCCCCAGCCTCACCCACGCCGCCGCCCTCGCCCGCAACCCGGCGGCCGAACTGGTCGCCGTCTGCGATGCCGACCCGGCGCGGGCGGCGGAATGCGCCCGCCGCCGCGGCGCCGCCCACGCCTTCACCGATCCGCGCGCGATGCTCGCCGCGGCGCCGCTGGATCTGGTCAGCATCTGCACCCCGGCCGCGGGCCGCGCCGAGCTGCTCGCCGAGGTGCTGGCCGCCGGCGTGCGGGCGGTGTGGCTGGAAAAGCCGCTCGGCAGCGATCTCGCCGAGGCCGAGCGCGTCGCCGAAATGGTCGCCGAATCGGGCGCCGTCGTCGCGGTCAACTATCTCCGCCGCTGGTCGGCGACCCTGCGGCGGCTGTGCGCCCTGGCCCCGGAACTCGGGCCGCCGGCCTACGGCGTGGTGCATTACGGCAAGGGCGTCGCCAACAACGCCAGCCACGCCGTCGACTGCTGCGCCGCGCTGTTCGGCCCGCCGCGACAGGTCACGGCGCTGCGCCGGGTCGAGGACGGCCGCGCGGACGATCCGAGCCTGGACATGGTGGTCGACTTCGCCGGCACGCCGGTGCACTTCCTGGCCTCGGACCATCGCCGGTTCTCGCTGTTCGAGATCGACGCCGTGTTCCGCGACGGCCGCGCCCGGCTGACCGACAAGGGCGACGTGCTGGAGGTGTCGCGGCCGGGACCGGACCCGATGTTCCCGGGCTACAGCGCGCTGCTGCCGGCGGCGCGCGAGGACGGCGGACTCGCCGGCACGCTCGACGGCGCGCTGGCCGACCTGCTCGCCTGCGTCGCCGCGCCCGGCCGGCGGCCGGCCTGCACGGTGGGCGACGCGCTGCTCGCCCAGCGCTGCGCCGCCGCCGCGCTGGAGTCGTGGCGCGCCGGCGGCGCCACGGTTCCGGTCAGGGGGTGAGGCCTCTTTCGCGCAGCAGCGCCAGTGACACCGCCGCCACCGCGCGCCGGGCGACGAAGTCGGGCACCGCCGCCGGCGCGATCACCGCCAGCTCGCCGTACTCGGCCGAACGCGGCGCCGCCAGGATGGCGGCGGCGTCGAGCGGGCTGCGCGCGACCATGGCGATGTCGAGCACGCCGCTGCCCTCGTCCTCGACCGCCGCGAACGGCGGATCGACGGCGAGGTCGTGCAGGCCGAGCTCCTCGGCGGCTTCGCGCCGCAGATGGGCGGCGGGATCGACGATCCCCTCCGGCGCCGCGTCGATGCCGCCCGACGGCACCAGCTCCCACAGGCCGGCGTCCTGGGTGGTGTCGCCACGGCGGCCGAAGACGATGCCGTCGGCGCATTCGAGCAGGCCGGAGACCGCCAGCGGCCGGATGCGCAGGCTCGCGCGCAGTTCGGGCAGGCGACGCTGGGCGACGAAGTGGCGGTAGCCCATGAAGGCGCCGACCAGTTCGGCGCCGTCCCAGGACAGCACGCTGAACAGCGGTCCGTCGAACAGCGCCGGCCGCTCGGCGCGGGCCTGGCGCCACTCGTCCGCGACCGCTTCGGCGAGTTCGGGCGCAATCGGCGGCGCCGGCGCCACCCGGATGCGCCGTGGCGGCGGGCCGACGCGCAGGCTCACCGGCGGCGCTCCAGCCGCGGCAGCAGATCCGAGAGCCGCGCCAGCGCCAGCGCGCCCGGCGGCGGCTGCTCCCAGCCCAGCGCATGGGTCTCGACCCCGGCGGCCAGGGCGCCGCGAATGCCGGCGGCCGAGTCCTCGACCGCGACGCTGCCGTCGGCGTCGCATCCCAGCCGCGACAGCGCCAGCAGATAGGGCTGCGGCGACGGCTTGCCCTCGGAGACGTCCTCGCCGGCGACGACCAGATCGGCGGCGAGGCCGACTCCGTCCAGCCAGCGCAGGGTGCGGTCGCGGTCGTTCGAGGTCACCACCGCGACGCGCCAGCCGTGCCGGCGCGCCTGCGCGAACAGCGCGGCGGCGCCCTCGGCGGCGGCGACCATGCGGTAGTGATCGTCGATCAGGCCGCGGTAGCGGTCCAGCAGCTGCGCCGCGGGCGGCGTCAGGCCGTGGGTCCTGCGCAGCGTGGCGACGACCTCGGCCAGCGGCGGCCCGTTGAGGCTGTCGAACTCGGCGTCGCTGTCGGCGCGACCGAAATCGCCGAGGAAGCGGGCATAGACCCGGCGCATCACCTGCAGGCTGTCGGCCAGGGTGCCGTCGAGGTCGAGCAGCAGCGCGCGCCCGGCCATCTCAGTCGTCCAGCCGCAGGACGAAGCGCCGGATGCGGCATCGCTCGCCGGTGTCCTCGACCAGCTTCTCGGTCTCGTCGAGCAAGGCGTAGCCGGCCTGCAGGAACGCCGCCTGCGAGGCCGGGTTCTCGACCCGGACCTCGGCGAGGACGCGGCGCACGCCGCGCGCCGCCAGCCACGGCCGCGCCGCGATCAGGGCCCGGCGGCCGATGCCGCGGCCGCGCGCCGCCGGATCGACGTTGATCGACACGTCGACCAGATCGCCCTCGACGCGCTGGAAGCGCAGGAAGGCGACGCGGCGCCCGGCCTCGACGGCGAACAGTGGCGGCAGCTCGGGATCGGTGAAATAGTCCGCGCGGAACTCGTCGAGGAAGTCGGGCCAGCGCTTGGGCTCGTGGTGGTAGAACATCGCCAGCGTCTGCGGATCGTTGCGCCAGTCCATGACCAGGCGCGCCTGGTCCGGCTCCGGGCGGCAGGTCTCGAGCTCCAGCGTCATTCGATCATGTCCCAGGCCAGCGGCTCGCCGCGCCGCAGCGCCCGGCGGGCGCGGCGGCCCAGCACCTCGGGCAGATGCTTCGGCGCCAGGCCGTGGCCGGGGCGGATGCTGCGCACGTTCTCGGCGCTCAGCGGCGCGCCGGCGGCGACGTCGGCGACGACGTAGAGCGAGCGCCGGAACGCCAGCGAGCCGGACTCTTTGCGGAACGGGCCATAGGCGACGCCGCCGCGCGCGAGATGGGCGGCGCGGCAGTTGCGCACCAGCTCGCCGAGCTGCTCGGGCAGCGACGAGAAGGCGGAGTCCGGGGTCGGCGGCTCGCGGCTGTCGATGACGTGCTTCTCGACGATGCAGGCGCCCAGCGCCACCGCCACCACCGCCTGGATCGAGTCGGTGGTGTGGTCGGAATAGCCGACCGGCACGTCGAAGCGCGCCGCCATGTCGGGGATGGTCAGCAGATTGGCCTCGGCGGGATCGGCCGGATAGGCGCTGTTGCAGCGCAGGAGCGCCAGCTCGCGCACGCCGGCGGCGCGTGCCACGCGCACGATCTCGGCCATTTCCTCGGCGCTGCACAGGCCGGTCGAGACGATCACCGGCTTGCCGGTCTCGGCGCAGGCGGCGAGCAGGTCGGGATCGGTGGCCTCGAACGAGGCGATCTTGTAGGCCGGCGCGTCGAGCGCCGCCAGCATGCGCACGGCGCCGCGGTCGAACGGCGTCGCGAACGGCGTGATGCCGGCCGCGCGCGCCACCGCGAACAGCTCGGGGAACCACTCGTAGGGCGTCTGCGCCTCGGCGTAGAGCTCGAACAGCCCCCGGCCCGTCCACAGCGACTCGCCGGTGATCACGAAGCCCGGCATGTCGCAGTCGATGGTCATCGACTCCGGGGTATAGGCCTGCAGCTTGATGGCGTCGGCGCCCTGCGCGGCGGCCATGCGGATGATGCGCCGGGCGCGCTCGATGTCGCCGCCGTGATTGGCCGACAGCTCGGCGATGACGTAGGGCGGCTCGCCGGGGCCGATCCGCCGTCCGTCGATGGTGATGTGCTGCATCGCTCGCTCCCGCTTCAGCCGTACGGATAGACGCGCGCCCGCGCCACCTTGTCCGCCGGCCAGTCCGACCACACCACCTTGCCGTAGGTGGTCCGTTTCGCGAAGTCCTGCGGGATTCGCGGCGCGGTGCCGGCGCCGATATGCGGCGCCATCATGCGCAGCAGCGCGCCGCCGAGCCGCATCGCCTCCTCGTACAGCGCGGTGGCGTCGGCGCGGCGCGGATCGAGCAGGCCGCGCAGCTGGCCGATGATCGGCCCGGTGTCCATGCCGCCGTCGAGCCAGAACAGGGTCACCCCGGTCTCGGGGCGGTCGTGGAGGATGGCGTTGGCGATCGGCACGGCGCCGGCCCCTTCGGGCAGCAGCGATTCGTGGATGCCGACCACCGGACAGACATCGAGCAGCTCGCGGCGGTAGATCTGCTGCCAGCCCAGCGAGTAGATGACGTCGGGCCGCAGCGCCCGCATCTCGGCGACATGGTCGTTGATGTTGCCGTCGACATGGGTGACCGGCACCTTGGCCGCGAAGGGGTAGCGCGCCGCGTCGATCATCTCGACGCCTTCCCAGCCCGGCGAGTTCGGGCCGCGGGTGTAGAACATCACGATCTCTTCGCCAGCGTCGTGCAGGACCTGGGCGTTGCGGAACGTGCTCTCGATGCCGCCGATGACGATGATGCGGGCCATCACGCGATCCCGATGCTGCGGATGATCTCGAACGCCTCGGCGTATTCCACGCCGACCTCGTTGCCGCGCTTGCGCGCCAGGTACTCGATCGCCTCGATGCTGCGCGGATGCGGATAGGGCCGGTACTCGCTGGCGTAGTAGCGCAGGGCGCGCTTCTTGAAGTCGATGGTGCGGCCGACGTCGACATAGGCGTTGGGGCGGAAGGCGCGGTCGCCGTCCTGCCAGGCGCGCTCGGTCGAGGACGGCACCTCGAAGGCGCGGATCTCGGCCGGAGCGAATTCCGGCGGATTGGGCCGCGCCGCCATCATCACCGCGTCGAAGGTGCGGGTGTGGTCCCAGTTGTAGTCGCCGGCATGGTGGGTCAGCACCAGGCGCGGGCGGATCTCGTCGATCTTCGGCCGGATGGCGTGCGACAGGTCCATGCGGCTGACGGTGTCGAAGCGGTTGTCGGGGAAGTCGAGCGCGGTGACCGAGGCGAAGCCCAGCACGTCGGCGGCGCGGCGCATCTCGGCGGCGCGCCCGGCCTCCTGGGCGGCCAGTCCGGGATCGGCCGCGGGATCGGCCGAACGGCCGGCGACGCCCTTCGACATCACCAGCAGGTGCCCGCGCCAGCCGCGCGCGACCAGCAGGCGCACCGTGGCGCCGCAGCCCAGCACCTCGTCGTCGGGATGGGCGACGACGACCAGGAACGCCGGCGCGGCATGCTGTTCGTTGGTCATCGAAGTGGTCTCGTCCTGGATTGCCGAAGAGACTTGTAGCAGCTCGACGCCGACAGTTCTAGTCGGCGCTCCGGACGCAATGTATTCGACAATGATTTACGAAATTTAAATCCCTGCCGCCGAATGATGAGCTCGCCTGGCAAAGGAACCAAGGGGACCGACTGTGACGACCGCACCGAAATCGCGCTTTCACGACGCTCTGACCAATCTCGACGGTCGCTCGATCCTCGTCACCGGCGGCACCGGTTCCTTCGGCCGCAAGTTCATCCGCACCGTGCTGGATCGCTACAGCCCGCGCCGCGTCGTCGTGTTCTCGCGCGACGAGCTCAAGCAGTACGAGATGCAGCAGGAGCTCAATCCCCAGGAGCACCGCGCGCTGCGCTACTTCATCGGCGACGTGCGCGACCGCAACCGGCTGGAGATGGCGATGCGCGGCGTCGACATCGTCATCCACGCGGCGGCGCTCAAGCACGTGCCGGTCGCCGAGTACAACCCGACCGAATGCATCCACACCAACGTGCTCGGGGCCGAGAACGTCATCCAGGCGGCGATCAACAGCAACGTCCGCCAGGTGATCGCGCTGTCGACGGACAAGGCGGTCAACCCGATCAACCTCTACGGCGCCAGCAAGCTGGCCTCGGACAAGATCTTCGTCGCCGCCAACAACCTGGCCGGCGGCACCGGCACCCGCTTCGCGGTGGTGCGCTACGGCAACGTGGTCGGCTCGCGCGGCAGCGTGGTGCCGTTCTTCCAGAAGCTGGTGCGCGAGGGCGCCGACTTCCTGCCGGTCACCGATCCGCGCATGACCCGCTTCTGGATCACCCTGCAGGAGGGCGTCGACTTCGTGCTGTCCTGCCTGGCGCACATGGACGGCGGGGAGGTGTTCGTGCCCAAGATCCCCAGCATGCGCATCCCCGACCTCGCCACCGCGCTGGCGCCGGAGACGCCGCAGCGGGTGATCGGCATCCGTCCCGGCGAGAAGCTGCACGAGGCGATGATCTCCGAGGGCGACGCGCGCACGACCTACGAGCTGGCCGACCGCTACGTCATCGAGCCGTCCTTCGCCTTCTGGAACAAGCAGCCGGCCGACGCCGACGCCCGCAAGGTCGCCGAGGACTTCGTCTACGCCAGCGACACCAACACCGACTGGCTGTCGGTCGAGGCGCTGCAGAAGATCGTCGCATCGGCCTGATGGTCCCGTTCCTGCCCTACGGCCGCCAGACGATAGAGGATGACGACGTCGAAGCCGTCGCCGCCGTCCTGCGCGGCGACTGGCTGACCACCGGCCCGGCGCTGGCCGGCTTCGAGGCCGCGCTGTGCGCCGCCGCCGGCGCCCGCCACGCGGTCGCCTGCGCCAACGGCACCGCCGGCCTGCACCTGGCGGCGCTGGCCCTCGGCCTCGGCCCCGACGACAGCGTGATCGTGCCGAGCGTCACCTTCCTCGCCACCGCCAACGCGGCCCGCTATGTCGGCGCCGAGGTCGCCTTCGCCGACGTCGACCCCGACACCGCGCTGATCGACGTCGCGCATGTCCGTCGCATCCTGGCCTCGCCGGAGGGCCGGCGGGTGCGCGCGATCTTCCCCGTCCACATGGCCGGGCAGCCCGCGGCGCTGGCCGAGCTTCGCGCGCTGGCCGACCAGCACGGCCTGGCGGTGGTCGACGACGCCTGCCATGCGCTGGGCACCCGCCGGGACGACGGCGGCACGGTCGGCGACGGCCGCTTCGCCGAGATGACCGTGCTGTCGTTCCATCCGGTCAAGACCGTGACCACCGGCGAGGGCGGCGCCGTGCTGACGCCCGACCCCGCGCTGCACGCCAGGCTGTGCCGGTTGCGCAGCCACGGCATGGTGCGCGAGAGCTTCGAGCATCCGAACCTCGCGTTCGCCGCCGACGGGCAGCCGAACCCCTGGTACTACGAGATGCCGGAACCGGGCTTCAACTACCGCCTCGACGACATCGCCTGCGCGCTGGGCATCAGCCAGCTCCGCAAGCTCGACCGGTTCGTCGCCCGCCGCGCCGAGCTCGTCGCCCGCTACGACGAACTGCTGGCGCCGCTGGCGCCGCGGCTGCGGCCGCTGGGCCGCGTCGGCGGCTGCCGGCCCGGCTGGCACCTCTACGTGGCGCTGATCGATTTCGACGCCGTCGGCCGCGACCGCGCGGCGGTGATGAACGCGCTGCGCGATCGCGGCGTCGGCACCCAGGTCCATTATCTGCCGGTGCACCTGCAGCCCTACTACCGCCGCCGCTACGGCGAGCGGCACCTGCCGGGCGCCTGGGAATACTACCGTCGCTGCCTCAGCCTGCCGCTGCACCCGTCGATGACCGACGACGACGTCGCGCGGGTGGCGGCGGCCTTGTCCGACGTGCTGTGAGGGACCGGGGCATGGCCAGGACCGCCGTCATCGTCCAGGCGCGGATGAGTTCGAGCCGCCTGCCCGGCAAGGTGATGATGGACCTGGCCGGCGAAACGGTGCTGTCGCACGTGGTGCGCCGCTGCCGCGCCATCGCCGGCGCCGACGCGGTGGTCGTCGCGACCGGCGACGGCGCCGACGACGACGTCATCGCCGCCGCGGCGCCGCGGCTGGGCGCTGCGGTGTATCGCGGCTCGGTGCCGGACGTGCTCGCCCGCTATGCCGGCGCCGCGCGCATGGTCGGCGCCGAAGTGGTGATGCGCGTGACCAGCGACTGCCCGCTGATCGATCCCGAGGTCTGCGGCGCGGTCCTGACCCTGCGCGAGGCCGAGAACGCCGACTACGCCTGCAACAACATGCCGCCGGAATGGCCGCACGGCCTCGACTGCGAGGCCTTTCCCGCCGCCCGGCTGTTCGAGGCGGAAGCCCAGGCGCGCCAGCCCGACGAGCGCGAGCACGTCACGCCCTGGCTGCGGCGCCATCCCGACCTGAGGCGCGCCAGCCTGCGCGGCCGCGGCCTGCCGCACTACCGGCTGACCCTGGACTATCCCGAGGACCTGGCGATGTTCCGGGCCCTGTTCGCGCTGCTGCCCGGCGCGCCGGCCCTGCCCGGCATCGACGCGGTGGTCGCGGTGCTGCGCGCCCATCCCGAGATCGCCGCGCTGAACGCCATGCACGCGCAGCCGCGCGGCTGACGCGGACCGCCGCCACCCATCGGCGTCATGCCCGCGAAAGCGGGCATCCATTCCTGTGGCATTTCAATAGATCGAGGCGTCTCAGGGTCGGGCTCCCGGTTCCGCGGGAGCGACGCAAGGGCGTCGTTTCGACCGTCACGGATTGCCGCTGAGGCCCTCGGCGAGATTGAGGCTGATGTCGACGATCGGCTCGAGGTCCTTGGCGTCCTCGGTGACCAGCGCCTGGGTCAGGGTCTTGTCGACGAAGAAGCTGAGGCTGATCAGGTTGGCGCGCAGCTGGTTGGGCAGCGGACAGGAGTGCGAGAACAGGTCCATCTGCACCAGGCTCCAGAATTCCTTGGTGAGGTTCCAGGCCTCGACGAAGGCTTCGGGATCGTCGGAACGCTCCATGGCGCGACGGATCAGGTAGGCCGATTTCTTCAGCACCAGCGCCTCGGCTTCCCGCGTGGTGAGTCCCGCTTTCTGGGCCTGCTTGTAGGCTTGGGTCTGGTTGTACATGTCAGCCTCGCAGCAAGAAAATCACGACCCGGGCGCCGATCCGGCCATCAGATCGGCCTCGAAGGCGACGATCTGCCTGGCGATCTTCAGCGCGCGATAACAGTCCCCGTCGTTGACGGCGATGCCGGCGTCCACGGCATCGACGAGGCGATCCGGATAGAGCCGGCCGACCAGCGCGATTCGATCGGAAATCAGCCTGAGATGCCGCTCGTCCATGCCGAACATGTAGGCGAGCTGGATGGCGAAGTAGAGCTGCTTGGCCGGCGTGTCGGCCTGCTCTTCCTTCAGGATGTCCTTGTGCCGAAGGATCGGCACCTTGTTCTTGACGATGAGCGTCGCCGCCCCGTCCGACGAGTTCTGGATCACTGCCGAGCCGATGAAAATCATTTCATCGGGCTTCAGCCTGATCTTCAGACCGCCTCCTTGCTTGGATTCACTCACCACCCACCCCTGACTGGCAGCGCAACGCAATATCCGATTCGTATCACCGATCGGTTAAGGAATCACTACGCCACGTGCGTCAGAGGTAGTTCACCAGGCTGAGCTTGCGGACCTGCGAGACGGTCGCGAACGACATCTCCAGCGCCAGGCTGGTCGCCTGCAGCTTGGTCACCGCCTCGGCCGTGTCGACGTTCTCCAGCTCGTCGATGCGGATCGACAGATAGTCGGCATAGATGCGCTGGCGCTCGATCGCCTTGTCCACCTCGACCTGGTTCATGCCGATCTCGTACTGGATGCTGCGCAGATCGCGGCTGCTCTCGTCGATCTCGGCGACCTGGATGGTCCGCGCGGTCGGCGGCGTGATGGCGCCGGGCAGGCCGGCGCCGACGGCGTCGAAGCTGATCGTCGTGCCGCCGACGGCGATGGAATAGCTGGCCTGGGCCGCCCCGTCGGGGACGTTGACCGAGCCCACGGCGCCGCCGATGTCGACGGTCACGGTGGTGAAGCCGGCGCCGACGGTCGAGCTGATCTGCACCGGCGACAGCGCGTTCGGCAGCCCGGTGACCGCCAGGTTCTCGACGTTCATCGCCGTCTGGGCGTCGGAAAGCTCCCACGGCCGCGCCTCGTAGGCCTCGCGGTCGGCGAACTGCGCCGGCGAGTACTCGACGACGCTGTCGAGCAGGTCGCCGGCGACGTCGACCAGGCGGCTGGCGAAGTCCTCCCAGTTGGCCGGGTCGCCCCAGTCCTGCGCGATCATGCCCAGGGCGCGGAACGCCTTCTCGTAGGCGGGGTCGTCGGCCTTGATGCCGATGTCGATCTCGCGGTTCTCGTCGACGCGGTGCGAGGCGGTGATCTGGTCGCCGACATAGAAGTGGGCGCCGTCCTGGCGATGGGCGGCGGCGTCCTCGGGGAACGGTCGCGGCTCGGCCGAGCTGCTGCCGGGCGTGCCCTCGACCGAGTAGACGGCGGCGAATTCCTCGACGGTGCCGTAGTCGAACGACACCGGCCGCTGGTCGGTGCGCCCGCCGGCGAACAGGTAGACGCCGTCGACGCTGACGTTGAGCACGTGCTGCAGCGACTTCATGGCGGTGAACGCCGCCTTGCGGATGTCCTCGACGTCGTCGGCCTGCAGCGAGTCGAGCTTGCCCGAGAAGTCCTGCAGCTGCTGGCGGAAATCGCGCACGGTCTTCATCGAGGCGTCGACGCTGTTCTCGGTGACCTTCAGCCGCAGCTCGGCCGCCTCGTTGTTGAGCTTGTAGCGCTCGGCGGCGGTGCGCTGGTTTTCGAGATTGACCAGCCGCTGCGAGGTGTTGGCGATGCCGGAATAGCTCTGCGAGTTCTTTCCGGTCGTCACCTGAAGCTGATAGGTCTGCTGCTGGCGCTGCAGCTTCATCATCTGGTTCGTGAGAACCGTATGGCTGGTCAGGGTCGAAACGCGGTCCATGGCGGGCCTCAGCTACGGATGATGCTGTTGAGGACGTCGAAGAGCTCCTTGCTCGCCGTGATCACCCGGGCGGAGGCCGCGTAGGCCTGCTGGTAGACCATGAGCTGCGAGAGTTCCTCGTCGAGATTGACGCCGCCGTCCGAGCGGATCTTGTCCTCCAGCGTGCCCTTGAGGGCCTGGTGGTAGGACAGCTTGCTCTCGGCCGCCGCGGCGCGCGACGAACTGGTGGAGATGATGGTGGCGGCGTATTCGGCGAAGGTGACCGTGACGTCGAACACGTCGCCGGCGCGCCTGAAGCTGGTGGGATCGGCCAGCAGCTTGGCGTAGTCCTTGGCGACGCTGGCGTCGCCGGGCGACAGGTAGAACTTGCCCTTGTTGGCGTCGAACTGCATGGCGCCGCGGCTCAACAGCTCGGGCGACTGCAGGATGTCGCCGCGCACCGCCAGCTTCTCGGCCGTGCGCACGGCGGCGGGGGCCAGCGACAGGTTGCCGACCAGGTCGCCGGCGGTCTGGCTGATCGCCATCTCGCCGCCGGCCTTGTGGCGCAGGCGCAGGCGGTAGCCGCCGCCGTCGTACACCGTCGAGGCGGCGACCTCGCCGCCGGGGAAGGCGGCGTCGACGGCGCTCGCCACCTGGTCCAGGGTCCAGCCGGCGCTCAGGTTGACCGCCGCCATCAGGCCGCTGGAGTCGCGGATCTCGATGGTCGAGTTGCTGGGCACGCGCCAGGTGTCGGCGACCACCTTGGACTGGTGGATGTCGCGGGCGTCGGCGGCGGTGAACATGTCGTTGAGGCCGAAGAAGTACGAGAAGCCGTTCCTGGTCTCCTCGTAGGTCGGCCCGGCGTCGCCGTCGACGTTGAAGTCGATGGTCACGTCCGCCGCCGCGGCGCTGCCCGAGGGCAGCAGCCCCAGCGTCGTCTTCAGGCCGGCGCCGCCGTCGGCGACCAGCATGTCGCGGCCGCCGTCGTTGGCGACCCGCAGGCGATAGCTGCCGTCGACCTGGATGACGCTGGCGGTGACGCCGATGGCGGCGGCGTTGATCTTGCCGGCGATGGTCTGCAGGCTGTCGCCGGCGGTGATCGCCACGGCACCGAGCACGCCGGTGTCGTCGGTGAAGGTCAGGGTGTCGTTGGCGCCGGCGACCGCCGCGGTCGAGGACGCGAACGCGGCGCCGTCGTGGACGTCGGTGTGCTGGTCGCGGAACGCCAGGCCGTAGGTGGTGTCGTTCAGGCGGATGTCGAACTTGCCGGTGGCCGGATCGATCGCGGCGGTGGCGCCGGCGAGGTTGGGTCCGGCGGGATCCTGCAGCCAGCCCTCGATCGCCGAGGCGACGGCGTCGATGGTCCACGGCCCGTTCAGCGCGCCGCCGGCGCCTTCCATCAGCGTGTTCAGCGAGGTGCGGAAGGCGGCGTTGCCGCTGGAATCGAACAGCGCGATGCTGACGTCGCCGCCGCTCATGCGGATCGTCTGGTTGGCCGAGTCGATGAACGTCCGCGAGCCTTCCATCGTCTGGATCAGCGACGGGTAGCCGGCCCCGCGGTTGTGGATCTGGTTCATCGTCTCCTTGAGCTGCGACGACATCTCGTCGAGGGACGAGTGCAGGCCGGGCAGCAGCTTGTCGCGCATCTCCATCATCGCCGCCATCTTGCCCGAGCCGAACTCGAGCGTGCGGCTGGCCCCGGCGACGGTGACCGAGTACATCTCCATCGAGGCGTCGCCGTCGGTGGTCGGCACGTGGCTGAGGTGCTGCGGCTCGTCCGAGAGCAGCAGCAGGCCCGAGCCCGAATAGATCGTCACCGACCCGTCGGCGCGGGTGTAGTAGTTGATGTCCATGTACTCGGACAGGGTGTTCAGCGACAGGTCGCGCTGGTCCATCAGCTCGGTCGAGTCGGCGCCGCGCGCCATCGCGCCCATGATCTGGGCGTTGAGGTCGTCGATGCGGTCGAGCTGGTTGTTGACGTCCTCGACCGCCGAGGCGATCTCGGCGTCGGCCTGCAGCCGCAGCGACTGCACCTCCTCGCTGAGATAGTTCAGCCGCAGCGCGAGGTCGTTGGCGCTGCGCACCGCCATCGCCTGGTTCAGCGGCTTGTCCGGGTACTGGGCCAGGGTCTCGATCACCGTCGAGAAGTCGGCGACCAGATGGCTGATCGAGGTGTTGTCGGCGGGGGTTCCGAACAGGTCCTGCAGGCGGGTGTAGTAAGAGGTCGCCGTCTCCTGGTGGGCCGTGCGCCCGGTCTCCAGGCGCAGGCTCTTCATCAGCTTCTCGTCGATGATCCGGGTGACGTCGCCGACCTGCACGCCGGCGCCGTAGCCGCCGAGCACCTTGGATTCCGGCGACAGGATCTTGCGGTTGTAGCCTTCGGTGTTGACGTTGGCGATGTTGCGCGAGATCACGTCGATGCCGCGCTGGGCGGTCAGCAGCCCCGAAATCGCGCTCTGGAACCCGAGTGTGAGAGACATGGCGAGACCCCGGCCGGACGAGACGTCAGAAGTTGTCGTTGATCTGCAGCGACGCCGCGCCCAGCGGCTCGAACTCGCCGCGCCTGGTGTAGCCGACGGCGTCCTGCTGGCGCTGCTTGCGCGCCTCGTGCATGACGCCTTCGAGCAGCGTGCTCGAGCATTCGATGCCGACCTTGAGCAGGCGCACGTTGTCTTCCATCAGCGCCTCGATCTCGCCGGCGACGGCGCGCAGCTCCTCGTGCTCGTGCTCGTCGAGCTCCGAAGCCAGGCCGGGATTGTTGGCGACCGCGGCGACCTGCGCCTGGTACAGCCGCACCAGGCTGATCTTGTTGGGCAGGGTCTCCTCGACGGCGGCATGGTCGTGCCGCGTCAGCGCGTCGTTCTCGCGCGACAGCAGATCGCGCAACTCGACGAGCACGGAGCTGAGCTGTTCGTGGCAGGTTTCGGCACGCATCTCACACCTCGAAGACAATGACGCCGAACCTCTTGCGAGAAGCGTGCCATCCAGGAAACCGAGGCGCCGCCTCGGAAAGCCGCGGCCCGGCGGCGCCGCTTCGGCAATAATCGCCCCGCGGCCGGCAATTCCTGCCGGGATCACCCGCGACGCGCCGGGGCGGCGCGCAAACGACGACGGCCGCCCCGGAAGGGCGGCCGTCGCGGACGGGCCGGTCGGCGCGGCGCGCCTCACTCGACTTCCTGCATCTCGAGCAACTGGCGCTCGATGGCGTCGCTGAGGCTGAAGGAGCCGCGCTTGGACATCTCCTTCGAGTACTCGTCGACCATCATCGAGCGGAACATCTCCTCGCCGTGGCCGCCGCCGAACAGGGGATCGGTGCCGATGCCCTGGAACATGTGCTGCAGCATCTGGCCGATGAACAGCGCCTCGAACTTCTCGGCGGCGGCGCGCGCCTCCTCCGGCTTGCCGGCGACGGTGGTCTCGGCGATCTTGCCCTGGTCCATGTACAGGGCGGCCATGCTGGGAATGCCGCTGGTCTGCATGTCACATCACCTCGATTTCGGCCTGGAGCGCGCCCGCCGCCTTGATCGCCTGCAGGATGGTGATCATGTCGCGCGGGCCGACGCCCATGGCGTTCAGTCCGTTGACCAGCTCCTGCAGCGTCACGCTCTGCGGCAGCACGCCCAGGCGCCGGTCGGAATCCTCGTCGATCTCGATGTCGGTGCGCGGCACCGTGGTCGTCTCGCCGCCGGTCGAGAACGGCGCCGGCTGCGAGACCTGCGGCGTCTCGGTGATGCGGATCGTCAGGTTGCCCTGGGCGATGGCGACGGTGCTGATGCGCACGTTCTCGCCCATCACGATGGTGCCCGACTGCTCGTCGATCAGCACGCGCGCCATCTGGTCGGGCTGGATGCGCAGCTGCTCGACGTCGGTCAGCAGGCCGACGACGTCGTTCTGGTAGGACGGCGGCACCTGGAGCTGGACGGTGGCCGGATCGGCCGGCACCGCCGCCTCGCCGCCGACGAAGGCGTTGATCGCCTGGGCGATGCGGCGCGCCGTGGTCAGGTCGGGGTTGCGCAGGCTGATCTTGACCGATTCGAGGCTGGCGAGCTCGAACGGCAGCTCGCGCTCGACGATGGCGCCGCTGGCGATGCGGCCGTTGGTCGGCACGCCGCGGGTCACCGTCTGGCCCTGGCCCTGGGCGGAGAAGCCGCCGACCGCCAGCGGGCCCTGCGCGACGGCGTAGACCTCGCCGTCGGCGCCGACCAGCGGCGTGACCAGGAGCGTGCCGCCGAGCAGGCTCTTGGCGTCGCCGAGCGCGCTGGCCGCGACGTCGATGCGGGTGCCCTGGCGCGAGAACGGCGGCAGCACCGCGGTGACCATCACCGCGGCCACGTTCTTGGGCTGCAGGTTGGCCTCGCGGGTGTTGACGCCCAGGCGCTCGAGCATGCCGATCAGGCTCTGCTTGGTGAAGGCGTTGTTGTTGAGGGTGTCGCCGGTGCCGTTCAGGCCGACGACCAGGCCGTATCCGACGAGCAGGTTGTCGCGGATGCCCTCGAAGTCGGCGATGTCCTTGAGGCGCGAGTTGGCGGCGGCCGGAGCCGGGACCATCAGCGCCACGCCGATCAGCGCGGCGAGCAGCGCGCGGGCGGCTTTGCGGCAGTTGGCGAAGACACCGATCATTTCCGTTCCTCTTGGTGCGGGTCGCACGTTCGCGCTTCCTCTTGCGAACGGCGTGCCAGCCGGGAAACGAAGGAGATACGGGCGTTTGCCCCCGGCGAGCCGCCGCCGCCCGGTAGTTTGCTCCCGGCAGGCCGGCAAAAACTGCCGCTCAGCCGCCGGCCGGCGTGCCCATCCGCGCGATGGTCGCGGTGGTGCTCTGGCCCTCGACCAGCTCGGCCAGCACGACGCGGCCGCCATAGGACTGCACCAGCTCGGCGCCGACCACGGTGGCCACGGTGTAGTCGGCGCCCTTGACCAGGACGTCGGGGCGGAGCGCCGCGATCAGGGCCATCGGCGTGTCGTCGCCGAACAGCACCACGGCGTCGACGGCGGCCAGCGAGGCCAGCACCGTGGCGCGGGCGCTCTCGTGCTGCACCGGCCGGCTCGGCCCCTTGAGCCGGCGCACCGATTCGTCGGAATTGAGGCCGACGACCAGGCGGTCGCAGGTGGCCCGCGCCTGTTCGATCAGCGCGATGTGGCCGGGATGGAGCAGGTCGAAGCAGCCGTTGGTGAAGCCGACGCGCAGGCCCTTGTGGCGCCAGCGCGCCGCCGCCTCGACCGCCGCGTCCAGGCTCATCACCTTGCCGGCGCCCTCCTGCAGGTCCGAACGGTGGAGCGCCGCCACCAGCTCGCGGGCATAGGCCACGGCGGTGCCGACCTTGGCGACGACGATGCCGGCGGCGGCATTGGCCAGCCGCGCCGCCTCGACCAGGGCGCCGCCGGCGGCCAGCGCGGCGGCGACGGTGGCCAGCACGGTGTCGCCGGCGCCGGAGACGTCGAACACCTCGCGCGCCTCGGCCGGCAGATGGACCGGCGCCGCGTCGCGGGCGAGAAGGGTCATGCCCTCCTGGCTGCGGGTCGCCAGCACGGCGTCGAGGCCGCAGGTCTCGACCAGGCGGCTCGCGGCGGCGACCACCGCCTCGTCGCCGTCGACGGCCATGCCGGCGGCCTCGGCCAGCTCCTTGCGGTTGGGCGTCACCAGGTGGGCGCCGCGATAGACGGCGTAGTCGCGGCCCTTGGGGTCGACGATGACCCGCTTGCCGGCGGCCCGCGCCATGCCGACGATCTCGGCGACGACCGCCGGCGTCAGCACGCCCTTGCCGTAGTCGGACAGCACCACCACCGCGGCCTCGGCGATCATCGCGGCGATCGCCTGCAGCATGCGCTCGATCGTCTGCTGCTGGATCGCGGCCGCGGTCTCGCAGTCGGCGCGCAGCAGCTGCTGGCTGCCGGCGATGTAGCGGGTCTTGATCGTGGTCTGGCGGCCCTGCTCGACGATCAGGCAGGGATCGACCGCCTGCAGCTCGCCGACCAGGCGGCCGAGCTCGCGGCCGGCGTCGTCGTCGCCGACGACGGCGACGAAGGTCGGCGCGGCGCCCAGCGCCACCAGGTTGCGCACCACGTTGCCGGCGCCGCCGAGCATGGCCGCCTCGCGGCGGATGCGCATCACCGGGATCGGCGCCTCGGGCGAGATGCGGTCGACGTCGCCGTAGACGAAGCGGTCGAGCATGGCGTCGCCGATGCACAGGACGCGGACGCCGCGCATCGCGTCCACCAGCGAGGTCAGTTTGGCGAGGTCGTGCATGCGATGGCCTCAAAAGCTCTGTCGTCGCCCTGGTTAGCCGAAGCCGGGCGAGGCCGCAACGCGGATCACGCCGCCTCGCCCCGGCCCCCGCCCCGAATCTGGTCCGCCCGCCCCTGCCCGCCAATCGCCCATGCGGCCGATGGCGCGCGCCCTACCGCCTGTGCCGAGGCGCATAGGACGGCCGGAATTTACCGTCTGTTAATGGCGCGGGGCGCAGGGTACAGTCTCCGAGGCAAGTCAGACAGGCCGCGCACACCATGAAGGTTTCAGGACCCGGTTCGGCTTCGAACTCGGCGCCGGCGCGCCGCACCGAGCGCGGCGACAAGCGCGACGGCGCCTTCGCGCGCCATCTGCAGGGCGCGGGCGAGGGCCGCGAGTCGCAGCCGGTCGAGAGCCTGAATCCGCTCGCCGCCGTCGACGCGCTTCTGGCGGCGCAAAGCGTCAACGACGCCACCGACCAGGAAGGCCGCCGCCGGGTGATCCGCCGCGGCGAGGACATCCTCGACCGCCTCGAGGATCTGCGCCTCGGATTGCTGGCCGGCGGCCTGTCGCGCGAGAGGCTGATCGCGCTGGCGCAGATCATGCGCAGCCGGCGCGAATCCGTGGCCGATCCGCGCCTCGCGGCGGTCCTCGACGAGATCGAATTGCGGGCGGAAGTCGAGCTCGCCAAGTACGCCCGCGGCGGCTGAATCGTTTTTTCGTGAAAATTCAGGCGAATAGGTTCGACCACGGGGCGTAACTCCGCCCTTGCGATGTTGGGTGGCTGTCCATATATTCCCCCGCGTCTCTGGCCTACATTGATGGGGAAGGCATGACCGTCACGCTGCCGCCGGATTACCGTCCCTCCGACGACGAGCCTTTCATGAACGAGAGGCAGCGGGAATACTTCCGCCAGAAGCTCCTGAAGTGGCGCGGCGAGCTGCTCAGGGAGTCCGACGAGACCCTGCAGCACCTCCAGGAAGGCGGCCTGCAGGAGGCCGACATCGCCGACCGCGCCCAGGCCGAGGCCGACCGCGCCCTGGAACTGCGCACCCGCGACCGCGCCCGCAAGCTGATCGGCAAGATCGACGCGGCGCTGCAGCGCATCGAGGACGGCTCCTACGGCTATTGCGAGGAGACCGGCGAGCCCATCACCCTGCGCCGGCTGGAGGCGCGCCCGATCGCCACCCTGTCGATCGAGGCCCAGGAACGCCACGAGCGCATGGAGCGCACCCACCGCGAGGAATAGCCCCTCGCCGAACGGGAAGATGCGAGGGTCGGCCGATGCGCCGGCCCTTTTTCGTGTCCGCCGCGGAATTCCGGGCGGAGCCCCGCCTTCGAGCAGACCCTCAGGCCGAATCATCGTCGCCCCCGCGGGCATGACGAGGGAGCGCTGGAAAGCAGCGATTTCAGGCGTCATGCCCGCGGAAGCGGGCATCCATTCCTGTGGCATTTCAACAGGTTGCGACGCCTCAGGAATGGGCTCCCGCTTCCGCGGGAGCGACGGATCGTATTTCTTCACAAGCTCTTCCCGCGCAAGCGACGGATTGGAGTCGCGCCGGCACCTTACTCTTCGGAATCCGGCGATGAAAAAGACGACGCCGCCACCGGACGTTCTGTCCGATGGCGGCGCGGCCGGCCCGGGATGGCGCGGCGCCGTTCGGCGCCGGCCGGTCACCAGGGCATGATGATGTCGAACACCTGCTGGCCGTAGCGCGGCTGCTGCAGATCGCTCAGGGTGCCGCGACCGCCGTAGACGATGCGGGCCTCGGCAATCTTTTCCGAGCTGATGGTGTTGCCCGACGTGATGTCCTCGGGCCTGATCACGCCGCTGACCGTGATCTCGCGCAGCTCGTAGTTGACCCGCACCTCCTGGCGGCCGGCGATGACCAGGTTGCCGTTGGGCAGGACCTGGGTGATGACGGCGGCCATCTGGACCTTGACGCTCTCCTCGCGTTCGAGGGCGCCGGTGCCGCTGGAGTTGTGGTCGGAGTTGACCGAGGCCAGGTTGTCCGGATTGATCGCCTCCGGCAGGATCTTGCCCAGCGCCGCCTCGTAGCCGAGCATGGCGGGAATGCCGACCGACTCGCCGGCCGAGCGGGTGCGGCTGGTGCGGTTGTCCAGCTCGGCCTTGTCGGCGATGTCGACGATCACGGTCAGGATGTCGCCGACGACGCCGGCGCGCTGGTCCTTGAAGAACGAGCGCGCGCCCGGCCGCCACATCGAGTTGTGCTGCGGCGCGGCGAGCTGGGGCGCCGGCATCGGCATGCTCACCGGGCGGTAGTTCGGGTTCTGCACCGGGTTCTCGATCGCCGTCAGCGACGGGGCCTTGCCGACTTCCGAGAGGCGCTCGGCCATGTTGCACGCCGACAGGGCGGCGGCGGCGGCGACGGTCAGGGCGACGCGGACCAGGACGGAGGACGTGGTCATGCTCGGGCTCCTAGTTGGCGAGGACATGGCCGGCGGGCATCACGGACACGACGCCCGGACCCTCGACCTTCGCTTCGACGGTGACGTTGGAATGGGTGTTGGTGACGCGGATGACCGCGCCCTGGCTGCCGTCCTCGACGGCGCGGCCCTGGGCGGTCAGCGACAGGCCGCCGGTGCGCAGGATCATCGTGACCATGCTGTTGCGGGCGACCACCACCGGCGCCTGGACGTCGTTGGCGCGCAGCGGCTGGCCGGCGCGCGCCGGGTGGCGCAGCTCCTTGCCGACGAGCTGGTCGGTGTCGGTGACGACGCCGCGGGCCAGGCGCGCCTCGCGCAGCGGCATCCACTCGATGTCGCCTTCGCCGATCACCTCGCCGCGGTTCATGGCGCGGGCCAGGACCGGGACCTCGGTCATCGAGAAGACGCGGCCCGACACGCGCGCCCGCTGCGGCCCCGCCCCGCCCGAGATCTCGACGGCGGCGGCGAAGCGGCCGGTGCGGCGGTCGTAGTCGAGGTCGCGGACCTCGATCCGGGGCGCGGCGTCGACCGGCAGGTGGATCTGCAGCGAGCGGTTGGCGAGCTGGAGCTCGGCGCCGGGATCGACGCCCTCGATCTCCAGCGCCCGGCGCAGCTCGACGGCGATCTCGTCGACGCCGATCGTGGTGCTGCGGCGCTCGACGACGAGCCGCTCGGCGCGGCCGAGCGGCCGCCAGGCGATGCCGTGGGCGTTGGCGACGGTCGCCAGCCACTGGGCGTCGAGCACGATGCGGCGGCCCGGCTGCGGCGCGTGGGTGACGACGGTGCCGGCCTTCTCGCCGACATTGTCGAACAGGTCGCCGAGGCGGATGACGTCGCCGTCGATCGCCGCCGAGCCGCGCAGCACGACGGCGCCGGTGTCGGCGGCGGCCGGCGCGGCGAGGCAGACCGCGAGGATCAGGCTCAGGGTGGCGGCGAGGCGTCGCATCGCGAGGGTCCTTACTTCACGCGGTTCAGGGCCGAGAGCATCTCGTCGGAGGTCTGGATGACCTTCGAGTTCATCTCGTAGGCGCGCTGGGCGCTGATCAGGTTGGTGATCTCGGAGACCACGTTGACGTTCGAGCTCTCGAGGAAGCCCTGCAGCAGCGAGCCGTAGCCGACGCTGCCGGCATTGCCCTGGGCGGCGTTGCCCGAGGCCGGGGTCTCGATGAACAGGTTGTCGCCGCGGGCCTCGAGGCCGGCCTCGTTCGGGAACACCGCGAGCTGGAGCTGGCCGACGATCTGCTGCTCCACCTGGCCGTCCAGCTTCACCGAGACCTGGCCGCTGGCGTTGATCGAGATGCCGACCGCGTTGTTGGGGATCACGATGCCCGGCTGCACCTGGTAGCCCTGGTGGGTGACGATCTCGCCCTCGGGGCTGAGCTGGAAGGCGCCGTCGCGGGTGTAGGCGGTCTCGCCGGTCGGCAGCGTCACCTGGAAGTAGCCCTTGCCCTGGATCGCCAGGTCGAGGCTGTTGTCGGTGCTCTGCACGCTGCCCTGCTCGGTGATGCGGTAGACCGAGGCGACCTTGACGCCGAGGCCGAGCTGGATGCCCGACGGCACGATGGTGCCGGCGTCGGACGAGGTCGAGCCGACCCGGCGCATGTTCTGGTAGAGCAGGTCGTTGAACTCGGGCCGGCGCCGGGTGTAGGCCGTCGTGTTCATGTTGGCGATGTTGTTGGAAATGACCTCGACGTTGGTCTGCTGGGCCAGCATGCCCGTCGCGGCGATGTTGAGGGACCTCATCTGCTGACTCCTTGCTTAACCGCGCGCCGGCTGCGAGAGCGTGTCGTACGCCCGCGTCATACGCTCGTTTTCGTTGTCGATCAGTTTCTGGACGCCTTCGTACTGGCGCAGAATCGAGATCATGTTGGTCAGTTCCTTGACCGCGACGACGTTCGACTCCTCGACCATGCCCTGCAGCACGTGCGGCTCGTCGACGTCCTCGGGCGCGTCCATCGCGTCGTAGAGGCCGCCGGCGACCTTGCGCAGCTGCTGCTCGTTCTCGAAGCGCACCACCCGGATCTTGCCCAGCGGGCCGTTCTCGGTGGCGACCGCGCCGTCGGCGGTGACGTTGATCTCGCGCTCGTTGGGGGCGATGATCAGCGGCTCGCCCTCGGCCTGCATCAGCGGATAGCCGTCGGTGTTGACGATCATGCCGGCCTCGTCGAGGCGGAAGTGGCCGTTGCGGGTGTAGCGCGGTCCGTCGGGGGTCTCGACGACGAAATAGCCGTCGCCGCTGATCGCCAGGTCGAGCGGGTTGTCGGTCTTGGTCATCGGGCCTTCCTCGGTGTCGCGCAGGACGCCGATGTCCTGCACGAACGAGATCGGCTGCGCGAACCGGGTGTCGGAGCTGGGCGTGTCGACCAGGTATTCGCGGAACATCAGCCGCTCGCCCTTGAAGGCCGGCGTGTTGACGTTGGCGATGTTGTTGGCCGTGGCCTCGAGCTGCCGCCACAGGGTGGCGTGGCGCGAGATCGCTATGTAGCCCGTGTTTTCCATCGTCGACTTCCGAAGCTGGCGTCAGAAACGTTCGCCACCCTCTCTGCAGGCGGCGTGCCAAATCCCAAAACCGTTGCATTCCAGTCACTTGGCTCGGAGGAGACGCCGGCTGCGCCGCGCCGGACCCGGCAAGGTGGCACCGGCTGCCGGGCAGTTATTGCCGCCCCCCGGGGGGCTTGCTATCGTTCGGCCCCTCAACAGGGCCGGCCGCGCAACCTGTTGTTAACCAGCGGGGGGTACCTTCATCCTCGGTCGCATGGGATGCGGGCCGGCCACGGCGATTGGCGGGAAGGGACATGGCCGAAGATCTCGAGGAAGATTTCGACGAAGGCGAAGGCTCGGAAGAGTTCGAGGCCGCACCGGTACGCTCCGGAGCCGACGGCAAGAAGAAGCTGATCCTGTTCGTGGTGCTGCCGCTGCTGCTGGTGGTCGGCGGCGGCGCCGGCGCCTATTTCAGCGGCGCCGCCGACCCGCTGCTGGCGCTGTTCGGCGGCGGCCAGGAACAGGTCGAGGCCGAGGAGGTCGAGCACAACCCGCTCAAGCCGGCGGTGTTCTACGACCTCCCCGAGATGCTGGTCAACCTGAACACCTCGGGGCGCAAGCAGAGCTTCCTGAAGATCCGCGTCAGCCTCGAGCTGTCGGATCCGCTGGACGTCAAGCGCATCGAGCAGGTGATGCCGCGCATTCTCGACAATTTCCAGGTCTATCTGCGCGAGTTGCGCATCGAAGACCTGCAGGGCGCATCGGGGATCTACCGGCTTCGCGAGGAACTGCTCGCGCGCGTCGCCCAGGCGGCGAAGCCGGCCAAGGTCAACGACGTGCTGTTCAAGGAAATGCTGGTTCAGTAGCAGGCGGTTAGGACGCGCACATGGCCGAAAGTCGCACTCCCGAGGACGAAGAAGCGCTCATGGCGGAATGGGCCGCCATGGCCGGCGGCCTCGACGGCGAGGACGGCGGAGAAGGCGGCGAGGGCGAGGGCGACGGCCAGGACGCGATGGCCGCCGAGTGGGAAGCCATGCTCGGCGGCGGCGGCGGCGACGAGGACGGCGGCGACGTCGAGGTCGGCTCGATGGGCGCGCCGCGGGAGTCGACCCGCGTCCTCAACCAGGACGAAATCGACAGCCTGCTCGGCTTCGACGACGAGAACGAGGACTCGGGCGAGCGCTCGGGCATCCAGGCGATCCTCAACTCGGCGCTGGTGTCCTACGAACGCCTGCCGATGCTCGAGGTCGTGTTCGACCGCCTGGTCCGCATGATGTCGACCTCGATGCGCAACTTCACCTCGGACAACGTCGAGGTGTCGCTCGACAACATCCTGTCCCTGCGCTTCGGCGATTACCTGAACTCGATCCCGCTGCCGGCCATGCTGTCGGTGTTCAAGGCCGAGGAGTGGGACAACTACGGCCTGATCACCGTCGATTCGTCGCTGATCTACTCGATCGTCGACGTGCTGCTGGGCGGCCGCCGCGGCACCGCGGCGATGCGCATCGAAGGCCGTCCCTACACCACGATCGAGCGCAACCTGGTCGAGCGCATGGTCCATGTCGTGCTCTCCGACCTGTCGGCCGCCTTCGACCCGCTGTCGCCGGTGACGTTCCGCTTCGACCGGCTGGAGACCAATCCGCGCTTCGCCACCATCTCGCGGCCGAGCAACGCCGCCATCGTCGCCAAGCTGCGCATCGACATGGAAGACCGCGGCGGCCGCCTCGAGCTGCTGCTGCCCTACGCCACCCTCGAGCCGGTCCGCGAACTGCTGCTGCAGATGTTCATGGGCGAGAAGTTCGGCCGCGACTCGATCTGGGAGACCCACCTGGCCGAAGAGCTGTGGATGACCGACGTCGAGCTCGACGCGGTGCTCGACCAGCAGATGATGAGCCTGCGCGACATCCTGAAGCTCAAGGTCGGCTCCAAGATCATGCTCAACGCCGGCCCCGACTCGCCGGTCAAGCTGCGCTGCGGCGAGGTGCCGATGTTCGAGGGCCGGATGGGCCGCAAGGGCAACCACATCGCGATCCGCGTCGCCGACAAGATCCGGAAGGAAAAGGCGTAAGGCCGTGCAATACTACACGCTCGTTCTGGACGTCATCATCGCCTTCCTGCTCGTGGCGACCATCGTCTACGCCGGCATGCTGAACAAGCGGCTGAACGCGTTGCGCAAGAACCGCGACGACATGGCCAAGCTGATCGTGCAGTTCAACGAGGCGACGGTGCGCGCCGACACCAGCATCCCCAAGCTGCGCAAGGCGGCCGAGGACGCCGGCAGCGCGCTGCAGGACCGCGTCGAGAAGGCGCAGGCGCTGCGCGACGACCTCGCCTTCATGATCGAGCGCGCCGACGCCATGGCCGACCGCCTGGAAGGCGCGGTGCGGGCCGGCCGCAACGAGATGAAGGCGGCGCCGGCCGCCGGGCCGGCCGCGTCGGCGCCGACCACCGCACCGCCGCGGACGGCGCCGCCGCCGCTGGCC
>CAZJFH010000063.1:0-28837 GCA_964545205.1 uncultured Rhodospirillaceae bacterium
CGCCGGCGCCGGGGCCGCGCCGGCCGCCGCCGCGACTCCCGGGCCGGCGGCGGGCCCCAACCCGGTGCCGACGCCCGCAGGCCCCGCCGCGTCGACGACGGCCGCGATCCCGACCGGCGCCGCGGCGCCGAGCCTGCCGGCGCAGTTCACCGCCGTGGTGGCGCCCAATTCGCATGCCGGGCAGCCGGTGCTGCGCAGCCCGCTGGGGCTGATCGGGCTCGACGGGGCGCCGCCGCTGCCCGCCGGCGCCCAGGTGACCCTTTCGGTCCAGGGTGGACCGCTGCCGCCGGCGGCGACCGTCGCGGCCCCGGCACCGCCGGCGGCGCCGTGGTCGGCGCTGGGCCAGGGATTGGAGGCGTTGCGCCTGACCGATCCGGTCCTCGCCGAGCGGCTGGGCGCGCTGCTGCCGCAGGTCGGGCCGCGGCTGGCGATCGGCATGATGGCGTTCGCCGCCCTGGCGCGGACCGACGGTCTGCGCGCGGCGGCGAACGACGCCGTCCAGGCCCTGGACAGGGCCGGCCGCGGCGACGCGGCGCGGCGCCTGGCGAAGGATCTCGGCGAGGCGGCCCTGCCCGGCCGCGGCGCCGCCTCGGGGGGCGCCGAGTGGCGGCTGCTGGCGATGCCGCTGATCAACGGCGCCGTCGTCGAGCCGGTGCGGCTGTATCTGCGGCGGCCCGAGGAGGATCGCGCCCCGTCGGCCGCCGCCGGCGAACAGGGCGAGCGCTTCGTGCTCGATCTCGACCTCAGCGCCTTGGGCCGGTTGCAGCTCGACGGGCTGGTGCGGCGCGCCGCCAGGCGCTTCGACCTGATCCTGCGCAGCGAGGCGGCGCTGCCGGCCGAAATGCGCCGCGACATGTCGCGCATCTTCGCCGAGGCGTTGTCGCGGGTCGGCACCAGCGGCGAGATCATCTTCCAGGCCGGGCAGCCGTTCGTCGAGCCGCCGGTCGCGCCGCCGCCGGCCCGCATCGAGGAGTTGCTGGTATGACGCCCGCCGAACGCCGCGCCGGCCTGCACACCGCGGCCAATCCGGCCGTCGGCCGCGACTACGTCGTGGCGCTCGAAGGCCCGCTCGGCGAGGGGGCGCGGCTGTCGCTGCACTACGTGCCCGACCGGGTGGTGCTGGAGCGCGCCGCCTTCGCGCGCTATCTCGCCATGCTGGAGGGGCTGGGCTGGCGCAACCTCGAACAGATCGGCGCCGCCGTGCTCGACGACATCAACAACGAGCTGGTGCCGCGCTGGCTGCGGGTCGAGGTGGTCGGCGGCGGGCCGGAAGCGGTCGTGCAGCGGGTGCGGCTCGAGGACCACCAGCCGCGCTGGGCCAACGACGTCCTGCTGCGCGGTCTCTGACGCGCAACCGACCCTCTCCCGCCTGCGGGAGAGGGAGAAAAGGGGCGTCCGCAATCCGGCGACGGGCCGAAAAAGAACGGGGGCGAGGCCGTGTGGCCCGCCCCCGTTTCGATTCGCGCCTCCGCCGGCGACGGCGTCAGAACGACGCCGTCTTGCGGAAGAACAGGTAGTCGCCGCCGTCGTCGTAACCGGCGGTCTTGACGACGCCGTAGTGCGGGGTCTGCGGCACCGCCTCGACGACCGCGGTCTTGACCTGGTTGAACAGGTCGAAGCCCTCCTCGACGTCGACGATGCTCTGCAGCCGCTCGGACAGGATCTTGGCGAAGGGCGAATTGACGTCGCCGTCGGCCACCGGCTCGTCGCCGCCCGAGGACATCGCCATCACCGAACGGCGGCCGATGATCTCCTGCGGCGACTGCGCCAGCTCGGTCGAGATGACGCCCTGCTCGCGGGTGAAGGCGCCCGAGTAGCAGCTGTCGGCGACCAGCATGATGTGCTTGGAGGGCATGCGCTGCAGCAGGTGGGCGATGTCGTCGGTCGACACCCACTTCGCCGCCGAGTCGACGTCGGCGTCGGCCGGCAGCCAGTAGCCCTTGCCGGTGGATTCGAGCGCGTAGCCGTGGCCGGCGTAGTAGACCACGACGCGGTCGTCCTCGCCGACCTCCTTGCCCAGCTTCATCAGGGTCTGGACCATTTCCTCCTTGGTCGCGTTGCGGATGACGCGCACGTCGTAGCCCAGCATCTCGTTGAGCTGGTTGCCGATGAGGGTGACGTCGGCCTCGGGGGTCACCAGTTCGGGGATCATCTCGTTCTGGTAATCCGAATTCGCGAACATGATCGCGATCCGCTTGCCTTCGCGGGCCTTCTCGGCCATGGCGCCGGGCGGGGTGGCGCGGTCGCTCTGGAAGGTCAGGACCTCCTCGCGGATGACGCCGTTGTCGTCGGCGATGGTGATCGCCACCGTGTTCTCGCCCTCCTGGACCGGAAGGTCGACGTCGTAGTTGCCGTTCTCGTCGATGAACACCCAGCGGCCGTTGATGCGGACCTGCGTGTTCGGCGGCAGCTTGCCGACGTTGCCCTTGACCTCGCGCAGGCCCAGCGGGGTCATCGCCCCCGGCTGGAACAGCGCGGTGGTGACGACCGGCTGCGCCGGCGCGGTGACCTCGGCCGTCGTGAACAGGTCGGCGACGTTGGGCGTGCGCTGGAGTTCGGCGATGGCGCCGCCGAACAGGTTGGTGCGGGCCTCCTTCTGGACGGCGAGGAACATCGCCAGATAGGCCTTGGTGGCGTCCTTGTCGAAGCCGCCCTGCTGGACCATCTGGCGGATCTGGCCGACCGAGACCTTGGCCAGCGCCGCCGCGGCCGCCGGGCCGCGGACCTGCGACTGCTCGAGCACCTCGCCCAGCAGCTTGCCGACGCCCTGGGCGACCGGGTTGGCGCTCTCGGCCAGCCCCTTGGCGAGGGCGCGGCCGCCGACGCTGCGGAACACCGCCTGCTGCTCGACGCCGCTCAGGTCCTCGCGGCGGCCGACGGCGACCACCGCCTCGTGGGCGCCGCCGGTGGCGGTGCTCTGGCGGACCGTCTCGGCGAGCGTGACCACGGGGGCCGAGTTGACGACCTGGCTCATCACCGGCGCCGAGGACTGGGTCAGCGTCGCCGTCGGGTCGCTGCTGATCGTGCTGGTCGGCGCCGTCGTGCCGGTGCCCGCCGTCGTGGCGGGCGCCGCGGTCGCGGCCGTGGTGGTGGTGGTCGCGGTGGTGTCGGTGGTGCCGGTGGTGCCGGCGAGCGGGTCGCCGGCCGTGGTGGTGCTGGTGGTCGGCGCCGTCGCGGTGGTCGACTGCGACGTGGTCTGCGCGATCTGCGAGTCGACGGTGCTCGTCGGGCTCGACTGCGGCACGCCGTTGACGGTCAGCGTCGGGTCGGTGGTGGTCACCGTGCCGGTGGTGCCGGTCAGCGACGAGCCGCTGGCGGCGGAGACCTTGGTCGTCGTGGCGCTGACGTCGGCGGTGACGGTGCCGGTCGCCGACAGGTTCAGGGTCGACGCGGTGATCGTGGCGCCCGAGGTGGTCGAGATGCTGCCCGAACTGGCGGTCAGGGTCAGGCTGCCGCCGGAGACCGTGATGTCGTGGCTGATCGTCGCGCTCTTGGTCACGATCTCGACCGCGGAGAAGCGCGACAGGTCGACGGTGCCGCCGGTCTGCAGCGGACCGGCGGTGCTGCCGAAGCGCAGGGCGGACGAGGTCAGGCGGTCGATCTCGTCCTGCGACAGGGTCAGCGACGCCGGCATGCCGCCGAGGCGCAGGTCCTCGGTCGAGCGGTGCGGGACGATTTCGATCCTGCCGCCGTCGACCTCGATGGTGCCGAACAGCTCGACGTCGTCGGCCTCGATCTTCAGGCCGCCGCCGGTCAACACGATCGCGCCGCTCGCGGTGAGCTCGAACGGCATGAAGTCGAGGGACGAACCGGTCGCCTGGAAGCCGATCCCCCGGTTGCTGCCGCCGTACAGGCTGGTGACCTGGTGCTGGACCGTCACCTCCTCGCCGCGGACCCGGGTCCAGCGGACGTTCGGCAGGATGATGTCGCCGGCGGTCGTGGTGTAGCTGATGGTGCTGCCGAGGCTGACGGCCTCGGCGGCCAGCCGGGCGAGATCGTCGCTGGTCAGTTCGAGGACGTACAGGCCGGCGCTGTAGGCATCGGCGAACATCCCCGACGTCTTGCTGCCACCAAGATGGGTCTCGGAGACCACGGGCAGCCGTTCGTTGCCGTAGATCGAGATGTACGAGGCGGCGTCGGGATTGCCGGTGGCGGCGCTCGCGTTGACGACGCTGCCGAAGATGTCCATGTCGGTCGCCCGCAGGACGATGCCCGAACCGGCCTGGCCGTCGAGCCTGACGGTGACGCCGGAGTCGATGACCAGCGGCGCCCAGCGCTGATACTGGCCGGACATCTCGTAGACGTCGACGTCACCGGCCTCGAGCAGAAGGCCGGCGTCCTGGTGCCGCGAGTCCGAGGTGCTGGCGGTCAGGTTGGCGCCGACGACGATCTCCTCGGCCGTCAGATGCACGCCGCGGACGGCGCTGATCGAGACCGGGCCCGAGACGTAGATCGTGTCGGTGGGATACATGTCGCTGCTGTGGCTCCAGCGCCCGCCGAGGCGCAGGAAATCGGCCTGGAGGTAGTTCAGCTCGGTCTGCGACAGTTCGAGCATGTAGTCGTAGGTATTGCCGGCGGCGCCGAGCTTCATGTCGGCGGCGAGCCAGTTGCCGTTGGCGTCCCAGTTCCCCGCCTCGATGCTCAGGGTATGGCCCGCGGCCCTGACCGCGCCGGCGATCTCCATGTCGTTGGCGCGCAGGCCCATGCCGATCCACGGATTGGTGCCGCTGGACTCGAAGGTCAGCGAGCCGCCGGACGCGATCACGAACGGCACGGCGCTGACGTCGTCGTTGACGGCCGCGAGATAGGACCACAGCCAGCGATCCGTCCCGGCGTGGTAGGTGTCCGTCGTGCGCACCGTGACGGCATGGCGGATGTCGACGGTGCCGAACGAGCCGTAGACGCCGTAGGGCATGTCGAACAGCAGGTTGCCGGCGGTGCGGAACACCTGGTTCGGCATGTGCACCGACAGACGCATCACGTCGAACGCGTCGATGTCGCTCTGGACCAGGCCCGGATCGGCGAAATCGGTGTGGTTGGTGCCGATGTAGAGCGTGCTGCCGTGGGCCACCACCGCGCCGTCGAGGTCGATGTCGTTCTCGCCCCAGAAGTGCATGCTTTCGTAGCGCGCGCCGCTCGCCGTCCAGTACGGCGTCGTCCGGCCGGTCTCGTGGGTGACGGTGACGCCTTCCCGCAGGTAAAGCGTGCCGGCATCGGCCGGCGCCGCGAACGCGTCGCTGTAGGCGTCGGGGTTGGCGTGGAAATACGAACCGTTGATCTGGTTCGGATCGCTGTTCGAGGTGCGGAGCGTCAGGTTGGCCGCGAAGTCGATCACCCGGGCGGTGACGCTGACCGACCGACCCGCCGTCAGGGTGAAGGCGCCGCCCACCCGGAAGGTGTCGACGTTGTAGACCGACAGCTCGTTGACCTGGATGCGGTCCATTTCGGCCTGGGTGATGACGTCCACGGCCGGATCCGCCGAGGTGCCGCCGAGCTGCAGGCTGCCGCCGAAGTTGATCGACAGCACGTCCGCCGTGACCGAGACCGTGCCGGTGCCGCCCGCGTCGACGTCGAAGAAGTCGGTGATGGTGGCGTTGGGCGCGTTGATGACCAGGTCGCCGTCCGTGGTCATCAGGGAGCTGATGTAGATGCTGCCGGTGCCGGCGTCGCTGATGTGGATGCCGCCGGCACCGGAGACGAAGCCCTCGATGGAACTGGCGAGGGTCCGCAGCGGTGCCGACGAGGTGCCGATGCCGGTCGCCGCCTCGACGGAGACGCTGTCGGCGTCGATGGTGGTGCCGCTGGTGTTGAGGTCGGTGATGGCCGCGGAGGCATAGATCAAGGCGCTGAAGGCATCAATCCTGCGCAGGCCGACATTGACGCCTTCGAGCATGACGCTGCCGGCGGTGATGATGGCGCCGGCCGCCTGCGAGAAGTCGCCGACCCCGTCCAGGTCGTCGTCGGCGATCATGTCGACGAGGCCTTCGGTGGCGATCCTGCCGGCGGTCTGGGTGATCGAGCCGGTGGCGTCGAGAATGACCGAGGCGCCGAGATCGGCGACGACGTCGGCGGCGATCGTCAGGTTGCCGGAGACCCACAGGTCGATCATCTCGGTGCCGAGGTCGGCGGCGGCGCCGTTTGCCATGGCGTAGCCCCAGCCGGCGAGGTCGGCCAGCGTGACGTCGCCCACGGCATCCAGCACGACGTCGTTCGCGTTGGTGCGCGCGGCGAGGCGGGTCGCCTCGACGACGACCGGGTTGAACTCGTCGCCGATGCCGCCGACGGCCTCGAGGATGACGTCGCCCGCCCGCAGCACGGGGGTCGAGGACTGGCCGATGTCGCTGGCGGCGGAAACCCGCAGCGTGCCGCCGTTGGCGTCGACCCCGGCGTCGAAATAGACGTAGCCGCCCGCGGCGAAGGTCATCGACAGGGCGCCGGAACTCGAAGTGATCGCGGCGTAGAGCTCGATGTTGCGGTCGGCGTCGAGCGTCAGCGTCGCGTCGCCGCCGGCCGTCTTGGTGATCGGCTCGGAGACCCAGATGTCGCCGTTTTCGGAGCCGGCGCTTTCGGTGGTGATGGTGACGCTGGTGCCGGCGTTGAGGGCCGCCTCGATATCCGCGGCCGCGATGACCGCCGGGCCGACCGAAGCCGGCGTGAAGGTGCCGCCGCTGGAGGTGACGTTGGTCGTCGTCGAGGCGCTGATCTCGACGTCGGTCGGGTCGAGCAGCCAGGTGCCGGCCTTGCCCTTGGGCGCCGAGGCGTCGGGGACGCCCCTGACCTCGAGGCTGAGCTTGCCCGAGGTCTCGATGAAGCCGCCGTCGCCGCCGTTGGCGCCGCCGCGCGCCGTCAGGGTGCCGGCGCTGCGGGTGGTGTCGTCGGACCAGACGATGATGCGGCCGCCGTCGCCGGCGTCGGTGGCGTCGGCGGTGATGGTCGCGGCCGCGTCGATGTAGGTCACCTGCGCGGCGCCGCCGCGCTGGCCGTCGGTGGTGCCGACCAGCGCCGTGCCGCCGCCGGCCTTGCCGGAGACGTCGACCCTGGCGCCGGCCATCAGGCCGACCTTCTCGCCCGAGATGCGCACCGTGCCGCCCGTGGCGCCGTCCTCGGCCCCGGAGGCGTCGAGGGTGCCCGAGGCGGTGACGATGCCGGCCTCGCCGCCCATCAGCACGATCTCGCCGTCGCGCTGCTCGACGCTGCGCGCCTGGATCACGCCCGAGGTGTCGACCAGATTGTCGACGATGCCGCGCGCCGCGGCCGCGGTGAGCTGGACGTAGCCGCCGTCGGCGAAGATCGCGCCCTCGTTCTCGACCAGCGCCGTCTCGCCGTCGACCACCGCCTCGTCGATCGGCCGGTCGAGGGCCAGGTTGATCATCTGGTCGCCGTAGAGGTCGACGACGAACTCCTTGCCCGAGGCCAGGGTGACCTCGCCGAGGCGCGCGGTGATGATGCCGCGGTTGACGACGTGCGGCGCCACCAGGCCGACCAGGCCGGCCTCGGCGGCGGTGATGGTGCCCTCGTTGACCACCGAGCCGAGCACGGTGTCGCCGGCGCGGAACACGTAGCGGCCGGCCATGAAGTCTTCGTTGGCGATATCGTGGGTCGTCGCCACCAGGCCGGCGACGTCGACGGTCGCCTGCGTGCCGAAGTGGATGCCGTGCGGGTTGACCAGCCAGACCTGGCCGTTGGCGGTCAGCTTGCCCAGGATGTGCGACGGATTGGCCTCGATCACCCGGTTCAGCGCCACCGACGCGGCCGACGGCTGCTGGAAGTGGGTGTGCTCGTTGGCGCCGATCGAGAAGTCACGCCACTCGATGATCGCCTTGTCCGAGGTCTGGCGGATGTCCAGCCGCGTCGGGCTGGTCGGGGCGATCGTCGCCTGGCCCGAGACCACCTTTCCGCCCTGCGGATTGGCGAGTGCCGGCTGCGTGACGGAGGCGGTGACCAGCAGGGCCGCGAGCGCGCCGGAGATGGCGGTCGACGAGCACAGGACAGTCCTGCAGGTGATGCGGCGGTGCGCGGGAGTCTGCTTGGACATCGGTCAGTACCTCACAACGACGCTGAGATATGCGCCCCACGAGTCCTCGTGGGGGTCGGTGGTGTTCGTCGGCGCGAGACTCGCCGAGATCGCCCGGGCGACGTCGATCTGCGCCGAGACGCGGTCGAGGGCCACCACGCGGATGCCGACGCCCGCCGAGCTGACCCGCTGCTGGTCCATCAGCGAGTCGCGGTCGAGGGTGCTCCAGCTCCAGGTCCAGCCGGTGTCGGCGTAGACGAACGGCTGGACCATGTTCACGTGCTCGATCTCGTGCGGGATCGCGTAGTTGAGCTCGCCGCGGAAGGCGGCGCCGATGTCGCCGGTGATCGTCGACGGGTCGTAGGCGCGGCCGAAGGTCTTGCCGCCGATGCCGAAATCCTCGGACGCCGGCACCCGGTCGCGGGAGTACTGGCCCTCGGCGGCCAGTTCGAGCACCAGCCCGGAGACGATGGGCTGGTCGTGCCTGGCGCGGCCGACGAATTTGGTGAAGACGGCCTCGTCGGCGGGATTGTTGGTCCGGGCCCCGAGGACGCCGAGGCCCTGGGTGGCCTGGAGCTGCAGCAGATTGGCGCCGCCGAACCGGTCGGCGACGTCGTAGGTCGCGCCCAGCGAGGCGACCGCCAACTGGTCGCGGCCGATGGTCGTGAAGGCGCCGAAATTGGTCTCGGTGTCGGTGCGCCGCAGCGCGAACTCGCCGTCGAGGACCAGGGTTTCCGACCGGCTGCGGATCAGCGGATGACGGGCGCCGGCGCGCAGGGTCGTCGAGTCGCTGTAGACCTTGAGCACGTTGATGTCCGGCTCGGACAGGCTCTTGCGGACGCCGACGAAGCCGACGGTGCCGTTGCTGCCGATCGGCCGCTCGTAGGTGATCTCGCCGTATTTCAGCTCGTCGATCTGCTTGGCGAGGATGGCGCGCGCGGTGAGGGTGTCGAAGTCGGAGATGTCGTTGAACTGGACCATGCCGTCGGCCTGCCACGGGCCGATCGACTCGGAGCCGCGGTTGTCGACCGCCAGGGCCGCCGCGAACGGCACCCGCTCGAGCACCAGCACCAGGTTGCTGCCGCCGGTGACGCCCTCGGCGGGCTTCAGCACGGTGCGGGCCTGGACGCCGCCGAGGTCGTTGATCAGCAGCACCTGGCGCTCCAGCACCTCGAGCCGCAGCGGCCGCGACGCCTTGATGCGCGCGACATAGGGCGCGAAGCGGTCGGCGCGGTCCGCGAACTCGCCCTCGAAGCCGACCTCGTGGATGAAGCCCTCGATCACCGTGATGCGGGCGACGCCGTCGCGGATGCGCTGGGCGGGGATCACCGCCTGCGACAGCACGTAGCCCTGGTTGCGGTAGTGGTTGGTGATCGCGTCGCGGAGCTGGTAGAGGTCGAGCAGGGTGATCGGCCGCTCGAGCACCGCGTCGATCAGGGGACGAAGCTGCTCGGTGCCCAGCGCGTCGGCGCCTTCGATCACCACGTCGCTCAGGGTGAGCTGGATCTGCCCGGCCTGGTCCGGCGGCGGCGCCTGCTCGGGCGCCGGCACTTCGATCGCCGGCCGCGACTGCGGCGCCGGAGTCGGCTCGAAGCGTTCCTCGACGCGGCGCGGATCGGCGGCGCTCGGGATCTGCTGGGCGGTCGCCGTCTGCGCGGCGAGCGGGAGCAACAGCATGGCGGCCGCGACGGAGCGGACCGGGAAATTGGTTCCACGCAGGCGTGCGGGATTGGGCGTCATTCGGCAGTCTCCCCCTGATCGCCGAAAGATATCATCTTACGAGCGGTATCAAAGCGAATTTGTGTGAATGAACGACTTCTTCGGGGCCGCGAAAGCAAACGACGGCGCCGGCGGCGGGCGCGGAGGCCAACGGTGCCCTCGACTCGAAGGGCGGAACTGGTGTTTATTGGCGCCATCGCTTGCGGATCCCGAAGCCGCCACCGCGACCCAATTGCTGTCAGCGAGTAATCAGCCCCATGGACGACAATCAAACCACCAGGGGAGCGCAGCTCCCGCCGTTCTACAAGCAGTTGGTCGCGCTCGACCGGAACGAGCACGCCGGCCTGCGGCTGCGCCAGGAGCAGGACTTCCGATTCGCCGCCGACGCAAACGCGATCGTGCTGGCCGTCGCCGAGTTCCAGGCGGCGGCGCAAAGCTATCCGATCCTGTTCACCACCGGCGAGCGGCCGATGCCGGTGGCGCTGGTCGGGCTGAAGCGCAACCAGAACCTGTTCCTGGACGCCGCCGGCAAGTGGCGGGCGGGAGCCTACGTTCCGGCCTATCTGCGCCGCTATCCGTTCATCCTGGTCGCGCCGCAGGGCAACGCCGAGCACAAGCTGCTGGCCGTCGACCCGACCGCGGACCGGTTCGGCGACGCCGGCGCGGCCCTGTTCGAGGACGGCAAGCCGACCCAGGTCACCGAGGACGCGTTGAAGCTGGCCGGGGCGCTCGACGAGCAGTTCCAGCAGACCAACGCCTTCGCGGCGGCCCTGCGCGAGCGCGACCTGCTGGTGCCGACGCGGGCGACGGTGTCGTTGAAGAACGGCGAGCGGATCGACTTCACCGACTTCCAGGTCATCGACGGCGGCCGCTTCGACAAGCTCGACGACGCGACGGTGCTGGACTGGCGCAAGCGCGGCTGGCTGGCCGCGGCCTACGCGCATCTGTATTCGGCCGGGCGCTGGGCGGCGCTGATCGACCTGGCCGCCGCCGCCGCCGCGCAGGGGGAGGGTGCCGATGCCGCGTCGTAACGCGCCGGCCCTGGCGCTCGCCGCCGCCTGCGCGCTGCTGGCCGCGGCGCCGGCCGCCGCCGCGCCGTCGGGCGACGGCAAGGCCGCCGCCGCCGAAGCGCCGGCGACGGCCGAGGTCACCGGCTTCCGCTCGGCGCGGTTCGGCATGTCCGAGGCCGAGGTGCGCAAGGCGATCGCCAAGGACTTCAAGGTCAAGGACGCCGAAATCCGCGCCGGCGACAATCCGGTCGAGAAGACCCGGGTCCTGACGGTTCTGGTGTCGGATCTGCTGCCCGACAGCGGCGATGCGGTCATCACGTATCTGCTCGGCTACAAGTCCAAGAAACTGTTCGCGGTCAACGTCAACTGGTCGGCGGCCACCGACAAGGAGATCACCTCCGAGAAGCTGGTCGCCACCGCCGGCATCCTGGCGCGGCACTTCGAGGCGGCGGGCTATCCGCCGCAGGGCCAGATCAAGAGCCTGCTGCTGCCCGACGGCCGCTTCGTGGTGTTCCGCGGCGCCGACCCGGCCGGGCGCACCGTCCAGGTGACGCTGCTGGGCGAAACCGCCGCGAAGGACGAGCAGCGGGTGTTCACGCCGAAGGTCCTGCAGCTCAGCTACATCCAGGACCCCGAGAAGCCCGACGTCTTCGAACTGCAGCCGGGCCAGTTCTGAGCAGGAAAAAACCCCTGCGGCGGCGCCGCAGGGGTTTCCTCGTCGCCTCGCGGCACCAACCCGTTACGAGTTGATGTTGATCGAGCCGATGTTGGTGTTGTCGCTGACGTCGCCGCCGGCCGCACCAACCGCGCCCGCGCCCGAGCCGGCGCTGCCGCCGACGCCGACGCCGGTGCCTTCGGCATAGGCGCCGAAGCCCGCGGCCGCGCCCATGCCGGCGCCCACGCCGTGGCCGCCCGCGGCGATCGAGCCGGCGCCCGCGCCGCCGAGGGCGTCACCGCCCGACTTTCCACCCTGGCTGACGCCAACGCCGCCGAATTCGTTGCTCATGTCCGTATCCTTTCGAAATGATCGCCTGGCGATCAGGAGTTGATGTTGATCGAGCCGATGTTGGTGTTGTCGCTGACGTCGCCGCCAGCCGCACCCATGGCGCCCGCGCCGGAGCCGGCGCTGCCGCCGACACCGACGCCGGTGCCCTCGGCATAGGCGCCGAAGCCCGCGGCCGCGCCCGAGCCGACGCCGAGGCCGCTGCCGGCACCCGCCACCGAACCCGCACCGGCGCAACCCATCGCATCGCCGCCAGACTTGCCGCTCTGGCTCACGCCGACGCCGCCGAATTCATTGCTCATCTTCGTTCTCCCCTATGGTGTGACGATCAGGAATTGATGTTGATCGAGCCGATGTTGGTGTTGTCGCTGACGTCGCCGCCCGCGGCACCCACCGCGCCCGCGCCCGAGCCGGCGCTGCCGCCGACGCCGACGCCCGTGCCCTCGGCATAGGTGCCCCAGCCGCCGCTGGCCGAGCCCGCGCCGATGCCGACGCCGTGGCCGGCGCCCGCCATCGAACCGGCGCCCGCGCCGCCAAGGGCGTCACCGCCCGACTTGCCACCCTGGCCGATGCCGACCGCGCCCATTTCGTTGCTCATGATCTCTCTCCGTCGTTCGTTCAGGAATTGATGTTGATCGAGCCGATATTGGTGTTGTCGCTGACGTCGCCGCCCGCGGCGCCCATGGCGCCCGCGCCCGATCCGGCGCTGCCGCCGACGCCGACGCCGGTGCCCTCGGCATAGACGCCGCCGCCCCAGCCCGACGCCGAGCCCATGCCGGCGCCGACGCCGCTGCCGCCGCCCGCGAACGAGCCGGCGCCGGCCCCGCCGAGCGCGTCGCCGCCCGACTTGCCGCCCTGGCTCACGCCGACGCCACCGAATTCGTTGCTCATCTCTCGGTCTCCTCTCCTGCTGGCGAGTGCTGCCGCGTCGCGGCACGCAGTCCATAAGTGCAACGGCCGTGCCACGCCGTCCGGGGTAGGGGCGGCCGTCGAACGTAGAGGCGATTTTCGCGGGATTCCGCGCCGGCGCGGCCGTCCGGAGGCGCCCGGCTGTCCATCAATGGTGGACGGCTGTCCAACAAAGCGGACGATTGCCCGCGACAGGCAAAAGAAACGGCGCCGCGGGCGATGCCGCGGCGCCGTCGTGGCGCGAGATCGCGGGGGCGGCTCAGGCGACCGGCGTCGCCGTCGCCATCGCCGCCGCCGCCGGCAGATCCAGCTTCGGCAGTTCGAACTGGGTGCTGGCGAGCTGGTAGTAGTGGCCCTTGTAGCCGTTCTCGATCAGATACTCGCGGTCGATGAGCTGCTTGTGCGAGCCCTTCTCGGCGACCTTGCCGTCCCTGATGAAACAGATCATGTCGGAATCGATCACCGTCGTCAGGCGGTGGGCGATGCTGATGCTGGTGCGGTTGTGGGTCACCAGCTTGAGCTGCTGGATGATGCGGGCCTCGGACTCGTTGTCGAGCGCGCTGGTCGCCTCGTCGAACAGCATGATCTTCGGGCGCCGGTACAGGGCGCGCGCGATGCAGATGCGCTGGCGCTGGCCGCCCGACAGGCCGATGCCCTTCTCGCCGATCGGCGTCTGGTAGCCGAGCGGGAAATTGACGATGAACTCGTCGGCGCCGGCCAGGTGCGAGGCCTCCTTGACCGCCTGCATGTCGGGCTCGGGATCGCCGAGCGCGATGTTCTCGGCGACGGTTCCGGAGAACACGAAGCCCTCCTGCAGCACGACGCCGATGTTGCGGCGGAGCGAGTAGAGGTCGAGCGAGCCGATCTCCTTGCCGTCGATCAGCACCTCGCCGGAATTGGGCTTGTGGAAGCCCAGGATCATCTTGGCGATGGTGCTCTTGCCGCAGCCCGAGGCGCCGACCAGCGCCACCTTCTGGCCGGGGGCGATCTCGAGGTCGAACTCGCGCATGACCTGCTTGGTCTGGTCGTTGGTCGAATACGAGAAGTTGACCTTGCGGAACTGGATGCGGCCTTCGGCGACCTTGACGGTGGCCGGCATCTTCTCGGGCTGGGCGATCGGCTCCTGCTCGGGCTTGACGGTGATGACGTCGCCGACGCGGTCCATGGCGATGCGGATCTCCTGGAAGTCGTTCCACAGGTTGACCATCTGCATCACCGGCGCGGTGACCAGGCCCATCAGCATGTTGAAGCCCATCAGCTCGCCGACCGTCATCGTGCCGGCCATCACCTCGTTGGCGCCGAGCCACAGCACCAGGATGGTCGAGGCCAGCGTCGCCATGCGGAACAGGCTGTCCGACATCAGACCGAGCCGGCGCTGCTGGAAGCTGCGGTTGACGTTGTCGACCAGCGCGTTCTCCCAGCGGCTGCGGGCGTAGTACTCGTTGGCGGTGGCCTTCAGGGATTCGATGCCGTTCAGGCTTTCGATCAGGTAGGACTGGGCCTGCGAGTTGGTCAGGAAGATTTGCTGGGCGATCTTCTTGATGCGCGGCGTGAAGTACAGGACGATCGCGATGTAGAGCGGCAGGAACAGGATCACCACCGTCGCCAGCGCCGTGCTGTAGGCGAACATCATCGCGAAATAGATCACCACCATCAGCGAGTTCAGCAGCACGGTGACCGACGAGCCGGTGATGATGGCGCGGACCTTCTGGTTCTCGCCGAAGCGGGTCAGGATCTCGCCCTTGTTGCGCTTGAGGAAGAAGTCCATCGGCAGGCTGAGGACGTGGCGGTAGAACTCGCTCATCAGCCGCATGTCCAGCCGCGCCGTCGAATGGGCCAGCAGCAGGTTCTGGGCGATCATCATGATGGTGCTGAACGCGGTCACCATCACCATGCCGGCCAGCATCATGTTGAGCAGGCTGACGTCGTGATGGACGACGACGGTGTCGACGATGGTCTGCACGAACAGCGGCGACGCCAGGCCGAGCATGTTGATGACCAGCGCCGCCAGGAAGGCTTCGGCGAAGAACTTCTTGTGCGGCAGGATGTAGTGCAGGAAGTGCATGATCGGCTTGACCGGCGCCTCGCCGACCTCGAACCGCTGCGTCGGTTCCAGCGCGATCAGCAGACCGGACTCGGGATCGGCGTTGCCGTCGACGACCTCGGGAACGGTCCACGACTGGATGAACTCCGCCTTGCCCAGCCGCTTGATGCCGCCGTCGGGGTCCATGACGTGGACCTCGGAGTCGGTGACCTTGAAGGCGACCACGTAGTGATAGCCTTCCCAGCCGATGATCGCCGGCAGCTTGGTGCCCTTGATGTCGTCGTAGCGCAGCGCGTAGCCCTTGGCCCGGAAGCCCAGCACCTCGGCGCCGCGCACGATGTCGTCGGGCGTGGCGTTGGCGTAATCGAGGCTGGTCAGCTCGCGGATCTGCCCCAGCGTGAACGCCTTGCCGTAGTGATTGCACACCGCCGCCAGGCAGGCGGCGGCGCATTCGGTCTCGTTCGACTGGCGCACCACCGGCAGGCTGGAGGCCGAACCCTTCTGCTGCTCGAGCGTCCGGAACTCCGCCTCGGTGACCGAATCGGCGAGGCGGATGCGCATGTCGACGCCCTCGGCGCGGCGCCTGACCGCCAGTTCCTCCTGCTCGTAGCCGTCGATCTGGCGCACGCGCTCGGCCAGCCGCTCGGCCAGCGCCGGGTTGATGTCGAGCAGCAGCTTGACCGCCTTCTTCGGGATCACCAGCAGCATGCTGTCGCGCACCGCGCGGGCGGTGTAGGTCTGGGCGCCGCCCTTTTCGTTGTAGCCGGCCAGCGCCGCCGGCTCGCCGAGCAGGCCGCCCTTCATCACCTCGTCGAGGCGGATCGGCTCGCCCTCGAGCGGGGTGCGGACCAGCTCGACGATGCCGCGCTCGACGAAGTACAGGCGCGGGTCGTTGTCGCCCTGGCGGAACAGGTCCTTGCCGGCGCCGACGTTCTTGACGCCCAGGCTGTGCAGAATCTCCAGGAACTGTTCGTTGTCGTAGCTCGCCTTGCCGAGCAGCCCGCGCAGGCGCGTGCCGACCTCGATCAGGCTGACGTGCATCTTGAAGTGCTGCTCGATGACGCTGCTCTTGGCCACCAGCGCGCGGACCTCGTTCGCCGGCAGGAACAGCGAGACGACCTTGCCGACGGCGATCGCCGAGGACGGCCAGCTCATCGGCTCGAGCATGGACATCTCGCCCAGCGTGCCGCCTTCCTCGACCATCCCGACGCTGACGATGCGCTTGCCGGCGAGCTGCTTCAGGCGCGCCTGTCCGGAATAGATGATGTACATGCCGTCGGCGGGCTCGTCCTGAGCCGTGATCGCCTGGCCGTCCTCGAAGCTGCGGACCTGGAACAGGTTCTGCAGGATCTCCTTCTCGCGCAGGGGCAGCGCGCTGAACATGATGTGGGTCTCGAGGACGTACCGCAGCACGTGCTCGATGGTCTGGCGTCCATCGCTGGTCATGACCGGCTCCGCTCCTTCCTGCTCTACTCTTCGGACGCTCTGAAGAACTTCGACAGCGGCGTGAAGATGATTTCAATCCACCGCTTCTCGCCGGTCTTGATCTCGGCGATGCCTTCCAGGCCGATCTCCAGCGGTTTGACGACCCCGCTGGGGGCGCGGATGGACTCGCGATCCAGCGCGACCCGGACGAGGTAAAGCGATTCCTTGCCCGGCAGCTCCGACGGCTTGGTCGAGATCTCGGCGATCAGGCCGGTCGCGATGCCGTATTCCTGGTACGGGTAGGCGAAATACTTGATCTGGACGAGCTGGCCCAGCTTGAGGTGGCCGATGTCCTTGTTCTGGACCAGGACCTGGGCGATCAGCGCCGCGCTCTCGCGGACGATGGTGACCAGCGGCATGCCGGCGTCGATGAGCTGGCCCTGCTTGACGTGGACGTTGGTCACGATGCCGTCGACGCTGCTGCGGTACTTGGCCATGCTGTCCTGGAAGGTGACGCCCTCGACCAGGGTGTCGGCCTCGGACAGCTTCTTGCGCAGCTCGGCGATGCGAAGCTGCAGCCGCTCGATGTCGCGCTCGCGGTTCTGGCCCTGCTGCGCGATCTCCTGGCGGATCTTGTCGACGTTGGTCAGGCTCATCATCCGCGACAGTTCCTGCTCGGCGGTCTGCTGCGCCAGGGTCAGCTTCTGCACCTCGGCCTCGGCGTTGCGCACCGCCGATTCGACGTCGAACATCGCCTCCTGGGCGCGCTGGAACTCGGTGACGGTGGCGTCGCGGCGGTCGTAGAGCTCCTTGGCGGTGGCGAAGTTGCGCCGCGCCAGCGACAGCTTGCGCACGTAGTCCTCGCGGGCGGCCCTGGCGGTCATGATCTGCTGGCGGATGGTCGCGATCTTGCCCTCCAGCGCGACCTGCTCGGTGCTGCGGCCCTTCTCGGCGTTGGCGAGGTCGAGGCGGAGCTGCGAGATGCGGTGGTCGTAGTCCGTGATCGCCTTGTCGAGATTGGCCTCGAGTTCGCGAATCTCCTTCTGGATCGATTCCTGCTCGGGATTGGCGATCGCCCGGACCTTTTCCTGGATCACCACCAGCGGCTGGCCGGCGCGGACGCCGGCATTGCCCTGGACCAGGACCTCCGAGACGATGCCGCTGCCGACCGACTGGACGGTGTTGGCCTCGCGGGTCAGGGTCAGCGGCGCGGTGACGATCAGGTCCTTCTTGGCCCAGCTCAGATAGGCGATGCCCAGGACCACGAAGACGAACACGAGATAGATCGGCCCGCGCAGCACGAAGCTGGGTGGCGTGTAGAGCAGCGCCGCCGCCTTGATCGGATGGCGCACCTCCACGTCCATGAGGAATTTCAGATCTGATTTACGCGACGCCATCTCAGCCCTCCCAACCCGCTCACGCGGGAACCGTCATGACCGCTTGCCGGATCCACTCGCAGAACAGCTTGTCGGCGATCGCCGTGGCGACCGCGTCGGTCAACTGCGGCTCCGCACGCGCGTGGATCTTGTAGATGCTCCAGTTGCCGCCCTCGGGCAGCGGCCCGATCACCGCGCCGGAGGCGGCCGCGAACACCGCCGCCTCGATCGGGGGCGCCAGCAGGCCGCGCTGCACCACGCCGATATGCCCGCCCGAGATCCCGGTGGCCGGATCGATCGAGTGCTCGACCGCGACGCCGGCGAAGGATCGGCCGCGCTCGAGCTCGCGCAGCGCGGTGCGCGCGTCCCCCTCGGTGGCCGAGACGATGCGGCCCAGCGTCACGGTGGCGTGGCGCTGGCGGTGCTGGTCGAAATGCTTCTGGATCATCTCGGCCGAGATCATCCGCCGCTTGAGCTGCTTGCGCAGCGCCGCGATGTGGACGTGCTCGTTCCAGGTCTCCAGCGTGACGCCGTTGTTGCGCAGCCAGGCCTGGAACCGCACCGGATCGCCGAGGCCGCGCATCGCCCGCAACTCGTCGCGGGCGGCGTCGACCTGTTCGTCGCTCAACTCGATGCCCAGCTCGTTGGCCTTGAGCTGGACGATGTGCTCCTCGATCGCCTCGTAGATCGTCGAGCGGAACACGCCCTTGATCTTCAGAAGCGTCATGACGTCGCGCACGGTGATCGGGTTGCCGACCACGGTGGTCAGCACGTCGTCCATCTGCGCCTTGCGCGTGTGCTGGGTGGTCGTCGTCACCGTCATCGTCTCCCCGCGGCGGTGCCAGGCCCGAGGCGGCGCTAGCCGCCCGCCCGGTCGGCGTGCTTGGTTGCTTCCATCTCGAACAGGATCCGCAGCATGCGGCGCTGGAACAGGGCCGGGCGCTCTTCGATCGTCCCGCTGGCCGGGACGGCCTCGGGCGGAGCGCCGGCGAGCATGGCGGCCAGGGCCTCGGCGCCGCGGGCGGCGAAGGTCGGCGGCAGCTCGTGCAGCAGCGGGTCGGGGTCGAGGTCGTAGATCACCGGCCCGCGCCCGGTCTCGACATAGGTGAGCATGCTCCAGCGCGCGCCGACGGCGGCGGCGGCCGAAACCAGCGCGGCGCAGGTCGCCTCGGACGGCTCGACCGCGCGCATCGCCTCGAGCCGCTCGTCGTGGCCGGTGCCGTCGGGCGCCGACTGGGCGAGCGCCATCGCGACCCGGCCGTCGACGACCAGGGCCCGCAGCAGCGGCCCCTCGACCACCTCGGCCAAGAGCACCGGCGGCTTGTCGGGCCGGAGCAGGTCGAGGCGCTGGCGGTCGCGGAAAATCTGCCAGGCGCAGCGGCCGGTCGTCGTGCGCCAGACCACCGTGCGGCCGGCGCAGAACGCCTGCGCCGCCGCGTCGTCGTTGGCGACCAGCCAGGCCGGCACGGCGAGCCCGGCGGCGGCGAGGCGCAGCAGCACGCCGGGCCGGCTGAAGCCGTGCAGCAGGGTCTCGGGCGGATTGGCCATGACGACGCCGGCGGCGTTCATGCGCGAGAACAGGCTGTAGAGGAAACTGTACTTCTGCTGTTCGGCGGGATAGCGCGCCTGCCACAGGCTCCAGTCGGCATCGCCGGCCTCGCCCGGGATCACCGGGCTCTGGTAGGCGAAGCCGTGCACCACCGCCATGTCGAGCGCGGCAAGGTCGGTTCCGTCCCACGTCAGCCGCTGGCCGTCGATCGTCGCCGCGCCGCCTTCCGGCAGGCCGATGTCGAATGTCGCGACCCGAAGGTCGGGATGCGCGGCCAAAGGCTCCGACAACAGGCGGCCGAGCGCGCAGCCCGCCGGCATGAACAGACCGACGCGCCGCGTCATCAGTTCCCGCGCTCCGCGGCGAAGAACTTCAGCGGGCCGGCCGCGGCGACGTACTCCTGGCGCCGGCGATGGAACTCGCCGACCGCGGCGCGCCCGGCGAGCGTGGCGGCGATCGTGCCCTGGGCCTCGAGCAGGCTGCCCTCCAAGACCTTGTTGGCCGTGACCGCCGCGACGTAGCGCTGGTGGGCGTTCAGCAGGTCGCGCGAGGCCAGGACGAGCTGGTACTGGGTGACGTCGCCGAGATCCTGGCGGCGGACCAGCGAGTCGTAAAGCGCGGCCTGGCGCTCGACCTCGAGCTTCGCCAGCTTGACCTGGGCGCGGGCGGCGTCGATCTGGGCCAGCAGGTTGCGGATGTCGACGTCGGCCTGCAGCGCCTCCTGCTCGCCGGCCAGCGCCGCGTCGGTGCGGAAGATGCGCGCCGATTCGAGCTGCGCCTCCTTGGCGTTCTCGCCGAGCGCGTAGGAGTAGCTCAGCGCCCCGCTGACCGTCCTGACGTCGGGATCGAACAGGTTCCTGTTGGCCTCGAAGACGTCGTCGTAGCCGATCGCCGTGCCGGTCTGGCGCAGGCCGGTCGACAGCGACGCCAGCACCGAGGGGCGGGCGAGGTTTTCGGCGACCGCGACGTCGATGTCGGCCAGGCGCCGCTGGCGCTCGACGGCGAAGAAGGCCGGCCGGTTGGCCTTGGCCAGCGCCATCGCGCGGTCGTAGTCGGTGGCGAGCCAGTCGTCGAGCAGGCCGGCATAGCCGACCGGCAGGTAGACCGCCTGCAGCAGCGCCGCCGGATCGTTCTCGACCAGCAGCCCCAGCGCCTCCGAGGCCTCGACCATGGCGGCACGGGCCTGTTCGATCTGCACCTGGGCGCGGCGCAACTCGGCGTCGGCCTGGGTCATGTCGTAGGTGGTGGCCAGGTGCTCGTCGTAGCGGCGCTTCATGCGCCGGTTCATGTCGGCGACCAGGGCGAGGTTCTGCTCGCTGACGTACAGCGCCTCGATCGCCGCGACCAGGTTCCAGTAGGCGGCGTTGGTCTGGGCGATGATGAGATTGGCGGTGCCGCGAACCGACCAGTCGACCAGTTCGCTGGCGACCTGCGCCCGCTCGACGGCCATCGCCGCCGGCGCCGTCTCGCCGAAGCCGGCCGTGAACGGCAGCGGCGAGGCGAGGTCGACGAACAGGTTGGCGGTGGTGTCCTCGTCGTAGGCGAAGTTCTTGCGGTAGAGGACGTCCTGATAGCGGGTCTGGTGGGCGACGCGGATCGACTGGCCCCAGGGCAGCTGCTGGTCGAGCCCGATCGTCGTCGTCAGGACCTCGGTCGGGCCGATGGCTTCGGTGCTGGCGTCGATCTCGCGCGGCTGGATGCCGCCGACCGGAATCGAGTTCCAGCCCAGCATGATGATCGCCGGCGACGGGCGCTGTGCCGATTTGGGACACGCGGCGCCGCCGGGCACGCCGCCGGTCTCGACGCAGAAGGACTGGTTGCCGTTCGGCGGCGTGAAGACGCGCTGGTTGACGAGGCCGATGCGCGAGCGGCCGTAGGTGTCGCTGTGGGCGTAGCCGACCGAGAGGTTGAACACCGGGTCGAACACGGCCTGCGCCTCGGCGATGATCTGCCGCGCGATCTCGGCGTCGGCGCCGGCGATGCGGAGCTGCAGGTTGTTCTCCAGCGCGCGGGCGACGGCGCCGCCCAGGGTCAGGTAGACCGGCTGGCGGCCGGAGACGACCGACCAGGCGCCGGCCTCCTGGCCGGCGATGGCGCGCTCGACGGCGACCAGGCGTTCGCGCTCGGCCGGCGTCGGCTCGACCTGGACCTCGGCGGCGATGGCCTCGGCCACCGCGTCGACGACCTTGTCGGCATCGGCCGGCGGCGCCGCCGCCGCGGGAACCGAGGCCGCGGCCAGCGCGGCGGCCAGGGCGAAACGGGTCGAAAGGCGCGCCTTCATCGGGGTTCTCCGAAGTGCTGCAGGTGACCGCCCTCGGCCAGGGTCTGGAGGCGGGCGCGGTCCCAGTCGTTCTGCGAGGTCTGGTCGGCGTAGCGGGCCGGCAGCGCGCCGAGCGTCGCCAGCAGCCGGGCCTGCGCCTGCTTGCGGGCGACCTGGGCCAGGGCGGCGTCGCGGCGCGCGTCGAGCACCGACAGGAGCTGGCGGGTCAGCTCGTATTGCGGCACCCGGCCGAGCTCGAAGCCGCGTTGCGCCTGGGCGTAGACCTCCTCGGCCAGCTCGGCGGCGCGGCGGGTGATCGCCACCCGCTCGCCGGCGGTGTCGAGCGCGGAGCGGGCATTGACGTAGGCGCCGCGCAGATCCAGCCGCACCTGCTCGAGCTCCAGCCGCTGGCGCTCCTGGCCGAGCTGGGCGATCTCCAGGTTGGCCCGCACCGTGCGGTCGGGGATCGGCTGCAGCCAGGTCAGCGTCGCCCGCGCCTGCCATCGGTCGGGATTGGCGAACAGCGCGTCGTCGGGATCCTCGTAGCCGAACAGCGCGCTGCTCTGGGTCAGCGACGAGCTGACGGTCAGCCCGACGTCGGGATTGTCCTGGCGCTCGCGCGCCTCCAGCAGCGTGCCGGCCCGCTCCAGCTCGACGGTGGCGGCGCTGTAGAGCGGGTTGTCGATCACCGCGTCGACGCCCGGCAGTTCGGCCAGATCGCGCGCCATCGCGTCCCGGTAGCCGATCGGCAGCAGCAGACCCTCGCCCGGGGCGTTGGTGACGCGGCGCAAATTGTTCGAGGCCGTGACCACGTCGGCCATCGCCGCCTCGCGCCGGGCCTGGAGCTGCGCGAACCGCGCCTCGACCTCGCCCATCGCGGCCTCGGTGATCTGGCGGGCGTCGTAGCGGCGCTTGGTGCGCGCCAGCAGGTCCTCGCCCTGGGCCACCGATTCGCTCGCCGCCTGCAGCCGCAGCACCGCCCCGACCAGATCCCAGTAGGTCTGGTCGGCCTCGAGCAGCGCCTGGTTGATCAGCGCCCGCATCAGCCAGCGCGACGACTCGACGTCCTTGGCCACCAGCTCGGCCGACAGCCGGGCGTCGTTGCCGACGCCCCAGCGGCGGGTCAGCGGCAGCGGCGTCGTCATCGACACCGCCAGATCGCGCGCCCACGGGCGCTCGTAGCGGCCGAAGGTGGTGCGGTTGGGGTCGTTGGCGTTCAGGGTGAACGGATGGTCGATATGCGACAGGCTGCCGCTGAGCAGCAGCTGCGTGCCCCAGGGCAGAAGCTGCGACACCGTCGCGTTGAGGGTGTAGCGCTCGTCGGTCGGCAGCAGCGGCTGCGCCTCGACCGTCGCCGGACCGAAGCCGGCGGCGCGCGGCGCGTCGAACTCCTGGAACAGCACCGGCGAATTGGCCGGATTGTAGATGCGATAGCACTCGGTGTTGCCGGCGACGGGAATGCAGTCGATGCCGGTCCAGTCGAGATTGGTGCGGCCGACATTGGTGGCCGGCACGGCCACCGTCGCCTTCTTCCAGCGCCGCGTGCGTTCGACGCGCTTGTCGTAGTCCGTCGCGCTGGCGAACAGGTTGATCCCGAACACCGGATCGAACAGCGCCTCGGCCTCCTGCAGGGCGCGGGCCGCCAGTTCCGGCTGAAGCTGCGCGCGGCGGATGTCGAGGTTGCGCTCAAGCGCCCCCAGGGCGGCGGCGCGCGGCGCGATCTCCTGCACCGGCCGGCCGGTCGCCGCGGCGACGGCCTCGTTGAGCGCCCGCTCGGCCTTCAGCGCCTCGGCGTCGAGGCCGACCAGCTCGGCCTCGGTGGCCGGGGCCGCCGGGGCGGTCTGCGCCGGCGCCGCGCCGGCGAAGGTGGTGACGGCGACGGCGAGTGCGACGCCGCTTGCCGCAAAGGCCTTTCTCATCGCGCCGCTCCTTCCAGCAGGGCTACCGCCCGTTCCTCGATGCGGCCCTCGGCCGCCAGCAAACGCACCTCGCCGACGCGGGCCTGGACCAGCGCCGAGATGTGCCGCAGCCGCGCCGCGAGCACGTCGTCGTAGCGGTTGAGCAGTTCGAACTCGGTGACCAGCTCGCGCTGGTTCATGTCGAGCGCCTTCTCGTAGGCGGTGATGGCGTCGGCGACGTCGGCGCGGGTGGCGGCGACCAGGGCCTCGGCCGAGGCCATGCGCCGGATCGCGTCCGAGACCTCCTCGGCGACCTGGGTGCGGGTCAGCGCCAGCGCGTCGGCCGCCTGGCGGCGCTGCAGGCGCGCCCGGCTGGCCGCGGCCTCCTCGGCCCGCTGCCACAGCGGCAGGCGGTAGCTCAGCAGCACCGTCAGGTTGTGGCTGTCGGGATCGGGAAGGTTGGCGATCGAGTCGCTCCAGGTCTCGTAGCCGAAGGTGGCGTCGGACTGGCCGACGCCGAAGCTGACGTCGAGGCCGATGTCGGGCAGGAGCTGGTTCTCGCGGTATTCGAGCTGGGTGTCGCGCACCCGCAGATCGGCCAGCGCAAGATGGATGCGCGGGTTGTTCTCCAGCGCCCGCTCGGCGGCGCCGGCCTGGCGGACGGCGATCGGCCGGCCCAATTCGTCCTCGAAGCCGGTCGGGATCAGCACCGCCGGGTCTTCCCGGGCGGCCAGGGTCAGCAGCTCGGTCGAGGCGGCGACGTAGGTGTTGCGCAGGATCTCCAGCCGGTTGCGCAGCGTCTCGGTGGCGGCGCGGGTCTGGGCGATGTCGTAGTTGGTGATCAGCCCGCTGGCGTAGCGGCGCTCGGCGCGGGCCAGCCGCTCCTCCATCGTCGCCAGGTGGCGGGCCACCGTCTGGATCGTCAGGTACGATTCGACCAGGCTCCAGTAGCCGGTCATCGCGTTGCGCAGCGCCGCGTCGCGCACGGCGCGCTGCTGCCACACCGCCCGCCGCTCGCTCTCCTCGGCGACCGCCAGATCGACCGACTGGCCGGTGCCGGCCTCGCCGAAGCCCTTGGTGAAGGGCAGCGGCGTCGACAGGTAGATCTGGGCGTTGCTGGTCCACGGCGCCCGGTTGCCGAAGGCGAAGGGGTCGTTGACGTCGAGGATCGTGTAGTTGAAGCCGGTGACGTAGGAGTTCTTGTGCCGCAGGGTCGAGCCGACCGAGACGCCGGTGATCGTGCCCCACGACCACAGCTTGTCGACGCCGATCGAGGCCGCCCAGTCGAACGGCGTGTGCGGCAGCGTGGGGAACGACGCCCACTCCCATTCCGTGCTCAGCGTCGGCGGCGTGTAGCACTGCGGATCGGTCGGGTTCAGCACCTCGCCGTCGACGATCACGCAGCCGGTGGTGACCTGCACGTCCTGTTCGTTGGCGGCCGGTGGCGGGCTGGCGTCGCGCAGCCGGGTGACCAGGTCGCCGCGGCTTTTGCTGTCCGTGAACTGGTACGAGGTGTTGACGCGCAGCAGCGGATCGAACGCGCCCTCGGCGCTGCGCACCGCGGCGGCGGCGATCGCCTGGTCGTGATCGGCGATCCGCATGCCGAGATTGCGCTGCAGGACGCCGTCGAGCAGGTCGCGGATGGTCGCCGCGCGGCGTTCGGCCGTCAGGCCGTCCGCGCCGTCGACCGGCAGCGGCCGGGCGGCGAGCAGTTCGGCGACGTCGATCGCGCTCTCGCCGGGCAGAGTCTGGCGCCAGATCGCGTCGGACTGGTCGGCGGCCAGCGCGCCGCCGCTGGCGGCGGCGATCAGCAGGCCGGCCAGGCCGGCGCGCGCCGCCGCGCGTCCGCCGCGCGAATCACCCAGGCCGGCGCGCGCCGGCGCGCGCCGGCCGCGGGAATCACATCGTGTCGAGGACCGTTCGAGATCCACTGTTTCCCCCAATCGGCGCATTCGCGCCCCCGCACACGCCGGAGCCCCACTCCGGCCGCTATCATCACGAACGCGACCGTATCAGCCGCCGGTCAGGCGGCTGCTCCAGGCGTTGATCAAGGCGATGTCGCGTTCCTCGACCTGATCGACCAGGCTGCGGAACACGACGTAGTAAACCGACAGCGCCTTGTTCTGGCTGCGTCGCAGCTCGGCGAAGCGCGCCTTGAGGGTGCCGAGCGCCATCACCTCGGCGACCGCCGGCGGCGTGACGCCCTCGGCCGGCTTCGGGTGGATCGTCGAGAAGCGCCGGAAGCGCTCGACGATCTCGGCGAGGTCGAGCAGTTGGCGCGCCGAATGGAGATGCTCCATTTCCGCGCTGGGGCTGCCGCCCGCCAGCAGCCGCTCGACCTGACCCTTGGTGGTGGCGATCAGCGCCGCGGCCTCGTCGAGGCGGCCGTCGCGCAGCATCGGAACGAACTGCCGCTCGAAGCGCAGGAACGCCAGCTCGGCGCCGGTGCTGACCAGCCCGGCATGGCCGGGATTCTTGCTCGCCAGATCCGTCAGGCCGGCCAGGCGCTCGGTCAGCGCGGCGACGTCGGCGTCGTAGGAGGCGTTGAGCAGGTCGCTGCCGGTGCGCTCGCGGACATTGGCGATCACCTTGCCGGCCAGCGCCGAATTGCCCGACACCGCGGCGCCGATCGCCTTGGGTTCGCCGCTGGTCAGGAAGAATCCGATGCCGGCGACGGCCAGCAGCAACGGCACGCCGATCAGCGCCATGCGCTTGGCCTTCGACGCCGCGGCGGGCGTCCGCGCGGCCTGCTTCTGCTGATGCCGGCTGGCGACGGTTTCGGTCGCGGTCGTGCGCACCAGCGCCTCGGGATCGGTGGTGCGGATCGACTGCAGCACCGCCTCGCTGGCGGCGCGGCTGCCGAACATCATCGTCCGTTCGCCCTCGTCGTCGCCGCCGCCCTGGTCGGCCGGCGCGGCGTCCTGGGCCGGCGCGAGGTCGGGGCGGTCGAGCGAGAACTGGAAGGCGATCGGCCCGAACCGGACCTCGTCGCCGTGGTGCAGCCAGGCCGAGGTGACGCGGCGGCCGTTGACGAAGACGCCGTTGGTGCTGTGGCGGTCCTCGACCCCCCACATGCCGGTGCCGGGAAAGATGCGGGCGTGACGGCGCGACAGCTTGCGCGAGTTGATCGGCATGGTGCAGTCGGGATCGCGCCCGACGATCACTTCGCCGACGCCGAGATCGATTCGGATTTCCGCCTCGGCGCCCTCGATCTGGGACGTGTCGGTGCAAACGAGACTGGCTTTCGGGGCCGACATGATTTCACCGCCGCCGCCCTGCTGCTGGAACGGATTGGCTGCCGCGACAGTCTTGTCCTCGTCCTCGATCATGCGTTATGCCCCCAGCCCTGCCGGCCGCCACCGTATCATGCAGGACTAGGGGCGACAACATTTCGGAGAGGGCCGTGGCGCAAAAGAGAAAGGGGCAACGAGGACTGTGACCGCTTCTTGACGGACGTCAATCGGGCGCTCGCCGGCCTCGCCGCTGGATTGGCGCTGGACCCCGGCCGGCGCGGCATGGTTACCTGTTCGCCCGATCGGGGAGTTTTGGGGAACGGACGGACGGATGGAGCACGAGCCCAAGGTGCGGGCGGCCTGGTTCGCGCCCGACGAGGACGCCGCGGCGCCGCAGCCGGTCGAGGACTGCGTCGCCCGAATCGAGGCGCTGAAAATCCGCATGCTGCGCCTGCCGTTCGCGGACGAGATCGAGCGGGCCGAGGTGCTCCAGGAGCTGAACGCGGTGCGCGCGGCCTTCCTGCTGCGCGCCACGCATCCCGGCGCCGACGCGGCGCACGACGAGGCGGCGCCGCTGCCGCGCAAGTCCGTCGACGACCTCGAGATCGACGGCATCGTCGGCCAGAATCCGGTCATCGTGCACAATCTCGAGAAGATCGCCCGAATCGCGCCGACCAAGCTGACCATGCTGCTGGAGGGCGAGACCGGCGCCGGCAAGGAACTGTTCGCGCGCATCATCCATCTCAACAGCGGCCGCCAGAAGCTGGTCACCGTCAACTGCGGCGCCTTTCCGCCCGGCATCATCGAATCGGAGCTGTTCGGCCACACCCGGGGCGCCTTCACCGGCGCGACCGCGGCGCGCAACGGCAAGTTCGAGGAGGCCGACGGCGGCACCATCTTCCTCGACGAGATCGGCGATCTCGAACTGCAGGCCCAGGTCAAGCTGCTGCGCGTGCTCGACGCCGGCGAGTTGCAGCGGGTCGGCTCCGACAAGATCGTCCGCGTCGACGTGCGCGTCGTCGCCGCGACCAACCGCGACCTCCAGGCCATGGTCGCCGAGGGCAGATTCCGCGAGGACCTGTTCTACCGGCTCAGCCAGTGCCACATCTGGATTCCGCCGCTGCGCGAGCGCCGCGACGAGATCGAGATCCTGTTCGAGTACTTCGTCAAGCGGACCTGCGCCCAGTTCGGCCGGCCGCTGCCCCGGATGGACAAGGCGCTGACGCGCTACCTGTTCCACGTCCACGACTATCCGGGCAACATCCGCGAGCTGAAGAACCTGGCCGAGTACATCGTCCACATGTACAACGGCGCGCCGGTGCAGCTCGAGGACCTGCCGTACCGCTACAACGCCCAGCAGTACGAGAAGGATCTGTCGGACGAGGCGGCCGAGACCGGGCTGCGGCGGGCGACCCAGGACCGCGCCGAGCGCGACCTGCTGATCTCGGTGATGCGGCGCAGCGGCGGCGACATCCGGGTGGCCTGCCGCGAACTCGGGCTGTCGCGCTCGCGGCTCTACCAGCTGTTCAAGAAGCACGAAATCCAGCCGAGCGCCTTCCGCCAGTCGCTGCCGGCGTGAAGCCGGCGCCCGCCGCGGCGGGCGCCGGGTCGTTCAACGCACGCTGATCGACAGCGAGGCCTCGCCGGCGCCGGCGCCGGCGGCGGCGCGCGCCGCCGCGACCGCCTCGTCGATGCCGATTCCGCTCAGCGGCAGCAGGTCGACGCCGCCGATGCGGCCGATCAGCGCGTCGAGCACGTCGGTGCGGCTGGCGACGCAGGCGATGCGCTCGGTGACGCCGGGGGTGTCGAACTGGAACTGGAAGTTGGCGGCCGAGCCGGGCACCTGCACCGGCTTGCCGGCGCTCACCCGGGCGCTGGGGTTGAAGCGGTTGGGGAAGAAGCGGCTGACGCTGCCGTCGCCCATCCGGTAGAAGCAGTAGACGTAGGCGTCCTGCGCCGTCTGCAGCATCACGGTCATCGACTGGCCGACGTCGTAGACCGGCTGCGGGCCGTGATTGGTGGTCACCGAGATCGAGATCGGCTTGATCTCCGGCTGGGCCGGGGGCGCCGGCGGGGCCGGCGGTTTCGGCAGCGCGGCGACGGTGGTCGGCGGCGGCGCCGGCGCGGGCGCGGGAGCGGGGGCCGGCGTCGCGACCGGGGCCGCGGGCGTCGGGGCGGGGGCCGGCGTCGCGACCGGAGCCGCGGGAACGGGCGTCGGCGCCGGCGTCGCCACGGGAGTCGGTTCGGGAACCGGCGCGACCGGCGTGGGCGCGGGGGCCGGCGCGGCGGTCACGGCCGGCTCGGGCGCGGGGGCCGGTTCGGGCGCGGGTGCCGGCGCGGCGGCCTGCGGGGCCGGCGCGGGTTCGGGCGCCGGCGCCGGCGCGGGCGCGGGAGTCT
>CAZJFH010000064.1:0-28809 GCA_964545205.1 uncultured Rhodospirillaceae bacterium
CGCCCCCGGCGACACTTCCGGCATGCCAATTTGCAGAACTTGACGCACGGAACTGGCGCTGATCCTTCCGAAGAAGCCCAGACCCACGTCGATGCCCGCGTCTAGCACGACACCTGATGCATAGTCGGGAAGTGGGCCAAGTCTTTTACCCGTGTCGCTCCAGCCACAATCCCAGAAGGAAGCGGGGAGTGCGCGTACAGCGCCCTCGTCATGAGCTCCGGTTGCAATCCAGTCACCTTGGAATGCCCCTCTGGCCTCGATGGCGCCGTCCCGCAGAAGGCGTTGAAGCCTCGCGTGCGCCCGACTTGCCGCTAAGTCGTGGAGGCGCAGCTTTCGGCGCGCGCGATCCAACGCAGGATCATGCACCTCAAAGTCTGACGTCTCCCTGAGAAGCTGCTCTAGTTCCCCGGTGTTCGGCGCCCACTGGGACCCACTTGCTGGAACTGTGAGCAGCACACCGCGCCTAACGCTAGCGCCAAGCCGCGCTTCCTCAACCGCAAGTGAGTGGGAAAAGAGCCGCCGCAGCGGAACCCACCCAACCTCTACTTCATCCGCAGGCCCGGTCACAGGATCACACCGTCGTCAATTCACGCCGATTCACGCCTTAAGGGGTGGCTCGAAAGCCACAGACGCAACACCCGAGAGGTTAACCACATGACGTCCCACGACACCAGGACTCCTGAACCCGCTGCGGAGGCAGACATGCCTCCCCAGGACGACCGCCCCTCGCCGTACCGTGGTGGGGTTAGCGGATCGCCGCCGCCGACCGAAGCCTCAGGGGGCCAGACGGCCCCGGCCCCCGCCCTTAGCGACATCGCGCCCGGCTTCGACCATCTCTACGCCCGCGCCACCCATGTCGAGCACGAGGGGGACGCGCGGGCCATACTGGCCGAGGCCCGGAGGCTGCCGGCCGGCGAGGCGGCGATGCTGGATGAGGCGCTGATGGAGAACGGCGGCTTCAGCAGCAAGGTGCTGCGGGCCTTGAAGCAGGACGCAGCCTGCTACTTCAAGGCCCACGGGTTCCTGCAGACGGTTGACGACCTCGCCCGCGCCCTGGTCCATGAAATGGGCGGAGACACGCACCGGTTCGTCGTGTGCGAGGGGGCCGGGTGGCTCTACCCGGGCGACGGCAGTCCGCTCGCGCCGAGATGGCATAAGCGCTCGCTCGACACCCTGGAGCAGGAGTTGCTGCGGCGATTCCCAAGCCATCCGATGACCCGGAAGGCCAGCGACCGCCGGGAAGTCATCCGGCGGGTCCAGACGCTTTTTGCAGCGGAAGACGACTTCTTCGCCAGCGCGCCCCCCGGCATCAACGCGAAGAACCTCTTCCTGCGGCTCGACCAGGCTACCGGCGAAGTCCGGCCGGAGCCGCACAGCCTCGACCACCGCTGCCGGTTCCAGTTGGATGCGGCCTACGACCCGGGAGCGGAGGCGGAAACTTTTGCCGCCGGACTCATACGGATCATGGGCGACGACGAGGAGAAGGCGAACTGCTTCGTCGAGTTTCTGGCCGCGGCTATCTTTGGCTTTATGCCGAAGAAGGACAACGTGCGCAGCGTGGCCATCCTCATCGGGCCGCCGCGGTCCGGGAAGAGCACGCTGGTCCGCCTCAGCCAAGGCTTGGTGCCCGCCTACGCTCAGGCGAGCATCCCGCCCGGGCTGTGGTCGGACGAGAAGCACCGCGCCAAGTTCCGTGGCGTTCGACTAAACACGGTGACCGAGCTCGACGCCTCGACCAGCCGGGCGATCGCGGGGCACCACTTCAAGCTCATCGCCAGCCACGAGCCGGTGACGGCCAGGGAGGTCTACGGCCAGTCGGTGACCTTCACCCCGCACGCCTTGCACCTGCTGGCCTGCAACGCGCCGCCGACCATCGGGGATCGCGACCCGTCCATCCACCGCCGCCTAATCGCCCTCCGCGTCGGCGCCGCGATCTCGGACCAGGAACTCAACGAGGACTTCCTGGAGGAATGCTGGACCGAGGCCCCCGGTATCCTCAACTACTTGGTTGAGGCCGCGCAGGACGTCTGGCAGCGGGGGCGGTTCACGCTGCCGACTGACAACGAGGAGCAGGTTCTGCGGATGCAGTTCAAGGCGCAGCCGGAGGAAATCCTTGTGCGGACAGCGATCGAGGTCGCGCCCGGTGAACGGGTCTGGACGACGGACCTCCAGATCGCCCTTCGCCGGCTTGCTCAGGACATGGGCTTGGATACCAACTCCTGGACGTCCTCGACGCGCATGAGGCCGCTCTCGGATCGGCTGCAGGAGCTGTACGGTGCCGAGCGCAAGGCCGCGAACGGCAAGCCGTTCTACCTCGGCATCCGCCTGAAGCGGCCGGCGGCCAGCGGGGATGTCGAGGAAGTCGGCCGCGGCGAAGACGGCTCGACGGCCACAGAGGTGGGCCTCGGCGATCTTTAGAAAGGCGTCGGCGCCGGGGCGGTTTGCCCCGGCGCCAGTCGTCAACGGTAGCTATGACGATGCAGTGGGATCAGGCGCGCTGAAAGCCTCGGCCCACGCCGCCGATCCGCCTCGCCGCGTCAGTCCACTCGGGCCGCAGCACGTACAACGTCCCGTGCCGCCCCTGACGTAGCAGGAGGGCATCTGTTCCCTCAGCCAGGTCATCCAAGACCCGGCGCAACGCCGTGTTGCTCCGCATGCCCCTGACGCTGGCTCGCCCAATGAGCAGAAGGCTCTCCAGGGCCTCGCGCGCTGCAGCCTGGGTTTCAGCAGAAACCGGACGGCCTGCCCGCGGACCAGGCGATGCGACTGCCGTCAAAGGGGCCAAGCGCACCATCAAGTCCCCTGCGAAGGCCGGCGGTGCCTCTACCGCCTCCATAGCGTCTTGTGCCTCGTCGAGGTGCGGAATGGCGGCTGTGCCCAGCCGCCGGAGCAGGTCCATCAGGGCTTCGCCCTTCGGCACCACATCGACGCCTGCGGCGTGACGCCCCCCGGTCACCAGTTGCGCCGCGGCCTCCGGTCTCTGCACCGTAACCTCGGTCCGGAGCAGGTGGCGAGTTTTCGCGTAGACCTTGGTGACGGGAGATGTTCTGCTCCCCACCCCCCAGGCAACCGTCGGCAAGATACCCAGCAACTCGCAGCGACCGCGGTAGTTCTGCTGCACCCGGCGCTCGCCACCAAACCACGTCGCGGCGAGTTGACGAGCCCCGCGAGGCGCGTCAACTACAGGGAGATCGCGGCAAATCTCGCCCCAGCGCAGGCGCAGGCGCCCGACAGGAGGCTCCCGTGCGCCACAGAACTCAGCGAGCGCCGCCACAACGGTTTCCAGCGTCTCTGCAATGCAGACGGCCTGTACCTCGAACAGATCCGTCCATCCGGCGTCATAGGGGCCGATGAAGTTGTCTCCTGCGAGACCACCGCCCGGCGGTTCATCGATCCTGCTCCGAAGCAGGCGCATGCCATTGATCTCAAAGGAACTTGCCGGCAAAACGCGCAGGCGGCGCTCGTCCTCATGAAGGTGAAGGCGTCCACCGACATGGCCGACGCCTCCAAAGCTCAATCCCTCTACCGGACAGTCTATATCCAGCGTCGCCCGCCCGAGCCTTACGGGACCAGCAAGTCGCCCGACTTCCTCGGCGACAAGACGATGAACGAACGCTGCCAGCCTGACGGTAGGTTGCATTTCCAGATCGGCGCCGAACACCAGCCGATCCAGCAGGACGTCCGGCATCCTGCCATCTACATGCTCTACCACCTTCTTCTCCTCTCGCCATGGCCCGTGATCGAGCCGTCGAACTAGAAGGCGTGAACCGGCGTGAACCGACCGCGGGTGTGTTAGGTAGAACTGATCCGGAGAGGCGTGATGCGCAGCGGTTAAGGCAACCCTGACCACCTTGTAAGGTACTGATTTTGGGAATACCTCGGCAGCGGGAGGACGTCGACAGCAGTCGCTGGCGCGCCGGTTCACGCAGGTTCACGCCTAGGAGAATGTCCCGTCAACGGCCTCGGGACGCTCAACGACAGGCAAGAGAGAAACATGATCACCAAGGTCACCAACGATCTCCTGAAACACCCGCCGCCCATCCGGGCCGGCAAGCGGCGCGTGCGCGTCCACGACGACGTCTGCACGGGCTTTAGCGTCGAGTTCACCCCGACCCGGGCCACCTTCCGGTTCCGCTACTTCGACGTCCGTCACCGCGAGCGCACCCTCACTCTCGGCCGCTATGGCGACGTCACTGTCGCCCAGGCGCGCCGCCGGGCCGAGGAACTGCGTGCTATGGTTGCCCTGGGTGGCGACCCGGCGGCCGAGCGGGACCGCCAGCGGGCCATCCCGACCGTCACCGAGTTCCTGGACGAGCGGCTCATGCCGCACGTGCGCGAGCACCTGCGCGGTGCCGTGACCTACGAGGCCTTCGCCCGCCGCCTCAAGCATGTGCTGGGCCGCCGCCATCTCGACGAGGTGGCCCCGAGGGACATCGACGTCTTCCGAAACGGCCTTCTGGCCGAGGGGCTCTCTGCCGCCACGGTCAACCGGCATCTGGCTTTTGCCCGGATGGCCTTCAACAAGGCCCGCGCCTGGGGCTACGTCCGGGCCGCCAATCCCGCCGCCTCACCGGGCATGCTGCCCGAGCAGGCCCGCGACCGCTACCTTACACCTGGCCAGGGAAGGGCCCTGATCGCAGCCTTGGCCGACGAGCCCGACCGTGCGGCGGCCGTCGCCATCGGCCTGCTGATGCTGACCGGCGCACGCAAGTCGGAAATCCTCAACGCCACCTGGGAGGCCATCGACTTCGGCCGAGGACTGCTTCTGGTGCCGCGCGCCAAGAGCGGGCGCCCCCATCGCATCCCTCTATCCCCGGCGGCCAAGCGGCTTCTCCTGCTGCACCGGGGACCGCGGGCGGCCGCAGGCTACATCTTCCCAGGCCGCAGCCCCGTCAAGCCCCTGAGCACCGTGCGCAGGGCTTGGGAGCGCGTCAAGGCCGTCGCCAGGCTCCCGGCCGACATGCGCCTGCACGACCTGCGGCACAGCTTCGCTTCGGCCTTGGTCAACCGCGGCATCCCGCTTCACGAGGTCGGAGTGCTGCTTGGCCACAGCCAGCTCTCCACCACCGCCCGATACGCCCACCACGCCCCCGATCGCCTGATCCGGACGGCCAGCATCGCCGCCGAGGTCTGGGAAGTCTCCTCCGCGCCCCCCTTTCTGGAGCACGACCATGACTGACGTTTCCCCCGAGCCCGATGTCGCCGACCTGTTCGGCCCGCCCATGCTGACGCCGGGCCAGTTGGCCGGGGCTCTCGGGGTGACGACCAAGACCCTGGAGCGCTGGCGCATAACCGGCGACGGTCCGCCCTTCGTCAGGGTGTCACGCAAGGTCATCCGCTACCGCCAGCCGGACGTCGAGGCCTTCCTGGCTGGTCGGGTAACGACCAGTACGGCGACCGACAGCCAAAACCGTTGACGTGCCAAGCCCCGCCAATTCTCCCGGCGGGGCTTTCGCGTGTCCGGGGGCCTCGTGCTCCGCAGCGGATTCGGGGGGCTCTCTGGCGAAGACTCCGGCGGCCACGACATCGCCCGGGGCGGCAAGCACGTGCGGAAGCGGCGCTGAGCCCCGGCGCAACGAGGCCCCCCTTCACCTCAGATGTCATGGCATTGGCGGAATCGGTTCCGGCCTGCCTGTTCCCATGACTGGAGAGGCCGCCGAATACCTGCCAAGAACCGTCCCGGACAAGGCGACAACTCGCATGTGAAAGCCGACGTGGTCGCGGGGAACGGCGCGCGCCGTTCCCCGCATCGGTCGTGCCATCGTCATCCGGGCGCAGCGGCCGCTGTCCGGCGAATGCACGTCCCTATTGCCCTGTTCGGGGGGCGCGACCTGTCATCGGCCGGACATCAGGCGGTCCAGCGCGATGATGATCACCTGCTCGCCGCTGAGCCCGCTGCCGGCCACGAAAGCCTTGAACCTGACGTACCTCTCCTGATCCAGGCCGACGCCGATCCGGCGCGTGGGCGAGCCGACTGGCCTGACCGGCGGCACCAGCGGCTCGGTGATCGGCCGTGCCGTTCTCGTCGGCGGCGACTTCATGCCGACACCCCGCCACCCACCAGCGCCTGCAGTTCCTGCCAGGCTCGGTTGAGCTCCCGGCTGCCGGTGCAGTTCGGCGACCGCTCCGGCAGTGCCAGCCCCTTGCGCAGCATCAGGTTGACGCGGTGATGAACGGCTGACAGCAGCGGCAGGCCGGCGTCGCGGTAGTAGTTGATCGCCTCGCCCATTGCCCGGCTGCGGAAGGTCGCGTCGTTGGGCAGAACCGCATAGGCCACGTCCAACGCCTCGGCCATGGCGACCGTCTTGAGGGTGGCCTCGATGTCGAGTTCGCCGGGCTTCGTCGGGACCACCACCAGGTCGGCGAGGACCATCGCTTCGGCGACGATGTCGCCAAAGCCGGGCGGCGTGTCGATGAACAGCCACTCGCAGCCACGCGCCGCCATCTCGCCAGGCGCTTGCTGCAGTGTCTCGGGCCGAACCTCGGCCAGGATCGGCTCGCGAAGCGACCGACGGTCGAACCACGCGGTTAAGCAGCCCTGCGGGTCGAGGTCGATGATGGCGGTCGGCGCCTGCTGGCTGGCGAGGACCGCCATCGACGCGGTCAGCAGCGTCTTGCCGACCCCGCCTTTTCGAGCGGAGAAGGTCACAACCTTGATCATGTCGGTGCTCCAACAAAGACGCGGACGCGCGAATGCGCGCCGCGCGCGCGAACGCGCAATTACCTGTTCGCGCACCCGCCGCCAATTTGGCACTGGACGAGCGAGCGGCCGCCCGGACAGAGCGCGGTGTGATGGCGCGCCAACGCATCGGCCATGGTCCGCTATCCGAGGGACGGCGCCCCTGGCGACAGCGCCGATGGGCGAGCGGGCACCACATCCGCCTGTCCACCGTCAAGTGGGCGATAATGAAGCGCCATCCGGCACCTTGCGCTCGTAACAGTCCATTGGCATCGCCGGGACGAGCCTGCCGCTGCCAATCGCCAAAATCCATCGAGGTCTCAATGATCCGCAAGATCAAGCCGGCGGCCCAGCCCGTCGTCCAGCCTGCTATCCCGCCGGCCACCGCTTCGCGGCCGGCAGCTCCACCGCCCGGCCCGGTCGCCGCGCTGGAGCGCAAACCGCAGGACGTGCTGACGCCGCAGGAAGCCGCCGCGCACCTCGGCATCACCGTCGGCACGCTGCAGCGGTGGCGCTCCAGCGGTGCGGGCCCGTCTTACCTGATGCTGTCTCGCCGCGTCGTCCGCTATCGCTGGTCCGAATTGGTCAGCTTCTTGGATGCCCAGACCCAAAGCCCCGCGTGAAGAATGAAGGGATCTGCAAGGCAGGACATCTCCGTCAACTAGCACCGCAGCGATAGCCGGATCGGCGCCGTATCGGACCCATCGCTCGGCCATATGTCATTAGGATGAGCCGGCGTGCGCCGGCCCATCGCGCCAATTGACGGAGGATGTCAATGAACCCATGGATTCCGGTCGTTCTCGTCGCCATAGAGGCGGCCAAGGCCCTCGTCGAGGCCTGCCGCGACGCGTCGCCGCGTAGCTGACCACATCACCCGCCTTGATCCGCGCCCGCAGGCCTCGCCGCCTGCGGGCTTTTCCATTTTGGAGACGAGCATGACCACCCCCGCCCCTGCCGCCAAGCCGCCGACGCCTCCTTGCCTCGTCGGCTTCGTCCGCTGTCTCGACGGCAAGCTGCAGTTCCATCAGTCCGCCGCCAGCGCCAGCGAGATCAGCAGCCTGCGAATGCTGCTCGACGGCCTCGAACAGCTCGGATTAATTCACGGGCCGGTGCTCATGCCGGCGCCGCCGGCCGGCACGGCCGCAAGTTTGATCCAGGACTTGCGACAAGACCTCGGCGAGATCGCTGTGGACGCCGTACTCGATGCCGGCACTCAGGGCATCGGCCGCAAGGAGCCGCCGCCGGCCACCATCGCGCCCGTCTGGCCGTTCGAGCCGGCGGTCGACGGCGACGACGGCGTCCTGGTCTCGTCGCTGCGCCTGTATGGCGTCGACCTGAAGCTGGAAGCCCGACGCGCCGATCCCGATGCGACCGAGCACACCACCATAGTCATCCCTGGTCATGCCGGCGAGTACCTGGTATTCGCCGAGCCGGCCTGATCCCAACAACCATCCCCCTGAGCCCCGCCGGTCTTCGCCGGTGGGGCCTTTCATTTCGAGGAGACCTGCCCCATGGCCCATCAGATCGAGACCATGGCCTTCGCCAACACCCCGCCCTGGCACGGCCTCGGCGTACCCGTTCCCGACGAGATCGGCGTGGATGCCATGCTCGCCGCCGCCGGGCTCGACTGGACCGTGTCGAAGCGCCCGCTGACGACGCACCTGGAAGATGGAGCCGAGGTCGCCGTGCCCAGCCACGCCGCGCTGACGCGCAGCAGCGACGGCAAGGTGCTGTCGGTGGTCGGCGCCGGCTACCAGCCGGTGCAGAACCACGAGGCGCTGGACTTCTTCCGCCGCTTCGTCGAGGCCGGCGACATGAAGCTGGAGACCGCCGGCTCGCTCGGCGGCGGCACCCGAGTCTGGGCGCTGGCCTCGATCCGCGACGGCTTCGCCCTGGACGGCGGCGACGAGGTCAGCGGGCATCTCTTGTTCACCAACCCGCACACGCCCAACGCCGCGCTGGTCGCGCAGTTCACGCCGATCCGCGTCGTTTGCGCCAACACGCTGGCGATGGCGCTCGCCGGCGAGTCGGCCGGCGTCTATCGGCACGCCCACTTCACCGCCTTCGACGCCGACAAGGCCCGGGCGGCGCTCGGGCTCGCGCGCAACCAGCTGGCCGAGTTCAAGGAGGCTTCCGCGTTCCTGGCGGCCCGGCGCTACGACGACGCGGCGGTGCGCCGCTTCTTCGTCGAGGTGTTCGAGCCGGCGCTTGCCGCCAACGAGGACATCGACGCCCTGGCGGCGCGGCCGAGGGTGCGCCAGGCCCTCGACGCGCTCACCGTCCAGCCCGGCGCCGAGATGCGCTCGGCCGAGGGGACCTGGTGGGGTGCCGTCAATGCCGTCACCTGGCTCGCCGACCACCGGCTGGGCCGCGGCGCCGACACCCGCCTGTCCTCCGCCTGGTACGGCGAAGCGCGGCAGTTCAAGTTGCGCGCCTTGACCCGCGCCATCGACTACGCCAAGGCCGCCTGACCCTCTACCACTCGACCCGCCCCCCTAAAGCCCGCCGGCACGCCCGGCGGGCTTTTCGCTTTGGAGAAGCCCATGACCACACCCGACCCGGGCGGCGACGATCCCGTGCCGCCCTTTGCCGAGCTGCTGGCACTCTATGCCGACGACCCCGACGACCTGCCGGTCGCCCAAACCATCGCGTTCGCCGACGCGCTCGCCGCCGGCGACGACCCGCTACACCTCCTGCCCTACCTCGCCAGCCTCGGCATCGACGTGCGCCAGCCCGACGACCTGCTCGCCATCAACGCCGACGACACCGAGGACGAGGTCCACTGCTGGCGCGTCCAGGAGGGGATCGCCGTCAGCGTGGTGTCGGACGGCGCATGGCTGCTCTTCACCACGTGAGGCCACCGCCATGATCGACATCAGGGACGAGGACATCGTCCTCCGGCGCGACGGCCGCGACGGCCGCTTCGTGCTGTTCACCAAGACCGACCTGCCGCCGAAGCACCCGCTACCCTGGTTCGGCGTCGTGCTCGACACCGGCGACGACGGCCACGGCATCCTGGTCGGGCTCGATCCCGACCCAGCCGTGGACGCCTGGGCGGCATGCGACCTGCTCCATGTTGCGGTCGAGCGCGCGCGGGCCGAGGTCGACCGCCGCCTCGGTCCCCTCGCCAGCGAGGTCCGGCGCCAGCTGGAGCTGGCGCTCGCCGCCGAGCACCGCCGCCTCGGCCATTCGCCGAACGGGCGGGTGAAGCTCGCGCCCGGCCCGGCGCCGTCGCCATATCCCTGGACGGTTGCGGTGCGGGCCGGGCACGAATTGCCGCTCTGCCCGGACCCCGAGGCCCGGGAGGCCGGGATCACCCCCGAGCAGCTTCTGATCGTGCTCGACCAGCTGTTCGCCGACGCCGCCGCGACCAGGACGCAGCGGCCGTACCTGAACCGCGCCCGCGCCGCCGTTCAGGCGGCCATGGCCGCGGACGCCAAGCTCGTCGCCCGCCTGCGCCAGTTCGGCGGCTGACACCTTCCACACCGGAACACAGGAGACCACCATGACGCTGCTGACCGCGGCCGATATCGCGCGCCTGCCGGCGCTCTACGAGACGGAGAAGGTCCCGCTCGCCGACAAGACCGCCCAGGTCAAGTTCTTCGCGCCCTGGACCAGCTGGACCTGGCTGGCCATCGAGTACGACCCCGGCCAGCATCTGTGCTGGGGTTGGGTGCTTGGCCACGAGCAGGAGGCCGGCTACTTCGCCCTCGACGAACTCGAAGCGGTGCGCGGGCCGGGTGGCCTGCGCATCGAGCGCGACCGCCACTTCCACCCGGTGCGGCTCGCCGACGTAGCGGGCGTGGTGCTGTGACATGCCGGCCGTGCACATCACCAAGGCGGTGCTGGCCAGCCCGCCGCCGATTCCCGACGGCCAAGCCAAGGTGCGGCTGTTCGACAGCCGCATCAAGGGTCTGATCGCCGAGTTCCGCCGCGGCACCGTCACGCTGTATTTCCGATACCGCGATAGCCGCGGGCGGGCGCGGGAGATCAAGCTTGGTCGCATCGGCGACATCAGCCTGGAGCAGGCCCGCCGCCGCGCCGAGCAGCTCAAGGCCGAGACCAGCCTCGGCGGCGACCCGGTCGCCGAGGCTGAGAAGAAGAAGGCCATCCCTACCGTCGCCGCCTTCCTATCAGGTCGGTATCTGCCGCACATCCGCGAGCGGCTGGGCAGCTGGCGCAACACCGAGGCCTACTGCCGGCGCATCACCGCCAGCCTCGGCGGCAAGGCGCTTGACGAGGTGACGGCGGCGGACGTCTCTTCGTTCCGCCGCAGGCTGATGGACGAGAAGCTCTCGAACTCCAGCGTCAACAGGCATCTCGCCACGGTAAGAAACCTGTTCAATCTTGCACTGCGCTGGCAGCTGTACGCCGGCGTCAATCCTGCCAGCAGCCCCGGGATGCTGCCCGAGCAGCATCGGGACGTCTATCTCACCGCTCAGGAGACGCAGGCCCTGGTACGGGCGCTGGACGAGGAGCCACACCGGGAGGCGGCCGCCGCGCTGATGCTGCTGGTCGTCACCGGGGCGCGCAAGAACGAGGTGCTGAAGGCCAGGTGGGATTACGTGGACCTCGATCGGCGGCTGCTCACCGTGCCGAAGTCCAAGTCGGGCAAGCCACGGCACATACCGCTGTCGCCGCTGGCGATCCGGGTCCTGACCATGCAGATGGAGCGGCGGTGGGAGGGCGACGGCGGCTACGTGTTCCCCGGCAGAAAGGAAGGTCAGCCGCTTGAGGATGTGCGCAGCGCCTGGACCCGGGCCAAGAAGAAGGCAGGATTACTGCCAGACCTGCGCGTGCACGATCTGCGGCATTCGTTTGCCTCCGCGCTCGCCAACAGCGCGGTTCCGCTGAACGAGATAGGCGTCATCCTCGGACATTCGCAGCTGTCGACTACCGCTCGCTACGCCCACCACGCGCCGCAGCGGCTGGTCGAAACGGCGACGGTCGCCGCGCGGGCTTGGGACCTGCTGCCGCCACCAGACGCCGCATAGACTGGAAGGGGCCGATGGCCCCTTCCAGTCCATTCTTTTCTTGGTCGCACAGACGATGCTCGGATGGCACCGTGGGACACCCGTGGGCGGGCCGGTGGGCCGATTGCAAACACTCGGGGACGGGCGCCCTCAACCGGCCGCAACCACCACCCGAACGCGGCGCGGGGGATAGGCGTGGGCCGCCGAAAACGACGAAGCCCCGCACGCTGGCGGGGCTGTCGTTTCGGCCTTGCGGCTCAAGGGGATAAGTGGCGCGCCCGAGAGGATTCGAACCCCTAACCTCCAGATCCGTAGTCTGATGCTCTATCCAGTTGAGCTACGGGCGCTTTTCCCGGGGCATCGCCCCGCGAAGGACCGGGACCATAGTCGATGATTTCGGGGGAAGCAAGCCGAAAAATCGGCCCCCCGGGGTCGGCCGCCGGCGGCCGGTAAATCCGGCTTGTCCCGGCACTATCCTTTGGTTACACTGCCGAACCGCAGGGGGAATTGCGGAATTTCTTTAGACAATCAGCGTAAGTCGTGCTCCCGCCGCGGGTTCCAAGACAGAGGGTGTCCGGTCGCAATGGCAGTTAAGAAGGCGCAAGCCGTGGCGTTCTGCACGGCGATTCTTCTGGGCGGATGCTCGATGGCCGAGGACGCTCTGTTTCCGTCGCTCGAGGCGCAACAGCCCGCGGCCCCATCCGAGCGAATCCAGGTCTATCCGACCGCCGCCGCCCCCGTCGCCGCCGCGGCGGCGCCGGCGTCGCTGGTCGCCGAACTGCCGTCCACCGGCACCTTCGTCGGCCAGAAGGTGAGCAGCCTGAAATCGGAACTGGCGCAGCTTCAGTCCACCCTGGCCACCCAGGGCGCCGAGCTACAGGCGATCCGGGCGCAGACGGTGCAGGATTCGCAGCGCTACCACGGCACGGTCGCGGCGATCAACGCGCGCCTGCAGGTCGGCACCACGCCGGGCAACCCGGTGCTGATGCAGCAGTGGAAGGAAGCCCAGGCCGAGCTCGACCAGATCGGCAACGACATCCTGCAGATGAACCGGCTGTCGACCGACGTCGGCTCGACCTCGTCGATGGCCGCCTACCTGCTCAACGCCGTCCAGGCGGCGCGCGGGCTGTCGGGCGCGGTCGAGGAGGACCACCGCCAGCTCCGCCTGCTGGAAGACGAGGTCAACCGCGCCCTGGTGTCGATCGAGCGCCTGCTGTCCGAACTGTCGGGCGACATCACCCGCCAGCAGCAGTACGTCTCGAACGAGAAGAGCGACCTCAACACCCTGGCGGTCGCCATCCAGACCGGCCAGCTCTACGGCTCGAATCTCGGCGTCCAGCTGGCGCCGATGCCGGCGGCGATGACGATGTCCGAGGCGCCGGGCGCCGGCGACCGGCCGCTGGTGGTCATCAAGTTCGACAAGCCCAAGGTGCAGTACGAATCGGCGCTGTACTCGGCGGCCAAGAGCGCGCTGGAGCGCAAGCCGAACGCCAGCTTCGACGTCGTCGCCGTGTCGCCCAAGAAGGGCAGCCCCGGCCAGACCGCGCTCGGCGCCACCAGCGCGCGCCGCAACGCCGAGAGCGTGCTGCGCGCCCTGACCAACATGGGCCTGCCGCCGAACCGGGTGCGCCTGTCGGCGATCCAGAGCGACGCCGCCAGCACCGGCGAGGTCCACGTCTTCGTGCGCTGAGGCGCCAGGCGACGGCATGCGGAAACGGGGCGCTTCGGCGCCCCGTCTTGCGTTCAGAACGCCGCCACCGAGCCGTCGCCGCGCGGGTCGGCGGCGCCTTCGATCATCCCCGACGGATGGCGGACGACGGCGCCGGCATGGCCCATCAGGGTGTCGAACGGCGCCACGACGCTGACCTGGTGGCCGGCGCCGCGCAGCGCCTCGACCAGCGCCGGATCGAAGCGCGATTCCAGCTTGAGGTCGGATTCGGGGCCGCTCCAGCCGCGGCCCAGCGCCCAGCGCGGCGCGGTGATCGCCTGCTGGAGGTTCTGGCCGAACAGCACGTGGCGGCTGAACACCGCCGCCTGGGTCTGCGGCTGGCCCTCGCCGCCCATCGTGCCGTAGACCATGGTGCGGCCGTCCTTGAGCAGGGCCAGGGCCGGGCTCAGGGTGTGGAACGGCTTGCGCCGCGGCCGCAGGAAGTTGGTGCCGGCCGGGTCGAGCCCGAAGCTCATGCCGCGATTGTGCCAGACCAGGCCGGTGTCCGACAGCACCAGGCCGGAGCCGAACGCCGTGAACAGGCTCTGGATGAAACTGACCGCGCGCCCCTGGCCGTCGACGACGCCCATCCACACCGTGTCCCCGGGCTCGCCGCCGTCCGGCCACGGCGCCGCGCGCCGGCGGTCGATCGCCGCGGCCAGGCGGTCCAGCGGGCCGTCGGCGAGATAGGTGGTGGCGTGGATGGTCATGTAGCTGGGATCGGTGACGTGGGCGTTGCGCACGCGGAACGCCTGCTTGGTCGCCTCGACGATGCCGTGGACGTGCTCGAAGCCCTCGGCCGCGGCGACTCCGAGGCGCTGGAACAGCCCCAGGATCATCAGCGACGCCAGGCCCTGGGTCGGCGGCGGCGTGTTGTAGACGGTGCCGCAGGCCAGCGGCAGCGACAGCGGCCGCCGCCGCACCGAGCGGTGGCGGGCGAAGTCCTCGGACACCAGCGGGCTGCCCAGGCGCTGCAGTTCGGCGCCGATGTAGTGGCCGAGCCCGCCGCGGTAGAAGTCGTCGAGCCCCATCGCGGCCAGGCGCTCCAGGGTGTCGGCCAGGCGCGGCAGCGTCATCGTGGCGCCGACCGCCGGCACGGCGCCGTCGACCAGGAAATGCTGGGCGAATCCCGGGGCGTCGGCGAGGTCGTCGCGCAGCCGCCGGGTCGCCTCGTTCTGCGCGTCGGTCACGGCGAATCCGGCGCGCGCGTGGTGGATCGCGTCGGCGAACAGCCGCGACAGCGGCAGCCGGCCGCCCCAGCGGGTGCTGATTTCGAGCGCTGCCTGCCAGCCCGAGACCGTGCCGGCGACGGTGGTCGCGGCGAGCGGGCCGTGGCGCGGAATCGACCGGGCGCCGCGCGCCTCGTAGAAGGCGGGATCGGCCGCCGCGGCGGCGGCGCCGGCGCCGTCGATCGAGACCGGCGGCCGGCCCGGCTCGGCGATCAGCCAGAAGCCGTCGCCGCCAAGGCCGTTCATGTGCGGATAGACCACCGCGATGGTCGCGGCGGCGGCGACGGCCGCCTCGATGGCGTTGCCGCCCTCGCGCAGGACCGCCAGACCGGATTGGGCGGCGAGGTGATGCGGCGCCGTGATCATGCCGCGCGCCGCCATGCATGAATGCAGCATCGAGCTTCCCCCAGGATTGCCGCATATTGCGGCATCGCGGCGCGGCCGTCCAGCGCGTGTACGCCATTGCGCTCGGCTGCCCGGACTGCCTATATCGGGGCATCACGAACAGCGGGCCCGACCATGAGCCACGACTACAGCGCCGCCACCTCCGTCACCCTGACCTGGACCGACCTGCACCGCGACGTGCGCGCGCTGGCGCGGCGGCTGGCGACGCAAGGCCCGTTCAAGGGCATCGTCGCCGTCGCCCGCGGCGGCCTGATTCCAGCCGGCCTGATCGCCCGCTACCTGGAACTGCGCCACGTCGACACGGTCTGCGTCGCCAGCTATTCCGAGCGCGTGCAGGGCGATCTTTGCGTTCTCAAGGAGATCGACGGCGACGGCGCGGGCTGGCTGATCGTCGACGACCTCGTCGACAGCGGCGCCACGGCGCGCACCGTCCGCCGCATGCTGCCGCGCGCCCACTACGCCACCGTCTACGCCAAGCCCGACGGCCGGCCGCTGTGCGACACCCATGCCGTCGACGTCGACCAGGACGTCTGGGTGGTGTTCCCCTGGGACTGCGAGCCGAACGAGGTTTGATACCGTTCCGCGTTTGAACGGACTTGCTGTCATGCCGGCGAAGGCCGGCATCCATTTGCCAGAGGCGCCGGGCGCTCCCCGCGCCGGAGACCCTCGTCGAAGCCTCTGGAAAATGGGCCCCCGCCTCCGCGGGGGCGACGATGATTCGGTCTGTTCAAAGGCGTCCGGGTATGAGGCGTCACACCGCGACGTTGTCGATCAGCCGCGCCCGGCCGAGCCGGGCGGCGGCGAGCAGGCGCGCCGGGCGGTCGGCGCGCTCCAGCGGCTCCAGCGATTCGGCGGCGCGCAGCTCGACATAGTCGACCGGGCCGAAGCCGGCGGCCTCGAGCTCGGCGCGAGCGCGGGCCAGGTGCGGCGCCGCCGCCTCGTCGCCGCCGCGCAGGGTGTCGGCCAGGGCCGACAGCACGCGGTACAGGGTCGGCGCCGCCCGGCGCTCGTCCGGCGTCAGGTAGGCGTTGCGCGAGCTCATCGCCAGGCCGTCGGACTCGCGCACCGTCGCCACGCCGTGGACGCGCACCGGCACGTCGAGGTCGCGCACCATGCGGCGGATGACCTGCAGCTGCTGCCAGTCCTTCTCGCCGAACAGGGCGACGTCGGGCAGCGCCTGCAGCAGCAGCTTGGCGACCACCGTGGCGACGCCCTGGAAATGCCCCGGCCGCACGTCGCCGCACAGCCCCGCCGAGACGCCGGTCACCGTCACCGTGGTGGCGAAGCCGTCGGGATACATCTCGGACACCGCCGGGGCGTAGAGCAGATGCGCGCCGGCCTCGGCCAGCATGGCGGCGTCGCGCGTCTCCTGGCGCGGATAGGCGGCGAAGTCCTCGTTGGGGCCGAACTGGGTCGGGTTGACGAAGACGCTGGCGACGACGCGATCGGCCTCGCGCAGGCCCTGGCCGACCAGCGACAGGTGGCCGGCGTGCAGGGCGCCCATCGTCGGCACCAGGGCCACGCGCAGGCCGGCGCGCCGCCACTCCGCCACCGTGCGGCGCAGGTCCGCGACGCCGCGGACGATGTCGAGCGAGCCGTTCATCGCCTCAGCCCTTCTTGACGCCGAAGCAGTGCTCGGGCGCCGGGAACCGGCGCGCCTTGACGTCGGCGGCGTAATCCGCCGCCGCCTTCGCGACGGTGTCGGCCAGATCGGCGTAGCGCTTGACGAATTTCGGCGTGAACTCGGTGAACAGGCCCAGCACGTCCTCGGTCACCAGCACCTGGCCGTCGCAGGCCGGCGAGGCGCCGATGCCGATCGTCGGCACCGGGATGTCGGCGGTCAGCCGGCGCGCCACCGGCTCGACGGTGCCCTCGACGACGATCGAGAAGGCGCCGGCCGCGGCGACGGCGCGGGCGTCGGCCAGGATCTGCGCCGCCTCGGCCTCCTCGCGGCCCAGCGAGCGGAAGCCGCCCAGGGCGTGGACCATCTGCGGCTTCAGGCCGACATGGCCCATCACCGGAATGCCGCGCTCGACCAGGAAGCGGATGGTCTCGGCCATCTCGGCGCCGCCTTCCAGCTTGACGCCGGCGCAGCCGGTCTCGGTCATGATGCGGGCGGCGCTGCGGAAGGCCTGCTGCGGCGATTCCTGGTACGAGCCGAAGGGCATGTCGACGATGACGCAGGCCCGCTGCGAGCCGCGCATCGCCGCCTGGCCGTGGCCGATCATCATCTCGAGGGTCACCGCCAGCGTGGTCTCCATGCCGTAGACCACCATGCCCAGCGAATCGCCGACCAGCAGCACGTCGACATGCGGGTCGAGCAGCTTGGCCATCGGCGCCGTGTAGCAGGTCAGCACGACGAGGGGCTCGCCGCCCTTGCGCGCGCGGATGTCGCGGGTGGTGACGCGCTTGATCTTGACTTCTCGGCTCACGGCAGCCTCCATCGGTGCCCCCCAGGGCCCGACTTGTACCCGATCCCGCGGCGCAACGAAAGCGCGGCTTAGCCGCCTTCGGCGATGCCCTTGAGGCGTTCGACGTCGGACAGCACGGCATGGCCGCTGTCGGGCAGGCCGATGATGGCGTCGCGCTTGAGCTGGGTCAGGGTGCGGCTGACGGTCTCGATGGTCAGGCCGAGATAGTCGGCGATGTCCGAGCGGCTCATCGGCAGGCCGATCGGGCTGGGCGCCAGGCCGCGGCGCACGGCGCGGCGCGACAGCATCAGCAGGAACGAGGCCACCTTCTCCTTGGCCGTCTTGCGCCCCAGCAGCAGCATCTGGTCGTGGGCGGCGGCGAGTTCGTCGATCGCCAGGCCGAGCAGCCGCTTCTCGATGCGCGGCACCTCCTCGAGCAGGCTGTCGAGCTTGCGGCGCGGGAAGCGGCACAGCACCACCGGCGTCAACGCCTCGGCGGTGTAGGCGTAGGTGCCGTCGACCGCGAGGCCGAAGAAGTCGCCGGGAAACAGGAAGGCGGTGATCTGGCGGCGGCCGTCGGGCAGCAGCTTGTAGAGCTTCACCGTGCCGATCGCCAGGCTGAACATGTGCGCCGCCGGCTCGCCCTCGCTGAAGATCGCGGCGTGTGCGGGGATGTGCACCTGGCCGACCACGGTCGACAGGCGCGCAATCTCCTGCGCCGAGAGCCCGGTGCAGAACGCGATCTCGCCGATCTGGCACCGCCCGCAAGGGTGGTTGCCGAGGTCGGGCCGCTCGCGCTCGCCGGCCTTGTCCCGATCGCTCACCTGGTCAAATGGCGGCATCACCCCAGCCCCGTTCACCCGCGGGCGAATTCAACTAGCTACCGTTATATAACTTTCGGGTCCGGCGCAAGCCGTCCCGCCATCCGCTATCCCCGTCCGGGCGGCGGCGGGGGATCGTTGTCCTCGAACAGGATGCGATGCGCGGCCCCGTCGAGATCGTCGAACTGCCCCGATTTCAACGCCCACAGGAAGGCCGCCAGGCCCAGGAGGCCCAGCAGCAGGGCGACGGGAATCAGCAGCAGCAGGTTGCTCATATGGTCCTCGAGCGCGCAAGGCGCAACGCGTTTGCGATCACGACGATCGACGAGGTGGACATCGCCACCGCGGCGATCAACGGCGTGACCATTCCCATCACCGCCAGCGGAATGGTCACGACATTATATAGGAAAGCCAGGCCGAAATTCTGCTTCACCAGCGTGTCGGCGCGCCGGGCGACGGCGACGACCTCGACGACCGGCCGCAGCCGCAGCCCCTGGAACACGACGTCGGCGGCGGTCTGGCTGACGTCGACGGCGGTCGACGGCGACATCGAGACCTCGGCGGCGGCCAGGGCCGGCGCGTCGTTGAGACCGTCGCCGACCATCAGCACCCGCCGCCCGGCCGCGGCCAGCTCGGCCAGCCGCGCGCATTTGTCGGCGGGCGTGCAGCCGGCGCGCCAGTCGGCGATGCCCAGCTCGGCGGCCACCGCGGCGACGGTCGGCGCACGGTCGCCGGACAGCAGCTCGACCGCCAGGCCCTTGCGCGCCAGCAGCTTCAGCACCTCGGCGGCATCCGGACGCAGCACGTCGGCGAAGACGAATCGCACCGGCGCCCGGCCCGGGCGTTCGAACCACAGCTCCGGCCCGGCGGCGGCGGCGTCGTCGGCGATGCCGAGCCAGCGCCGGCTGCCCAGCCGCGCGGTCCCCGCCCGCATGCCGCAGCCGGGATGCTCGACGACTCCGGCGGCCACCGCGACCGGCGGCGCCGCGCGGACCAGCGCGCGGGCGAGCGGATGGTGGCTGGCGCCGGCCAGGGCGGCGGCGGCGAGCAGGTCGTCGTCGGACCAGCCGCCGTCGCGGCGCAGCTCGGGACGGCCGACGGTCAGCGTGCCGGTCTTGTCGAACACCACCGTGTCGATGCGGCCGACCTGCTCCAGCGCGGTGGCCGATTTCAGCAGGATGCCCTGGCGCAGCAGGCGGCCGCTGGCGACGACCTGCACCACCGGCACCGCCAGCGCCAGCGCGCAGGGGCAGGTGATGATCAGCACCGCCACGGCGTAGAGCAACGCGATCTGCCAGTCGATGGCGCTGAACAGGGTCCAGCCCAGGAAGGTGCCGAGCGCCAGCAGGTGGACCACCGGCGCGTAGTAGCGCGCGACCCGGTCGGCGAGCGCGACGTAGCGGGCGCGGCCCTGCTCGGCGACCTCCATCATGCGGACGATCTCGGCCAGCAGCGTGCCCTCGCCGACGGCGGTGACCGCGACGCGCAGGGGCGCCGAGAGGTTCAGGGTGCCGGCGAACACGGTGTCGCCGGCGCGCACCGCCACCGGATTGGATTCGCCGGTGATCAGCGAGGTGTCGAGGTCGGACAGGCCGTCGGAGACGCGGCCGTCGACGCCGATGCGCTCGCCGGCGGCGACCAGCACGGTCATGCCCTCGCGCACCTGCTCGGGCGGCATCATGCGGCGCTCGCCCGATTCGTCGACCACGGTCACCGCGCTGGCGGTCAGGCCCAGCAGATGCTCGGCGGCCGAGCGGGCGCGGCCGCGGGCGCGGCTGTCGAGGTAGCGGCCGATCAGCAGGAAGAACAGCAGCGACACGGCGGCGTCGAAATAGGCGTGCTCGCCGTAGCGCATCGTCTCCCACAGCGACATCGCCGAGGCCAGCGTCACGCCCAGCGAGATCGGCACGTCCATGTTGGTGCGCCCGGCGCGCACCGCCTGCCAGGCCGAGCGGAAGAACGGCCGCCCGGCGTAGACGATGGCCGGCAGCGCGATCAGCGCCGATACCCAGTGCATGAAGGTGCGGGTCGCCTCGCCCATGTGGCTGAAATGGCCGGCCCACACCGACACCGACAGCAGCATGACGTTGCCGGCGGCGAAGCCGGCCACCGCCATCGCCCGCAGCAGCTCCTTCTCGTGCTGCTGCTGCTCGCTGCCCGCCCGCGCCGGGTCGTAGGGGATCAGGCGATAGCCGATCGCCGCGACCTGGCCGACCAGGGCGTTGGCGTCGTTCTCGTCGGCGCGCCAGCGCAGGGTCAGCCGCCGGGTGGTCATGTTGACGCGGGCCTGGACGACGCCGGGCTGGCGCGCCAGCACCGCCTCGATCAGCCAGACGCAGGCGGCGCAGTGGATGCCCTCGACCATCAGATGGAGCTCGGCGCTGCCGTCCGGCTGTTCGCGGACGTGCAGGCCGTAGTCGACGGCGGCCTCCTCGTCTTCCGGCTTCAGCGGCCGGACGGCGGGGTCGATGCAGCGGCGGTTGTAATAGGAATCGAGGCCGAGGCCGCGGACCAGGCGATAGGCGCCCTCGCAGCCGCGGCAGCAGAACTCGGCGTCGGCGGCGCTGCCCGCGGGAACCGGGCTGCCGCAGTGGAGGCATTCCTTGGTACGGGTCTGCTCGATCGTCTGCATCGGTCGGCGCCAGTTTCAACGCGACTTCGGGGAGCGCGCGTCTCCAGACGCGCAACCGGCTTTGGACGCGCGCTGCGGGTCTGGAGACCCGCGCTCCCCGTCGCCCTACGGCACCATGATGCGCCGGTCGGACTGATACGAATCGTCGCCGCGGTTGGCGACGAGAAGCATCTCCCACTGGCCGGGGAAGGGCAGCACGACCGTGCCGACGTAGCGGCCGGCGCCGGCGGCCGTGAACCGCACCGTCTGGTCGTGGCCGGCCTGGGTCGGCCGGCGGAACACCGCCGTCACGTCGAGGCCGTCGAGCGGCGCGCCGTCGCGGTCGGTGACGGCGACGTTGACGGTGCCGCCGTGCTCGCCGCCGGCGGGGGCCAGTTCGGCCTCGACGCTCCAGCCCAGCTTCTCCTGGGCGGCGGCGCCGGCCAGGGCCTGGTTGTAGGCCAGACCCTTCTCGTAGGCGCCCTCGGTCGCGAGACCGTTGAAGGTCGAGGTGGCGAAATAGGCAAGGAGGCTGTTGACCGCCACCACCACCGCGAACATTCCGACGAAAATCCAGGGATACCAGTGCCCCGGACGCCGGGTCGACTTGCTCATGCTCACCTCTTGGGCCCCGCGAACCAGCTTTCATGAACGATGGTCTCGCCGGTCTGCCGGTCGGTCAGCACGAATTCGAGATCCATCCGCTCGTCCTCGATGCTGTCCCGCGGCGCCGTCACGAAGACCTGGAACGACCCGACGGAATCCGGTTCGACCTTCAGTTCCACCTCGCCCGCCGGCTCGCCCTCGTGGACGCCGATCACGGTCATTCCGGCACCTTCGATGCCGGCGACTTTCAGGCCGTAGGCGTGATCCTCGCGCACCATGTTGAGGATCTTGAACGTGTAGCCGTTGCGGATGCTGCCGTCGGACAGCGGCACGAACAACGGGCTGCGGTCGTGCAGCACGTTGACGTCGGTGGTCGCGCGACTGGACAGGCCATAGACCATGACGCCGCTCACCAGAGCCAGGACCACCATGTAGATAACCGTGCGCACCCGTACAAGCCGCAGCTTGGTCGTCTCTCCCCTCGAGCGCGCGAGCTGGTTGTTGGCCGAATCCCAGGTGATCAGGCCGCGCGGCAGGCCGAAGCGGTCCATCACCGAGTTGCAGGCGTCGACGCACAGGGCGCAGCCGATGCATTCGAGCTGCTGGCCGTTGCGGATGTCGATGCCGGTCGGGCAGACATGCACGCACATCTTGCAGTCGACGCAGTGGCCGCGGTTCTCGAACGACCGGTTGCCCTTGAGCGGACCGCGCGGCTCGCCGCGCCAGGCCTCGTAGGTGACCAGCAGCGAGTTGTCGTCGAACATCGCGCCCTGGAAGCGGGCATAGGGGCACATGTAGATGCACACCTGCTCGCGCGCCCAGCCGGCCAGCAGATAGCAGAAGCCGCCGATGATGGCGATGAAGGTCCAGGCGCCCCAGGCCGGATCGTCGCCGAACAGCATCTCGGGCGTGTCGAAGACGTCGTAGAAGTACAGCGTGAAGGCCAGGCCGACCGCGGCGCTGATCACCAGCCAGGTTGCGTGGGTGCCGGCCTTGCGGACCAGCTTGTTGACCGACCACGGCGCGCGGTCGAGCTTGATGCGGGCGTTGCGGTCGCCCTGCCACAGCCGCTCGACGTACAGGAACAGATCGGTGAACACCGTCTGCCAGCAGGCGTAGCCGCACCACAGCCGCCCGAACAGCGACGAGGTGAAGAACAGCAGGATGGCGGCGATGATCAGGATGCCGGTGAGGTAGTAGACCTCCTGCGGCCAGATCTCGATGAAGAAGAAGTAGGCGCGCCGGCCGGGCATGTCGATCAGGATCGCCTGGTCGGGGGCGCCGGGACCGCGGTCCCAGCGCAGGAACGGCGCCAGGAAATAGACCGCCAGCAGCAGCACGCCGGCCCAGGTCTTCAGGCTGCGGAACGTCCCCTTGATCTTCTTCGGGTAGATCCTGACGTAGTCGGCGTAAAGCTTCTCTGGCACCGAGGCCTGCGGCTTCTCGGCGACGGGGTCCTTCAGAGGCGCCATCTTCATCACTTTCGGGTCCTTTTTGCGCGGGCTATCCTAGCTGGCCGCTGGGGATTTTGCTCCCGCCTTTTTGTCATGCCGCCATTCATTTCCGACATTGCCGGACGGGCGGGCATTCAATTGTAGGTCCGCGAAATCGCGCTGTAAGTGATAAATGTCACAAAACAAATCGCGCCCCGGCCAAACGTCGTGGCCGGGGCGCCAATGTTCTCCGGGGCGCCCCGGAGAGGTGTTACTGACCGCCGCCCAGCGAGCGGACGTAGACCGCCAGCTGCTTGATGGTGCTCTCGTCCAGACGCTCGGACCAGGCCGGCATCGAGCCGTGCTTGGGCTTGTTCATCTGGGCGAGGATGGCGTCCTTGGCGCCGTCGTACAGCCACAGGCCGTTGTTCAGCGGCGGGGCGCCGAGGGCGGCCAGGCCCTCGCCCTTCTCGCCGTGGCAGGCGGCGCAGTTCTCGGCGAAGACGGTGCCGCCGGCCGAGGCCGCATCGGCCGCGCCCTTCGACAGCGCGACGACGTACTCGGCGACGGCGTCCATCTGGGCCGGCTCGAGGATGCCGTCGAAGGACGGCATCTCGCCGATGCGCGCGTTGTCGTTGTCGACGCGCACGCCATAGGCGATCGTGTGCTGGATCTCCTCCAGCGTGCCGCCCCAGATCCACTCGTCGTCGGCCAGCATCGGATAGCCGTAGGCGCCGGCGCCGCCGGCCTGATGGCAGGCCGAGCAGTTCTCGTTGAACATCGTCCGACCGGCCGCGATGGCGTATTCGCGCATCTCGGCGTCGTCGTAGACCTCCTGCACGCTCATCTTGGCCAGCTGCTGCGCCTTGGCGCCGCGCACCTTCTGCAACTCGGCCATGTCGTCGGCCAGAACCTGGCGCGAGCTGTAGCCGAACATGCCCTCGGTGTAGCCGGACAGGCTCGGCCACGCCGGGTACACGACCCAGTAGCCGACCGACCAGATCACCGTGGCGTAGAACACGTACACCCACCACTTCGGCAGCGGCGTGTTCAGCTCCTTGATACCATCCCACTCGTGGCCGGTCGTCTCCGTCCCGGTCACGTCATCCCGCTCGACGTTCGCCATTTCAGCGCTCCTCGTTGTCGTCGTCGTCCCTCAGGATCATCGAGCCATGTCGCTCCAGCCGGTCCTTGTTGCGCGGCCAGAACGCCCAGGCGACGATCCCGAGGAACAGAACCATCAGCCAAAGCCCCCAGATGGAGCGGAGGAATTCCGCTACCTCGGTCACTTCGCTTGCCCCCTAACGCTTGTTGTGGGCCAGGTTCGGGTCATACTTGGTGAAGTCCACCATCGTGCCCAGGACCTGCATGTAAGCCACCAAAGCGTCCATCTCGGTGACCTTCGGGTTGCCGTCCTTGTCGCCGACGACGGCCTTCGGATAGCGCGCCGAGACGGCCTCGGTGTCGGCGTCAGGCTGGGCCTGGGCCTCGAGGTCGGCGACGGCGTTCTGGACCTGCTCGTCGGTATAGGGGACGCCCACGACCCGAAGAGCCGCGAGGTGGTCGGCGATGTCGCCATACGACAGCTCGCGCTGCAGATGGGCATAGCCGGGCATGATGGACTCGGGAACGACGTCACGCGGATTGATCAGGTGACGGACGTGCCACTCGTCCGAGTACTTGCCGCCAACGCGGGCCAGATCGGGGCCGGTACGCTTGGAGCCCCACTGGAACGGATGGTCGTACATGGACTCGGCCGCCAGGCTGTAGTGGCCATAGCGTTCGACCTCGTCGCGGAACGGACGGATCATCTGGCTGTGGCAGTTGTAGCAGCCCTCGCGGATGTAGATGTTGCGGCCCGCCAGCTCGAGCGGCGAGTACGGGCGCACGCCCTCCACCTTCTCGATCGTCGATTCGATCGTGAAGAGGGGGACGATCTCGACCAGGCCGCCGATCGCCACGGTCACCAGGATGCCGCCGACGAGGATCGGGACGTTGGTCTCGAAAATCTTGTGCTTTTCGAACAGTGACATGTCTCGGCCTCCTTACCGGGCGCCAGCGACCGCGGGGGTCTCGTAGGGGATCTCGTCCCGAACGTCGCCCTTGATGGTGCGGTACATGTTGTAGGCCATGATCAGCGAGCCGGCGACGAACAGCAGACCGCCGGTGGCGCGGATCACGTAGTAGGGGTGCATCGCCTCGACAGTCTCGATGAACGAGTACTGCAGGAAGCCGAGGCTGTCATAGGCGCGCCACATCAGGCCCTGCATGATGCCCGAGATCCACATCGCGGTGATGTAGAGCACGATGCCGATGGTGGCGATCCAGAAGTGGTAGGAGACCAGACGCATGCTGTAGAGGCTCTTGCGCTTCCACAGCGCCGGGACGAGGAAGTACAGCGCGCCGAACGAGACGAACGCGACCCAGCCCAGGGCGCCGGAGTGCACGTGGCCGACGGTCCAGTCGGTGTAGTGCGACAGCGAGTTCACGGCCTTGATCGACATCATCGGGCCTTCGAAGGTCGACATGCCGTAGAAGGCGATCGAGGCGACCAGGAAGCGGATGATCGGGTCGGTGCGCAGCTTCTCCCAGGCGCCCGACAGGGTCATCAGGCCGTTGATCATGCCGCCCCACGAGGGCATCCACAGCATCACCGAGAAGGTCATGCCCAGGGTCTGCGCCCAGTCGGGCAGCGCCGTGTAGTGCAGGTGGTGCGGACCGGCCCAGATGTAGAGGAAGATCAGCGCCCAGAAGTGCACGATCGACAGGCGGTAGGAGTAGACCGGGCGCTCGGCGCGCTTCGGCACGAAGTAGTACATGATGCCGAGGAAGCCGGCGGTCAGGAAGAAGCCCACCGCGTTGTGGCCGTACCACCACTGGGTCATCGCGTCCTGGACGCCGGCGAAGGCCGGGTAGGACTTGAGACCGAACAGCGACACCGGCACCGCCAGGTTGTTGCCCAGGTGCAGCAGCGCGATCGTCAGGATCATCGCCAGGAAGAACCAGTTGGCCACGTAGATGTGGGGTTCCTTGCGATTGAACAGCGTGCCGATGAAGGCGATCGCGTACATCACCCAGACGACGGTGATGACGATGTCGATGATCCACTCCGGCTCGGCGTATTCCTTGCCCTGGGTGTAGCCCAGGACATACGACAGGGCCGCCATCACGATGAAGGCCTGGTAGCCCCAGAAGATGGCATTCGCGAACACGGGCCCGCCGAACAGCGGCGCGCGGCAGGTGCGCTGCACCACGTAGAACGACGTCGCCAGCAGCACGTTGCCGCCGAAGGCGAAGATGACCGCCGAAGTGTGGACCGGGCGCAGGCGACCGAACGAGGTCCACTCGAGGCCCAGATTCAACGCCGGATAGGCCAGCTGCCAGGCGATGAGATCGCCCACGAGAAAACCGACGATGCCCCAGAAGACCGCCGCGATGGTGAACTTCTTGACGACATCCTCGTTGTACGGCGTGGCGTCGGTACCGACGCTCCGCGCCATGGTCGCTTGGGTCATGCCGAACTCCTAGTCTCGACCAACGTTGAGGATTCTCGAACCACCACTTTCCCCCACCGCCTGGATAGTCCCCCTACCGAAAGCGGCAAATCCGAGTCCTCCGGCAACGGTATGCCGAGAGGGTATGGTCCGAGTTGTCGGCAATATGACCGAGGGGCCATTCCGCGCCATTGATACAGATCAAAACCGCCCGGGATTCCGGCGGAACCCTCGGTAAACCGGGCTTGTGCGACAATTCGCCGCAGAGGCGCGGCGCGACCGCGGCCCCTGCCGTCTTGGCACTTGCCGACGCCGCGCCAAGCCCTATTTTGGGCCGCCATGAACCAGACTCCTCCAGACGCCCGCCCCGCCGTCGCCTTCCAGGCCGGCCGCACCACCCGCTTCCGCCGCGGCCATCCTTGGGGGTACTCGAATGAAATAAGGATGGATGCCGAGGCCAAGGCGCTGCCGGCCGGCGCCATCGTCGCGCTGCTCGACGCCGGCGGCGAGCGCCTGGGGGTCGGCAGCTTCAATCCCCATTCGCTGATCGCCGTGCGGCTTCTCGACCGCGATCCCGAGGCCGCGATCGACGCCGGCTGGCTGGCCGCCCGCCTGCGTCGCGCGCTGGCGCTGCGCGAGGCGCTCTACGACAGGCCCTTCTACCGCCTGGTCCACGCCGAGGCCGACGGCCTGCCGGGGCTGGTCGTCGACCGCTACGGCGACGTGGTCGCGGTCCAGGCCAACACCGCCGGCATGGAGGGCCTGCTGCCGGCGCTGCTCGACGCGCTCGATTCGGTGCTGAAGCCGCGGGCCGTGCTGCTGCGCAACGACGCCGCGGTGCGCAAGCTCGAAGGGCTCGAGACCTATCACCGCGTCGCCGCCGGCAGCATCGAGGGTCCGGTCGAGATCGAGGAGAACGGCGTCGCGTTCTGCGTCGACCTCGCCGAGGGGCAGAAGACCGGCTGGTTCTACGACCAGCGCGACAACCGCGCCTTCATGGCCCGGCTGGCGCGCGGCCGCAGCGTGCTCGACGTCTACACCTATGCCGGCGGCTTCGCCGTCCAGGCCGCGGCCGGCGGCGCCGAGACGGTGACCGCGATCGACCGGTCCGAGGCCTCGCTGGCGCTGGCCGAACGCTCGGCGGCCCGCAACGGCCTCGCCGAACGCTGCCGCTTCGTGCGCGGCGAGGCCTTCGCCGAGATGGAGCGCCTGGGCCGCGAGGGCGCCCGCTTCGGCGTGGTGATCGCCGACCCGCCGGCCTTCGTGAAGTCGAAGAAGGACCTGGCGGCCGGCGCCAAGGGCTACCGCAAGATGGCCCGGCAGGCGGCGGCGCTGGTCGAGCCGGGCGGTTTCCTGTTCTGCGCCTCGTGCTCGCACCACATGCCGGCCGACACCTTCCTGGAGGAGATTCGCCACGGCCTCGCCCAGGCCGGCCGCGCCGGCGCGGTGATCCGCGCGGCCGGCGCGGCGCCCGACCACCCGGTGCATCCGTTCCTGCCCGAATCGGCCTATCTCAAGGCCCTGGTCCTGCGCGTGGAGTGAGCGATGGCTCTGCGCGACGACCTGATCCCGGTGCTCAAGCGCGGCGTGATCTACATCGCCTGCTTCGCGCTGTCGACCTTCGCCGTGGTGTGGCTGGACCGCGTCAACGCCGGCGCCGACGCCGGCGTCCTCGCGACCTGGCTGCGGCTGAGCCAGTACAGCGTCGCGGCGATCATCCTGCTGATCCTCCTCGACGCGGTGCTGACGCTCTCGGGCAAGCCGCGCTGGAGCCGCGCGCCCCTCGCGGCGGCGGCGGCGATGGGGGTGGTCAACCTGCTGTTCCTCGCCGCCTATCCGCTGGTGGGCTGACGGCCGACTGGCCCGAGCAGCAGCTTTAAGCGTCATGGCCGGGCGAAGTCCCGGCCATCCACGTGGCGAGGTCGCACTCCTGTCGGGAACCGGCCACAGGCGGAAACACGTGGATGGCCGGGACAAGCCCGGCCATGACGCGACGAGTGCGCATCGGCTTCGGCGGCGTCACGTGGATGGCCGGGACGATCCCGGCCATCCGAGCGCAGGCATTCAATGCATCGAGAGGCCTCGGGACCGGGCTCCCATTTTTCGCGCCGCCTCAGCCGACCGTGTAGCCGCCGTCGACGACGATCTCCTGGCCGAAGATGTTGGCGGCGGCGTCCGAGGCCAGGAACACCGCGGTCTCGGCGATGTCCTTCGGCCGGCCGAAGCGCCCCGGCAGCAGCCGCGACGTGACCTGCTTGGCGACCTCGCCCAGCACCTCGGGCGGCAACCCGATTCCGGCCCAGATCGGCGTGTCGATGGGACCCGGGGCGATCGAATTGACCCGGATGCCCTGCGGCGCCAGTTCGGCGGCCAGGGTCTGGGCGAAGGACTTCAGCGCCGCCTTGCTGGCGGCGTAGATCGCCAGGCCGGGGAAGCCGA
>CAZJFH010000065.1:0-28796 GCA_964545205.1 uncultured Rhodospirillaceae bacterium
GAGCAGGTCATCTTGCTGAAATCGATGTAGGCGTTGGCGATGGCCGAGCTGATCGGCACCGTCTTTTCGCGGATGGAGACGATTTTCACGGTGTTGCTGTCCTCAGTAGAGCAGGCCTGCGGGCAAGGGAACGTTGAGGGCTTCGGTGAAGAGCGCCTGGAACGCGACGACGACGATCACGCCGGCCGTCACCAATATCACCGCCCGCCTCGGTGTCCAGGGGTCATGATTGGCCACCAGCATCAGCGCCATGAAGGCGGCGAGGCTGGTCGTGAAGAAGCCGACCACCGGCATCAGCAGCACCCAGGCCGCCATCACGGCGACGAAGCCGAGACGGCGCGCCGGGGATTGCGGCAGCACGGGCGCGCCGGCCGGCCGGGTGGCCCGGACGAGCCGCAGCACGGCGGCGAGCGAGGCGAAGACGATCATCGCGCCGGCGATGGCGCGCGGGAACACCGCCCCGAGCGGGGTCATCTCGCCGGTCTCGGACAGCACCCAGACGCCGAGCAGGACGAAGATCAGCGCGGCCAGGATGCCGCCCCAGTCGCGGCGCAGCGGTTCAGTCGACATCGACGGCCTCCTTGCGGGACGCCTCGGGCCGCCGCAGCTGCAGCGCCTTCAGCCGCGGCCCGACCAGCGGCCACAGCAGCGAGATCAGGATGAAGGCGATGATCACCAGCGAGATCGGCCGGCCGAAATACATGCCCCACAGATTGCCGCTGGCATTGCCGATCAGCCAGGCCTGAACGAACCCCTGCTCGGCGATCTGGCCGAGCACCAGGCCGAGGACGATCGGCGACGGCTTGAAGCCGGCGCGGTCGAGCAGCCAGCCGACCACGCCGAGGCTCAGCATGATCACCACGTCGACGGCGCTGTTCTGGATCGCGTAGCTGCCGATCACCGTCATGAAGGCGATGGTCGGCACCAGCATCGCCTTGGGCAGCGCGATGATCGAGCGGTAGGCGTAGCGGCCGATCAGCAGCCCGATGGGCAGCATCAGCACGGTGGCGATCAGCAGGCCGAAGATGAAGGTGTACGAGATCGCCGCCTGGTCGGTGAACAGGCTGCGGCCGGTGCGGATGCCCTGGACCAGAAGGGCGCCCAGGATCACGGCGTCGGGCGGCGTGCCGGGAATTCCCAGCACCAGCGTCGGGATGAAGCCGCCGCCGACGGTGGCGTTGTTGGCCGATTCGGTGGCCATGATGCCTTCCGGCTCGCCGGTGCCGAAGTAACGGCGGCGCTTCGAACTGCGCCGCGCCTCGGAATAGGCGACCAGGCCGGCGATCGAGCCGCCAGCACCCGGCAGGATGCCGACGAAGGTGCCGATCACCGAGCTGCGCAGCAGGTTCCACTTGTGGCGCCATGACAGGCCCAGCGCCTCGCCGAGCCGGAAGCCGCGGCTCTCGTGCGTGACCTTCAGATGGGCCTCGCGGGTCGCCACCATGTCGATCAGCACCGGGATGCAGTACAGCCCGATCAGCGCCGAGACCACCTCGACGCCGCCGAGCAGCTCGGGCATGCCCATCGTGAAGCGCACGTCGCCGCCGACCACCGCGACGCCCAGCATCGACAGCAGCAGGCCGAAGCAGGCGCCGGTCAGGCCCTTGAGCAGGTCGCCCTCGGACAAGGCGGCGATCAGCGTCAGACCCAGCACCGCCAGCCAGAAATACTCGACGGGTCCGAAGCGCAGCGAGACCTCGGCCAGCGGCGGCGCCAGGAACAGCAGCGCCAGCGCCCCGACGACGCCGCCGGTCACCGAGGCGATGGTCGCCAGGGTCACCGCGAGGTCGCCGTCGCCGCGCTTGGCCATCGGGAAGCCGTCGAAGGTGGTGGCGATCGCCGAGGGCGTGCCCGGCGTGTTGACCAGGATCGCCGCGAAGGCGCCGCCGTAGATGGCGCCGGTGTAGATGGCGCCGAGCATGATCAGCCCCGAGGCCGGCTCCATGGCGAAGGTGATCGGCACCAGCACCGCCACCGCCATCGTCGCCGACAGCCCCGGCAGCGCGCCGATGACCGTTCCGGCGACGACGCCGGCGACGGCGAGCGCCAGGTTGAGCGGCGTCAGCGCGTCGAACAGATATTGCAGGGTGTCCATGGGCGTCCCAGGATTTCGGTTCGGACCGCCGCCCCGCGCCGGGCGGGGCGGCGTCGCTCGCGAGGCGGCTTTACTGCTTCGCCTCGGCCTTTTCCCCGATCAGGCCCATCTCGGTGGCGATGTCGCGGTACTTCTTCTTCTGCTCCGCGAGGAACTCCGGCATCTGCTCGTAGCCGATGCCGGTGACCACGAAGCCGCCGTCCTCCATCTTCTTGCGGAAGACCGGATCGTCGTTGATCGCCTGCACGATGCCCGAGACCCGCTTCTTGATGTCCTCGGGGGTGTCCTTGGGCACCGCGACGCCGCGATAGGCGCCGCCGACCCAGTCGAGCCCGAGCTCCTTGAACGTCGGCACGTCGGGAAGGCTGGGCATCCGCTCCTCGGCGGCGACGGCCAGCACGCGGGTGTCGGGGTAGTTGACGCCGACCGTGCTGTAGGTGGCGCCGGCGGTGACCTGGTCGCCCATGATCGCCTGGACGGCGGCGCCGGTGCCCTTGAACGGCACGTAGGTGGTCTTGATGCCGGCCAGCTTGTCGAGCTGCTGCTGCATCAGGTGGTTGGCCGAGTTCGAGCCCGAGCCGGCGAAGGTGACCATGCCGGGGTTCTTCTTGGCATAGTCGATCAGCGCCGCCAGGTCCTTGAACTGGCTGTCCTTCGGCACGACGATGGCGTCCGGCGTGTAATGGAAATAGTGCACGACGGCGATGTCGTCCGTCTCGTAGCCGGGATCCTTGATCAGCGGCTGCAGGATGGTGTGCGGCACGTTGGCGCCCATCCAGGTGTAGCCGTCGGCCGGCAGGCTGTTGAGCTGGGCCCAGGCCTGGCTGCCGCCGCCGCCCGGCTTGTACTGGATCACCACGTCCTGGCCGTTGGCGTGCTTGCTGAAGACCTCCTGCTGCATCCGCGCGGTGATGTCGGACTCGCCGCCGGGGCCGAACGGGATGATGTAGGTGACCTGCTTCTCGGGGAACTCGGCCAGCGCCTGGCCGCCGGCCAGGGCCACGGCGGCGACGCCTGCGGCGCCGAGAAGCGTTCGGATCTTGTTCATCGTTTCCTCCTTGTCGTCGCGCCTCGCTATTGCCGTCGTGGGGGCGCGCTGTCGGCCTGCGAGTGTAGTGGCTGGACGAAGGCGAAATCGAATGCCAAGATCGCATCGAACAATGCCGAAGCTGCATTTACGACTTTGGCATAGCGACCATACTTTTGGATAAGCTGTTGGAAATATCCTGGCTCGAAGACTTCCTTGCGCTTTGCGAAACGGGGAACTTCTCCCGCGCCGCCGAGCGGCGGCACCTGACTCAGCCGGCCTTCAGCCGCCGCATCCGGGCGCTCGAGGACTGGGTCGGCGCGCCGCTGTTCGATCGCGCCGCCCATCCGATCACGCCGACGCCGGCGGGCGAGCAGCTCCGTCCCGCCGCCGAGGCGATCCTGGCGCGGCTGTTCCAGGCCCGCGAGCAGGCGCGCAACGCAGCCGCGGGCCGCGCCGCGACCCTGCGCTTCGCCGCAACCCATAGTCTGTCGCTGACCTTCTTCCCGGCCTGGATCCGCTCGCTGGAGACGGCCGGCGAGCCGCATCCGATCCGGCTGGAATCCGACAACATGACGGCCTGCCGCCAGTTGCTGGTTCAGGGCCAGTGCGAGTTCCTGCTGTGCCACGCCGACCCGGCGGCGCCGGACCGCCTCGATCCGCAGGCGTTCCGGTCGCTGACCGTCGGCCGCGACGTGCTGGTGCCGACGACGCGGCCGGACACCGGACTGCGGCTGCCCGGCACGGCCGAAGCACCCCTGCCCTGGTTCGCCTATTCCGAGGCTTCGGCGCTGGGCCAGGCGGTCGAGACCCGGCTGCGGGCGACGACGCGGCCGGCGTATCTCGATCGCGTGTTCACGTCCCACCTCGCCATCGTGCTGCGCAGCATGGTTCGCGACCGCGACGGCATCGCCTGGCTGCCGCGCACGCTGATCGCCGAGGACCTCGCCGCCGGCCGTCTGGTGCCGGCGGACGGCGAGGACTGGACGATCCCGCTCGACGTGCGCGTGTTCCGGCCGCGCGAACGGCTGTCGGACGCCGCCGAGGCGTTCTGGGAGCTTCTGACGGCGATGGCCGCTTAGCGCGGATCGCCGGTATCCGGCACCAGGCCCGCGGCCTCGATGCCGGCGACGGCGCAGATCTCGTCGTTCTCGGAGATGTCGCCGGTGACGCCCACCGCCCCGATCACCTCGCCGTTCGCGTCGCGGATCAGGACGCCGCCGGGCACCGGCACCATCTTGCCGCCCGACATCTCGATCAGCGCGTTGAAGAACATGCCCATCTTCTCGGCGCGGCGCTTCAGCTCGCGGCCGCCGAAGCCGAAGCCGAGCGTGCCGTAGGCCTTGCCCATCGCGATGTCGGGGCGCATCAGGCTGGAGCCGTCCTCGCGCTTGAGCGCCTTGAGCTGGCCGGCGGCGTCGAGCACCGCGACGGTCAGAGGCGCGAAGTTCATCTCGCGGCCCTTCTCCAGGGCCTTGTCGACGATGATCGAGGCGGCGGCGAGGCTGAGGGTCATCTTCCGTTCTCCCGTAACCAATGGCCGGGGGGTTATAGCACGCGTCTGGTAGGACCAGAACCGATACGGAAGTTTAGTCGGTGGCGATTTGCGCCACGGTCGCGCCGAGCACCGCGATCAGGTCGGCCGGCGCCAGTCTGATCTGCAGCCCGCGGCGACCGCCGTTGACCACCATGGATGCGAGGCCGCCGGCGCTGGCATCCACGTAGGTCGCCAACCGCTTCTTCTGCCCGAACGGGCTGATGCCGCCGATGCGATAGCCGCTGAGCCGCTCGGCATCGGGCTTGGGCAGCATCGCCGCCGATTTGCGTCCGGCCGCCGCGGCCAGGGCCTTGAGGTCGAGCTCGCGGTCCGACGGCAGCACGGCGACGACGACGGTGCCGTCGTTGAGGCTCGCCATCAGCGTCTTGAACACCATCGACGGCGGCAGCCCGAGCGCGGCGGCCGCGTGCAGCCCGATCGACGGCGCGTCGGGGTCGTAGTCGTATTCCAGCAGCTCGAACGGCTTGCCGGCCGCAGCGAGCGCCTTGGTCGCCGGCGTCTGCTTGCCCATGCGACCGCGGTAGCCGATTTCGCGGCGGCGCACAAGAGGACTTGATCCGCGTCCGGCGCCGCGCTAGGGTTCCGGCCATGGACACGCGCACCGTTCCCTGCTCGCGATATTGGCGCCGCTGGTTTAAACCGGCGGCCTAGGGAAGCGCACGCAGCGCACGACACCGAAGCCGCCCGACCCCGCAAGGCGGCTTTTTTCGTGTCCGATTTTCCGTTCGTACCCGTGATTTCCGTCTTTCGGCCCGTCGGGCGGCTCCTTGGACAAGGAGACCGCAGATGTTCGATTTCGACGTGGTGACCGGCCCCACCCCTGACCCGCGCAAGGCCGAACCGGAGCCCGACACCGGACCGACGGCATGCAAGCGGCCATCGGCAACCCATACCTCGGTCCAGCATGGCGAGCGCCATGTCGAAAGACTTGACACCAAGGCCAGGGCCGGAACTGGAAAGATTTGAATTCGCAAGGACCGCCTGGCCTGGCACGCCTCCTGCAGAACAGGGCGGCAGGGCGCAACCGCGCCATGTCCTACTGACAGGAGGTAGATACCTTGTCCCTGCATCGCATCCTTCTCGCGTCCGCCACCGCCCTGGCCCTGTCGGCCGGTGCGGCCAACGCGGCGCCGGCGATCGACGGCGGCTTTTCGATGACCGAATTCGGGTTCTCGTACACCGCCAGCGGCGACGCGATCGCCAGCCTGGACTTCAACGGCAACGGGCTGATGGACTCGTCGGGCTTCGACGCCGCCGACGGCGTCGGCGACTTCGCCGGCATCGACGGCGAGTCCGGCACCATCCACGACTTCGCGGTCGGCGGCACCGACCTGATCTGGGAGATCGACTGGAACGGAACCACCTACTCGTTCGTCGGCGACAACGTCATGTCCAACGACCTGCAGTCGAACGGCACGCTGACCACGATGGAGCTGTGGGTCGGCGGCACGATGTCGGCCGACGGCTTCGCCGACACCAGCGGCCTGTGGATCTTCACCGGCAACGAAATCGACTTCGGCCAAGGCCTGGCGACCGCGTCGTGGTCGGCCAGCACCGGCGCCGTTCCCGAGCCGGCCAGCGCCGCCCTGCTCGGCCTCGGCCTGATCGGCCTGCTCGGCGCCCGCCGCCGGGCCGGCTGATTCGACACCCGTGACGGCGCCGCCCTCCGCCTTTCGGCGGAGGGCGGCGTTGCCATTGGGGCAATGGCGGTCGTCGGGCGGGGTGCGTAGGATTCGGGGCATGACCGTGAGTTCCGATGCCGCACCCGCCCTGACCGACGTCCTCGCCGCGTTCGAGCGCAAGGTGCTGTGGCTGTCGACCTGGACCATCCACAACGCCAACCACCTGCGGCCCAAGGGCGAGGTCAAGGTCGGCGGCCATCAGGCGTCGTCGGCGTCGCTCGTCACGCTGATGACGGCGTTGTACTTCCACCTGCTGCGGCCGGAGGACCGGATCGCGGTCAAGCCGCACGCCAGCCCGGCCTTCCACGCCATCCAGTACCTGCTCGGCAATCAGAGCCGCGAGAATCTCGAGAACTTCCGCGCGCTCGGCGGCGCCCAATCCTATCCCTCGCGCACCAAGGACGCCGACGACGTCGACTTCTCGACCGGCTCCGTCGGCATGGGCGTCGCGATGACCGCCTTCGCCAGCCTGGTTCAGGACTATGTCCGCGCCCACGGCTGGGGCGCCGGACCGGAGGGCCGCATGGTGGCGCTGATGGGCGACGCCGAGATGGACGAGGGCAACGTCTTCGAGGCGCTGTTCGAGGGCTCCAAGCACGGCCTGCGCAACACCTGGTGGATCATCGACTACAACCGCCAGAGCCTCGACGCCGTCGTGCGCGAGGGCCTGCAGCCGCGCATCGCCGAGCTGTTCCGCGCCGTCGGCTGGGACGTCGTGGTGCTGAAATACGGCCGGCTGATGGAGGCCGCCTTCGCCGAGCCCGGCGGCCATCTGCTGCGGCAATGGATCGACGACTGCCCCAACCAGCTCTATTCGGCGCTGACCTTCCAGGGCGGCGCCGCCTGGCGGGCGCGGCTGCTGTGCGACATCGGCCAGGATCCGGCGGCGCGGCGCATCGTCGAGCGGCGCTCGGACGCCGACCTGGCAGCGCTGATGACCAATCTCGGCGGCCACGACCTCGGCCTGATCCTCGACACCTTCGGCGCCAAGACCGACGACCGGCCGACCTGCTTCATCTGCTACACGGTCAAGGGCTACGGGTTGCCGCTGGCCGGGCACAAGGACAACCATGCCGGCATGCTGACGCCGGAGCAGGTCGACGGCCTGCGCGCCGCCCACGGCGTCCGGCCCGGCCGCGAATGGGAGAGGTTCGAGGGCCTGGACCTGCCGGAGCGCGTGCTGCGCAGCTTTCTCGACGCGGTGCCGTTCAACCGCGACGGACCGCGCCGGCGCGCGGCCGCGAAGCTGGCGGTGCCGGCCGAACTGGCGGCGCCGGTCGGTGAGCGCGCCTCGACCCAGGAGGGCTTCGGCCGCATCCTGATGGAGCTGGGCCGCGACGAGCGCCCCTTCGCCGCGCGCATCGTCACCACCTCGCCGGACGTCACCGTCTCGACCAATCTCGGCGGCTGGGTCAACCGCCGCGGCATCTTCAACCCCACCGAGGAGCCCGACGTCTTCCACGCCGAGCACGTGGTCTCGCCGCAGCGCTGGGCGATGGGGCCGGCCGGCCAGCATCTCGAGCTCGGCATCGCCGAGAACAACCTGTTCACGCTGCTGGCGGCGCTCGGCCTGTCGCATTCGCTGTTCGGCGAACGGCTGCTGCCGATCGGCACCGTCTACGACCCGTTCATCCAGCGCGGCCTCGACGCTCTCAACTACGCCTGCTACCAGGACGCCCGCTTCATCCTGGCGGCGACGCCGTCGGGCGTGACGCTGGCGCCCGAGGGCGGCGCCCACCAGTCGATCGGCACGCCGCTGATCGGCATGGCCCAGGACGGGCTGGCCCATTTCGAACCGGCCTATGTCGACGAGCTGGCGACGATCCTGGCCTGGGCGCTGGAATACGTCCAGCGCGACGGCAAGGGCGACGGCGCCGATCCATGGCTGCGCGAGGACACCGGCGGCTCGGTGTACCTGCGCCTGTCGACGCGACCGATCGAACAGCTTCCGCGCAGTCTCGACCGCGCCGGCCGCGACGCCATCATCGCCGGGGGCTATTGGCTGCGGCCGCCCTCGACGGCCACCGGCGTCGTCGTCGCTTATTGCGGCGCCGTCGCCCCGGAAGCGCTGTCGGCGGTGCAGGCGCTGGGCGAGCGCGCCCCCGCCACCGCGCTGCTGGCGGTGACCTCGCCCGACCGCCTGAACGCCGGCTGGCACGCCGCCCAGCGGGCGCGCCGCGCCGGTCGCCGCGGCGCGCGGGCGCATGTCGAGGAATTGCTGTCGGCGGTGCCGCGCGACGCCGTGCTGGTCACCGCGCACGACGCCCATCCGACCGCGTTGTCCTGGCTGGGCAGCGTGCGCGGCCACCGGGTGGCGCCGCTGGGAGTCGAGCATTTCGGCCAGAGCGGCGGCATCGACGAGGTCTACCGGCTGGTCGGCCTCGATGCCGACACCATCGCCCGCGGACCGGACGGCGCGGCCTGAGCTACTGCGCCAGGCACCGTTCCAGGAAGGCGCGGGTTTCGGAGCCCGGTATGTTCCTGGCCTCGGCCAGCGCCAGGCACTCGGCCAGCGAGCCGGTCTCGCCCTCCAGACCGGGCACCGCCGGGCCGGTCGGCCCGCCGGCCATGCAGTCGGCCAGGAACGCCTCGCGCGCCGGCCCCTGCTCCATCGCGGCGGCCTGCTCGTTGCAGTGCGCCACCAGTTCCGGCGGCGGCGCGTCGACCTGCGGCGCGGCGGCGGTCAGCAGCGTCAGGGCGACGGCGGCAACGACGAGTCTCATACGGGTACTCCTGTGGCGAAGGGAACGGCGGCCGGCTCGGCGGGCTGCGGCGCTGCGGCGCGCGGCACCATGCGCGAGGCCGGAAGCTCGATGGTGACGGTGGTGCCGCGCCCGGGCATGCTGTCGATGGTCAGGACGCCGCCATGCGCCTCGACCAGCGCCTTCGACAGCGGCAGGCCGAGGCCGACGCCCTCGCGCCGGCGCGACAGGATGTTCTCGACCTGCCCGAACGGCTGCAGGGCCTGGGCGACGCCTTCGGCGTCCATGCCGATGCCGGTGTCGGCGACCCGCAGCACCAGCCGGCCGTCGACGGCCTCGGCGCTGATGCAGACGGCACCCTCGGGCGGCGTGAACTTGACGGCGTTGGACGTCAGGTTCAGCACCACCTGCCGGAAGCGGCGGCTGTCGGCGACGAAGAACGGCATCCTCGGGGCGATGCGGCAGAGCAGCGTGACCCCGCCCTGCTCGGCGCGCGGGCGCACCAGCGCCACCGCGCTGGCCACCGTGCCGCCGACGTCGACCGGCTCCTCGCTCAGGGTCAGGCGCCCGGCCTCGATCACCGAGACGTCGAGGATGTCGTCGATCAGCGCCAGCAGATGCCGGCCGGCGTCGTTGATGTTCTCGACGTAGCCTTCGTAGCGCTCGTTGCCCAACGGCCCGAAGGTCGCGCTGCGGATGACGTCGGAGAAGCCGATGATGGCGTTCAGCGGCGTGCGCAGCTCGTGGCTGACATTGGCGAGGAATTCGGACTTGGTGCGGCTGGCGGCCTCGGCGCGCTCCTTCTGGCGGCGCAGTTCGGCGACCATCGCGGCGTTGCGCTCGCCCAGGCGCAGGTCCACGGTCACGGCAAGCATGGTCAGCGCCACCACCGCGAACGCCGCCAATCCGATCAGCACGGCCAGCAGCCTGGGATCGATGCCCCAGGGACTCGCGGTGGAGACGCAGTCGGCCGGGAACCCGGCCGCCGCCATGCCGGTATAGTGCATCGAGGCGATCGCCACGCCCATGCCGACGGCGCCCGCCGACTTGCGCCAGTTCAGCAGCGGACCCGGCTCGAACCGGAACGTCAGCCACAGCGCCGCCGTCGAGGCCACGATCGCCAGCAGGATCGACAGCGTCACCAGAAGCGGGTCGTAGACGATGCCGGGGAACACCTGGATGGCGTCCATGCCGAGGTAATGCATGGCCGAGATGCCAAGCCCCATGATCGTGCCGCCGAACGCCGCCTGGACCGGTCCGAAGCCTTTCCAGCGCACCACGTTCAGCGCCACGGCCGCGGCGACGACGGCCGGCACCATCGAGCCGAGGGTGCGCGGGATGTCGTAGACCAGGACGATCGGCAGCGAGAAGGCGAGCATGCCGACGAAATGCATCGCCCAGATGCCGAGCCCCATCGACAGCGCGCCGCCGCCGATCCACAGGCCGGCCGCGAAGCCGCTGGCCAGGCGCACATGCGCCGTCAAGGCAAGCGCCACGTAGGACACGACGATTCCCGTGCCCACCGACAGCGCCACCAGCCAGAGATCGTAGCTGCCCGTCATTCCGCCGGCTCCCCCCCCCGGACGTAACCCAGGCGATGAGACCGTTGGAAGTGCTACAAGTCAAGTTGCGCGTTCGTGGCGAGCGCCTTTCGCGTTTCGGCGATGAAACCATGTCGGGGCGTGCGGTCCGGATCGGCCCGGAGATCGTTCCGCACCCCGGCCGGACACCGCCTTCATCTCCGGATACGCGCGGGTCTGCCGGCCTTGTTCTACCTCTGGCTCATGCCGCCGCGGGCCGGTATGATGCGGCCGATCGGTCGCGCCAAGGCCGGCCCGGCAAGACGGAGAGAGAGGCGGATATGGCGTTCATCGAGTGGCAGGATGCGTACAGCGTCGGCTCCGAGGCGTTCGATGGGGATCACAAGACCTTCATCGACATACTCAACCGCCTCTACGAAGCCTCGGCGGCGGACGAGGAGGCGCAGGACGGGCTGCTGGGCGAGTTGCGCGACTACGCGGACTATCACTTCCGCCGCGAAGAGGAGCTGATGGCCGCGCACGGCTTCGCCGGGCTCGACAAGCACCGCGAACAGCACCAGACCTTCATCCGCAAGATCGAGGCCGCCCGCGCCGGCGCCCGACGCAGCGAGGCCGAGGCGGCGCAGCTCGTCGATTTCCTCCAGGACTGGCTGATCAACCATATCCTCGACGCCGACATGAAGTATCGGCCGCTGCTCGAGGAGAACGCCGGCCGCGCCGGCAAGGCCTCGTGGCTGTCCAACCTGTCGATCCGGGCCAAGCTGATCGTCGGCGCCGGCTTCTTCGCGCTCACCCTGGCGGCCGCCGTCGGCGCCAGCGTCTGGTCGGCCGGCAACCTCGACCGCTTCATCCACGCCCTCACCAGCCAGCGGGTGCCGTCGGCGATGGCCGGCATGGGCATCGTCAACGAGATCAACGCCTCGCTGGCCGCGCTGCGCGGCTGGATGCTCACCGGCCAGGACGCCTACAAGCACGACCGCGCCGCCGTGTGGCGCGCCATCGACGGTTACGTCGCCGAGATCGAGGCGCAGCGCCGGTCCTGGCGCGACGAGGCCAAGCTCGCCGCCTGGTCCGAGGTGCGCGGACTGCTCGACACCTTCCGCGCCGCCCAGGAGCGGGTCGAGACCGTCGCCCACAGCGCCGAGGAGCAGCCGGCGCTACGCCTGCTCGAGGACCGCGCGGCGCCGCTGATGCGGGGGATCTTCACCGACATCACCGCGATGATCGACGAGGAGAAGACGCGTGAAGCGACGCCCGAGCGCAAGGCGCTGCTCGGCGACATGGCCGATTTCCGCGGCACCGCCGGCATGGCGGCGGCCAATTTGCGCGGCTACCTGGTCACCGGCGGCGAGACCGCCTGGAACGATTTCGCCGCCCTGTGGGACAAGAACGCCGCCGCCTTCGAGCGCCTGAAGGGCGCCGCGGCTCTGCTGTCGCTGAGCCAGGGCGAGGCGCTGGCGCGCATCGGCGAAAGCCGCGCCGCCTTCGCCGAACTGCCGCCGCAACTGCGCGACATCCGCCGCTCCGAGCGCTGGAACGAGGCGCTGTACCTGCTGCGCACCGAAGCGGCGCCGCGCGCCGAACGCCTGCTGACGCTGCTCAGCGGCGCCCGCGGCGCCGAAGGCCAGCGCAGCGGCGGCATCGTCGACGGCGAACGCCAGGCCCTGGCCGCCGACGCCGCGGCGGTCACCGCCGAGTCGGCCGGCCTGGTGCGGATGGAATGGATCATCCTGGTCGCCGGCCTGCTGCTCAGCAGCGCCTTCGCCGTCCTGATGACCCGCTCGATCGCCCGCCCGGTGGCCGAATTGGCGGCGACGATGAAGGCGCTGGCCGCCGGCACCACCGAGGTGTCGATCCAGGCGCTCGGCCGCCGCGACGAGGTCGGCGCGATGGCCGACGCCGTGCAGGTGTTCAAGGAGAACGCCATCCAGAACAATCGTCTGCGGGCGGCGCAGGAGACGCTGATCAAGCGGACCAAGGAGGAGGGCCGGCGGGCGCTGGTCCGCATCGCCGATTCCTTCGAGACCAGCGTCATGGGCATCGTCGGCCAGGTCGCCGCGGCGGCCGACGGCATGAAGGCCGAGGCCGGCGGCATGAGCGCCGCCGCCGAGCGCTCCGGCGGTCTGGCCGGCAGCGCCCAGGACGCGGCGCGGCACGCCGCCGGCAACGTCGAGACCGTGGCCGCCGCGACCGAGGAGCTCAGCGCCTCGATCCAGGAGATCGGCCGCCAGGTCGAGCAGGCGGCCGGCATCAGCAGCGAGGCGGTCGCCGAGGCCGAACGCACCAACGCCATCGTCGTCTCGCTGTCGGACGCGGCCGAGAAGATCGGCGAGGTGGTCGGCCTGATCAACGACATCGCCAGCCAGACCAACCTGCTGGCCTTGAACGCCACCATCGAGGCGGCGCGCGCCGGCGAGTCCGGCAAGGGCTTCGCGGTGGTCGCCAACGAGGTCAAGGGCCTCGCAAACCAGACGGCGCGGGCCACCGAGGAGATCGCCCAGCAGATCGCCGCCGTGCAGGGCCAGACCCGGGACGCCGTCGGCGCCATCGCCAGCATCGGCGAGGTGATCGGCCAGGTCAGTCGCATCTCCGCCGCCATCGCCGCCGCGGTCGAGGAGCAGAGCGCCGCCACCGGCGAGATCGCCCGCAACGTCGAGCAGGCCGCCCACGGCACCCGCCGCGCGTCGGACGACATCGGCGGCGTCGCCGGCGAGATCGGCGCCACCCGCAACGCCGCCGAAACGGTGCTCGGCGCCGCCACCGCGCTGTCGGGCCAGGCCGAGACGCTGCGCAACGAGGTCGAGGGCTTCATCACCCGCATCCGCACCAGCTGAGCGGGCCGCCGCGAACCCGCCTGTCGCCGTCCTGTTAACCTGCTGGACGGCAAGGAAAAGACTCGCGATGGCCGAAAATCGTCGTGTCGAGCTGCCGCGCCGGGACGAGCCGCCGCCGCCTTCCGACCAGACCCGACCGGAAAACGGCGGCGCGCGGGTCGCGAAGATCGGCCTCGCCCTGGTCGTCACCGCGGCGCTTCTCTGGGCGGCCGGCACCATCCTGCTGGTCATTTTCGCCGGCATCCTGCTGGGCGTGCTGCTCGAAGGCCTGACCGACGGCCTTCGGCGCCGCACCGGCCTCGGCCACACCGTGGCGCTGACCATCGTCGCCGCGGGATCGGCGCTGCTGCTGGCCGGGATCGGATGGCTGGTGGTGCCGAACGTCGCGGCGCAACTCGACCAGCTGTGGTCGGAACTGACCGACGCCATCGGTCGGGGCACCGCCCTGATCTCGCAGTGGTCGTGGGGCAAGGCGCTGATCGAGTCCAACCCGCTGGCCCAGCTCGGCAACAACGCCGGCGAAGTGCTGTCGCGGATCACCGGCCTGGCCACGACCACCTTCAACCTCGTCGGCGGCGCGGCGGTGATCGTCTTCATCGGCCTGTACCTCGCCGCCGATCCCCGCCTCTACACCGCGGGGCTGGTCGGGCTGCTGCCGCATGACCGGCGCGACCGCGCCCGCCAAGTGCTCTCGGAGCTCGCGCACACCCTGCATTGGTGGCTGATCGGCCGCGCCTTCTCGATGGTGGTGATCGGGGCGACGGTCGGCGTCGGACTGTGGCTGCTGGGCGTGCCGCTGGCGCTGACGCTGGGCATCCTGTCCGGCCTGCTCAATTTCGTGCCCTATATCGGCCCCCTGGTCGCCGCCGTGCCCGGCATCCTGATCGGCTTCGCCGCCGACGTTCAGACGGGGATCTGGGTGACCGGCCTTTACCTGCTGGCCGAACTCCTGGAAAGCTACATCCTCACGCCGGTCGTTCTGCGCCGCACGGTCGAGCTGCCGCCGGCGCTGACCCTGGCGGTGCAGCTCCTCGGCGGGCTGTTCTTCGGCATCGTCGGCATCGCGATGGCGACGCCGCTGGCCGCCGCCGGCATCGTCCTGACGCGGATGCTGTGGGTCGAGGATCGCCTCGGCGACCGCGAACGCTGAGCCGCTTCCGCCGCGACCGGTTTGCGCGTAAGACTGCAGGCATGCCTATCGCCGCCGACGAGCTGTTCGCCGAATTCCTGGCCGCGCTGACGCCGAGCCCGCGGGAACTGGGCGCCGCCCGCACCGCCGCCGCCGAGATCGCGGCGGTCCTGCGCACGCGGCTGCGGCCCGACTCGCCGGTGATCGCGCGCGAGGACCACCTCGTCGCCGGCAGCTTCGGCAAGCGCACCGCGATCCGCCCCCTGCCGCCGGTCGACCTGTACTATCTGCTGCCCGAGGACGTCTGCGTCGGCGGTCCGCCGTCCTGCGGCGCGGCGCTGCGCGCCGTCGCGGCGGCGCTCGACGGCGCGCTGGGGCTGCGCGCGGTGCCCGACGGCCTGCGCGTCGCCCTCGGCGGCGCCGAGCCGGCGGTGGTGGTGGTGCCGGCGGTCGCGCACGGCGGCGCGTTCCTGATCCCCGGTCAGCGCGGCTGGCAGGTCAGCAACCCGGCCGCCGAGTCCGCCGCCCTGCGCATGGCCGAGGCGGCGAGCGGCGGCCGCGTCGGGCCGCTGCTGGCGCTCGCCAAGGCCTGGCGCCGGACCGGCGCCGTGCCGCTCACCGCCTTCGCGCTGGAGGTGCTGGCCTGCCAGTTCGCCGCCGGCGGGCCGGCGCCGAGCCCGCTGCCGGCGCTGTTCGCCGATTTCCTGGCCTGGATCCGCGGCCGCACGCCCGACCGGCTGCAGCTGCCGGGCGGCATGGGCCATCTCGACATCGACGCTTCCTGGCACGGCCAGGCCGAAGCCGGCTACTGGCGGTGCGTGCTCGCCGCCCGCCAGGCCGCCGCCGGCGAGCTGGACCTCGCCGCCGCCGAATGGGCCCGCCTGCTCGGGCCGCTGTTCCCGACCGCCACCGAACGAGGAGAGACACCATGAGCGGACGCATCGACGCGCGCCTCGCCGAACTCGGCATCACCCTGGCCGAAGCCGCCGCCCCGGCCGGCAACTACGTGCCCTGGGTAATCAGCGGCAGTCTGGTGTTCGTCTCGGGCCAGATCGGCATGGAGAACGGCAGGCCGCAGTTCCTCGGCCGGCTCGGCGCCGAGCTGTCGGTCGAGGACGGCTACCGCGCCGCGCGGCTGTGCGGGCTGAACCTGCTCAGCCAGCTCCGCGCCGCCTGCGGCGGCGACCTCGACCGCCTCGTCCGCGTCGTGCGCCTGGGCGGCTTCGTCAACGGCACCGCCGAGTTCACCCAACAGCCGCAGGTGATCAACGGCGCCTCGGACCTGATGGTCGAGGTGTTCGGCGACGCCGGCCGCCACGCCCGCGCCGCGGTCGGCGCGCCGTCCTTGCCGCTGGGCGTCGCCGTCGAGGTCGAGGGGGTTTTCGAAATCGGATAGGGAACCGCGGCCGACCGCGCGTGTTGGGAAGCCCGTAGGGATACGCACGCAAGGAGGCTACATGACCCGCAAGATCCTGGCCCTCGGCCTGATGACCGCTTTCCTCGCCGCCTGCGGCCAGACCGAAGAGAACCGCGCCCTGAGCGGCGCCGGCCTCGGAGCCGCCGGCGGCGCCCTGGTCGGTGCGCCGCTGCTCGGCGCCGGCGCCGGCGCCGCCACCGGTGCGGTGACCGAGGAGGAGGACATCGACCTCGGCGAGCCGATCTGGGAGTAACTTCCCGGGTGTGCGCGACGCGCCAAACGGCGGCGGGGCGACCCGCCGCCGTTTTCGTTGGAACCCCCCAAGCGTTGACGGCGTTTATCAGCACGTTGCATCCACGCAAGGAGGCTTGCATGACCCACAAGATTCTCGCCGTCGGCCTGATGACCGCCTTCCTCGCCGCCTGCGGCGCCAGCGAGCAGGACCGGGCGCTGAGCGGGGCCGGAATGGGCGCTCTGGGCGGCGCGGTGGTCGGGGGTCCCGTCGGCGCCCTGGCCGGCGCCGGCATCGGCGCGGGCACCGGCGCGGTGACCGAACAGGACGACATCGACCTCGGCGAACCGGTCTGGGACGATCCGACGTTCTGGAACTGACCCGGACAGGGGGACGGGCCGGACCGTCCCCTAGCCCACCGCCAGCGTCACGGCATGGATGGCCAGTCCGACGGTGCCGCCGACCAGGGTGCCGTTGATGCGGATGTACTGCAGATCCTTGCCGACCAGCAGCTCCATCTTGCGCACCACCGTCCGCACGTCCCAGCGCTGCACGACGCCGGCGAAGAACTGACCCAGCTTGTCGCGGTGCGGCACGAGCTGGTTGACGGCGGTGTTCTCGATCCACCGGTTGACCGTCGCGCGCATCGCCGCGTCCTCGCGCAGCCGCGCGCCGATGCCCAGCAGCGACACCTCGATGGCGCGGCGCAGGCTGCCGTCCTCGCGGCCGACGTCGTCGCGCAGCCGCTGCTTCACGTCGCCCCAGACGGTGTCGAGATACTGCCCGACCAGCGGGTTGGACAGGATTTCCTGCTTGATCGCCTCGCCGCGCTGGCGTTGCGCTTCTCCGTGGCTCAGCCGCTCGACGTAGTCGGCCACCGCGATGTTGAACTGATCACGCCATGGGTGTTCCGGGTCGCGCAGCTCGAACAGCGTGTCCTCGATGCCGTCGACGATCTTGCGAAACAGGGTCTCGTCCACGGCCTTGGGCATCCACCACCGCCGCTGCGCCGCGATGCGCTCGCGGATGACGTGGTGGTTGGCGCGCAGGAAGTCGCCGGCGACCTCGACCAGGCGGTCGAACAGCCGCTGGTGGCGGCGATTGGCGACCAGCACCCCGAGAACCCGCCCGGCCAGCGGCGCCAGGTCGACCCGCCGCAGGCCGGAGATCATGCCGTCGCGCACGAAGCCGCGCACGTGCTCCTCGCCCATCGCGTCGAGCACCGGCGGCACCGCCAGCGCCACCCGCTCGGCGACCAGGCGGGCGTTGGCCGGCTCGGACAGCCAGGCGGCGAGGTGGCCGGCGATGTCGATCGAATGCAGCTTGTGGCAGATGGCGTCGCGGGTCAGGAACTCGGTGGCGATGAAGGTGCCGAGGCTGGCGCCGAGCCGATCCTTGTTGCGCGGGATGATCGCGGTGTGCGGAATCGGCAGCCCGAAGGGATGGCGGAACAGCGCGGTGACCGCGAACCAGTCGGCGATGGCGCCGATCATCGCCGCCTCGGCGAAGGCCTCGACATAGGAGAGCCAGCCGTACCCGTAGGCCCCGATGGCCCAGCGTGCGGCGGCATAGGTCGCCAGCATCGCCACCAGCAGCCCGCCCGCCACCCGTCGCATGCGCCGCAACTCGCGGCGGCGGACCCGGTCCTGCGGGCTTTCGGTCATCTCCCTCCATCCTTGAACGATCGGCCGCTGCTGCCATTTAACTGCCGATGGGGCGACCGACAAGGGGTGCCGATGGGCGTGGAGGATGTGGCCAACGTGCGGGTGGCGGCCTCGATCGACGAGGTGACGCCGTCGGCATGGGACGCCTGCGCCGGCACCGCCGACCCGTTCGTCGGCCACGCCTTCCTGGCGGCGCTGGAGCGCTCGGGCGCGGTCGCCGCCGCCACCGGCTGGGCGCCGCAGCACCTCCTCGTCGAGGACGAGGCCGGCGCGGTGCTGGCTTGCGCGCCGCTGTACCTCAAGAGCCATTCCTTCGGCGAATACGTCTTCGACTGGAGCTGGGCCGAGGCCTACCAACGCGCCGGCGGTCGCTATTACCCGAAGCTGCAGTGCGCGGTGCCGTTCACGCCGGTCACCGGGCGCCGGCTGCTGGTGCGGCCCGGCGAGGATGCCGCGCGGCTGCAGGCGGTGCTGGTCGCGGCGATGCTGGAGCTGGCCCGACGCCACGCGGTCTCGTCCCTCCACGTCACCTTTCCGACCGAGTCCGAGTGGCGGCGGCTGAGCGACGCCGGGCTGCTGCCCCGCATCGGTCAGCAGTACCACTGGCGCAACGCGGGCTACGGCAGCTTCGACGACTTCCTGGCGGCGCTGTCGTCGCGCAAGCGCAAGGGCATCCGCAAGGAGCGCGAGCGCGCCCAGGCCGGCGGCATCCGCATCGAGACCCTGCGCGGCCTCGACATCCGGCCCGAGCACTGGGACATCTTCCACCGCTTCTATCTCGACACCGTCGAGCGGAAATGGGCGCACGCCTACCTGCCGCGCGCCTTCTTCCGCCTGCTCGGCGAGACCATGGCCGACAGGATCGTCCTGGTCTGGGCCAGCCGCGACGGCGAGCCGGTGGCCGCCGCCCTCAACCTGCTCGGCGCCGACGCCCTGTACGGCCGGCTGTGGGGCGCGGCCGAGGACTATCGCTTCCTGCATTTCGAGTGCTGCTACTATCGCGCCATCGACTTCGCCATCGAACACGGGCTGGCGCGGGTCGAGGCCGGCGCCCAGGGCGAGCACAAGGTGCAACGCGGCTATCTGCCGCAGCCGACCTACAGCGCCCACTGGATCGCCGATTCGCGGTTCCGCGACCTCGTCGGCCGGTTCCTCGAACACGAGCGCGAAATGGTCGCCGAGGACATGGACGACCTGGCGGCGCTGGCGCCGTTTCGCCGTGGTTGAAGGCTTATTTCGCGATTGCGAGCGCCGGGTGCGGCTTCAAATTGCCTGCGCTTGAATTCCCCATTACAATCGCGGAAATTTGGAAGGGGGGCCTTCCGACCGGGACATCAGCGCAAGTCGAGGGGCGGGTGAGCAAGCGAGCGAACATCCTGATCGTCGAGGACGACATCGCGGTACAGACGCTGGTGGCCGGCTACCTGGAGACCCAGGGCTTCGGCGTCCGGGTCGCCGATCGGGGCGAGGCGCTGCTGAAGCATCTCGGCTCGGAATCGCTGGACCTGGTGCTGCTGGATCTCAACCTGCCGGACGAGGACGGGCTGGTGCTGGTGCGCCAGATTCGCGCCCGCTCGTCGATCCCGATCATCATCATGACCGTGCGCGCCGACCAGGCCGACCGCATCACCGGGCTCGAGATCGGCGCCGACGACTACGTCATCAAGCCGTTCCACCCGCGCGAGCTGGTGGCGCGGGTGCGCAACGTGCTGCGCCGCCACGGCGAAGGGGCCGCGCCGGGCGGCGCGCCGCTGCAGTTCGACGGCTGGGTGCTGGATCCCGATGCCCGCACCCTGACGGCGCCGGACGGCCGCCCGGTCACCCTGACCGGGGCCGAATTCGACGTGCTGACGGCGCTGGCGCGGGCCACCGGCCGCGTGATGTCGCGCCACCAGCTCCTCGATGCCGCCGCCCATGGCGGCGACCCGCCGAGCGAGCGGGCCATCGACGTGCTGATCAGCCGCATCCGCAAGAAGGTCGAGGAAAACCCGCGGTCCCCGCGCATGATCGTCACCGTCCAGGGGCACGGCTACAAGCTGGCGACCGTCGCCGCGGTCTACTGACCTACCAGAATCCGCCGTCGTTCAGGCCCTTGTCGTCGTCGACGACGCCGATGAACCGGCTGTCGGCGGCGCGCCACGGGTCGGACGACAGACTGTCGTCGGCGAAATAGTCGGTGTCCGGCACCAGCAAGCCACCGCCGCCCAGATAGGCGAGTTCGGGCGCCTCCGAACGGTAGCGGGCCTCGGCCAGGCGTTCCTCGCTCATGAACAATCCGCAGCCGGACAACAGTGCCGCCCCGGCGAGGACGGCGGCGAGCCTGACGATCATGGGTCACCTCCTCGCCCGGTGAACAACCGGACGGGCCCGCGGTTCCGATCAGACCGGCAGCGGCAGGCGGGTTCCCGGCAGCAGACGCACCGGAGGCGCGTCGGCGGGCCGTTCGGCCAGGACCAGCGGCTCGACCACGATGTGGCCGACGCGCTCGGAGCGCTGGGGCGGCGTCGCGCCCGGCCGCAGCCGCACCGTCGCGATCTGCGGCGCGTCGCCTGGCTGCGGCCCCAGCCGGCAGACGAAACCGCCGGGCGCGCTGCGCACCACCGCCAGGCGGCGGTCGTCGCCGTCCATCGACAGGTCGACGCAGTCGCACAGGGCTTCGGTGCCGCCATCGGCCGCCAGGCGCGCCGCCAGGTCGTCGCCGTCGCGGCCGGCGGCCAGCAACAGCGTCCCGGGCCGGTACTTGGCGGCGAGATAGGCGACGGCGCGCGCGAACCGGTCGCCGTCGTACACGGCGAGCGCGGAATCCTCCATCATGATCACGGCGTCGCCGCCATAGGCGAAGGCGTCCAGCGCCGCGCGCCGGATCGCGGCTCCCGGCGGCCCCAACAGCACCACCACCAGATCCTCGCCAAGCGAGTCGGCCAGCGCCCGGCCGTGGCCGAGGAGCTGCCAGTGGGCGGCCGCGACCCGGCCGTGCGCCGTCTCCAGCAGCACCCAGACGCTGCGGCGCCGCGAAGGGTCGGAGGAGGGGTCGGCCGCGACCGGCACGCTGCCCTGCCCGCGCGGTCGCAGCCGGACGGCACCGCCAGCCGGACGGTCACCCCGCCCTGGGCGCCCGCCTGGGATCGATGGCTGTACCACGCTGCGCAAGCGCTCCCCCTCCATCCGCTCTGGACGTCGGCGCGCGCGCCGAGTCGTCATGACAGTCCGGAGACAGTGTGCGGTTGGCGCGCCGGGGCGGGAACACCAATCCGCGCGGGGCGCACCCTACCTTTCGGAGTGGGTGACGGGTGGGGTCAGCCGACCGCCGCGTGCTCGTGGGCCGGATTGTCGATGCTGCCCTCGGGCGTCGCGGCGCAGGGATCGGCGCAGGCGGCGCAGACGTGGTGGTCGGGCTTGATGGGCAGATGCGGCACCGGCTCGCGCCTCTCGTATTCGGCCAGGCGCCCCTCCAGCACCTCGATGCGGTCGATCAGGCAGGCGATGGCCTTGCCGACCGGATCGGGCATCAGGTGATGATCGAGGTCGATGCCGCCGGCGACGCGGCGCTGCTCGGCCGGGAGCACGACGCGGCCGGGGATGCCGACCACCGTCATTCCCGCCGGCACGTCGCCGATGACCACGGAATTGGCGCCGATGTTGACGCCCTCGCCGATCTCGACCGGGCCCAGCACCGCGGCGCCGGCCCCGACCAGCACGCGGTCGCGCAGGGTCGGGTGGCGCTTGCCCTTGCTCAGCGAGGTGCCGCCCAGGGTGACGCCGTGGTACAGCGTCACGTCGTCGCCGATCTCGGCCGTCTCGCCGATCACCACGCCGGCGCCGTGATCGATGAAGAACCGGCGGCCCACGGTGGCGCCGGGATGGATGTCGACATTGGTGAGGAACCGCGCGACGAAGGCCAGCAGCCGCGCCGCGAAGCGGAAACCGCGAGTCCACAGCATGTGGGCGATCCGGTGCAGCACGATGGCGTGCAGCCCGGGATAGATGCAGGCGACCTCGAACCGGCTGCGCGCCGCCGGATCCCGCGCCATGGCGGCGTCGAGGTCGTCGCGGATCAACTGCCACAGTGCGCGCATGGTGGTCTACTCCCGGAATCGCGCCGCCACATTAGCAAGGCGGCCGGTCGGCGCGCCACTGCGCCGAGGTTGAAGGACCCGCCTCGCCCTCCCATCTCGCAGACGAGACGCCTAGCTGGAGAGCGCCATGGACCTGTCGCAGAAGACCTGCACCCCCTGCCAGGGCGGGATCCCGCCGATGGCGCCGCAAGAAGCCGCCGCGTTCCGCAAGGATCTGCCCGAGTGGGAGCTGATCGACGACTCGACCAAGCTGCGGCGGACCTACCGGTTCAAGGACTTCGCCGGCGCCTTCGCCTTCGTCGAGAAGCTGGCCCAGATCGCCGAGGAGGAGGGCCACCACCCCGACATCACCTTCGGCTGGGGCTACGTCACGGTGGTGCTGTTCACCCACAAGATCAACGGCCTGCACGAGAACGACTTCATCGTCGCGGCCAAGTTCGACCGGGCGCTGTAGCGGCGGCTTACAGCCACGTCCACAGGAAGTAGGTGGCGCCGTTGGCGGGGTTGAAGTACAGCTCGTAGCCCCAGCCCTCGGCGACGCCGCTCCAGAAGGTGCCGGGCGCCAGCTCGGCCTGCGGCCGCCACCACTCCGGCATGCGCTCGTCGTTGCGGATGGCGTCGATCTGCAGCTGCGACAGCTCGCCCGGCAGCAGGCCGAATCGCTGGACGAGATGCTCGATCCCCGGCTCGGTGGTGACGAAGCGGATGTAGACGCGGGCGTTGTCGCCCTCGCGCCCGGCCGTCGACAGCGCCTCGGAGAACGCCGCGCTGCCCTCGAGCAGGTCGGCGACCATCTCGCCGGCGGCCTTGGTCGGCAGCGGCGCGAAATAGGTGGTGTAGACGATCCAGCCGGCGACCAGCGCCGGCACGCCGATGGCGAAGGCGAGCAGCCAGCCGGGAACCTTGCGCGCGGCCATCTCAGCGCCCCTCCGGATTGCGGCCGTCGGGGCCGTAGAGCTGTCGGGCGCGCTTCTCGAAGGCATGCACCATCATCTTGACCGCCTCGTTGAACAGCGCCCCCATCACTCCCTGCAGCAGGCGCGACTTGAACTCGAAATCGACGTAGAAGTCGATGCAGGTGCCGCCGTCCTCCATGCGCTCGAAGATCCAGTGGTTGTCCAGGTAGTGGAACGGACCCTCGGTGTAGCGCACGTCGATGCGGTAGTTGTCGCGGTCGAGCCTCACATGCGAGGTGAAGCGCTCGCGGATCATCTTGAAGCCGATCATCAGGTCGGCCCAGAACTCGTCGCCCTGGCGCTTGCGCACGCGGGCGGCGACGCACCAGGGGAGGAACTGCGGGTACTTCTCGACGTCGGCGACCATGTCGAAGAGCTGGTCGGGCGTGTAGGGAAGCGTCTTCTTCTCGGCGTGGGTCGGCATGCCGGCGGTTATACCACGGTGGTACTCGGACGCAACGGCCGGGCCTAGCCCTTGCGGAACATCACCTGCAGGCCGGGCTTCAGGCACAGCCGGCGATGAACCTTTTGCAGCCCGTACTCCGCCGCCAGCCGCACCAGCCCGGTCTCCCGGAAATAGATGCAGTGGTCCGGCGGGTCGAAGCCGTCCCAGTCGACGAGGTTCCGCGGACGCCGCCAGTGGCCGAGATCCGGCGTGGTGATGAAGGCGTGCGCCCCCGGCTTCAGCAGCTTGGCGATCGCCGCCATCATCACGTGCGGGTCGGGCACGTGCTCGATGACCTCGCTGCAGTGGATCAGGTCGAAGCGCGGCGCCTCGGGCTCCCACTCCTGCACCGGGCCGATCAGGAAGCGCGAGCCGGGAAACTTGCCGCGGGCGTATTCCACCGACACGGCGTCGATGTCGATGCCCCAGGTCTCGAAGCCGTTGCGGCGCGCGATTTCGACCATGAAGCCGCCGTTGCAGCCGATGTCGAGGAACTTGCCGCCCTTGCAGAAGCGCATCAGGTACTTGATGCGCCTGGCGTTGCGCTTGAGCTTCTTGGCGTCCTTGTTGAGGTAGAGGTTGCCCTGATGGCCGGCGATGGCCTCCTCGGCCGACCAGATCGGGTGGATGAAGCCCGAGCGGCAGGTGCCGCATTCCCAGTAGGCGCCCTCGCCGACGGCGAACCGCCGCTCCGTCCGGCTGTCGCGGCAGACCGGGCAGGCCGGCGACGTGACGATCGTGTTCAAGCGGTCCTCCTCGGGTGGCGGGCTCGGGCGCGCGACACTATCACAGCCGCGCGGCCCGCCGCCATCCGGGAGTCTAGGCCTTGGCCAGCTTGGCCGCCCGCGCCGCCTGCAATTCGGCGAAGTCCTGGTCGGCGTGGTAGGACGAGCGGGTCAGCGGCGTCGAGGAGACCAGCAGGAAGCCCTTGGCCAGCGCCCGCTTCTTGTACTCGGCGAACTCGTCGGGGGTGACGAAGCGCTTGACCGGGGCGTGCTTGGGCGTCGGCTGCAGATACTGGCCGATGGTCAGGAAGTCGACCTCGGCGGCGCGCAGGTCGTCCATCACCTGCAGCACCTCCTCCTTCTCCTCGCCAAGACCGACCATGATGCCGGACTTGGTGAACACGGTGGGGTCGATGCGCTTGGCGTCCGAGAGCAGGCGCAGGGAATTGAAGTAGCGCGCGCCGGGCCGAATCGACGGATACAGCCGCGGCACCGTCTCGAGATTGTGGTTGAAGACGTCCGGCTTGGCCCGGATCACCGCCTCGAGGGCGCCGTCCTTGCGCCAGAAATCGGGGGTCAGCACCTCGACCGTGGTGCCCGGCGAGGTCTCGCGCAGGCGCTCGATGCAGGCGACGAACTGGCCGGCGCCGCCGTCGGGCAGGTCGTCGCGGTCGACCGAGGTGATGACCATGTGCTTGAACGCCATGTCGCGCGCCGCATTCGCCAGGTTCTCGGGCTCCAGCGGATCGACGGGCCGCGGCTTGCCGGTGGCGACGTTGCAGAAGGCGCAGGCGCGGGTGCAGATGTCGCCCAGGATCATCACCGTGGCGTGCTTGGCCGACCAGCACTCGCCGATGTTCGGACAGGCCGCCTCCTCGCACACGGTGTGCAGGTTGCGCTCGCGCAGGACCTTGTGGGTCTCGCCGTAACCCTTGCTGGTCGGCGCCTTGACGCGGATCCAGGACGGCTTGCGCAGGGGGATGGAGTCGGGGGAATCGATCTTGGTCATAACACTACCTTACCATGACTCCCCTCTCCCCCGGGGGAGAGGGAATGACGGGCGCCTTAGAAATGAATGGCCCTCCCATAGGCGTCAAGGACGCTCTCGTGCATCATCTCGGACAGGGTCGGGTGCGGGAAGACCGCGTGCATCAGCTCGGCCTCGGTGGTCTCGAGCGTCCTGGCGACGCCGTAGCCCTGGATCAGCTCGGTGACCTCGGCGCCGACCATGTGGGCGCCGAGCAGCTCGCCGGTCTTGGCGTCGAACACCGTCTTGACCAGGCCCTCGGTCTCGCCGAGCGCGATGGCCTTGCCGTTGCCGACGAACGGGAAGCGGCCGACCTTGACCTCGTGGCCGAGCTCCTTCGCCTTCTTCTCGGTGTAGCCGATCGAGGCGATCTGCGGGTGGCAGTAGGTGCAGCCGGGGATGTTGCGGACGTCGAGCGGATGGACGTGGGACAGTCCGGCGATCTTCTCGACGCAGATGATCGCCTCGTGGCTGGCCTTGTGGGCGAGCCAGGGCGCGCCGACGATGTCGCCGATGGCGTAGACGCCGGGCTCGCCGGTCTGCAGCCATTCGTTCACGACGATGCGGCCCTTCTCGACCTTCACGCCGGTGCCTTCGAGGCCGATGTTCTCGATGTTGGCGGTGACGCCGACCGCGAGGATGACCCGGTCGAAGCTCTCCTGCGTCGTCTTGCCGCCGGCCTCGATGGTCGCGGTGACGCTGCCGCCCTTGCGGTCGAGGCCCTTGACGGCGGCGCCGGTGAAGAACTTCATGCCCTGCTTCTCGAACGACTTGCGCGCGATGCCGGCGATCTCCTCGTCCTCGACCGGCAGGATGCGCTCCATCACCTCGACGACGGTCACTTCCGCGCCGAAGGCGTTGAAGAAGCTCGCGAATTCGATGCCGATGGCGCCGGAGCCGACGACCAGCAGCTTTTTCGGCATGGTGTCGGCGATCATCGCCTCCTTGTAGGTCCACACCAGCTTGCCGTCGGGCTCGAGACCGGGCAGCACGCGGGCGCGGGCGCCGGTGGCCAGGATGATGTGCTTGGCCGCCAGCTCGGCGACGGCTTTGCCGTCCTTCTCGACGCCGACGCGGCCCTTGCCGGCGAGGCGGCCGAAGCCGTCGAACACCGTGACCTTGTTCTTCTTCAAGAGATGCTTGACGCCGGCCTGGAGCTGCGCCGCGACGCCGCGCGAGCGCTTGACGATCTTGGCGAGGTCGAACGCGGCGTCCTTGCCGGCCGACAGGCCGTAGGCGTCGGCGTGCCGCATGTTGCGCCAGACGTCGGCCGAGCGCAGCAGCGCCTTGGTCGGGATGCAGCCCCAGTTGAGGCAGATGCCACCCAGGTGTTCGCGCTCGACCACCGCGGTCTTCAGCCCAAGTTGCGCCGCGCGGATCGCCGCGACGTAGCCGCCGGGGCCGGCGCCGATCACCACCACGTCGAAATTGTTGTCGGCCATCGTCTCGTGTCTCCTTGTCTAACCACAGAGACACAGAGGCACAGAGAATACACAGAGAGAGATATCACCCCTGTTCTCTGTGCCTTCTCTGTGTCTCTGCGCCTCTGTGGTTAATTCCACCCTTACAGCAGCATCGTCAGCGGATCTTCGATCAGCTTCTTGAACGCCGCCAGGAACTCCGCCCCGACGGCGCCGTCGACGACGCGGTGGTCGACCGACAGGGTGCAGCTCATCATCGTCGCGACGGCCAGGGCGCCGTCCTTGACGATCGGGCGCTGCTCGCCGGCGCCGACCGCCAGGATGCAGCCCTGCGGCGGGTTGATGATGGCGGCGAATTCGCGGATGCCGTACATGCCGAGATTCGACACGGTGAAGCCGCCGCCCTGGTATTCCTCGGGCTTGAGCTTGCCGTCGCGGGCACGCTTGGCGAGTTCCTTCATCTCGTTGGAGATCGCCGACAGGCCCTTGTGATCGGCCGACTTGACGATCGGCGTGATCAGGCCGTTGGGCGTCGCCACCGCCACCGAGACGTCGACCTCGTCGTACATGCGGATCGCGGTGTCGGTCCACGAGGCGTTGGCCGCCGGCACCTTGCGCAGGGCCAGGGCGACGGCGCGCACCACGAAGTCGTTGACCGACAGCTTGTAGGCGTCGGACTTGGCGTTGAGCTCGGCGCGCATCGTCATCAGCGCGTCGATGTTGCAGTCGACGGTCAGGTAGAAATGCGGGATCGTCGACTTGGCCTCGGTCAGCCGCCGCGCGATGACCTTGCGCATCGAGGAGTTGGGCACCTCGTGGTATTTCGGCCCCAGCTCGGGCACCGGCTTCTGGGCGCCGGGCGGCGCCGCCATCGGCGCGGCCGCTTCGGCCGGCGCGGCGGCGGCGGGCTTGGCGCCCTCGACGTCGGCCTTGACGATGCGGCCGTGCGGTCCCGATCCCGTGATCCGCGCGAGGTCGAGGCCGCGGTCCTTGGCGATGCGCCTGGCGAGCGGGCTGGCGAAGATGCGGTTGCCCTTGCCCTCACCCCCGTGCCCCTCTCCCGCAGGCGGGAGAGGCGAGACCGGCTGCGGCGCCTGCTCTCCCCCTCGCCCGCTCGCGGGAGAGGGGGCCGGGGGGTGAGGGGTTTTCGGCGCCTGAACGTCCTTCAGCGCGCTCTCGTCCTCGCCCTCTTCGAGCAGGATGGCGATCGGCTGGTTGACCTTGACGCCCTCGGTGTCGTCGGGGACCAGGATCTTGCCGAGCGTGCCCTCGTCGACCGCCTCGAACTCCATCGTCGCCTTGTCGGTCTCGATCTCGGCGATGATGTCGCCGGAGGCGATCGGGTCGCCTTCCTTCTTCAGCCACTTCGCCAGCTTGCCCTCGGACATCGTCGGCGACAGGGCCGGCATCAGGATCTGGATCGGCATCGGCTCAGCTCCTGTAGCAGACGGCCTTGGCGGCGGCGACGACGTCGTCGACCTGCGGCAGGGCCATGCGTTCCAGATTGGCGGCGTAGGGCATCGGCACGTCCTTGCCGGCGACGCGCACCGGCGGCGCGTCGAGCCAGTCGAAGCAGTTCTCCATCATCACCGCGATCACCTCGGAGCCGATGCCGGCATAGGGCCAGCCTTCCTCGACGTTGACGATGCGGTTGGTCTTCTTGACCGAGGCGACGATGGTCTCGACGTCGAGCGGGCGGATCGAGCGCAGGTTGATCACCTCGGCCTCGATGCCCTCGGCCTGCAGCGCCGCCGCCGCCTCGAGCGCGATGTGGACCATGCGCGAATAGGCGGTCAGCGTGACGTGACTGCCGGCCCGCTCGATCTTGGCCTTGCCGATCGGGACGATGTAGTCCGGATCCTCGGGCATCTCGAAACTCTGGCCGTAGAGCAGCTCGTGCTCGAGCACGACGACCGGGTTGGGATCGCGGATCGCGGCGCGCAGCAGGCCGTAGGCGTCGGCCGAGGAATAGGGCGAGACCACCTTGATGCCGGGGCAGTGCGCGTACCACGACGCGAAGTCCTGGCTGTGCTGGGCGGCGACGCGGCTGGCGGCGCCGTTGGGGCCGCGGAACACGATCGGGCAGCCGAGCTGGCCGCCGCTCATGTACAGCGTCTTGGCCGCCGAGTTGATGACGTGGTCGATGGCCTGCATCGAGAAATTGAAGGTCATGAACTCGACGATCGGCTTCAGGCCCATGAAGGCGGCGCCGACGCCGAGGCCGGTGAAGCCGTATTCGGTGATCGGCGTGTCGATCACCCGCTT
>CAZJFH010000066.1:0-28553 GCA_964545205.1 uncultured Rhodospirillaceae bacterium
ACCAGGCCTTGGGCATGCGGTCTTCGTCCAGAAGGTACTTGGTGCTGTCGGTCATGAGGCGCCTCCCGTGTCTTCCCGAGACGAAAGTTTTAACTTTCGGCCAGGGGAAATGCTAGTGCGCTGGCGAATCGGCGGCGATGACGATACTCTTTCGACGGAGAAGGCGCGCACAGACGCGCCCGCGATGGGAGGTTCCCCAGGACGATGACTCAACCGGACTCCGCCACCCGCGCCGCCGGTCCCAATCCCGCGGAACTGCTGCGCAGCCTGCTGGACAACATCCCCGGCGGCGTGACGATGTTCGGTCCGGACCTCGAGATGATCGCCTGCAACGACAGGTTCCGGCAGCTCCTGGACCTGCCCGACCACCTGTTCGAGCGCGGCCTGCCGTCGTTCGAGACGCTGATCCGCTTCAACGCCGCACGCGGCGAATACGGCGCCTGCGACGTCGAGGAGCGCGTCCAGAACGTCCTGAGCCTGGCCCGCGACGTGAAGCCGCACGTCTACCAGCGCACCCGGCCCGACGGCACGGTGCTGGAAATCCGCGGCACGCCGCTGCCCGGCGGCGGCTTCGTGACCATCTACATCGACATCACCGACCGCGAGAAGGCCGAGCAGGAGGCGACCCGCTACGCCACCTATCTGCGGACCGTGCTCGACAGCCTGCCGCAGGGCGTCAGCGTGTTCGACGAGAACCTCGAACTGGTGCTGTGCAACGCCGGCTTCGTCAAGGTGCTCGACCTGCCGGAAAGCCTGGCCAGGCCGGGCATGCACTTCCCCGACCTGTTGTGGTTCAACGCCCATCGCGGCGAGTACGACGGCGTCGACCCCGACGAGTACGTGCGCTGGCGCACCAGCCAGGCGCTGCATTTCGAGCCGCACCGCTTCGAGCGCACCCGGCCCAACGGCCGCTCGCTCGACATCCAGGGCAATCCGATGCGCGTCGGCGAGCACGTGGTCGGTTTCGTCACCACCTACACCGACGTCACCGAATCCCGCCGCGTCGAGCAGGAACTGCGGCGGGTCAACACGCTGTTCGAGGAGGCGATCGCCTATTCGCCGACCTATGTCTGGGAGGTCGACGCCGAGGGCCGCTTCACCTTCGTCAAGGGCACCGACAAGGTGCTGGGCTACGAGCCGGCGGAACTGGTCGGGCGGCGCTTCGGCGAGCTGCGCTGCCGCGACGTGGGCTGCCGCGAGCACCGCGACGGGCTCGACCGCGCCTTTCGCGCCCGCGAGCCCTACGAGCACGTGCTGACCTGCGCCATGCACAAGGACGGCAGCCATTTGTGGCTGTCGGCCAGCGCCCATCCGATCAGCGACCCTGCCGGCGCCTTCGCCGGCTACCGCGGGGTCGGCTTCGACGTCACCGAGACCACCAACATCCGCCGCGAGCTCGAGCGCATGGCGCTGCTCGATCCGCTGACCGGGCTCGCCAACCGGCGCAAGTTCCTGGACCGCTTCCGCCTCGAGAGCGAGCGCCAGCAGCGCCATGGCCAGCCGCTGTCGCTGCTGATCCTCGACGTCGACCACTTCAAGGGCGTCAACGACGCCTTCGGCCATCTCACCGGCGACATGTGCCTGAAATGCGTCGCCGACCTGCTGGTGCTGGCGGTGCGCAAGATCGACCTGGTGTCGCGGTTCGGCGGCGAGGAGTTCATCGTGCTGCTGCCCGAGACCGACGGCCACGGGGCGGTGACCGTGGCCGAGAAGCTGCGCGCCGCCGTCGAGGGGCTGAACATTCCGATCGAGAACCGGTTCGAGCCGCTCAACATCACCGTGTCGATCGGCGTCGCCTCCATGTCGGCCAAGGCGCCGGTGTCGTTCGACGACCTGATGGAGGTCGCCGACCAGGGCCTCTACGTCGCCAAGAAGAACGGCCGCAACCGCGTCTGCTGCCACCGCGAACTGGCATGAGCGCGATCGAGGACCGCCTGGCCGCGCTCGGCGTCGTGCTGCCGCCGGCCGCCGCGCCGAAGGCCAACTACGTGCCGGCCGCGCCCGGCGGCGGGCTGGTGTTCGTCTCCGGCCAGGGGCCGATGACCGCCGACGGCGCCATCCTGCATCCCGGCATCGTCGGCCGCGACGTCACGCCCGACCAGGCGCGCGCCGCCGCGCGGCTGACCGCGATCAACCTGATCGCCCAGTTCAAGGCGGCCTGCGGCGGCGACCTCGACCGCCTGGTCCGGGTGGTCAAGCTGACCGGCTTCGTCGCCGCGACCCCCGACTTCACCGGTCATCCCCGGGTGATCGACGGCGCCTCGGAGCTGATGGTCGAGGCCTTCGGTCCGGCGGTCGGCGCCCACGCCCGCGCCGCCGTCGGCGCCCCCGCCCTGCCCTTCGGCATCTGCGTCGAGATCGAGGCGGTGATCGCGGTCATGAGCACGTCGCCGTGAGCGGGCGCCGCGTCACTCCTTCGGCGCCGTGTAGACGCCGTCCCAGTCGGGCGGCGGCGGGTCGGCGCGGTAGCGGCGGGCGCGTTCGGCCATCACCTCGGGCGGCGTGATCCTGGTGCCGGCGTCGATCGGGTGGCGCAGCGTCTCCCAGATCGCCAGCGCGCCGGCGAAGTCGCGCGCCCGATAGCGCCGCAGGCCCTCCTGGTAGCGCCCGACATAGGCGCGCAATTCGTCGCCGGCCGCGTCGAGCGCGGCCAGCGGCTCGTAGATGGTCAGCGGCTTGTCCTTGCCCTTGACCCGCACGCGGTCGAGTTCGCACAGCAGGAAATCGCCGGCCACCCGGCGCGCGGTGTCCTCGGCGACGACGACGCGGCAGCCGTACTGGCCGGGCAGGCCCTCCATGCGCGAGGCGATGTTCACCGTCTCGCCGACCGCGGTGTAGTTGAAGCGCCGCTTGGTGCCGACGTTGCCGACGGTCGCCTGGCCCGAACACAGGCCGATCTTGACCGAGAAGCCGTGGCCGCCGTGCGCGGCGTCGTCGTGCCGGGCGGCGGCGATGCGCTCGGCCGCCGCCAGCGCCGCGCGGACGGCGTTGCCGGGATGGCCGTCGTCGGGGGCCGGCGCGCCCCACATCGCCATCACCGCGTCGCCGATGAACTTGTCGACATAGCCGCCGGTCGCCTCGACCGCGTCGACGATGTGGGCGAGATAGCGGTTGGTCACCTCCATCAGTTCCTCCGGCCCGACCAGCCCCGACAGCGCGGTGAAGCCGGACAGGTCGGCGAACATCACGGTGACGTCGCGGACTTCGCCACCGAGCCGCAGTTCGCTGCCCTGGGCCAGGCGCTCGACGATCACCGGCGACAGGTAATGGCTGAAGGCGTGCTGGACCTGGCGGCGGCGGCGCTCCTCGACCAGCCAGCGGGCGGAATAGGCGATGCCAAGCGACAACACGGCGGCGACGATCGGAAACGACGGCGGCAGCCAGAAGTGCCGCGCCAGCAGGGCGGCGTCGGCCAGGAACAGCGCCGTCACCGCCGCCGCCAGCGCCGCCGCCGCCGTCCACGGGCTCAGCCCGAAGCCCATCGCGGCGCCGAGCACCGCCGCCGCGGCGGCGACCGCGGTCGCCAGCCACAGCGGCGACTCCTGGACCGTCAGGCCGCGCGCCACCGCATCGGCGATCAGCGCGTGCACGAAAACCCCCGGCACCGTGCCGGACAGCGGGTTGGAGACCCCGGCCTGGCGCAGATCGCAGCCCTCGCCCTCGGGCGGCGCGTGGGTGGCCTCGCTCTCGGGCGGCACCGGGAACAGGCGGTCGGCGGCCGGCTTGCGGTCTTCCTCGGGCAGCGCGCTGCCGACCAGCACCATGCGGCCGCCGAACGCCTGCGCCAGCACCTGCGGCGACTCGGCGCAGCGCAGCACGTCGATCAGCGAATAGGCCGGCAGGCGCATCTCCAGCGGGCCGGTCGGCGCGGCCAGCGCGTGCTCCGGCATCGCCGGCCCGCCCGCCCGTTGCAGCAGGCTGGCGATCAGCGTCGGGTGCTCGACGCCGTCCTCGTCGGGGAAGTGCGAGACCAGCCGGCGGAACACGCCGTCGCCGTCGGGCGCCATCTCGACCAGCGCCAGCGCCTCGTCGTCGCCGAGGGCGAAATAGTACGGCATCGCCACCGTCGTCTGCGCCGAGCGCCCCAGCACCAGGCGCTCGGAATGCTCGCTGAGCGCACGCAGGAACGGCTGGTCGAAATCGGCCCGGAACAGGTTGGGGCTGTATTCGAAGATCAGGTCGAAGCCCACCGAGCGGGCGCCGGCGGCGGCGAGCGAGTCGAGCAGCAGCGCCCAATAGGGCGCCAGGAACGTGCGCGGCAGCGGCGCGAATTCCTCGGAGGCCAGGGTGCGGTCGTCGAGCAGCACCAGGGCGACCGCCGCCGCCTCGTCGACGCCCTCGGGCGTCGTCCAGCCGGCGGCGATGCGGGCGGCGAAATCGAACGCCAGGCCGTCGCTGGGCAGAACGCCGCCGCCGATCCAGGTGGCGGCGGCGACCACCATCGCGCACAGGCCCGCGACGGCGAGCCGATAGTATCGGCGCACCATCAAGCGGGCTGGCGCGGAGCGGCGATGCTCACTCGACCCGGAGCAGGCATTCGGTCTCGCCGGACGGCGCGTCCTTGGACACCGCGAAGTCGATCGCCATGCCCCTGGTGCCGGTGACCTTCGGCATCAGCTCGAGACGGTAGAGCTTGTTGGCGGTCAGCGCCGGGGCGTCGGCGGGCCAGCGCAGGACCGGGCCGGACAGCGGCACTTCGGCGACCGGCTCGTCGCCGTCGATCACCCGCGCCGCGACGAAGGTGCGGTTGGCGGCGCCGACCAGGCTGCACACCGGCTTCTCGGCCAGGAACGCCGTCGGGATCGAGCGCAGCCGCACGCCACCGGCGACGCCGGCGATCTTCATCTTGAGCTGCTTCGGGCATTTCTGCGGCTTCTCGTTCTCGATGGCGCCGCCGTCGAGCTGCACCTCCTCGGCGGTGAAGTTGAGCTTGCCCCCGGACACGGTCACCAGCCGGCACGACGGATAGTGCACGAAGGTCAGCTTGCCGTCGGCGCCCAGGTCGAGCCTGGTTTCCGGCGCCAGTTCGGTATACGGCGCGGTCTCGGGGCTGACGCTGCCGGTCACCGACATCACCAGGGCCACCGGACCGGCGTCCGGGTCGGCGGCGGCGGCGGCGGCGCCCGAATGGGCCATGGCGATCGCGGCGACGCAGCCGAAAAGAAGATTCTTGATGGACATCGCGGTTTCCTTTCTTCGGGCGCCCCGACCATTTCGGCGGACGGCGGCGTACTCCTTGGTTGATGTGATCATGCAGCAATCATGACTCCGGCGCGCCGCCGCGTCTGTGACGGCCGTCTCACCCCAACACGAGCCATGCCACCGCCGCCGCCAGGGCAAGGACGACGACCACCACCGCCCCGGCCCGGGCGCCGCGACGCGCCTGCGGCGGCTTCGCCTGCGGCGGCGGCTTGGCGGAGGCGGGCCGCGGCGGCTGGACGACGGTCGCGTCGGCCGCCGCCGGCTGGAACACGGTGGCGTCGGCGCTGACCGGCCGGAACACCGTCGCGTCCTCCTGGACCTGGCGCACCACCGTCGCGTCCTCGTCCTGCGGCGGCGGCGGCGGACGCTTGGGCAGCGAGGCCTGCAGCGCCGCGGCCAACGCCTGGGCGAAGGCCTGGGCGTCGGCGTGGCGGGCCTCGGGGCGCTTGGCCATCGCCTTGACCACGGGCTCGTCGAAGGCGGCCGGGACGTCGGCGACCTTCGAGGGCGGCGGCGGCATCATCGACTGGACGCGCTGCGGGATGCTGGCGGGCGGTCCCGAGAACGGCGACTGCCCGGTCAGCAGCCGATAGAGCACCACGCCGGCCGAGAACACGTCGGCGGCCGGCGACGGCGGCTGCCCGGCATGGCGCTCGGGAGCGGCGTAGTCCGGCATCGGCGCGCCCGAGGGCGGCGCCAGGCGGGCGTCGGTGTCGGTGAGCTGGACATGGGCGGGATCGACCGCGCCGTGCGCGCGGCCCTCGGCGTGCATCCGCTTCAGGCCGTACAGCACCGCGGTGACGATCGCCGCCGCCTTGGTGGCGGGAAACTGCCGCCCCTCGGCCAGGAGCCCATCGAGATCGCGCCAGTTCCCGTCCGTCATCGCCGGCCTCCCTGCCCAGTCAGGCGCATCGCGCCAGGACCACCGTCACATTGTCGTCGCCGCCGGCCTCGTTGGCCTTCGTCACCAGCGTCTCGCAGGCCTGCTCCAGCCCGGCGCCGGCATCGAGACCGGCGAGCACGCCGGCGATCTCGGCGTCGTCGAGCATTCCGGTCAGCCCGTCCGAGCACGCCAGATAGACGTCGCCGCTGTAGACGCGCTCGAGGAACAGGTCGGCCTCGATCTCCGGCCACGGCCCGAGGGCGCGCAGGATGATGTTGCGCCGCGGCGCCGCCCCCTGGCGGCCGTTCTCGAGCCATTCCTGGTAGAGCGTGTGGTCGCGCGTCAACTGCCGCAGCCCGCCGTCGCGCCAGCGGTACAGGCGGCTGTCGCCGACGTTGAAGATGCCGATGTGGTCGGACGGGTTCAGCAGCCAGGCGCCGACCAGCGTCGTGCCCATGCCGGCGCCCTCGGGATAGCCCTGGGCGGCGTTCTCGTCGTAGACGCGGCGGTTGGCGGCGCGGACCGCGTCGCGCAGCAGATCGAGCTGGCGGCGGAACGAATCGCGGCCGCCGGCATCGACCGCCGCCGCGTTCGCGCGAAGCTGGGCGAGCAGGGCCTCGGCGGCGAGCCGGCTGGCGACCTCGCCCTTGTCGTGGCCGCCCATGCCGTCGGCGACCGCCATCAGGCCGAGCCCGGCGTCGAGGCAGTGCGAATCCTCGTTGAGCTTCCGCCGGCGACCGACGTCGCTGCGGGCGGCTATGGTCATTCTTCTGGCCGGGATTTCAGTCATCGTTCTTCCGCAGGCGGCGGTACGGGCCGCGACGGCCCGCCCAAGCGTCCCGCGTAGAATGGCACCGGCTCGCGCGCACTGCAATGCGTTGAGGGCCTGGTGACGGAACCGCCTCTCAGCCGGCGCGCATCACGCCGAGGCCGCTGCCGATCTCGAGCCCGGCGAACCAGTCGATGAAGCGCCGGACGTCGTCGCCGCGGAACAGCAGCCCGTGCTGCGGCGCCAGCACGTCGATCTCCATGCCCGAGACCGTCGCCACCCAGGCGTCGCGGGCCGCCGGCGAGCCCATCCAGCGGCGGTGGAAGGCGTCCATGTAGCGGACGTGCTCGGCGAAATCCTCGACGAACATGCTCTCGACCGGCGCCGGCAGCAGGGCGGCGCCGACGTCGCCGCTGAACAGCACCCTGGCCTTTGGATCGTACAGATTGTAGTTGCCGGGCGAGTGCAGGTAGTGCGCCGGCAGCATGCGCAGGCGCAGCCCGCCCAGCGAAATCTCGCGGCCGTCGTCGGGGATCGTGGTGACGGTGCCCTGGCGATCGAAATGCGAGACGAACCCGGTCCACATCCACGGCACGTGGACCTCGACGTCGCGGCGGCACACCTGCCGCCACAACGGCAGCGCCGAGGAGACGTCGGGGTCCTGGTGCGAAACGAAGATGTGCCCCACCTGCTCGATCGGCAGTTCGGCGGTCAGCGCCGCGATCATCGTCGGAAACACCTCCATGCCGCCCGGATCGAGCAGCATCACCGAGCTGCCGTTGCAGACGGCGTACTGGACGGTGTCGATGACGTTGTCGGGACGCGCCGGATCCTGGCCGAACGCCAGCCAGCGATGCGAGCCCTCGCGGAAAATCGTGGTGCACCTCATCGGAAACCCTCTCCTCTAGCCGGCGGCCCGCGCCCCGAGCCGCTGCAGGCCGGCCGCCTTCTGGGTGGCGTCGCGCACCGCGCCGCTGGCTTCGTCGACCATCACGCGCAACCGCTCGACATAGCGCCGCATCGTGTCGGCGACGGTGCGGAACTCGGCCTCGTGCACGCCGGCCGCCGAGGCTTCGATGGCGATGTTGGTGGCGATGCTGTCGGAAGCGGAGACGACCTCGACGACGACGCGGGTGCGGCCGTCGAGGGCGTCGACGTTGCGCACCATCATCGCCACCGCGTCGTCGAGCCGCCGCTTGCTGCCGCTGCGGCCGTCGGCAAGGTGGCGGCGCGCCGAGCCGCCGCCGCCGCGCCTGTCCGTCTCGACCAGCGCGCGGTCGAGCAGCCGCATCTGGTGCAGCACGCGCATCGCCGCCGCCGAATGTTCGTAGGTCCCCGACATCAGCCGCGCCGTCTCGTCCTGGATCTGCGCCAGCCGATTGACCAGTTCGCGGGTGTACTGGGTCAGCGCCCGCACCGCGCGGCCCTTGTCGCCGGCGCGGCCGGCCGCCAGTTCGGCGTTCAGCGACAGCACGCGAAGGCTCTCGGCCAGCTCGGCCAGTTCGCCGAACGCGTGAAAGGCGCGCAGGCAGTCCGCGAACACCCCGCCGAGGCGCTGCTCGATCCGCGCCGCCTCGGCCGAACCGGCAAGTGCGTTGTCCGATCTCATCCGCGGCCTCGTACGAAAGACGGGCAGATCATAACCTATCTGGCGGAGCGAACCATCCACGACCAAAGCAATGCTTCGCGCTTCGGCGGCACTGTTCAATCGCGGCGCTTTCGGCTAGGGTCCGGCCATGCCGAGCCGAACGCTGATCTACCATGTCTGCCGCCGCGAGGAATGGCGCGAGGGTGCGCGCCGCGGCGCCTATCCGGGCTCGTCCCAGGACGCCGCCGACGGCTTCATCCATTTCTCGACCGCCGAGCAGGTGCGGGCCAGCGTCGCCAAGCACCGCGCCGGCCAGGACGGGCTGGTGCTGATCGCCGCCGCCGCCGAGGCGCTCGGGCCGAGCCTGCGCTGGGAGCCGTCGCGCGGCGGCGCGCTGTTCCCGCATCTCTACGCTCCGCTGCCGGTGAGCGCGGTCGTCGCGGTCTGGGACCTGCCGCTGGGTGCCGACGGCCGCCACCTGTTTCCCCGCCGCCTGGACTGACCGATGTTCGACTACTACCGCCTGACCGGCCCCTGCATCCGCGTGCTCGACCCCGAGGTCGCGCACGGCCTGACGATCCGCGCCCTGAAGATGGGTCTGGTGCCGCCGCAGCCCGCGGCCGACGACCCGATCCTGGCCGCCACCGTCTGGGGCCGGCGGTTCCCCAATCCGGTCGGCCTGGCCGCCGGCTTCGACAAGAACGCCGAGGTGCCCGACGCCATGCTGCGCCAGGGCTTCGGCTTCGTCGAGATCGGCAGCGTCACGCCGCGGCCGCAGCCCGGCAATCCGAAGCCGCGCATGTTCCGCCTGCCCGACGACCAGGCGGTGATCAACCGCATGGGCTTCAACAACGAGGGCGCCGAGGCCGTGGCCGCGCGCCTGCGCAAGCGCCGGCGCCAGGGCATCGTCGGCGTCAACCTGGGCAAGAACAAGGACACCGAGGACGCCGCCGCCGATTACGAGAAGGGCGTCGCCGCCCTGGCCGGCCTGGGCGAATACGTGGTCGTCAACGTCTCGTCGCCGAACACGCCTGGCCTGCGGGCGCTGCAGGGCCGCGCCCAGCTCGCCGCCCTGGTCGGCCGCACCCGCGCCGCGCTCGACGCCGCCGTGCCCGGCGAGGGCCGGCCGCCGCTGCTGCTCAAGATCGCGCCCGACCTGACGGCCGAGGACATGGCCGACATCGCCCGGGTGGCGCTCGACGGCGCGCTCGACGGGCTGATCGTCAGCAACACCACGATCGAGCGGCCGTGGCGGCTGCTGTCGTGGTTCCGCGGCGAGGCCGGCGGGCTGTCGGGCCGGCCGCTGTTCGCGCCGTCGACCCGCGTGCTGTCCGAGATGTACCGCCTGACCGAGGGCCGGCTGCCGCTGGTCGGGGCCGGCGGCATCGCCTCGGGCGCCGACGCCTATGCCAAGATCCGCGCCGGCGCGACGCTGGTGCAGCTCTACACCGCGCTGATCTATCACGGCCCGGGCCTGGTCACCCGCATCAAGACCGATCTCGCCGGCCTGCTGCGCAAGGACGGCTTCGCGTCGCTGAGCGAGGCCGTCGGCGCCGACCACCGCTAGGAACCACCATGCCCATCCCGATCATCTCCGGTCTCGGCGAGGTCGCCGAGCGCTACGACGGCTTCATCATCGACCTGTGGGGCGTCGTGCACGACGGCGTCGAGCCCTATCCGCACGCGGCGGCGACGCTGCGCCGCATCCGCGACGCCGGCAAGAAGGCGGTGATGCTGTCGAACGCGCCGCGCCGCGCCCACGCCCTGGTCGACGGCATGGCGCAGATGGGCATCGGCCGCGAGCTCTACACCGACGTCATGAGCTCGGGCGAGGCGGTCCATATCGAACTGGCCGGGCGCCACGATCCGTGGTTCGCGGCGCTGGGCCGGCGCTGCTACCACATGGGTCCGGACCGCGACCTCAACATCTACGACGGCCTCGGCCTCGAGCTGGTGGCGCTGGATCAGGCCGAGTTCATCGTCAACACCGGCCCGTGGGAGTTCCACGAGACGGTCGCCGACTACGAGGACCGGCTGCGCCTCGGCGCCGCGCGCGGCCTGCCGATGGTCTGCGCCAATCCCGACCTGATGGTGATCCGCCAGGGCCGGCGGGTGATCTGCGCCGGCGCGCTGGCCGAGCGCTACCGGGAACTCGGCGGCGCCGTCGCCTATCGCGGCAAGCCGGACGCGGCGATCTACGACTTCTGCCTCGACAAGCTCGGCATCGCCGAGCGCGCGCGCGTGCTCGGCATCGGCGACGCCTTCCACACCGACATCGCCGGCGCCCGCGGCGCCGGGCTCGACGCCCTGTTCGTCACCGGCGGCATCCATCGCGACGAACTCGGCGTCGGTCCGGGCGAGGCGCCGTCGCCGGACGGGCTGGCGCGGCTGATCGCCGCCCATGACGGCATCGCGCCCAGCTTCGCCATCCCGGAATTCCGCTGGTAGGCGCAAAGCCGCGCAAATCTGCGTCAACTACCTTCATTTGACATCGCCCGCGCCCGACCGCCTACTGGTTGCTCGAAACAGCCGGAGGGCGGCGGTCATGAGCAGGATCGGTGCGGGTTTCGTCGGTGCCGCCGTGTGCGCGGCCGTCCTGTTCGCCGCCGGCGCGGCCGCCGCCGCCGAGCGTTACGTCGAGGTGCCGAAGATCACGGTGCGCTTCGCGCCGTCGAACTGGACCATCTACACGATGGTGCTGCGCCTGGAGGTCGCGGTGCGCGGCGACGACGCGCTGACGGCGGCGCGCCGCGACCGCCACCGCATCGAGCGGGCGCTGCTCGCCGCCTATCAGGCCGAAACGGTGGACCGCTACGTCGACGGCAACCTGGCGGTGACGCTCAAGCGCCTCGGCCGGCGCGCCCTGCGCGACGGCGAGTTCGGCTACGTCGACGACGTCCTGATCAGGAGCGCCGTGTTCCGCTGACCCGCCCCAGAAGCCGGAACGCCGCCGGCGCCAGCACCACCACCAGCAGGATGCGGGCGACGTGGTGGCTGGAGACGAAGGCGACGTCGACGCCCAGCGCCAGGCTGATCAGGCACATCTCGGCCAGGCCGCCGGGGACGAAGGCCAGCAGCAGCGCCGCCGCCGGCAGGCCGGTGAGCTGGGCCAGGACGAGCGTCGCGGCGACGCTGAGCGCCAGCATGATGCCGGTCGAGCCGAGCGAGGCCAGCGCCAGCGGCAGGATGCGCCGCGCCGCGAAACCGGCGAAACGGCAGCCGATCGCCGCTCCGGTCACCACCTGGGCCAGCCCGACCAGTTCGGCCGGCGGCTGCGATTCCGTCCAGCCGGCGAGATGCGCGGCGGCGCTGAGCAGCATCGGCCCGGTCAGCGCCGGCGCCGGCAGCCGCAACGCCTTGCCGAGCAGGGCGCCGACCAGCGCCGTGGCGGCCAGCCACAGCGCGTCGCGCAGGCCGAGGTCGTCGAGATCGCCGACCATCGCCCCCATCGGCGGCGCGTCGTAGCCGCCGAAGACGCGGAACCACACCGGCACGGTGAAGACGATGATCAGGATGCGCAGGCTGTGAACCAGCGAGATGACGCGGTCGTCGCCGCCCAGCGCGGCGCCGGTCAGCACCATCTCGTTGAGCCCGCCGGGCGCGGCGGCGAAATAGGCGGTCACCGGCCCGTGGCCGAGGCGGCGGAAATACAGCGCCACCGCCGCGGTGACGGCGGCGACGTAGGCCAGCAGCCCCGCCAGGCTCGGCCACCAGGCGCCGGCGGCGCCGAGCACCTCGGGGGTGAAGGCGCTGCCCAGCATCAGGCCGAGCACCGCGATCATCACCGCCCGCAGCCGCGGCGGGACGCGCACCGGCAGCCCGGAGAGCGCGCCGGCGGTGGTCGCGGCCATGGCGCCGATCATCCACGCCAGCGGCATGCCGGCCCAGGCGAAGCAGGCGCCGCCGACCGCGCCCAGCGCCAGCGCCAGGCCCCAGTCGCGCAGGTCGCGCCCGCTCAAGGCAGGAACTGCTCCGTGATGATCCGCTCTTCGAGATTGTGTTCGGGATCGAACATCAGGCTCAGCGCCACCGAGCGGTCCTCGCGCACCTCGACCAGCGCCACCTCGCGGACCTCGGTGTAGTCGGCGACCGCCGAGACCGGGCGCTTGTCGCGCTCCAGGATCTCGAACGAGACCTGGGCCTTGTGGGTCAGCAGCGCGCCGCGCCAGCGCCGGGGCCGGAAGGCGCTGATCGGCGTCAGCGCCAGGATGCCCGAGCCCATCGGCAGGATCGGCCCGTGCGCCGACAGGTTGTAGGCGGTCGAGCCGGCGGGCGTCGCCACCAGCACGCCGTCGCAGACCAGTTCCTCCAGCCGCACGCGGCCGTCGATGCGGATGCGGATCTTCGCCGCCTGGCGCGTCTCGCGCAGCAGCGACACCTCGTTGATCGCCAGCGCGTCGTGGACGCCGCCGTCGTCGGTGGTGGCCCTCATCCGCAGCGGATGCAGGGTGAACGGCTGCGCCCGCTCCAGCCGCTCGATCAGCCCGTCCTCGCGGTAGATGTTCATCAGGAAGCCGACGGTGCCGCGGTTCATGCCGTAGATCGGCACGCCGCGGTCGATGTGGCGGTGCAGGGTCTCGAGCATGAAGCCGTCGCCGCCGAGCGCCACGATCACCTCGGCGGCGTCGGGCTGGACGTGGCCGTAGCGATGGCGCAACCGGTTGAGCGCGGATTGCGCGGCTTCGCCCTCGGCGGCGAGGAAGCAGATCTTGTCCAAAACCCGTGCGCTCCGTTGCGGCGGCCGGCGCAGGGTAACGCGGCGGGCGGAGCTTGGCAAATGCACCGCTGGCATGCCGGTTGCTTCGAAACCGGTCGCTACCACGCGCATCGGACATCATGCTCGACCCCCTCAGCGACCCCAAGGGCTACCACGCCGCGCTCGGCGTCGCGCCCGGGGCCGATCCCGCCGCCATCAAGGCCGCCTTCCGCGACCAGGCGAAGCGCGCCCACCCCGACCGCCCCGGCGGCTCGGTGGCCGCGTTCCAGCGCGTCAGCGAGGCCTACCGGGTGCTGCGCGATCCGCTGCAGCGGCTGGTCTACGAGGCGTTCGGCGAGCCGGTCCCGGCCGCCGCCGCCGCCCGCCCGCACGCCTGCTGCGCCTGCGGCGCGGTGTCGGCGCAGCCGCGCGTCGTCGCCATCGAGCAGGTCAAAAGTTGCCTGGTGAGCGCCCGCCGCGAGCGGACGGTGGGCATTTTTTGCCCGGCCTGCGCCGCCTCGGCGCTGGTCCGCGCCTCCTGGCGAACCTGGGCGCGCGGCTGGTGGAGCCCGGCCGGGCTGCTGCTGACGCCGTGGGTCTTGCTGCGCAACCTGCTCGGAGGCGCCCGCCCGCGGGCCGAGAATTTCGCCCTGCTGCTGCGGCAATGCCGCGCCTTCGCCGCCCGCGGCGAGGTCGAGCTGGCGGTGGCGCTGGCCCGCCAGGCGCGCCGTTTCGCGCCGGCCGAGGACGCGCGGCGCATCGACGAGCTGATGGCGGCGAGGGAATCCGGCCCCAGGCGCCTGCGCGAAGCCTGGCCGCGGTTCGGGCGGGCGTTCTTCGTTCAGCTCGCGCCGATCGCCTGCGCCGCCGGCGTGGTCGCCGCCGGCGCGACGACGCTCGACGACCTCCGGCCGCCGGCGCTGGCGGTGCGCGACGCCGCGGCCGCCGAGCCGGCCTCGGTGCGCTTCGACGGCGGGCTGCTGGATCGGGTCGGACGGGTGCTGCGCGAAACCGGCGAGATCGGGCTGCCGCTCGGGCGGGACGGCTCGGCCGAATAGGGCTCAACCGCGCTCGGAGCGCCGCCGGTGCAGGGTCTGGCCGATCTCGTCGAGTTCGATCTGCTCCTTGCGGTCGGCCTCGGCACGCTCGCGCTGGAGGCGCTGCTTCTCGGCCTGTTCGTAGCTCTTGAGCTGGCGGTAGGCCTCGGAGAGGTCGTCGCGGGCCAGCTCGATCTCGTCGCGCAGGGCGTCGCGTTGGCGCACCAGCGCCGCCCGGCGCTGCATGTGGCGGTCGTAGAACTGCGAGAAGGTGAAGCCGGCGCCGGTGGCGTCGGCGGCGGCGGCCTGGCGCTCGGCCTCGAGCTGCTCGTCCATGGCGCGGATCGCCGCCACGACCTCCTCCTCGCGGGCATAGAGGGCGGCCAGCGCCCGGCGCTTCTCGTCGACCGTCCACTTGCCGACCCGGATCAGGCTGGCGAGGCTCTTGGCGGCCACGCTTCAGCTCACCGCGACAGGACCTCGGCCAGCATCGCGTAGCTGGCGGCGAGGTCGGTGGGCTCGTTCTTCTTCTGGGTCAGGAAGGCCTCGAGGCCGGGATGGAAGTGGATCGCCTCGTCGACCGCCGGGTCGGTGCCCTGGCGATAGGCGCCGAGGCGGATCAGCTCGGCCATGTCGTCGTAGGTCGCCATGAGCTGGCGGGCGCGGCCGACCAGGGCGTTCTCCTCGTCGTCGTTGCAGGCCGGCATGGTGCGCGAGACGCTGCGCAGGACGTTGATGGCCGGGTAGCGGCCGCGCTCGGCGATGGCGCGGTCGAGCACGACGTGGCCGTCGAGGATCGAGCGCACCGCGTCGGCGATCGGCTCGTTGTGGTCGTCGCCGTCGACCAGCACGGTGAACAGGCCGGTGATCGAGCCCTTGCCGGTGCCCGGCCCGGCGCGCTCGAGCAGCTTGGGCAGCTCGGCGAAGACGCTGGGCGTGTAGCCCTTCTGGGCCGGCGGCTCGCCGGCGGCGAGGCTGATCTCGCGCTGGGCCATGGCGAAGCGGGTCACCGAGTCCATCAGGCACAGCACGTCCTTGTCGAGGTCGCGGAAGTACTCGGCCATCGCCAGCGTCACATAGGCCGCCTGGCGGCGCATCAGCGCCGACTCGTCCGAGGTCGAGACGACGACGACGGCGCGCTTCATGCCCTCCTCGCCGAGATCGTCCTCGATGAACTCGCGCGCCTCGCGGCCGCGCTCGCCGATCAGGCCGACGACGCTGACCTCGGCGTTGGTGTTGCGCGCCATCATCGACAGCAGCGACGACTTGCCGACGCCCGAGCCGGCGAACACGCCCATGCGCTGGCCGCGGCAGCAGGTCAGGAAGGCGTTCATGGCGCGCACGCCGAGGTCGATCTTGCCGGCGACGCGCTGGCGGCCGTGGGCCGGCGGCGGCCGGTTGTGGATCGGATAGGCGACGTCGCCGCGCGGCAGCGGTCCCTTGCCGTCGACCGGCTCGCCCATGGCGTTGATGACGCGGCCGAGCCAGCTCGGATGCGGATAGAGCACCGGCTCGGCCAGCGAGCTTTCGACCCGGCAGCCCAGCCCGACGCCGTCGAGGCTCGAGAACGGCATCAGCAGCGCCCGGCCGTCGCGGAAGCCGACGACCTCGGCCGGCACGACGCGGCCGCCGCGGGCCTTGATGCGCACGACGTCGCCCAGCGACAGGTTGCGCTGCACGCCGCCGGCCTCGACCAGCATGCCCTGCACGGCGACGACCCGGCCGTAGACCACGTGGCTGGGGACCCGCTCGATCTCGCCGATCAGGTTGCGCTCCAAAAAACTCAACGCGCTCTCCGCCGTCCTGTGTTAACCTTCGTTAACGTACCGGCGCCGGACCGCGCGTCAGCGCGCCGGCCGGGTCGATGCGGTGCAGTCTACCTCGAAAAAGGTAAGCTACCTCTTAATGGCAGCCGTGGTGGTACTACTTTTTAGCTGCGTGACGGCGGGCTGCATTGCTTGCGTCGGGAGCGGCTACCGCAATATGGTTACCACGTCCTCAATACTAAAGAGATGCCTCCGATGCGAGTTCTTGTCGTCGAAGATGATGCGCTCCTGGCCAAGGGCGTCGAAAAGATGCTCCGCTCCGAAGGAATGGTCGTCGACCAGACCAGTCTTGGGGAAGACGGCCTCGAGATCGGGAAGCTCTATGACTACGACATCATCCTGCTCGACCTGATGCTCCCCGACATGGACGGCTACGAGGTCCTGCGGCGACTGCGCGCGGCCAAGATCGAGACGCCGGTCCTGATCCTCTCCGGCCTCACCGAGCCCGACAAGAAGGTCAAGGGCCTGGGCTGCGGCGCCGACGACTACGTCACCAAGCCGTTCGACCGCGCCGAGCTGGTCGCGCGCATCCAGGCCATCGTCCGCCGCAGCCAGGGCCACGCCCAGTCGGTGATCAAGACCGGCAAGCTGCTGGTCAATCTCGACGCCCGCACGGTCGAGGTCGAGGGCGAGCCGCTGCACCTGACCGGCAAGGAATACGGCATCCTCGAACTGCTCAGCCTGCGCAAGGGCCAGACCCTGACCAAGGAGCAGTTCCTGAACCACCTCTACGGCGGCATCGACGAGCCCGAGCTCAAGATCATCGACGTCTTCATCTGCAAGCTGCGCAAGAAGCTGGCCCAGGCGACCGGCGGCGACAGCTACATCGAGACCGTGTGGGGCCGCGGCTACGCGCTGCGCGATCCCGACGAGGGCAAGGCCAAGGCGACCGCCTGAGTTTCGTCGCGATCGAGGACACGGCGGCCGCCTTCGGGCGGCCGTTTCGTTTGGTCCGTCGCCCATGACGCCGACGAACGCCTCTTTCGGATAGTCCCCCAACGAATTTTTGCCGCAACCGCGCCGCAGGACCACATTCAGCGCATGGTCCGCATCGCCGCCGCCGCCCTCCTCCTCGCCCTCCTCGCCGCCGCGCCCGCCCGCGCCGACGGCCCGACCCGCGATCAGGTGTTCGCCGCGCAGGAGATGCTGACGGTGCTCGGCTACGATCCCGGCCCGATCGACGGCTATATCGGCCCGCAGACCCGCGCCGCCGTGGCGGCGTTCCAGGACGACCGCGGCCTGTCCGCCGACGGCCGCGTCACCCGTTGGCTGGTCGACGAGGTGCGCTGGGCGCTGCGCACGACCCCGGCCGAGGACCGGCGCCATCTGTGGCTGGAGGGAAAGGCCGCCGGCTATCCCGACGCCCTGACGGCACCGGCCGCGGAGCCGGCGCCGGACGTCATGCTGGAAGCGACCCTGCCGCGGGGCGGCGGCTGACTGCGCAGGCCCTCTCCCGCCGGCGGGAGAGGGAGCAGCCGCGAGGCCTACCCGCCCGTCACGCTCATGTGGCGCGCCACCGCCGGGCGCTTGTGCTCGCGGTCGATGACGAAGTCGTGGCCCTTGGGCTTGCGGGCGATGGCGTCCTGGATCGCCTGGCGCAGCAGTTCGTCGCCCTCGCTGGCGCGCAACGGCGCGCGCAGGTCGGCGGCGTCGTCCTGGCCCAGGCACATGAACAGCGTGCCGGTGCAGGTGATGCGGACGCGGTTGCAGGATTCGCAGAAATTGTGGCTCATCGGCTGGATGAAGCCGATGCGGCCGCCGGTCTCGGCGACGGTGACGTAGCGCGACGGGCCGCCGGTGCGGTAGTCGCTCTCGGTCATCGTCCAGGTCTCGGCCAGACGCGCCCGCAGCTCGCTCAGCGGCAGGTAGCTGTCGGTGCGGTCGCCGGCGATGTCGCCCATCGGCATGGTCTCGATGAAGGTCAGATCGAAGCCCTGCTTGCCGCACCAGTCGACCAGTCCGTCGAACTCCATGTCGTTGACGCCCTTGAGCGCCACGGTGTTGATCTTGACCTTCAGCCCGGCGGCCTTGGCGGCCATCAGCCCGTCCATGACCTTGCCGAAGTCGCCCCAGCGGGTGATCAGGCGGAACTTCTCGGGATCGAGCGTGTCGAGCGAGACGTTGATGCGCCGCACGCCGGCATCGGCCAACGCGCCGGCGTATTTGGCGAGCTGGGTGCCGTTGGTGGTCAGCGTCAGCTCGTCGAGCTCGCCGGTCCGGACCAGCTCGCCGAGATTGCGGATCAACTGCATGATGTTGCGCCGCACCAGCGGCTCGCCGCCGGTCAGGCGCAGCTTGCGCACGCCGAGGCCGACGAAGCTGCGGCACAGCCGTTCGAGCTCCTCGAGGCTGAGGATGTCGGCCTTGGGCAGGAACGTCATGTCCTCGGCCATGCAGTAGACGCAGCGCAGGTCGCAACGGTCGGTGACGGACACCCGCAGGTAGGTGACCTTCCGTCCGAAGGGATCGATCATCTGTAGAGGCTCCCGGCCAACTGGACGTTCCTTGCTTGTTCAGCGCGGGCGTTGCGTCCGCCCGTATACAACGCCGAGCATGCTAGCGGCTTTTGCCGCCGATGTCCGCTCTGAAATGGGATTTAATCCGTTCGGGTGGAAGCCCTGCCTTGACCTTGGGCAAGGGTCAGTCGTCGGTGCGCATGAAGCGCGAGAAGTCGTCGAGGTCGCTGGCGATGCTGGCCGCCGCCTTCTCCTCCATGGCGCGGTAGCGTTCGAGCACCGCGCGCCCGGTCTCGGTCAGGCGGGCGCCGCCGCCGCCGCGGCCGCCGGTCGAGGTCTCGACCAGCGGCTCGCGGAAGCGGTTGTTGATCGAGTCGGCCAGCATCCAGGCGCGGCGGTAGCTCATGCCGAGGGCGCGGCCGGCGGCCGAGATCGAGCCGGTGCGGCCGATTTCTTCCAGCAGCGCCGCCTTGCCCGGCCCCAGGGCGGTGTCGGCGCCGATCAGCAGGCGGATCTTCGGCATTCGAACCCGTCGAGAAAAGCTTGTACCCGGCCATGAATCCGGCCAAGAAGAGGGAATGTCAATGCTGACGCCCGCCCAAGCCCTGCGCGCCGGCGCCGCGGCCGTCGTCTACGGTCCCGGCGCGCCGATCGAGGCGCTGTTCGCCGGTTTCGCCGCCGATCTGCGGGCGCGCGGCTGGCGGCTCGGCGGGCTGATCCAGCGCACCGTGCGCGACGAGGCCGGCCGCAAGCTGTCGATGGACCTGATCGCGCTGGACACCGGCGAGGAACTGCCGATCGGCCAGTGGCTCGGCAAGAGCGCCGGCGGCGACGCCTGCACCGTCGATCCGGCGGCGGTCGCCGAGGCCACCGCCGCCCTGCGCCGCGCGATCGCCGCCAAGGTCGACCTGCTGGTGGTCAACAAGTTCTCGCATCTCGAGCGCAAGGGCGGCGGCTTCGCCGCCGAGCTGCTCGAGGCGATGGCCCTGGGCATCCCGGTGCTGACCTCGGTCCAGGCGGCGCTGCTGGGCGACTGGCAGCATTTCAGCGGCGGCTACGGCCGGCTGCTGCCGGTCGAGCGCGGCGCGCTGTGGCGCTGGTGGGGGCCGCGGCGGCTATACGCCGAGCTGGCGCACGGCGTTTCGGACGCGCCGGCGCGGCGCGTCGTCGTCGGGCTCAACTGGACGCTGGTCGAAGGCCCCGCCGGCGTCGGCCTGGCGGCGACGCCGGCGCGCGACGCCCCGGGCTGCGGCGGCAAGCTCGACGCCGGCCGCTACGCCGGACGGCCCCTGAACGAGCTGGCGGCGATGCTCGACGGCTGGCATCCCTTCGAGACGGCGATCGCGATGGCGGCGATCAACGCCCACCACAACCGCTTCGACCTCGCCGGCGCCGACGTCAACGGCCTCGACGCCGTCGCCGCCGACGGCCGGGTGGTCGCGGTCGGCGGCTTTCCCGCCATCGCCGAGCGCGTGCCCGGCGCCATGGTCATCGAGCGGGCGCCGAAGGACGGCCAGTACCCCGAGCAGGCCGCCGACTGGCTGCTGCCGGGTGCAGACGCCGTGATCGCCACCGGCTCGACGCTGGTCAACCGCTCGCTGCCGCGCATCCTCGACCTCGCCGAGGGCGCGCAGGTGGCGCTGGTCGGCCCCAGCGTGACGCTGGCGCCGATGCTGTTCGACCATGGCGTCGAAATCCTCTCGGGCCTGGTCGCCACCGACGTCGACGGCATGGCCCGCGCCGTCGCCGAGGGCGCGGGCGGCGGCGCCGTCAAGCGCTACGGCCGTCAGGCGACGCTGCGGCGGCGCCCCGACTAGCGCGAATCGCCGTTCACCACTTCGAGCCGCACCACGGCGACGTTCACCATCTGCTTGCCGGCATGTTCGAAATTGACGGTGACCCGATCGCCGATCGCGGACTGCACCCGGCCGAGGCCCCAGTCGGGGCGATCGGGATGGCGGACGATGGCGCCGGGGACGAAGTCGAGCGACATGCTGGCTTCCGGTCTGGCATGGGCGGCGGATGCTGGTAATCTGGTGCGCGGGAGCGGACATCCAAGGCGAGGGGCGATGACCGATCGCGACGACGACCTCAGACTGGCGGAACTGCTGTGCGCGCGCCTGTGCCACGACCTGGCGGGGCCGGTCGGCGCCGCGGTCGCCGGGGCCGAACTGCTCGAGGACGACGCGCCGCCCGAGCCCGAGGTGGTGCGGATGCTGGCCGCCAGCATCGCCGGGGCCAGCGGCATGCTGAAGGTCCTGCGCGCCGCCCTGGGCCACGGCACGGCGCCGATGCCGGCCGAGGAGCTGCGCCGGCTGGTCGCGACGGCGCTGCCGGCCGACGGCAAGGTGCGGCTGGAATGGCGCGGCGCCGCGCCGGCGCACTGGCCGCGGCCGTGGGCGAAGCTGATCCTCAACCTGGCGCTGATCGCCCGCGATTCGCTGCCGCGCGGCGGCACCGCCGCGCTCGCCGCCGAGACCGATCCGCCGGCGGTGTCGCTGTCGCTGTCGGGGCCGGCGCTGGCCGCCGGCGAACTCGAGGCCGCGCTGGCCGCCCAATCGCCCGAGACGCTGACGCCGCGCGCCGCCCAGGCATACTATACCGGCCGCCTGGCGGCAGAACTGGCCGCGCCGCTGACGATGGAATCCGGCGACGGCACGCTGTCGTTGCGGACGGTTTCCTCCGAAGGCTTAAGGACCTGACCCCGTGGAGCTAAGCTTTTTCCACGTGATCTTAATCTTCAGCGTGGTATCAATATAACTCCCGAGGGGCGATCCTGCCTCGACCAAAGGGGTAACCGGCCCACCTGCCGCAGGGTGCGAGGACTGCATGGACGACCTACTGAGCGAATTCCTGACCGAGACCTCGGAAAGTCTCGCGACGCTGGACGTCGAGCTGGTGAAGCTCGAACAGAATCCGAACGACCCCGGCATTCTCCAGAACATCTTCCGCCTGGTCCACACCATCAAGGGGACCTGCGGGTTCCTGGGTCTGCCGCGGCTGGAGACGGTGGCGCACGCCGCCGAGAACGTGCTGGGCAAGTTCCGCGACCGCGAACTCGAGGTGACGCCGACGGCGGTGACGCTGATTCTGCAGTCGATCGACCGCATCAAGGAGATTCTGTCCCACCTCGAGCAGCACGAGGTCGAGCCCGAGGGCGACGACGCCGAGCTGAAGGCGGCGCTGAACGCGATGGCCGAGGGCAAGGCGGTCAAGGTGCCCGGAAGCGCGCCGGCCGCGCCGCCGCAAGCGGCGCCCGAGCCGGAGGAGCCGGCCGGCGTCACCGTCGGCGACGGCGGATTCCCGGTCGCCGCCGAGCTGCTGGCCGAGGTCGAGGCCGCGGTCGCCGCCGGCAAGCGCGCGGCCTCCGAGGCCGAGCTGGCCGCCGAGCTGGCGCTGGAGCGCGCCAAGGAGGGCGACGACGAGGACGATGCCGACATCGCGCCGGCGGCCGAGCCCGTCAAGGCGTCGGTCCCGGCCGCCAAGTCCTCGGCGCCGGTGCCCAGCGGCGGCTCCGCGGTGGCCACGTCCGGCGGCGACGGGCCCAAGGAATCGGCGGTGGCGTCGCAGACCATCCGCGTCAATGTCGAGCTGCTCGAGAACCTGATGACCCTGGTCTCGGAGCTGGTGCTGACCCGCAACCAGCTGCTGCAGATGGTTCGCGGCAAGGACGACAGCGAATTCGCCACCCCGCTGCAGCGCCTGTCGCACATCACGACCGACCTGCAGGAAGGCGTGATGAAGACCCGCATGCAGCCGATCGGCAACGCCTGGGCCAAGCTGCCGCGCATCGTCCGCGACCTGTCGATCGAAATGGGCAAGAAGATCGACCTGCAGATGATCGGCGCCGAGACCGAACTCGACCGCCAGGTCCTGGAGCTGATCAAGGACCCGCTGACCCACATGGTCCGCAACTCGGGCGACCACGGCCTCGAGGGCACCGAGGAGCGCCGGCGCGTCGGCAAGCCGGAGACCGGCAAGATCGTGCTCAACGCCTATCACGAGGGCGGGCACATCATCATCGAGATCTCCGACGACGGCCGCGGGCTCAACGTCGACAAGATCAAGAAGAAGGCGCTCCAGAACGGCCTCGCCACCGAGGCCGAGCTGGACGGCATGACCGACCAGCAGATCCACCAGTTCATCTTCAAGGCCGGCTTCTCGACCGCCGAGAAGGTGACCTCGGTCTCCGGCCGCGGCGTCGGCATGGACGTGGTGCGCACCAACATCGAGAAGATCGGCGGCACCATCGAGCTGAAGTCGCAGTGGGGCCGCGGCTCGACCTTCGTGATCAAGATCCCGCTGCCCCTGGCCATCGTCTCGGCGCTGATCGTCGAATGCGCCGGCGAGCGCTTCGCGATCCCGCAGATCTCGGTGCTCGAACTGGTGCGCACGACGACCTCGTCCGAGCACGGCATCGAGATGATCAACAACGCCCCGGTCCTGCGCCTGCGCGACCGCCTGCTGCCGCTGGTCAGCTTGCGCAACCTGCTGCGGCTGGGCGGCGACGACGAGCAGCACGACGAGACCTTCATCGTCGTCACCCAGGTCGGCACCTACACCTTCGGCATCATCGTCGACCGGGTGTTCGACACCGAGGAAATCGTCGTCAAGCCGGTGGCGCCGATCCTGCGCCACATCAACATGTTCTCGGGCAACACGATCCTGGGCGACGGCAGCGTCATCATGATCCTCGATCCCAACGGCATCGCATCCTCGGCGACCGCGACCGACACCGCGACCGCCGGGGCCAACCAGGCGCAGGAGGTCAAGACCGTGCGCGACAATCAGGCCGGCGAGAAGACGTCGCTGCTGGTGTTCCGCGCCGGCGGCGAGGATCTCAAGGCGGTGCCGCTGGCCCTGGTGGCGCGCCTCGAGGAGATCGACCTGTCGACGATCGAGCATTCCCACGGCAAGCCGGTGGTGCAGTACCGCGGCCACCTGATGCCGCTGGTGTTCATCGACTCCAGCTACGGCCTGCAGTCGGAGGGCCGCCAGCCGGTGCTGGTGTTCGCCGACCGCGACCGCAGCATGGGACTGGTGGTCGACGAGATCGTCGACATCGTCGAGGACCGCCTGAAGGTCCAGCTCGCCGTCAACCAGCCGGGGCTGATCGGCACCGCGGTGATCGCCGGCAAGGCCACCGACATGATCGACGCCGGCCACTTCCTGACCCAGGCCTACGGCGACTGGTTCGGCTCGATGGACGAAGCCGGCTTCGGCGACGACGGCGGCGGTCAGAAGCGCATCCTGCTGGTCGACGACAGCCCGTTCTTCCGCAACCTGCTCACCCCGCTGCTGGCGGTGGCGGGCTACGACGTCACCACGGTCGAAAGCGCCGACAAGGCCCTGGCGCTGCGCGACGCCGGATCGAGCTTCGACCTGATCATCAGCGACATCGAGATGCCGGGCATGAGCGGCTTCGATTTCGCCGAGGCGGTGCGCGGCGACGGCCGCTGGCAGGACACCCCGCTGGTGGCGCTGTCGTCGCACGCCACCGAGCAGGACTTCGAACGCGGCCGCGCGGTCGGCTTCAACGACTACGTCGCGAAGTTCGATCGTGACGCGCTGCTGCAGACGCTTCAGCAAACCCTCGCCGCCGGAGGCGCCGCATGAGCCAGTCCATCGTTCCCGCGGGCAATCGCGCCGTCCAGGAGGTCGTCAACGACACCCAGGACTACGTGACCATGTACATCGAGGGCCAGATGTTCGGGATTCCGGTGCTGACGGTCCAGGACGTGCTGGCGCCGCAGAAGATCACCCGCATCCCGCTGGCGCCGCCCGAGGTCGCCGGCAGCCTGAACCTGCGCGGGCGCATCGTCACCGCGATCGACGTGCGCAAGCGGCTGCGGCTGAAGTCGCGCGAGGACCAGCGCAAGGGCATGAGCGTCGTCGTCGACATGGGCGGCGAGCTCTACAGCCTGATGGTCGATTCGGTCGGCGAGGTGCTGAGCCTGCCGTCCTCGGGCTTCGAGCGCAACCCGCCGACCCTCGATCCGCTGTGGCGCGAGTTCTCGGCGGGGATCTACCGGCTGGACGGAAAACTGCTCGTCGTCCTTGACGTGCCCCGACTTTTGGATTTTACCAAGACAGAGGCGGCATGATTACCGGTTCACGCGCCGGTAGTACCAACCGAGGGGGCAAGGGGACGGCATGAAGTCCTGTCTGATCGTCGACGACTCGAAGGTCATCCGCATGGTGGCCAAGAAAATCCTTCATGAGCTCGACTTCCAGACGGAAGAGGCCGAGGACGGCGTCCAGGCCCTCGACGCCTGCCGCCGCGCCCTGCCGGACGCCGTGCTGCTGGACTGGAACATGCCGAACATGAACGGCATCGACTTCCTGCGCGAGCTGCGCAAGATGCCGGACGGCGACAAGCCGGTCGTGGTGTTCTGCACCACCGAGAACGATATCGAGCATATCCAGGAAGCCATCATGGCCGGCGCCAACGAATACATCATGAAGCCGTTCGACAGCGAAATCCTGCAGGCGAAGTTCTCGCAGGTCGGCCTCCTCTAGACGAAGGCGGCCGACAATGCAGATGGATGCCGGAACGGCACGGTCCGCCTCCTCCGCCGACCCCATCCGGGTCATGGTGGTCGACGATTCGGCGGTGGTGCGCGGCCTGATCACCCGCATGCTCGAGGAAGACCCGACGATCGCGGTGGTCGCCTCGGTCGGCAACGGCCAGATGGCCATTTCGGCGCTCGACCGCCACGAGGTCGAGGTCGTGGTGCTCGACGTCGAGATGCCGGTGATGGACGGGCTGACCGCCCTGCCCAAGCTGCTGCAGATCGACCCCGACCTGCCGGTGATCATGGCCTCGACCCTGACCCTGCGCAACGCCGACATCTCGCTGAAGGCGCTGGAGGCCGGCGCCGTCGACTACGTGCCGAAGCCGACCTCGTCGCGCGACATCTCGGGCGGCACCGGCGAGTTCAAGCGCGACCTTGTCGAGAAGGTGCGCACGCTGGGCAACGCCCGCCGACGCAATCCGCGCCGCGCCGCCGCCCGCGCCGGGACAGCCCGGCCCGCCCTCGCCCGCCCCGCCGCCGCACCCCGGCAGCCGGCGCCGGCGCCGCGGCAGGCCGCGCCGGTCGCCCTGCGCCCGGCCTCGGCCGAGATGCCGGAGGTGATCGCCATCGGCTCGTCGACCGGCGGTCCGCAGGCGCTGTTCTCGGTGCTGGGGACCATGCGCGCCGGCACGGTGCGCCAACCGATCCTCATCACCCAGCACATGCCGGCCACCTTCACCACCATCCTGGCCGAGCACATCACCCGGGTCAGCGGCTGGGACGCCGCCGAGGGCAAGGACGGCGAGCCGGTGCGCAGCGGCCGGGTCTACATCGCGCCCGGCGACTTCCACATGGTGGTCGAGGCCCGCGGCGCCGAGAAGGTCATCCGCCTCAACAAGAACCCGCCCGAGAACTTCTGCCGCCCGTCGGTCGACCCGATGCTGCGCAGCATGGCGGCGATCTGGGGCCGCAAGCTGCTGGTCTGCATCCTGACCGGGATGGGATCGGACGGCCTGCGCGGCGGCCAGGCGGTGGTCGGCGCCGGCGGCACGGTCATCGCCCAGGACGAGGCGACCAGCGTCGTCTGGGGCATGCCCGGGGCGGTGGCGCAGGCCGGCATCTGCAGCGCGGTGCTGCCGTTGCCGGAGATCGCGCCGCATATCCTGAAACTGGCGAATAGGCGCTGACCATGCTGCGGCCCGAAGACTTCGACTTCGTCGCGCGGACGCTCAAGGAGCGGTCCGGCCTGGTCATCACCCGCGATAAGGCGTATCTGCTGGAAAGCCGGCTGATGCCGCTGGCGCGCAAGCGTGGCCTCAAGGGCCTCGAGGATCTCGTCGCCGCGATGAAGAATCGCGACGAATCGATGGTCCGCGACGTCACCGAGGCGATGACCACCAACGAGTCGTTCTTCTTCCGCGACGCCAAGCCGTTCGACCAGTTCCGCGACGTCGTGCTGCCCAACATGATGCAGGCGCGCGCCACCAAGCGCTCCTTCCGCATCTGGTCGGCGGCCTGCTCGTCGGGCCAGGAGGCCTATTCGCTGGCCATGGTGCTGAAGGAGCAGGCGGCGAAGCTGGCCGGCTGGCGCATCGAGATCGTCGGCACCGACATCAGCATGGAGATGCTGGAGAAGGCCAAGGCCGGGCTGTACTCGCAGTTCGAGGTGCAACGCGGGCTGCCGATCCAGATGCTGGTCAAGTACTTCAAGAAGAAGGACGAGAGCTGGCAGATCGACCCCAGCCTGCGGGCGATGGTGCAGTTCCGCGACTACAACCTTCTGCACGACCTGCGCGGTCTCGGCCAGTTCGACATCGTGTTCTGCCGCAACGTGCTGATCTATTTCGACCAGCAGACCAAGACGCGGGTGCTCGAGAACATCTCGAAGCAGATGCCCGACGACGGCTATTTGTATCTCGGCGGCGCCGAGACCGTGCTCGGCATCTCCGACCGCTTCCGGCCGCTGCCGAACCAGCGCGGCATCTACTGCGTCAACCGCGGCGCCGGCGCGGCGGCCACCGGCTTTCCCCTGGGCGCCGGCGCGGGCGCCTGAGCGACCAGACGAGTCTCCCTGGGAAAAAGGTTCGTCGCCGAACTCCGGGGACGCGGTACTGGCAAGCGGCAAATGCCCTGGGAGCGCGGGCGTCCCGCCCGCCAACCGCCTGAGGGCCGACCACGCGGGCGAGGACGCCCGCGCTCCCAGGGCAGCCAAGCGCTGGAAACGTCTTTCCCGGGATGAACCAGAAAAAAGCCCTCCCCCGTCGCGGGGGAGGGTTTTTGCGCGCGGCGACGGATTTCCTCAGCCGTCGGCGCGGCGGAACTGCACGCGGCGGTTCTCGCTGGCGGTCGGGTCGGTGGCGTTGAACGGTTCGGTCTCGCCCTTGCCCACCGCGGTGATGCGCGCCGGGTCGACGGCGTACTGGCCGGTCAGGTAGTTCTTCACCGCCTCGGCGCGACGCACCGACAGGTCCATGTTGTAGCTGTCGCTGCCGCTGGCGTCGGTGTGCCCCTCGACCACGATCTTCATGGCGCTGTTGGACTCCATCGCCAGGACCTTGCCGACCGAATCGAGATAGGCGCGGGCGTCGGGCTCGATCTCGGCCGAGTTGAAGCCGAAGCGGATCGGCAGGGCGAACGCGCCGGCGCTCTGCTCGGGCTCGGCCTGCTGCTTGCCGTCGGCGCCGAACACGATGGCTCGGGTACGCACCTTCTTCTCGGGGTTCAGCAGCTTGTTGATCTCTTCGGGCGTCGGCACCTGCCCGTCCTTGTAGTACTTGATGTCGCCGGCCGCGGCCGGCAGCGCGACGGCCAGCGCGACCGCGACCGTCAACCCGGACAGCCAGCGGCGGCTCGGCGCCCGCCTCTTCGACACGTCGTTGCTCATCACCATGGCGAACCTCCGAAGCAAAATCTCTCCCCGCCTCTCGAACGGGACGGGATTGAATTAGCAATCCGCATGCCAGCGCGCGGACCGACCGGACGAAAGGATAGCGCAATCACCCGTTTGGCTACCAGACGCGATTGATCGCCCCGCGCTCCCGCTGCTAGCATGATTCGTCTGTCGCCGCGGACTCCGCGGGCTCGCTGGAGGTGACGTGCGTGTCCGAGTTCCCCAATGCCCCCGCCGCACGACTGGTCCGTCTCGACCAGACGTCGGGCGACGCCGACATCCCTCTGGCCGAGAACCGCGACTACGTCGTCGGGCGCAGCCGCGCCTGCCAGGCCCGCGTCCGCGCCGCCGAGGTCTCGCGCATGCACGCCCGCCTGGTGCCCGGCGCCGACGGCTGGCAGGTCAAGGATCTGCGCAGCTCGGCCGGCACCTTCGTCAACGGTCGCGCGGTCGAGACGGCGGCGCTCCGCGACGGCGACGAGCTGGCCTTCGGCGGCGTCCGCTTCCGCTTCGAGACCGCCGGCACGGCGGCGGTGCCGCCGGCGGCCGGCGCCGCCGCGAAGGCGCGCGTGCCGATGATCCTGGCCGCCGCCGCCGCGCTGGCCGCGGTGGCCGCCGGCATGGTGCTGCTGCAGCCGGTGCCGGCGCCCGAGCCGCCGCCGGTCGCCGCGGCGCCGGCCGCGCCGCCGCC
>CAZJFH010000067.1:0-27935 GCA_964545205.1 uncultured Rhodospirillaceae bacterium
TACGACAAGCAGATCAAGTCCGACATCGCCGACATGAAGAACGTCGGCGGCCGCGAGGGCGGCTCGATCACCGCGGCGCAGTTCCTCAAGCGCTTCACCAACGACGTGCCCTGGGCGCATCTCGACATCGCCGGCGTGACCTGGTCGAAGAAGGACACCGCCACGGTGCCGAAGGGCGCGACCGCGTTCGGCGTGCGCCTGCTCGACCGCCTGGTCGCCGAGCATTACGAGGACAGGAAGAAGTAGGCGCCTCTTTCCCTCTCCCGCTAGCGGGAGAGGGAGGGGCCCGCTTGCGGGAGGGTGAGGGTCGCGCCGCGACATCGCGGCGCAGCCCCCACCCTGTACCTCCCCTGCGCGCGGGGGAGGGGCTATGGTGAGGCACAGCATGCAGGTCGCGCTCTCTTCCAACCCGCCCGCCGACGCCGACGCCGACGCCGTCGCCGTCGGCGTCTGGCAGGGCGGCAGGCCCGATGCGTCCTTCGCGCGCCTCGACGGCGGCGGCGTGCTGTCGCGCGCCCTGAAGGCGTCGCGCTTTTCCGGCGAGGAGGGCGAGGTGGTGATGGTCGCGGCGCCGGCCGGGCTCGAGGCCGGCCGGGTGGCGATCCTCGGCCTCGGTCCCGAAGCCGGCCTCGACGCGGCGCGGGCCGAGCGGCTGGGCGGGGCGCTGGTCGGCGCCCTGCGGTTCTCGGGGGCGGAAAGCCTTTCGGTGCTGTTCGATCTCGGGCCGGCGCTGGCGCCCCACGTCGCCTTCGGCATGCGGCTCAAGGCCTGGCATCCGCCGCTGATCCTGCGCAGCCGCCGCGATCCCGACGAGGTGCCGAGCCTGACCGCGGCGACGGTCGCGGCGACGCCGCTCGACGCCGCCGGCGCCGCCTACGCCAGGCTGTCGGCGCTGGCCGAGGGCGTGGCGCTGGCCCGCGACCTGACGGTCGAGCCCGGCAACCTGCTCACCCCCGAGACCTTCGCCAAGCGGGCGCTGCTGCTCGCCGGCGACGGCCTGGCGGTCGAGGTCATCGACGCGCCGGCGCTGGCCGAACTCGGGCTGAACCTGCTGCGGGCGGTCGGGCGGGGCAGCGCCCATCCGCCTTGCCTGGTGGTGGCGCGTTGGAACGGCGGCCTGAAGGGCGAGGCGCCGTGGCTGTTCGTCGGCAAGGGCATCACCTTCGACACCGGCGGCCTGTCGCTCAAGCGCGATCCGAAGATGCACGAGATGAAGGGCGACATGGGCGGCGCCGCCGCCGTCCTCGGCGCGGTGCGGGTGCTGGCGCGGCGCAAGGCGCCGGTCAACGCCGTCGCCGTGCTGGCGATCGCCGAGAACATGGTCTCGGGCCGGGCGCTGCGGCCGGGCGACGTGGTGCGCTCGCATTCCGGCCGCACCGTCGAGGTCGTCGACACGGATGCCGAGGGCCGGCTGGTGCTCGCCGACGCGCTGTCCTGGGCCTGCGCCGCCTTCCAGCCGCGCGCCGCGATCGACCTCGCGACGCTGACCGGCGCCGTCGTCACCACGCTCGGCCGCCACCGCGCCGGCCTGTTCGCCACCGGCGACGATCTCGCGGCGCGGCTGCTGGCGGCCGGCGAGGCGGCCGGCGAGCCGCTGTGGCGGCTGCCGCTCGACGCCGCCCACGACGAGGATCTGAAATCGCCGGTCGCCGATGTGCGCAACTGCGCCTGGGGCCGCGTGCCGGACGCGCTGCACGCGGCGCGCTTCCTCCAGGGCTTCGTGCCCGAATCGGTGCCGTGGGCGCATCTCGACATCGCCGGCGTCGCCGAGGCCGCCGAGGACCATCCGCTCGGCCCCAAGGGACCGACGGGCTTCGGCGTCAGGCTGATCGACGCGCTGATCGGCTGAGATGCTGCGGCGCGAGGCGAATCGGTCGACGCCGCCCCCAGCCTATCGGCCGGGAACCCGCAGTCCCGTCTGACGGCTCGAGGAACGCAACGGTGGCATGATCCAGCAATCGCGGCCGCGCGACGACGGTCGCGAGAGATCGACCATCGGCGCGTCCTCTCGGCACCGTCGCCACCGCCCAGGGCAGCCCGACCTGGGACATCTCCGGGGGCGCACCGGCTCCGGCCAGCGGCTCTGGAAGGCCATCGCCGCGTTCCGGCTGGACCACCAGGATCGCGCCTTCACGGCTGGGCGCCTGCAGGGAGGCATGCAGCCCGATCTCGAACCAAGCCCGGCCCGGCGTGCAGCTCCGATCCCCGGTCATTCCTCCCCCCTCGCGCGAACAGTCCGGCGGACACGAGAGCACCACGCGCGCGCGATCCGAAGACCGACCAAACTGCGATGCAGCCGCCGCGTCGCCCACACCTGCTTGCTGCGGGCGCGCCCGAGGCGCTACAAGGGTGAGGGCAGGGGGAGACGCAATGGCGGAGAAGGGCGGTCCGACGGCACAGTCGGGCATTCTGTACCAGAACTCGATCGCGGCGCTGTACGCGGGGCGCCTGCTCGACCCGCGGTTCCAGGCGGCGGCCGAGCGCGTCATCGAGCTGCGGGTCGAGGCGCCGGAGGACGTCGACGACGTCGTGGTCCGCCACGCCGACCACGGCCGCACCTTCATCCAGGCCAAGGAGGCGCTGACCGTCGGCTCCGAGCCATGGTCGAAGCTGTGGCGCGCCTTCGCCGCGCAGGCGGCGAAGGTGGCCGGCCAGCGGTTCCGGCTCGTCCTGGCGGTCGGCACGTCGAGCCAGGACATGCTCGATCTGCGGCAGGTTTGCGAGCGCGCCCAGGGCAAGCGCGACGACGGCGAGTGGCGCGACAGCCTGTCGACGGCGCTGGCCGGCCTCGCCGACAAGGTCGTGGCCGCGCTGCCCGACGGCACGGCCGCAGTCGAGCTGCTGCGTCACGTCGAGGTCTGGACCATCTCCCTGAGCCAGATCGAGCGCGAAGAGCCCGTTCGGTGGATGCCGCCGGCCAGCACGCCGGCCGAGGCGCTGTTCCGCGCCCTGCGCGACAAGATGGGCGGCGCCGCGCGGGTGCGGGCCAGCTTCCGCACCGTCGAGCTGCTGGAGCGGCTGCGCGACGAGAACCAGATCACCATCGCCGACGCGCCGAACTGGGGCGCCGACGTCTACCGCCAGGCGATCGGTTCGGCGCTGGGCACGCTCGAAGTCCCCGGCACCGGCCATTCCGCGCCGATCGAGGAGCTGTTCGTGTGGCTGCCGCTGCACGACCGCGCCGCCGAGTCGCGCCATCGCGACTTCGAGGAGGAAGACCCGCGCTGGCGCTGGGACGGCCGCGGCGAGATCGCGCTGGAGGATTTCCCGCGCGGCAAGCTGCGCCGGGCGGTGATCGACGCCGGCGCCGGCTTCGGCAAGTCTACCCTGCTCAACGCCCTGGCCTGCCGGCTCAGCCGCGACCCGGTGCTGCTGCCGGTGATCGTGCCGCTGGACCGCCTGGCCGAAACCCGAACGGTGCTGCGTTTCCTCAACACGGTGGTGAATACCGGCTACAGCGTCGGCATCGACTGGGAGCGCCTGTGCGAGACCGGCCGTGCCGTCGTGCTGCTCGACGGCCTCGACGAGCTGTCCGATACCGGACGCACCAATGCCCTGAAGGCGCTCAAGGAGTTCGGCGGCCGCTATCCCAACGCCGCCTTCCTGCTGACCGTGCGCGACGGCGCCGCCCTCAACGCCCCGCTGGGGGTGCCGATCCTCGGCCTGCCCCGCCTCGACGACGAGGCCATCGAAGCCTTCGCCGAGGCCTATGGCCGGGCCGGTGCGCAGGTGCAGCCGGAAACGCTTCGCCGGCATCTGCACCGGCATCCCGATCTGGCGCGGCTGCTGCGGATTCCGCTGTTCCTGGCGCTGGTGCTGACGACCCTGCGGCCCGAAGACGACCTGCCGACCTCGCGCGCCGAGCTGCTGGAGCGATACCTCCAGCTCCTGCTGGAACCGCAGCGGCACAAGTCACTGGCCGAGCCGCCGCAGCCCCTCGACGGGCTGCGGGACGCCGCCGAGCTGATCGCCTGGAAGGGGCTCGAGGGCGACGCCATCGGCCTGCTGGAGCGTGACGCGGAACGTATCCTGCGCGCCGCCGGCCATGTCCCGGCGCAGGCCTTCATCGAGCGCATGCTGCGCACCGGCCTGCTGCGCCGCAGCGGGCCGCGGCTGCGCTTCACCTATCCGATCCTGCAGGAATACCTTGCGGCCTGCTGGATGGTCGCGCATGCGCCGGATCAGGTCGGCCCCAGCTTCCGCCGCGTCGCCCGCCGCCCCTGGGCGCAGGCGCTGCAGTTCGCCCTGGAGATGCATCCCGATGCCGAGGCGATCATCCGCGACCAGCTCGCCCAGCCCGACGACGCCTTCCACACCACCCTGCGTCTGATCGCCCGCTGCATCGTCAACGGCGCTCGGGTCAGCCGCGAGTTGCGCGCCGAGGTGGGCGACCGACTGGCTGAGGCGTGGCCGAGCGAGGCGTTTTCAATTCAGCACAGCATCGGCATCCTGATTGCGGACGGGTTCACGGATCCGCTGCCAGTCCAAGCAAGAGAACATCTCATTGGGGAGTGGAGCCTCTATGCCGGAGGCGGGGAAATTGTTGCGACGAAACGCGACCCGGAGCTGACCGCGGCTGTGCTGCAAGGGCTGATGTGCCAAGAGATCAACCCGCTGTGGGCGATCGAACACGCCATCAACGAAATTGCTGAAACTGCATCGAAGATTCTTGTTCAGCGCGTACGCCGCTCCGACGTGAGCGCAAAGGAGGCGGCGGAATTGGCATTTTGGCTAGAAAGGCTGCCGGCGAGCGCACGGCCTGCCGTCGGATGGCAACAAATCGGCACAGACGCAAGCCTCCCGCCGCCCATTCGCATGGTCGGTTACCAGCGATCTGGTGCGCTCGGCGAGCAAGAGGCCTTGCGCTACGCCCACGAATTCTTCCGGTGGGCCAGAAGCGCGATCCCGGCGGAGACATACGGGATTCGGACCGCGACGTACCACTGGCTATGGACGATCGTCGGCGCGACGGACGAATTCGCCAGCCAAATCGCGCCGGAGATACGGGGCGCCGAGGAAGCGATGGTCGCAACGGAAACATTGCTGCAGTCCGATTTGCCGGAACCAGCCATTCAAGAAACTCTTCATCACGCCGTCGCCCACCAGGAACCGTCATCCGACGAGGCGTTTATCTTCTGGCTCGGTCTGTTGCTCGCGGACGACATGGATGCGGCATGCGTGGTCGAGCAGCGGATCGACTTCCAGAGAGAAGCGGCGTGCGTCTGGGCCGAGAACATTCACTACTATCCGGAACAGCACGTCCACGCTGTTTTCGATAAGTTTTTGCAGCAAAAATTCTGCAGGCAGTCGCTGAGATTTCTTGATAGAGCGAGCTTAGGCTCGATCTATCGAAATGAATGGCCAAGCCTATTTGGATGGGGCGCCGACGAGTACCTTCCTCATCCTTCTAGCGAGCGCATTCAGGACATTTTTGTGATGGCGGCGGATGCAGCGCACCCACTGGAAGCGGTGCGGATCAGAATGGAATTCGGAAAAGCCGATCCGAGCACCCTCGTTGAGAAGGTCATATCGTTTATTGACTCCCTTTCCGGTGCCGTGGACGAATATACTGACCATATTCTGAACGAATCCTTGCAAGCAATCGAACGCGCCGGGCTAAGAGTTGATGATCATAGAATGCTGAAACTCGTGGACTTGTCAAACCGCTTTCTGGTTATAGAGATTATTGATATGCTCGGCCGCCAGTCGGACGAAACGATCATCCCCGCCCTTCTCGACCACTATCACAGCCGAAAACCCGACGACTTCGTCCGGGAACGCATCTTCTCCGCCCTCGAAACCCTCTCCAGCCGCTACGGCAAGCGAATCGTCCGTGACGGCGACCGCCTGCGCGTCGAGTCCTACTGAGCCCCGAACCCGCCGCCGGCCCACCCGTTTCCGTCGATGTTCGTGAAATGTTGACAACCCTCCGCGTTTGATGCCCCATCCATGCACGGGCCGCTGGCGGAAGTTTCGCGCGCCCGTCGTGTTGATGGGGGATATGCGTGGCGCGTCGGCGGAGAGCGAGATGAGGGCGGGGGCGGGGCCGTGGCGCGCCGTGCCGTTGCTGCTGCTGGCGCTTCTGGCCGTCGGCGGCTGCGAGCGGGTGACCGAGCGGCCGGAATTGGTCGTCGCCGCGCCGGCGGTGGTGGCGCCCGCCATGCCGTCGCCGGCCGCCGCGGCCGCCGGCGTGCCGGTGGCGCCGGCGCAGGCGACGGCGCCGCGCCGGCCCGAGCTCCACCTCGCCCAGCCGGTCTTCGGGCGGCCGCGCGCCGCGGCGGCGGAATGGGTCGAGCCCGACGGCATCAGCCTGAATTTCGTCAACGCCGACATCCGCGAGGTGCTGCGGGTGCTGCTCGGCGACCGGCTCGGCCTCAACTACGTCGTCGCCCCCGGCGTGCAGGGCGAGGTCACCCTGCAGACCAACGCGCCGGTGCCGCGCGATTCCCTGCTGTCGATCGTCGAGTCGCTGCTGCAGGCCAATGGCGCCGCGCTGCTCGCCGGCGACGGCATCTACCGCGTCGTGCCGGCGCAGGAGGTCGGGCGCGGCGGCGGCGTCGGCTTCGGCACCGGGCCGGCGGTGATCGGGCAGGCGGTCCGGGTGGTGCCGCTGCGGCACGTCGCCGCCGCCGAGATGCAGCGACTGCTCGAGGCGGTGGTGCCCCAGGGCGTCGCCGAGGCCGCCGAGGACCATCCGCTCGGCCCCAAGGGACCGACGGGCTTCGGCGTCAGGCTGATCGACGCGCTGATCGGCTGAGCGCTTTCATTCGAATGTCGCGGCTGTTGCTGGTTTGTTGATTACCACTTCCTTTTATTTGCATCGCCGGTTGCCATCTCGTTACGGTGGTTTCGACCCGCGACGGAGTGGCCGGATGTGGAAATTCGAACGTGAGCTGGAATGCCCGACCTGCGGCGACCGCACCAAGCATGCGGTGCGGGGCCAGGCGGGCAAGCCGACGCTGCTGTGGTGCCAGCGCTGCCGCGTGCCGCGCTGCGAATGTCCCCTGAACGGCTCGTGCGACTGCCAATGCGCCGGCGAATGCGCCCGCGCCGCCTCTCGCGATCGCAATACCGCCTGATCGGCGTACCGTCCGCTTGGCACCGCCGGGCGAATGTGTATATATGTCGCGCCACACTCTGCTCAGGAGGCGGCATTGCAGATCCAGGAAGCCCTGACGTTCGACGACGTCCTGCTCGTTCCCGCGGAATCGAACGTGCTTCCGGCCCAGGCCGACACCCGCACGCGCCTGACCCGCACCGTCGAGCTCGGCATCCCCCTGGTCTCGGCGGCGATGGACACGGTCACCGAAAGCCGGCTCGCCATCGCGATGGCGCAGCATGGCGGCATCGGCATCGTCCACAAGAACCTCGAGATCCGGCAGCAGGCCGACGAGGTCCGCAAGGTCAAGAAGTTCGAGTCCGGCATGGTCGTCAACCCGGTGACCATCACCCCCGGCGAGACGCTGGCCGACGCCCTGCGGCTGATGTCGGAGTACCGCATCTCCGGCATTCCGGTGGTCGAGCCGGGCAGCGGCCGGCTGTGCGGCATCCTGACCAACCGCGACGTCCGCTTCGCGACCAAGCCCGGCCAGCCGGTCGGCGAGCTGATGACCAAGGACCAGCTCATCACCGTGCGCGAGGGCGTCTCGCAGGACGAGGCCAAGCGGCTCTTGCACCAGCACCGCATCGAGAAGCTGCTGGTCGTCGACGAGGAGTACCGCTGCATCGGCCTGGTCACCGTCAAGGACATCGAGAAGTCGCAGTCGCATCCCAAGGCCTGCAAGGACGAGAAGGGGCGGCTGCGGGTCGGCGCCGCCACCGGCGTCGGCAAGGACGGCCTCGCCCGCGCCGAGGCGCTGCTGGGCGCCGATGTCGACGTCATCGTCGTCGACACCGCCCACGGCCATTCGCGCGGCGTCATCGAAGCGGTGCGCGCCATCAAGCAGATGTCGAGCCACGCCCAGGTCGTCGCCGGCAACATCGCCACGCCCGAAGCCGCCGCGGCGCTGATCGAGGCCGGCGCCGACGGCGTCAAGGTCGGCATCGGCCCGGGGACGATCTGCACGACCCGCATGGTCGCCGGCGTCGGCGTGCCGCAGCTCTCGGCGATCCTGGAATGCACCGAGGTGGCGCGCAAGCACGGCGTGCCGGTGATCGCCGACGGCGGCATCAAGTACTCCGGCGACATCGCCAAGGCCATCGCCGCCGGCGCCTCCTGCGTGATGATCGGCTCGCTGCTGGCCGGCACCGAGGAAAGCCCCGGCGAGGTGTTCCTGTACCAGGGCCGCTCGTACAAGGCCTATCGCGGCATGGGCTCGATCGGCGCCATGGCCCGCGGCTCGGCCGACCGCTACTTCCAGCAGGAGGTCTCGGACAGCCTGAAGCTGGTGCCGGAAGGCATCGAGGGCCGCGTGCCCTACAAGGGCCCGGTCGCCAACGTCGTCCACCAGCTCGTCGGCGGCCTGCGCTCGGGCATGGGCTACACCGGCAACGCCACCATCGCCGACATGCAGACCCGCTGCCGGTTCCGCCGCATCACCAATGCCGGCCTGCGCGAGAGCCACGTCCACGACGTCGCCATCACCAAGGAAGCGCCGAACTACCGCAACGAGGCCTGAGGCTTTTCCCCCTCTCTCCCTCGACGGGAGAGGGGGGCTCAGCCGAGGGCTGGGAGGGCGAGGGTGACGCCCGCCGCCCGGCCAGACCTCGACACCCCCTCACCCCGGCCCTCTCCCCCGCGGGGGAGAGGGAGAAAGACCGCCCATGACCCCCGCCGCCCGCCTGTCCGCCACCATCGAACTTCTCGACGCGATCGCCGCCTCGCCGCGGCCGGCCGACGGCGTCGTCTCGCAGTATTTCGCCCAGCGCCGCTATGTCGGGGCCAAGGACCGCCGCGACATCGCCGACCGCGTCTACGGCGCGCTGCGCCGCCGCGCCCGGCTGCTCTGGTGGCTGGAGCGCGTCGACCATCCGGGGCGCGACGGCCGCGCCATGCTGCTGGCCGACCTCGCCGCCACCGAGCACGCGACGCCCGAGCAGCTCGCCAAGCTGTGCGTCGGCGGCGACCGCGCCCCGGCGCCGCTGTCGAGCGAGGAGCGCGGCCTGATCGGCGCCCTCAACGGCGCCAAGCCGTTCCACCACGACATGCCGGCCTGGGTGAAGGGCGAGTACCCGGAGTGGGTCGCCGAGCATCTGGCGCCGGTGTTCGGCGAGCGCACCGCCGCCGAACTGGCGGCGCTGCGCGACGAGGCGCCGTTCGACCTGCGCGTCAACACGCTCAAGGCGACGCGCGAGCAGGCGCTGGCCGCCATGGCCGACGTCGGCGCCCGGCCGACGCCGCTGTCGCCGCTGGGCCTGCGGCTGCCGCAGCGCATCGCGCTGATCCAGCACCCGGCGTTCCGCGACGGCTGGGTCGAGGTCCAGGACGAGGGCTCGCAGCTCGTCGCGCTGCTGACCGCGGCGAAGCCCGGCGAGGCGGTGGTCGACTTCTGCGCCGGGGCCGGCGGCAAGACCCTGGCGCTGGCGGCGCTGATGGACAATCGCGGCCGGCTGGTCGCCTGCGACGTCAGCCAGGGCCGCGTCGACCGCGCCAGCGAGCGGCTGCGCCGCGCCGGCGTCCACAACGTCCGCCGCCAGGTGCTGCGCGACGAGTCCGATCCCTGGGTCAAGCGCCATGCCGGCGGCTTCGACCGCGTGCTGGTCGACGCGCCGTGCAGCGGCACCGGCACCTGGCGGCGCAATCCCGACGCCAAGTGGCGCCTGGGACCCGAGCGCGTCGAGGAGCTGACGGCGCTGCAGGACCGCATCCTGGCCTCGGCGTCGCGGCTGGTGAAGCCGGGCGGGCGGCTGGTCTACGCCACCTGCTCGCTGCTGCCCGAGGAGAACGAGGAGCGCCTGGCCGCGTTCCTCGCGGCGCATCCCGACTTCGCGCCGCTGCCGGCGGCCGAGGTCTGGGCCGAGGCGGTCGGCGGCGACTGCCCGGCCGACGGCGACTCGCTGCGGCTGACCCCGGCCCGCCACGGCACCGACGGCTTCTTCGTCGCCATACTCCGTCGCGCGCCGGCCTAGCCGTTCGGTTACCCCACCATCGACCGTGTTGGCATGGCGCTCGCGGGGCGTCAGTCTTCGGGGCGGAACTCCAAGCCTCGGGGAGACGACAGATGCAGGGCAAACAGAGCGTCATCGACCGCCTGAACAAGCTGCTGACCGGCGAGCTGAGCGCGGCCGACCAGTATTTCATCCATTCCCGCATGCTGCAGAACTGGGGCTATCACGAGCTCTACGAGCGCATCGAGCACGAGCGCCACGACGAGCTCGGACACGCCGACAAGCTGATCCAGCGCATCCTGTTCCTCGACGGCACCCCCGACGTCGCGTCGCGGGCGCCGCTCAGGGTCGGCAAGGACGTGCCGGCGATCCTGCAGAACGATCTGGCGCTGGAGGTCGAGGTGATCGCCGCGCTCAAGGAGGCGATCGCCCACTGCGAGACCGAGCAGGACTACGAGACGCGGCACATGCTGCGCGAGCTGCTCAAGGACACCGAGGAGGACCATGCCCACTGGCTCGAGCAGCAGCTCTTCCTCATCGGCCAGCTCGGGCTGCAGAACTACCTGCAGTCGGCGATGGGCGGCATCAGGTCGGGCAGCTAGGAGGGCGGCGTCATGAAAGGCGACAAGACGGTCATCGGTGCGCTGAACGACCTGCTCAAGGACCAGCTCACCGCCATCAACCAGTACTTCCTGCACGCGCGCATGCTGAAGAACTGGGGGTTCCGCGAACTCGGCGAGAAGGAATACAAGGCCTCGATCAAGGCGATGAAGGACGCCGACGACCTGATCGAACGCATCCTGTTCCTCGAAGGCCTGCCCAATCTGCAGGATCTCGGCAAGCTGCACATCGGCCAGGACGTGCCCGAGATCCTCAAGCTCGAACTGGCGATGGAGCGCGACGTGCACCGGCGGCTGGTCGCCGTCGTCGGGCTTTGCGAGAAGCAGGCGGACTACGTCAGCCGTCATCTGGTGCGCGAAATCCTCGAGGGATGCGAGGAGCGCATCGACTTCTTCGAGATGCAGCTCAACCTGCTCGACAGCGTCGGACTGCCCAACTACCTGCAGTCGGCGATGGGCGGCGTCGAGGGCAGCTGAGCGCGCGACGGCGCCGCCCGCGGGCGGCGCCGTTCCGCTAGACCCGCGGCTTGCGTCCCGTGAACAGGCCGGCGATCAGCGCGATCACGAACAGCACCAGGAACACGAAGAACAGGATCTGCGCGATGTCCGCCGCCGCGGCCGCGAGGCCGCCGAACCCGAAGACCGCCGCGACGATCGCGATGATGAGGAAAACCGCTGCCCAATAAAGCATGTAGCCTCCGATGACCGGTTCACAGTCGTCCCTGGCACATGACCTTCGTCCGGGTCGGCTTCAACGTCCGGCAACGTAAGGTGCGGCGGTCCGTGCATCCGGACTACGCCGACGGGCGGCGTCGCCGCGCGGAGGTGTCGGCGCGGTCCGCGGATGTGGCGAGCGGCGACGCGTCAGTCCGCCACCGACATCGTCAGGGTCACCACGCCGCCGTCGTCGTTGGTGAACGCGACCTCGCCGCCGAGCTGGTCGGCCAGGATGACCATCAGCCGGGTGCCCAGGCCGGGTCCGCCGCCGGGGCGCAGGCCCGGCGGGAAGCCGGGGCCGTCGTCGCGGATCCGCAGCCGCAGGCCGCCGTCGTGCCGGTGCAGGTGCACGGCGACCTGCCTGCCGCCGTACTTGAACGCGTTCGACAGCGCCTCGCTGACCAGCATCGCCAGCGGCACCGCGCGGTCGGCGTCGAGGCGCACCGGCTCGGCCTCGACCGTCACGCTGGTGCCGGACGAGCCGGCGAGCGCGTGCGTCAGCCGCTCGATGTACTGGCCGGCGTCGATGCTGGCGATGTCCTCGGACTCGTACAGAAGCTGGTGGACCAGCGCCATCGCCTGGATGCGGGCCATGGTGTCGCCGAAGGCGCCCTTCTGTTCCGGATTGCGCGCCACCTCGATGGTCAGCAGGCTCGAGATGATCTGAAGGTTGTTCTTCACCCGGTGGTGGATCTCCTGCAGCAGGGTGGTGCGCTCCTGGAGCGCCCTGTGCAGGGCGGCGTTGTTGGCCTGCAGCTCCTCGCGCACGGCATGTTCTCGGCAGATGCTGCGATAGGTCGACAGGCTGAAGGCGCTGAAGCTGAGCACCGCGGCGGCGGCCATGAAGCCCATCCAGCCGGTGCGCAGCCACCAGTCGGCGCGGATGCTGTCGTCCGGCACGGCGGCCAGCGTGATCAGCGGCATCCCGGCCATGCGCCGGAACGCGAACTGCCGCGGCACGCCCTGCGCCGAGACCTCGACGATCCCCGAAGGCTGTTCGCCGAACAGCGGCCGCAGCGTCTCCCATTCCGGCATCCCGGCCTCGCCGTCGGGAAAGCTGGCGAGCGGACCGAAGTCGAGATGGCACAGCACCACCGCCCCGACACGGTCCACGGGCAGCGAGCCGTAGAACTCGGCGAAGTGGCCGGCGTCGATCACCGCCAGCACGGCGCCGGCGAAGTCGCCGTCCCGCCCCACCGGATGGCCGAGCGCGAGGCCGCGTTCGATGTCGAGGATGCCGGGCGGCGGCAGCACCATGAAGCGCTGCGAGGCGGCGCGCAGTTCGGGGAAATGCCGCCATCCAGAGATGCTGCCGCGCGGCTCGGCGTCGCTGCGCAGCTTGACCGCGCCCGTCCGGTCGACCACCAGGACGGTCGCCAGATGCGGCACCTCCTCCATCAGCGCCAGCACATCGCCGCGGTTCAGCGTCCGCCAGTCGAGCGTGCCGGCCTCGTTGCGGCGCAGGCGGTCGGTGATGCGATAGACCAGCTGCTGCGTGACTTCGACCGTGCGGCGGGCGTGTTCGTCCAGGAGTTCGGCGACGCTCCGGCTGCCGTCGATGCCGCGCGACAGCGAGCGTCGGTAATCAGTATAGCTCAAGTAGCCCCAGAAAGCGGCGCCGAACACGGTGAAGACCGCCCATGCGGCGATCACCAATCCTCTGGCTCCGGCGGGACCGCGGCGCATCCGGTTCTCCGAATTGAATAAAATTGTAATTTTTGATCTTGCGGTTTCGTCAGCATCGGTCGCAATTGTTCTTCGCTCAATCGTACATTGGGACTAGTTCGGCGCCGTTTCACGGTCCGGTATGCCCCGCCCCCACCGATTCGGCATCGGCCACCCCCTCGGCGCAGGGCCTACCCGAGCGCTGCTGTTTCGGTTAGGGTTTGCGCCCTCTCCATTCAGCGGGCCCGCCCCTTTGACCAGCCTTCGCCGCAAGCTCCTGTCGCCTTACGTCCTGCTGCTGCTGCCGGTGCTGTTCTGGGCCGGCAACGCGGTGGTCGGCCGCGCCGCGGTGGGCGAGGTGCCGCCGTTCGCGCTGTCGTTCTGGCGCTGGGCGGTGGCGCTGGCCGTGCTGGCGCCGCTCGGGGCGGGCGCGGTATGGGCCCAGCGCGCCGCCGTGCGCCGGCATTTCGGCACCCTGCTGGTGCTCGCGGTCACCAGCGTGTCGGCCTACAACACGCTGCTTTACCTGGCGCTGCAGACCACGACGGCGATCAACGTGACCCTGGTCGCCTCGGCGCTGCCGATCGTGATGATCCTGCTGGCGCGGCTGTGGCTGGGCGAGCCGATCGGCGGCCGCCGCGCCGTCGGCGTGCTGATCTCGCTGGTCGGCGTGCTGGCGGTGGTCGGGCGCGGCGAGGCGTCGGTGCTGCTGGGGCTGGAGCTGCAGGCCGGCGACTTCTGGATGCTGCTGGCGGTGCTGAGCTGGGCGGTCTATTCGGTGCTGCTGCGGCGCAGGCCGACCGGGCTGACGCCGATGGCGCTGCTGACCGTGCTGGTCGCGCTCGGCCTGCCGTTCATCCTGCCGCTGTACCTGTGGGAGCTGGCGGCCGGCGCGACGATGGCTGCGAGCCTGGAGACGGCGGCGGTGATCGGCTACGTCGCCCTGTTCCCCTCGGTGCTGGCCTACCTTGCCTGGAACCAGGGGGTGGCGGCGGTGGGGCCGTCGGTCGCCGGTCAGTACACCTACATGGTGCCGGTGGTCACGGCGCTGCTGGCGGTGGCCTTCCTGGGCGAGCGCTTCCAGTGGTACCACGCCGCCGGCATGGCCCTGATCTTCCTCGGGGTTTGGCTGGCCTCGGCGCCGGCGCGCCCGCGCTAGGAGCGTAGAGCCCTACCCCGAAGGGGGCTGCGGTCGTTGCATGGCAGCCATGCCGGGCGCCGCACTGGCCTTTTGGGGTGGGCCACGGCACTCTAGGCTTCTCACCCAATGTGACTTCAAACGAAGCGACGGAGGCGTTCGGGCAGAATGGCGTGGCCGGTGATCTCGAAAGGCTCGTTCAAGCGGCGGCCCAATCTGGTGGACTACGACGCGACCCGCACCGGCTTCGATTGGGACCAGGCCGCCGGCCTGGCCGGTCTGCCGCGCGGCAAGGGCGTCAACATCGCCTTCGAGGCGGCCGACCGGCACGTCGCCGAGGGCAATGGCGGGCGTGTCGCCTTGCGCTGCCTGGGGCGCGGCGGCCGCCGCGACGTCACCTACGCCGAGCTCGCCGAAGCCAGCAGCCGGTTCGCCAACGTGCTCGGCGGGCTCGGGGTGGCGCGCGGCGACGTCGTCGCGGTGCTTCTCGGCCGCTCGCTCGACGTCCACGTCGCGGCGCTGGGCGCCTTCAAGGCCGGCGCCGTGTTCTGCCCGCTGTTCACCGCGCTGGGACCCGAGCCGGTGCGGGCGCGCCTGACGCTCGGCGGCGCCAAGGCGCTGGTCACCACCGCCGACCTGTACCGTCGCAAGGTCGCGGCGCTGCGCCACATGCTGCCCGATCTCCAGCACGTGCTGCTGCTGACGGAGAAGGGCGAGACGGTGCCCGAGGACTGCATCGACCTGCGGGCGGCGATGGCCGCGGCGGCGCCGGGATTCGAGATTCCGCCGACCGCGGCCGCCGATCCGGCGCTGCTGCACTTCACCAGCGGCACCACCGGCACGCCCAAGGGCGCGCTGCACGGCCACGGCGCCGTCGCCGGCCCCGCCGCCACCGGGCGCATGGTGCTCGACCTGCAGTCCGACGACGTGTTCTGGTGCACCGCCGAAGCCGGCTGGGTCACCGGCACCATCTACGGCATCATCGCGCCGCTGGTCATCGGCGCCACCAGCATCGTCGACGAGGAGGCCTTCGACGCCGGCCGCTGGTACGGCACGCTGGCCGAGCACAAGGTGACGGTGTTCTACACCACGCCGACGGCGATCCGCATGCTGATGCGCTTCGGCGCCGCCCTGGCGCGGACCTACGATTTCCGCGCCCTGCGCGTCGCCGCCAGCGTCGGCGAGCCGTTGAACCCCGAGGCGGTGCTGTGGGGGCGCGAGGCGCTGGGCGTGCCGTTCCACGACACCTGGTGGCAGACCGAGACCGGCTGCATCACCGTCGCCAACCTGCCGGCGCTGGCGATCAAGCCCGGCAGCATGGGCCGGCCGGTGCCCGGATTCGAGGCCGCCATCGTCAAACGCATCCCCAACGGCATCGAGGCGGTCACCGATCCCGACGAGGTCGGCGAGATCGCCGTGCGCAAGGGGCCGCCGTCGCTGTTCCAGAGCTATCTCGGCGAGCCGGCGCGCAGCGAGGCCTGCTTCTTCGACGACTGGTACCTGACCGGCGACCTGGCGCGGCGCGACGCCGACGGCTACTTCTGGTTCGTCGGCCGCCGCGACGACGTCATCAAGTCGTCCGGCTACCTCATCGGCCCGTTCGAGATCGAGAGCATCCTGATGGATCACCCGGCGGTCGCCGAGGCCGGCGTCATCGGCCGGCCGGATCCGATCGTGCACGAGACCGTGGCCGCCTTCATCACCCTCAACCACGGCTTCGAGGCCGGCGAGGCGTTGCGGCGCGAGCTGCTGGCCTTCGCCCGCGACCAGCTCGGTGCCGCGCTGGCGCCCAAGGACCTGCTGTTCGTGCCCGAGCTGCCGAAGACCAACAGCGGCAAGATCATGCGCCGGGTGCTGCGCCTGCGCGATCTCGGCGTCAACGAGGACGACGGTCCCAGGGCGACCGGCTAGGCGTCAGTCCTTCGCCGGCCGCCGGCGCGCCATGACCTTGGCGAGCGATTCGGGGCGGGGCGGATCGTCGCCGGGCGGCCATCCTTCGCGCTGGCGGCGGCGGTCGCCGTCGGACTCCTCGGTCTGGTCGTGGAACAGCATCACCTCGGTCGGGAAGGGGATGTCGACGCCCTCGGCGGCCAGCCGCCGGCGCACGGCCAGCAGCACGCGATGGCGCACCGCCAGCACCTCGCGCTGGCGCGGGGACGTCCACCAGAACACCCGCAGTTCCACCGCCGCGCCGCCGAACTGCTCGGCGACCACCGCGGGCGGCGGCTCGTCGAGCACGCCCTCGGCCGCCGCCAGCTCGGACAGGATGGCGTCGGTGGCGCGCCGCAGGTCGTCGCCGTAGCCGACCGGCACCACGATGTCGCTGCGCCGCGCGTCCCAGGCGGTGTTGACCAGCACCGCGTTGGTGAAGATCTCGCCGTTCGGGATCACCGCGCGGCGGCCGTCGTAGGTGCGCAGGATCGTCGCCCGGGTGGCGATCTCCTCGACCGTGCCCTCGTAGGACTTGAACACGATCTGGTCGCCGATGCGGAACGGCTGGCGCAGCAGGATCAGGATGCCGGCCAGGAAGTTTTGCAGGATGTCCTTGAAGGCGAAGCCGATGGCGACGCCGCCGATCCCCAGCAGCGACAGGAGGTCGACCGGGCGCACCGAGGGCGCCATGATGGTGATCGCCACCAGCATCCCGACCAGCCCCAGGCCCCATTGCGCGAGGCGGCCGAGCACGACGCCGAGATTGCCGGAGGCCCGCCGCGTGGCGTGGGCGATCGAGACCTGGGCGAGCTTGGCGATGAGCAGGAACAGGGCGAAGACGATCAGCCCGACGACCAGCGCCGGCAGGAAGGCGAGGAAGCCGTTGACCAACTGGTCGATCGTCGCCCATGTCCGCGAGATCTCGACGTCGATTTCGACCGCTTCCTGCGCCACGCGTCACCTCCGTCCCAGAAACGCGGCGGCGACGGCCGGTGTTCCCGCCGGCGGCGGCGCGGCTACCCCGTTCGCACAGCATTGCGCCGGCCGCCGCCGGGTCCTACGTCGCTCGCGAAACCGGAGGAGATCGGGCAATGCGACAGGTGAGCGATGCCGCCCTGGCGCTGGCGGCGTTGTCGATCTGCGAGAACCTTCTCGTGACGCTGATCGACCGCGAGTTGATCAGCCGCGAGGACGTCGAGGAACTGCTGGAAGACGCCGCCGAGGGGCAGTCGGCCCTCGGCAACGGCGACTTTCAGGCCGGCGAGGAAGCGGCCGAGATCATCCGCGACATCATGGACGGCATCGCGCCCGAGACGTGACGGGGCGCGTCAGTTGTCCTTGGCGCCCTGATGGATCCAGCTACGGATCAGGTCGCGGTCGCAGGTCGTCAGCTTCTTCTTGCCGTGCGGCATCCGAATGCCCTTCGCCTTGCCGTCGAGCAGCACCATCAGGTTGCTGGTCTGCGCGTCGCCGGGGACGACCATGGCGCCGAACCTGGTGCCCTTCATCACGCTCTCGTAGCTCGAAACGTCGAACCCGCTCTCCTCGAAGCCCTCGCCGCCGGGCAGGTGGCATTCCTGGCAGCGGAACTGGAGGATGGGCATCACGTCCTCCTTGAAGCTCACGGTTTCGGCGCCTTGCGCGGCCGTCGCGAAGACGAGCGCGGCCGCTGTCGCGAAGAGGATTCGGGGCATGGTCGTTCTCCCATGTATCGTTCGTAGAATCCTACGCTTGTGACGCCCTGGATGCAGTCCTCCACCCGCAGGGGAACGGTCCCCACCTAAGTCGGTCGCGGACCGACGATCGACTGTGACGATTCGTCCCGGAGCCCGAATATTCGACAGTGCTTATAATGCAGTGCAATCCGATGTCGGATATGGAGGCAGCCATGGCTTCGAAGACTCCCCCTCCGGAACGAGACCGCCTGCACGTCGCCGCCCTCGACGTCCGCACCCGCGCCTGGCGGCTGGACGGCCCCGGCGCCGCCGCCGGCGAAGGCATCGACTCCTGCGTCGCCGCGGTCGAGCACGCGATGATGCTGGGGCCGGTGGCGCTCGGCTTCGGCGCGCCGCTGTGCGCGCCGGTTCGCGAGGAGGCGCTCGACGCCCTGCACGGCCCCGACGCCGCCGCGGTCGCCCTGGCGATGGCCGAGGCGGCCAGCGTCGTGCCCCACACCCTGCGGCGGCTGCGCGCGGTGCTGCACGAGACCGGCAGCGCCTCGCTCGACTGGCATCACGTGCCGACCGAGCCGGGCCAGCTGCTGCTGTGGGCGTTCTCCGGCGACGACCTCGAGGCGGTGTCGTCCGAGGCGCGGCGGCGGCTGACCGCGTCCGGCAACGGTCACCTGGCGATCGAGGACTGCCTGAGCGTCATCGGGGCCTCGCTGCTGCATACCGGCTGGGCGCGCGACGTCGGGCTGCTGACGCAGCCCTGCCTGACGATCGACGGCATGCTGGTGCCGCGGCGCAAGCCGGCGGCGCAGAAACCCGCCGCCGTGGCGGCGACGCTGGACGCGTGACGGCGCGGCGTCAGTCCTCGACGCCGCGCAGGCGGGCGACGAATTCCGGCATGCCGGCCTGACGGTCGCGCTTGAGCCGCTCGGCGTGCAGGATGGCCTCGACGCTGCGGACGCTTTGTTCGACGTCGTTGTTGACGACGATGTAGTCGTATTCGCGCCAGTGGCTCATCTCGTCGGCGGCCTTGGCCATGCGCTTGGCGACCACCTCGTCCGAGTCCTGGCCGCGGCCGCGCAGGCGGCGTTCCAGCTCGTCCACCGACGGCGGCAGGATGAACACGCTGACCAGGTCGGTGCGGGCGTTCTGCGCCAGTTGCTGGGTGCCCTGCCAGTCGATGTCGAACAGCACGTCGCGGCCCTGGCGCAGCACCGTCTCGACCGGCGCCTTGGGCGTGCCGTAGTGGTTGTCGAACACCTTGGCGTGCTCGAGGAACTCGCCGGCCTCGACCATGGCGCGGAAGCGCTCGACGGCGACGAAATGATAGTCGACGCCGTCGACCTCGCCGGGGCGCGGCGGCCGCGTCGTCGCCGAGACCGACATCGCGATGTCGGAATCGCGGGCCAGCAGCGCGCGCGAGATCGTGGTCTTGCCGGCGCCCGACGGCGACGACAGCACCAGCATCAGACCGCGGCGGTGCACGGCCGGGACGGCGTTCGGTTCGGTCATGGCGGCGACGTGGCTCATTCTATGTTCTGCACCTGCTCGCGGAACTGCTCGATGACGGCCTTGAGGTCGAGGCCGATTCGGGTGAGCTCGACGTCGGCCGACTTCGAGCACAGGGTGTTGGCCTCGCGGTTGAACTCCTGGCACAGGAAGTCCAGCTTGCGCCCCACCGGCCCGCCGCCGGCGAGCAGTTCGCGCGCCGCGGCGACATGGGCGCGCAGGCGGTCGAGCTCCTCGCGCACGTCGGCCTTGCCGACCGCGAGCGCCAGTTCCTGGGTCAGCCGTTCCTCGGGCAGCGCCGGCGAGGCCTGCAGAAGGGTCTCGAGCATCGCCTGCAGGCGCTCGCGCATCGCCTCCGGCCGCGCCGAGGCGGTCCGGGCGGCGGCCTCGGTCAGCCGCGCGATCTCGTCGAGCTGGCCGGTCATCACCGCCAGCAGCCGCGCGCCCTCGTTGTCGCGCATCGCCGCCAGCGCCGACAGCGCCTCGTCGAGGCTGCCCAGGATTTCGCCCAGCCGCGCCTCGCGCTCGACCTCGTCCTCTTCCTCCTCGACGATCTCGACCACGCCCTTGATCGCCAGCAGCGCGTCGAGGCTGGGCGCCGCCAGGCCGGGCATGCGGTGCGCGACGAGCTGCACCGCCGCCGCGAGCTGATGCAGCATCGCCTCGTTCAGGCGCACGCTCGGCGTCTCGCTGGTGCGCTGGACGGCCAGGTTGATGCTGAGATTGCCGCGCTTGAGCGCCCGCCCGGCGGCTTCGCGGGCCGCGATCTCGAGCGACTCGTAGCCGGGGGCGACGCGCGTGCGCACCTCGAGGCCGCGGCCGTTGACGCTCTTGAGTTCCCACGTCCATGCCACCGGGCCGCGCTGCCCCGACGCACGGGCGAAACCGGTCATGCTGGAAACGCTCACGGCACCCTCGCTTTTTGCGTCCGGCGTTTATAGCCCCGGTCGCCGCCACCAACAAGCCATCCTTCCTACCTCCGGGGCGAAGGCGTATCCTGAGGGCATGAGGAACCGCCGCGACAAGAGGCGTCCGCGCCAGGGGCTGACCGACGTGACCGTGCTGGTGCCGCCGGAGAAGGTCGAGGCGTTGCGCCGCTATGCCGGGCGGATCAGCCGTCGCCGCGAGCCGGCGCGGCGCGACGACATCATCGAGAAGCTGCAGGCCCACCGCCAGGTCGCCGAGCGCTTCGGGGTCGAGAAGCTGTCGCTGTTCGGCTCGGTGCTGCGCGACGAGGCGCGGCCCGACAGCGACGTCGACCTGATGGTCGAGTTCGCGCCCGGCCGGCCCAGGGGACTGTTCGAGTTCGTCGAGCTCAAGAACGCGCTCGAAGGCGTGCTGGGGCGGCCGGTCGACCTGATCACCGCCGCCAACATCAAGCCGCGGCTCAAGGAACGCATATTGGGGGAGGCGGTCCGTGTTCTCTAAGGATTGGCGGGTCAGGGTCGAGGACATGCTGGAGGCGCTCGGGCGCATCCGGCGCTATGCCGACGGACTGGACGAGGCCTCGTTCTGCGCCGACGACCGCACCGTCGACGCGGTGGTGCGCAACCTCGAGATCATCGGCGAGGCGGCGCGGCGCATGCCGGCCGACATCGTCCGCGCCCATCCCGAACTGCCGTGGAGCCGCATGGCCGAGATGCGTCACGTCCTGATCCACGAATACAACGCGGTCGATTGCGGCATCGTCTGGAACACGGTGCAGAACGACCTGCCGCCGCTGCTCAGGCCGCTGCAGGCGCTGCTGCGGGCGGACGCGGCCCAGTGACGCCGTCGCCGCCGCCGCCGCGCTCGGTGCTGATCACCGGCGCCTCCAGCGGCATCGGCCGGGCGCTGGCGCTCGCCTATGCCGCGCCGGGCGCGACGCTGGCCCTGGGCGGCCGCGACCCGGGGCGCCTCGACGAGACCGCCGCCGCCTGCCGCGCCCGCGGCGCCGTGGTCGATGCCCGCGTCGTCGACGTCACCGACGCCGCCGCGATGGCCGCCTGGGTGGCCGAGGCCGAGGCGCGGGCGCCGCTCGAGCTGGTGATCGCCAACGCCGGCATCTCGGCCGGCACCGGCGGCGGCGCCGAGCCGGCCGATCAGGCGGCGCGCATCTTCGCGGTCAACGTCGACGGCGTGCGCAACACCGTGCTGCCGGCGCTGCCCGGAATGCGGGCGCGCCGGCGCGGACAGGTGGCGGTGATGAGCTCGATTGCCGGCTTCGTCGGCTTCGCCGGCGCGCCGGCCTACTGCGCCAGCAAGGCGGCGGTGCGGGTCTGGGGCGAGGCCCTGCGCGGCTGGCTGGCGCCCGAGGGCGTCGGCGTGACGGTGATCTGCCCGGGCTTCGTCGAAAGCCCGATGACCGCGGTCAACGCCTTTCCGATGCCGCTGCTGATGCCGGTCGAGCGCGCCGCCGCGCTGATTCGGCGGCGGCTGGCCCGCAATCCGGCCCGCATCGCGTTTCCGTGGCCGGTCTATGCCGTCGTGCTGGCGCTGTCGGCGCTGCCGTCGGGCCTGCGCAGCATGGTGACCGGCGCGATGCCGCGGAAACCTTGACCGCCGCCGGGCGAAAGCTTTGAACCGGAGCGCCGGCGGATTATAGTCGTGATAGCGACGCCGGCGGGGGGCCGCGCGCGGGGACACGGAGGCACGAGCGTGCGCACAGGCGTCGAACCGATCGATATCCTGCTCGTCGAGGACAATCCCGGCGACGCGCGGCTGGCGATCGAGGCCCTCAAGGAGGGCAAGGTCCTGAACCGGCTGCACGTGGTGCCCGACGGCGTCGAGGCGATGAGCTTCCTCCGCCGCCAGGGCACCTATCCCGACGCGCCGCGCCCGCACGTCATCCTGCTCGACCTCAACCTGCCGCGGATGGACGGCCGCCAGGTGCTGGCCGAGGTCAAGAAGGACGACGACCTCAAGCGCATCCCGATCGTCGTGCTGACGACGTCGCAGGCCGAGCAGGACGTGGTCAAGAGCTACGACCTGCACGCCAACTGCTATATTACCAAGCCGGTGGACCTGGATTCGTTCATAACGGTGATCCGCTCGATCGAGGATTTCTGGTGCACCATCGTCAAATTGCCGCCGCGCTGAAGTCGTCGGCCGGGGTGGAGCTCTGAATGAGCGCGCGCAACGTCATTTCGGTTCTGATGGTCGAGGACAATCCGGGCGACGCGCGCCTGGTGCAGGAGCTGCTGCTCGACAGCGACAGCGATTGGGGCGGCCGCTTCGACCTGACCTGCGTCGACCGTTTGGCGGCGGCGCTGGAGAAGCTCGACGGGGCCAGGTTCGAGGTCGTGCTGCTCGATCTGTCGCTGCCCGACTCGCACGGGCTGGACACTCTCGCGGCGGTGCGCCAGAAGACCCCGGGGATGCCGATCGTGGTGCTGACCGGCACCGCCGACGAGGACCTCGCGCTGCGCGCCATGCAGGGCGGCGCGCAGGACTACCTGGTCAAGGGGCGCGGCGACGGCGACCTGATCCGGCGCTCGATCCGCTACGCCATCGAGCGCAACCGCTCGGACGAGGCGCTGCGCCAGAGCGAGGCGCGCTTCCGCGCCATCTTCCAGGACGCCAGCCTGGGCATTTCCGCCGTCGGCCTCGACGGCGTGCTCACCGACGCCAACCCGGCGCTGCATCGCATCCTCGGCTACGGTCCGGGCGAACTGCGCGGGCGCTCCAGCGCCGAGATCACGCATCCCGACGACCGCGCCGCCAACGACGCGGCGCTGTTCGCGCTGCTGGGCGGCGAGCGCGACAGGTACACGCTCGAGAAGCGCTACCTGAAGAAGTCGGGCGAGACGATCTGGGGGCGGCTCAACGTCTCGCTGATCCGCGACGTGCTCGGCAATCCGCTGTTCGCGGTCGGCATGGCCGAGGACATCACCGAGCGCCGCGCGATGGAGGACCGGCTGCGGCTGGCGGCCAAGGTGCTGGAGAACACCGCCGAGGGCATCTTCGTCACCGATCCCGACCACGTCATCATCCACGTCAATCCCGCCTTCACCGAGCTGACCGGCTTCGCGCCCGAGGAGGTCATCGGCAAGAAGCCCAGCGTGCTCAGCTCCGGCCGCCACGACGCCGACTTCTACGAGCGCATGCGCGCCGGCCTGCGCGACACCGGCAAGTGGCAGGGCGAGATCTGGAACCGCCGCAAGAGCGGCGAGCTGTTCGCCGAGTGGCTGACCATTTCGAGCGTGCGCAACGAGGCCGACCAGCTGACCAACTACGTCGCGGTGTTCAGCGACATCACCTCGCGCAAGCAGACCGAGGAGCGGCTGAACTATCAGGCCAACCACGATCCGCTGACGACGCTGCCCAACCGCACCCTGTTCTACGAGCGCCTGAGCCGCGCGTTGGCCCGCGCCCACCGCAACCGCCAGACCGTGGCGCTGATGTTTCTCGACCTCGACCGCTTCAAGGAGGTCAACGACAGTTGCGGCCATCCGGTCGGCGACGTCCTGCTGCAGCAGGTCGCCGACCGGCTCGGCAACACCGTGCGCCAGGGCGACACGGTGGCGCGGCTGGCCGGCGACGAGTTCACGGTGGTGCTCGAGGACATCAGCGACTTCCGCGACGCCGCGATGGTGGCGCAGAAGATCCTGCGCAACCTTTCGGAGCCGTTCCTGATCTCCGGCTACCGGCTGTCGGTGACCACCAGCATCGGCATCAGCCTCTACCCCGCCGACGGCGACGACATCCAGACGCTGCTCAAGCGCGCCGACGGCGCCATGTACCGGGCCAAGAAGCAGGGCAAGAACGGCTACCAGTTCCATTCCGAAGCCCTCAACGCCCAGGCGTTCGAGCGGCTGGCGCTGGAGAGCAGCCTGCTGCACGCCGTCGAGCGCGAGCAGTTCCGGCTCCATTACCAGCCGATCTACGACCTCGCCACCGGCGAGGTGGTGGCGGCCGAGGCGCTGCTGCGCTGGCAGCATCCCGAGGTCGGCCTGGTGCTGCCGGCGCAGTTCCTGTCGCTGGCCGAGGAGACCGGCCTGATCGTGCCGATCGGCCGCTGGGTGCTGCATCAGGCCTGCGCCCAGGCCAGGCTGTGGCAGGCGGAGGGCCGTCCCGAGCTGCGCATGACGGTCAATCTCTCCGAGGCCCAGCTCGTGCAGTTCGACCTGATCGACTCGGTCGCCGGCGCCTTGCGCGACAGCGGCCTCCGCCCCGATCTGCTCGAGCTGGAACTGCCCGAAAGCACGATCATGGGCAAGGGCTGCGACCACTCGCGGGTGCTGTCCGAGCTGCGCCGCCTGGGCGTGCGCATCGCCGTCGACGATTTCGGCACCGGCTATTCCTCGTTCGGCCATCTGCGGCGGCTGCCGATCGACACCCTGAAGATCGACCAGTCCTTCGTCCGCGACATCATGGTCGACGCCGACGACGCCAAGATCATCACCGCGATCACCGCGATCGCCCACAGCCTGCGCCTGAAGGTGGTCGCCGAGGGCGTCGAGACCCGCGAGCAGCTCGCATTTCTGCGCAAGCACCAGTGCGATCTGGTCCAGGGCTTCCTATTTAACCGGCCACTCTCCGCCGAGGACTTCCAGGAGGCCCTGAGCAAGCGCCTGGAGCTGACGTGAGGCGAGGCGGGAAAGCGCCGGACGGCGCGATCCATGCCCGCCCCGTGGCCTTCGTCGACACGGCGCGACGGTGTGCTCGATGGTTCCAGGACCGGCCGGTTCGCGTTGTTGCAAATCGCTCGCGGTCGGGGTTAGGTTAGGCCCAAAGTTCAGCAGGACAATCAGATATGCGTCAAGACCTCGCGGCCAAATACGACCTGCGGGTGCCGCGTTACACGTCGTATCCCACCGCGCCGCATTTCCATGCCGGCATCGACGGCAAGCGCTACGCCGCCTGGCTCGGCGAGCTGCCCGCCGACGCCGAGCTGTCGCTCTATCTGCACATCGCCTATTGCGCCGAGATGTGCTGGTTCTGCGGCTGCCACACCAAGATCACCCGCCAGTACGCGCCGATCGCCGACTACATGGACGCGCTGTGGCGCGAGGTCGAGCTGGTCGAGGCGGCGCTGCCCGGGCGGATGAAGGTCCGCCACGTCCATTTCGGCGGCGGCAGCCCGACCATCCTGACGGCCGAGGATTTCGTGCGCACCATGGACCGGCTGCGCGAGCGCTTCGACCTGCTGTCCGACGCCGAGGTCGCGGTCGAGCTCGACCCGCGCACCGCCGACGAGGACTACGTCAAGGCGATGGCGCGCGCCGGCGTGACCCGCTCGTCGGTCGGTGTCCAGGACTTCAACGAGACGGTGCAGAAGGCGATCAACCGCATCCAGCCCTATCAGGTGACCGAGCAGGTGATCGGCTGGTTGCGCAAGCACGGCATCGCCGAGGTCAACATGGACCTGGTCTACGGCCTGCCGCACCAGACCGTCGCCTCGCTGGAGGAGACCATCGACCAGGCGGTCGGGCTCGATCCGCGGCGCATCGCGCTGTTCGGCTACGCCCATGTGCCGTGGATGAAGAAGCACCAGAAGATGATCGCCGAGGACACCCTGCCCGACGCGCAGGAGCGCTGGCGCCAGTACGAGATGGCGGAGCGGCGCCTGGTCGAAAAGCACGGCTACGTCATGGTCGGCTTCGACCACTTCGCCCGGCCCGACGACGAGCTGGCGGTGGCGCTGCGCGAAAAGCGCCTGCACCGCAATTTCCAGGGCTACACCACCGACGCCGCGCCGGTGCTGGTCGGCCTCGGCGCCTCGGGCATCGGCATGCTGCCGCAGGGCTACGTCGCCAACGAGGGCGGCATCCACGGCTACAAGGACATGGTGCGGCGCGGCCAGCTTCCGGTGGTGCGCGGCATCGCGGTCGACGACGAGGACCGCCTGCGCCGGGCGATCATCGAGCGGCTGATGTGCGATCTCGAGGTCGACCTCGACGCCGTCGCCGGCCGCTGGGGCCGCTCGGGCGCCGAGTTCGAGGCCGAACTGGCGTCGCTGGCGCCGATGCAGGCCGACGGGCTGGCGGTGGTCGAGGGCCACACGATCCGCATCACCGAGGAGGGCCGGCCGCTGGTCCGCGCCGCCTGCGCCGCCTTCGACAAGTACCTGAAGGCCGGCGAGCAGCGCCACAGCCGCGCCGTCTGAGCCCGGCATGAACGACGCCCTGACCGCGCGGCTCGAGGCCGCCGGGGCGGTGGCCCGCGAGGCGGGCGCCCTCGCCCGCGACTACTTCCGCCGCCGCGCCGAGCTGGCCTGGGAGAGCAAGGGCGTGCAGGATCTGGTCTCGGTCGCCGACAAGGCGGTCGAGGAGGTCGTGCGCGGCCGCCTGCTGGCCGCCTTTCCCGAGGACGGCTTCCTGGGCGAGGAGGGCGGGGCCGCCGGCGCCGCCGATGCCGTCTGGGTCGTCGACCCGATCGACGGCACCAGCAATTTCCTGCGCGGCTTCGCCTATTACGCGGTGTCGATCGCCTTCGTCGCCGACGGCGACATCGCGATCGGCGCCGTCTACGACCCCAGCGCCGACGAACTGTTCCTCGGCGCGCGCGGTCGCGGCGCCACCTGCAACGGCCGGCTGATGCGGGTGAGCAGTCCCCGGCGCCTGGCCGAGGCGGTGATCGCCTTCGGCCATTCGCGCCGCTTCTCGACCGACGCCGCCGCCGAAGGCATCAAGCGCCTGCTCGCCGCAGAGGGCGAGTTCCGCCAGCCCGGCGCCGCGGCGCTGATGCTGGCGCATGTCGCCGACGGCCGCTTCGACGGCTTCTACGAGGCCCACAACCAGAGCTGGGACGCGCTCGCCGGCATGGTCCTGGCCCGCGAGGCCGGCGCGGTGACCAACGACTTCCTCGCCGACGGCGGCCTGACCCGGGGCAACGTCGCCATGGCCGTCGCGCCCGGCATCCACGCGCCGCTGTGCCAGGTCCTGCGCGAGGCCGGGCTGCCCCTGGGGCGGGCCTATCCGGCGGCGTAGGCGCGTTCCCCGTCGGGCTTGCCGCGGAGCGATGCGAAAACGGCTGTCCGGTTCAAGTTCGGATCGGCGTATCCGGCCCTCGAGGTCGTCATGGCCGGGCGAAGTCCCGGCCATCCACGTGGCGCGGTCGCACTCCCGTCGGGAACTGCCCGCAGGCGGAAACACGTGGATGGCCGGGACAAGCCCGGCCATGACGCGATGAGTGCACATGGCGTTTCAACACGCCTCAGGACCGGGTTTCCGCCTCGGCGGGAGCCTCGCAAGCTCGACCGCGGGCGTCATTTGGCAGAGGGTCGTGGAACGCGGCGTGCCGCGCCGTCGCGTACTCCGCCAGCGCCGCATCGAGCAGGGCGGGGTCGATCGGCTTGACGACGTAGCCGTCCATCCCGGCCGCCAGGCAGCGGTCCTGGTCGCCTTCCATGGCGTTGGCCGTCATGGCGACGATCGGCACGGCGCCGGCGGCGCCGGGCAGGGCGCGGATGCGCCGGGTCGCCTCCAGCCCGTCGACCTCGGGCATCTGCAGGTCCATCAGCACGACGTCGAAGCGCCGCCGCGTCGCCATGGCGACGGCTTCGGCGCCGTCGCGCGCCAGGGCGACGCGGTGGCCGCGGCGGGCGAGCAGGATCGTCGCCAGCTTCTGGTTCACCGGATTGTCCTCGGCCAGCAGGATGTCGAGCGGCGGCAGCGCGATCACCGGCTCGCCGGTCGGCATCGCGTCGATCGCGGC
>CAZJFH010000068.1:0-26071 GCA_964545205.1 uncultured Rhodospirillaceae bacterium
CGTAGCGGGAGGGTGGGGGCCGCGCTCCGGCGTCGCGGCGCCACCCTCACCCCGGCCCTCTCCCGCGAGCGGGAGAGGGAGAAAAACGCTACACCCCCAGATACTTGTGATGGATGTCCGGGTTCTCCTCCAACTCGCGGGCGGTGCCGTCGAACATGATGCGGCCCTTGACCATGATCAGGCAGCGGTCGCAGAAGCCGAGCAGCGCCCTGATGTCCTTGTCGACGATCAGGGTGGCGATGCCGGTGGCCTTGATCGCCTTGCAGACCTCCCAGATCTCCTTGCGGATCAGCGGCGCCAGGCCCTCGGTGGCCTCGTCGAGGATCAGCAGTTCCGGGTTGGTCATCAGCGCCCGGCCGATGGTCAGCATCTGCTGCTCGCCGCCCGAGAGCTGGTTGCCCATGTTGTCGATGCGCTCGCCGAGGCGCGGGAAGGTCTCCAGCACCCGGTCGAGATCCCAGTCGCGCCGCCCGTTCAGGCCCGGCCGCGCCGCCATCACCAGATTCTCGCGCACCGACAGGTTGGGGAAGATGCCGCGGTCCTCGGGCACGAAGGCGATGCCGCGGCGGATCACCGCGTGCGGCGGCAGGCCGTTGGTGACCTTGCCGTTGATGCGGATCTCGCCGCGCTTGGGCGGGGTCAGGCCGACGAGCGAGCGCAGGGTGGTGGTCTTGCCCATGCCGTTGCGGCCCATCAGGCTGACGGTCTCGCCGGGGGCGACGCGCATGTCGACGCCGTGCAGCACGTGGCTGGCGCCGTAGAAGGTGTCGATCCCCTTCAACTCGATGAGCGGGGTCATGCCGCTTGCTCCTCGTCCTCGCCGAGATAGGCCTGCTGCACCGCCGGGTCGGCGCGGATCTCCTCGACGGTGCCGGTGGCGAGATGGGCGCCGTTGACCATCACCGTCAGCCGGTCGGCGATCGCGAACACCGCGTCCATGTCGTGCTCGATCAGGATCAGGGTGTGGCCGGCGGCCAGGCGCTTGAGCAGCTCGACCACCTGCTGCGCCTCCTCGGCGCCCATGCCGGCCAGCGGCTCGTCGAGCAGCAGCAGCTCCGGCTCGGTGGCCAGCATCATGCCGATCTCGAGCTGGCGCTGCTCGCCGTAGCTCATCGCCTGGGCCACCGTGTCGCGCCGCCGCTCCAGCCCGCACAGCGCCAGGGCGCGCTCGGCGCGCTCCTGGACGTCGCGGTACTTGGCCGCCGGGCGGAAGAAGCGCATCGCCGTCGGCAGCCGGCTCTGCGCCGCCAGGAAGCAGTTCTCGTAGCAGGTCAGCGGCGGGAATATGTTGGTCTTCTGGAAGCTGCGTCCGACGCCGAGCTGCGACACCTTGTCGGCGGTCAGCCTGGTGATGTCCTGGCCCTTGAAGGTGATCGTGCCCGAGGACGGCAGCAGGTTGCCGGACAGCAGGTTGATCAGCGTGGTCTTGCCGGCGCCGTTGGGCCCGATGATCGCGTGCGTGACGCCGCGCTCGAAATCGAGCGAGACGTTCGACACGGCGGTCAGGCCACCGAACTGGCGGGTCAGTCCCGTGGTCTGCAGGATAATCTCAGCCATCTGCCATCTCCACGCCGGCGGCGACCTTCTCGTCCGCCGGCTGCTTAGGGCGTCGGCGCCACCGCGCCGCCTTGTCGATCAGTCCGGCGACGCCGTTGGGCAGGAACAGCACCATGCCGATCACGAACAGGCCCATCACCAGCAGCCAGCGCTCGGTGACGCCGGAGACGAAGTCCTCCATCAGCACCAGCACGAAGGCGCCGAGGATCGGCCCCCACAGCGTGCCCATGCCGCCCAGCAGCACGATCACCAGCACCAGGCCGCTCTCGTGCCAGCTCACATGCGCCGGCGTCATGAAGGCGGCGCGGCTGGCCTCGAGGAAGCCGGCGAGGCCGGCGATGGCGCCGGCGATCACGAAGATCGCCAGCTTGTAGCGGTCGACCGGATAGCCCAGCGCCCGCATGCGGCCCTCGTTGAGGCGGATGCCGACGATCGTGCGCCCGAACGGCGAGCGCAGGATCACCGACAGCAGCAGGAACACCGCCACCATCAGCGCCAGCGTCACGTAGTACATCTGCGGCCGGTCGGAGAAGTCGAGCAGCACCGTCTCGCCCAGCGACAGCACCGGGCGGCTGTAGATCAACATGCCGTCGGCGCCGCCCCAGAAGCGGATGTCGTGGAAGAAGAAGTAGACCATCTGGGCCAGCGCCAGCGTGATCATGATGAAGTAGATGCCGGTGGTGCGGATGGCGACGAAGCCGATCGCCAGCGCGACCACCGCCGCGGCGCCGACCGAGGCCGGGATCAGCAGCCACGCCTGGTCGACGCCCCATTCGTTCAGCAGGGCGCCGGCGATGTAGCCGCCGATGCCGAAGAAGGCGGCGTGCCCCAGGCTGACCAGGCCGGTGAAGCCGACCAGCATGTCGAGGCTCATGGCGAAGATCGCCAGCACCATGATCTTGGTGACCAGGCGGATGTAGTAGTTCTCGCCGTACATCGGGAAGATCGCCAGCAGCCCGAACCCGAGCAGCAGCAGGACGATGACCGGGGGACTGAGCCGCGGCATCAGATGGTCCTCCCATAGAGGCCGGTCGGCCGCCACAGCAGCACCAGCGCCATCACCGCGTAGACCACGACGCCGGCCGCCGCCGGCAGGAACACGGCGCCGAAGGTGTCGGCGAGGCCGATCAGCATGGCGCCGACGAAGGCGCCCTTGATCGAGCCGACGCCGCCGATCACCACCACGACGAACGAGATGATCAGCACGTGGTCGCCCATGCCCGGGAACACCGAGCTGACGGGGGCGGCGATCATGCCGGCGAAGGCGGCCAGGGCGGCGCCGAGTCCGAAGACGATCGCGAACAGCCGGTTGACGTCGATGCCCAGCGCCTGGACCATCTCGCGGTTCGAGGCGCCGGCGCGGATCGTCATGCCCAGCCGGGTGCGCTGGATGACCAGGTAGAGCAGCGCCGCGACGCCGATGCACACCGCCGAGATGAACAGCCGGTAGACGGGATAGGACTGGGTGTCGGTCAGCGGGATCGACGCCGCCAGGATGTCGGGAATGCCGACGCCATGGACGTCGTCGCCGAAGGCGATCGAGCGCAGCTCGTTGAGCACCAGGATCAGGCCGTAGGTGAACAGCACCTGATAGAGGTGGTCGCGCTTGTAGAGGAACGAGATGCCCAGGCGTTCGATCAGCAGGCCGAGCGCGACGCTGATCGGCACCGCCAGCAGCACCGCGAGGAAGAAATTGCCCGTCTCCTGGGTCAGCCACCAGGCCAGGTAGGCACCGACCATGTAGAACGAGCCGTGCGCCAGGTTGATGATGCCCATGATGCCGAACACGAGCGTCAGCCCGCTGGCCACCAGGAACAGCAGGAACCCGTACTGCAGCCCGTTCAGGGTCTGTATCAGGTAGTATGTGAGGTCCATACGCGTTTCCGATCCCGCCGATCTTATGCGCCCCCCGGCCGCGGCCGGGGGGCGGTTTACGTTACGACATCCTGCAGCCCTTCGAGGGATCGGCCAAGCCCTTGTGCGCGACGCCAACCACCTTCTCGTCGCCGGCGACCACCTCGCGCAGGTAGATGTCCTGCACAGGGTTGTGCGAGGCCGACAGCGTGAACGTGCCGCGCGGGCTCTCGATGCTGGCCGACTCCATGGCCTTGATCAGGTCCTTGCGGGCGCCGAGGTCGCCCTTGACCGCCTCGATGCCCTTCAGCAGCAGCGTGCCGGTGTCGTAGCCCTGGACGGCGTAGACGTCGGCCTCGCGGCTGGTCTGCTTCATGAACGCCGCCCGGAACGCCCGGTTCAGGTCGTTGTCGAGGCCGTTGGCGTAATGCAGCGTCGTCTTGACGCCGTTGGCCGCGTCGCCGGCCTTCTGGTAGACGCCGTCGGTCAGGAAGCCGTTGCCGTAGAGCGGAATCTTGCCCTGCAGGCCGGCGCCGGCGTAGTCCTTCAGGAACTTCAGCGCGCCGCCGCCGGCGAAGAACACGAACACGGCGTCCGGCCGGATGGCGGCGATCTCGGTCAGGTAGGGCTGGAACTCGACGTTGGGGAAGTCGGGCAGGATCTCCTTGACCACCTCGCCGCCGGCCTTGGTGAAGCCCTCCTTGAAGCCCTCCAGCGATTCGTGGCCGGCCGGGTAGTTCCAGCTCATCACCACGACCTTCCTGTGGCCGTCGCCGAACACCACGTCGCCGGCCGGATAGGCGGTCTGCCACATCGTGAACGAGGTGCGGAAGATGTTCGGCGAGCACATGACGCCGGTCAGCTTGCCCGAGCCGGCGTTGGGCACGATCACCATCGCGTCCTCGTCGCGGGCGACCTGCGCCATCGCCTCGGCGACGCCGGAATGGACGGTGCCGATCAGGAAGTCGACCTTGTCCTTGCTGACCAGCTTCATGGCGTTGTCCTTCGCCTTCGGCGGCGCGGACTCGTCGTCGAGCATCACGAACTCGACCGGGCGGCCGCCGACGGTGCCGCCGGCCTCGGCGACGCGCAGCTTCAGCGCGTCGGCGATGTTGTTGCCCAGCGCCGCGTAGGTGCCCGAGAACGGCAGCATCAGGCCGAGCTTGACCGGCGCCTGGGCGCCGATGGCGAAGCGGGTCGGCACGAACGAGGTCGCGGCGGCGGCCCCGGTGGCGGCGACGGCGGTCCGCAACACGCTGCGGCGCGAAATCCGATTGGTCATTCCTTACTCACTCCCTGTCTTTGCTTGGTGACGGGCCGGTTCGTCCGGCCTCCCTCTCTCGGCGCGTCAGCGCCAGAAGCCCTCGGGATCGACCTCCCTCAGCGCTTCCATCTCTTCGCGGCTGGGCGGCGGCGTCTCGCCCGCCTCGGGCGCGGCACGCAGGTCCCAGCCGGTGTTCTCGCGCACGCTCTCGGCGGTGTGGCCGGGATGGACCGAGGCGAGGTGCAGCTCGTGATCGGGGCCGCACGGACGCAGCACGGCGCGGTCGGTGATCACCGCCGCGGTGCCGCCCCAGGCCAGGCCGGCGCGCGCGCGGCTGCCGGCGCCGTCGAGCCAGCCCGGCGAGGTCACGTAGCCGACCCGCGGCACCAGCCGGCGGCGGTCGTGGTTCATGATCGCCACCAGGCGCCGCGCGCCGGTGGCGATGTCGCAGGCGCCGCCGGAGCCCGGCAGCTTGACCTTGGGCTGGCGCCAGCCGCCGACATACGAGCTGTTGACGTTGCCGAAGCGGTCGATCTCGGCGCCGCCGATGAAGCCGGCGTCGACGCGCCCGGCCTGCAGCAGCCCCATCGCCTGCACCAGCCCCGTCGCCCAGGCCGCGCCCTGCTGGTTGGGCGGGTCGCTCATCGTGTAGAGCATGCCTTTGGCCGGCGCGTAGCGGGCCAGGCCGACCTCGAATAGGCCGACGGCGTTGGGCGCATGGATCAGCCGCGCGACGCCGAAGGCGGCGATCGGCAGCCGCATGCCGATGAACACCAGCTCGCCGTCGCGGATCTCGCGCGCGGTGGCGATGATCATCAGCTCGCGGGTCGAGAAGCCGGTCATGACCGCGCCACCGCAACTGTTTCCCTCTCCCGCTCGCGGGAGAGGGAGGGGCCCAGCCAAGGGCTGGGAGGGTGAGGGCGGCACTCAGGCCTAGCCGTGACTCTCGGGCGCGGCCCCCACCCCGGCCCTCCCCCACAGGCGGGGGAGGGAGAGCGCCGGACGATGCGTCGGAAGTCGATCATGCCCCGTCACTCCGCCGCGAAATTGGCCGGCGCCGACGGCGCCTGGCCGCGCACGCGCAACTCGTCGAGGCGGGCTCCCAGCTTGGCGCGGTAGCCGTCGTGGTCGCCGGTCTCCAGCACCCAGGCGCTGAGCCAGGACCGGAAGCCGTCCCGCTCGCGCGAGCGGGCGTGATAATTCTGGAAGAAGGCGTTGTCGCGCTTCCAGTGGCCGACCATCGGCGCCGGATGCACCGCCGCCGGCGCGTGCACCACGGCCGACACCACGAACCCGGGAAACAGCACCCGGTTGGGATCCGAGGCGATGACCTCGGGGGCGACGATCTCTTCGGCGACGACGATCACCCGCTCGGCGGCCAGCGCCGCCTCCTGCGCCACGCCGGCGTTGCCCCAGTGGTGGACGTTGCCGAAGCGGTCGGCGCGCTGCACCGCCAGCACGGCGACGTCGGGGCGCAGCGCCGGCACCAGCACCACCGGGCCGCCGCCGAACGGGTCCTCGCCGCGCCGGAAGGCCGGATTCGACACCACGATGTCGGAGCCCAGCAGCGAGCGCATCGGCACGAAGGGAAGGCCGGTGGCGCCGGCGTGCAGCGCCAGGCCGAGGGCCAGGTTCGAATAGTCGTTGACCTGGACGCGCCGCGGCACGCCGGCCTCGCAGGCGCGGCGGTAGTTGTGGCCGAGCCCGCCCGAGACGCTGCCGACCCAGGCGCCGCTGACCGCGCCGACGCAGCCGGCGCCGATCAGCATGTCGGTGCAGGCGTCGGAGATCGGCGCCACCATCTCGAGGTCGCGCCGGTTCTGACGGATGAATTCATGCGCGACCGCGAACGGGATGTTGTGCTCGAGGCACGCCCCCATCACCACCGAGTCGCCGTCGCGCACCAGTCCCGCGACGGCATCGGCCAGAGTCGCAAGCTTGTCCTGCACCGGGGTTGCTCCTCCACCGCGAGGTTGCCCCCTCCCCCCTCGTGGGAGAGGGACGGGGCGAGGGGGGTGTCGGCCGCTCGGGCGGCCGCCGTCGCCCTCACCCGCAAGACGGGCCTTCCCTGTCCCATCGAGGGAGAGGGAATCAGCCTTGCCCCTGACGCAACTTGAAACGCTGGATTTTGCCGGTCGCCGTTTTCGGCAACTCGTCGACGAAGTGGATCCAGCGCGGGTACTTGTACGGCGCCAGGTTCGACTTGCAGTGCTGCAGCAGCTCCTGCTGGGTGCGCTCCGACGGCTCGGCGCCGTCCTTGAGCACGATCCACGCCTCGGGCTTGACCAGGCCGGCGCCGTCCTCGCGGCCGACCACCGCGGCCTCGAGCACCGCCGGGTGCGAGATCAAGGCGCCCTCGATCTCGAACGGCGAGCACCAGATGCCGCCGACCTTGAGCATGTCGTCGTTGCGGCCGCAATAGGTGAAGTAGCCGTCGGCGTCGCGCATGTAGGTGTCGCCGGTGTTCAGCCAGTCGTCGGCGAGCATCGTGGCCGCGGTCTTCTCGGGCTGGTTCCAGTAATAGGCGGCGGTCGACGGGCCCTTGATGTGGAGCTGGCCCGATTCGCCGGGCGGCATCTCCTGGCCGTCCTCGCCGACGATGCGCGCCTGATAGCCGACGACGACGCGGCCGGACGAGCCGGGCCGGTGGTCGCCGGGACGGTTGGAGATGAAGATGTGCAGCGCCTCGGTGCTGCCGATGCCGTCGAGGATCACCGTGCCGGTGCGGTCCTGCCAGCGGCGGAACACGTCGGACGGCAGCGCCTCGCCGGCCGAGACGCACCAGCGCACCGAGGAGAAGTCGGGCCGGGCGCCGGCGTCGATGGCGGCGATCTGGGCGGCGTAGAGGGTGGGAACGCCGAAATAGAGCGTCGGCTTGAAGCGGTCGATGATCTCGAACGTGCTCTGCGGCGTCGGCCGCACCTCGAGCAGCACCGCGGTGCCGCCGACATAGAGCGGGAAGGTCATGCCGTTGCCGAGGCCGTAGGCGAAGAACAGCTTGGCGGCGGAGAAGAACACGTCGTCCTCGCGCGCGCCCAGCGTGTCGACGCCGTACCACTGGCTGGTCACCACCATGTCGCGCTGGCGGTGCACGGCGCCCTTCGGCCGGCCGGTCGAGCCCGAGGAATAGAGCCAGAAGCACTCGGCCTCGGGGCCGCGCGGCACCGCCTTCAGGCCGGTCGCGGCCGCGGCGATGCGGGCCTGCAGCACGTCGCCCTCGCCGGCGACGCGCATCGCGACGCGCGGCTTGTGGCCGGCGGCGGCCAGCGCCGGCTCGACCTCGCCGGCGAATTCGGCCGACCAGAACAGGCCGGCGCAGCCGGAATCCTCGATCATGTACTGGTAGTCGCCGGTGCGCAGCAGCGTGTTCAAGGGCACCGGCACGATGCCGGCCTTGATCGCGCCCCAGAACACGTAGAAGAACTCGGGACAGTCCTTGACCACCATCAGCACGCGCTCGCCGGCCTTCAGGCCGAGGGCGAGCAGCGCGTTGCCGCAGCGGTCGACATTGGCGCACAGGTCGCCGTAGGAGACGTCGCCGTGGACGGTGCGGATCGCCGTCTTGGCGGCGCGGCCTTCCTGCAGATGGCGGTCGACGAAGACCGTGGCGGCATTGAAGTCGTCGGCAAAGGTCAGGGCGGTCGGCGCCTTGGCGCTCGGCTCGGCGGCTGTGGTCACCATGTTTCCTCCCTCGGGCTTTTCCGACCCGAGCCCTCTTCTGGTAGCATTCGTTCGGCCCGGTTCGCTTGCTCTGGTAATTATGTACCGGAATACCTAATTCATGCTGCGACAGCACAGCGGCGGTGTCAAGGACCACGATGGTCGGCGGATAAGCGGCCTGCCGTTGCAGGATGGCGCGTCCGGCACTACCATGGAGCTAGGACTATTCCGAAAGACTTGACCGGCATCATGAGTGCACCAACGGCTCGCAACGAGCGTGTCGGCATCCGCGGCGCCAGCGCCGAGGACCTCCCGGCGATCACCGCGCTCGACGCCAAGACCACCGGGATCCCGAAACCGGGCTACTGGAAGGACCTGTTCGCGCGATTCGGCGCCCGCGGCGATGGTCGCGCGGTGCTGCTGGCCGAGGTCGACGGCGAGCCGGTCGGGTTCATCATCGGCGAGATTCGCGCCTGGGAGTTCGGTTCGCCGCCCTGCGGCTGGATCTTCGCGCTGTCGGTCGATCCCGGCTGCCGCCAGGGCGGCGTCGCCTCGGGGCTGTTCGACGCGATCTGCGCCTTCTTCCGCGAGAACGGCATGCACAAGGTGCGCACGATGCTGCGCCGCGACGACCATCTGGTGATGGCGTTCTTCCGCGCCCAGGGCATGATGGCCGGGCCGTTCATCCAGCTCGAGAAGGACCTCGACCAATGAGGCTGCAGAAATCGACGCGCTTCGCGCTCTACGCGGTGCTCGAGCTGGCCGCCAGCCCCGACCGCCAGCTTTCGGCCGGCGAAATCGCCGAGAAGTACGAGATCTCGCTGAACCACCTCGCCAAGGTGCTGCGCACGCTGGGGCGTTCGGGCCTGGTCGAGGCGGCGCGCGGCGCCGGCGGCGGCTACCGCTTCGCCGCCAACGCCAAGCGCACCACCCTGCTCGACGTCATCGCCCATTTCGAGAACATCGAGCCGATCCAGGCCGGCGAACGCGAACCCGGCGACGCCACCGACGCCGGGCTGGCGCTGCAGCGGGTGCTCGGCGAGATCGAGGACACCGCAAGGGCGACCTTCAGCTCGATCACCATCGACACCATGCTCAAGCTGATCGGCCGCGAGACCGGCCGCCCCGGCGAGCGCAAGGACACGGCGGCTTAAGTCCCATGTCCCTGATCCTCAACCTGATCTGGCTGATCTTCGGCGGATTGGTGATGGGCCTCGGCTGGCTGCTGGCCACCGTGATCGCCTTCGTCTCGATCGTCGGCATCCCCTGGGGCCGCGCCTGCTGGACGATCACCAAGTTCACCTTCTGGCCGTTCGGCAAGGAGGCGATGAGCCGGCGCGAGCTCTACGGCGAGGGCGACGTCGGCACCAGCGCGCTCGGCGTCGTCGGCAACGTGATCTGGTTTTTGCTGTTCGGCGTCTGGCTGGCGATCGGCCACGTGATGGCGGCGATCGCCACGGCGCTGACCATCATCGGCATTCCGCTGGCCTGGCAGCACGTCAAGCTGGCCGCGATCTCGCTGTGGCCGATCGGCCAGACGGTGGTCGACAAGGACGTCGCCGCCGCGGCGCGCCTGCGCAACGCCGGCCGCGCGGTCGAGGCGATGCGGAAGTGACTTTGTTCCCTCTCCCTCAAGGGGAGAGTGAGGGGCCCGTCGCGCAGCGATGGGAGGGTGAGGGTGATCCATCCGCCTGCTCAGGCGGCGACACCCCCTCACCCCGGGCCTCTCCCCCGTCGGGGAGAGGGGGAAATCAGACCTCTTTCTTCGGCTTCGGCAGGTCCAGCTTCAGGTGCAGCTCCTTCAGCCGCTCCGGCCCGATCTCGGCCGGGGCCTGCATCAACAGGTCCTGGGCCTGCTGGTTCATCGGGAACAGGATGACCTCGCGGATGTTGGGCTCGTCGGCCAGCAGCATGACGATGCGGTCGACGCCCGGCGCCGAGCCGCCGTGCGGCGGCGCGCCGTAGCGGAAGGCGTTGAGCATGCCGCCGAAGCGCCGCTCGACCTCCTCGGCCGGATAGCCGGCGATCTCGAACGCCTTGAGCATGATGTCGGGGCGGTGGTTGCGGATCGCGCCCGACGACAGTTCGACGCCGTTGCAGACGATGTCGTACTGGAACGCCTTGATCTCCAGCGGATCCTTGCTCAGCAGCGCCTCCATGCCGCCCTGCGGCATCGAGAACGGGTTGTGCGAGAACTCGACCAGGCCGGTGTCCTCGTTGAGCTCGTACATCGGGAAGTCGACGGTCCAGCAGAACTTGAACACGTCCTTCTCGAGCAGGTCGAGCTCGTTGCAGATGCGGGTGCGGACCAGGCCGGCGAACTTCTCGGCGCCCTTCTTCTGGTCGCAGACGAAGAACACGGCGTCGCCGGGCTGGACGCCGACCGCCTCGCGGATGGCGTCGACGCGGCCCTGTTCCAGGTTCTTGGCGATCGGGCCCTTGGCGCCGTCGGCGGCGAACTGGATGTAGCCGAGGCCGCCGGCGCCTTCCGAGCGCGCCCAGTCGTTGAGCTTGTCGAAGAACGAGCGCGGCCGGTCGGCGGCGCCGGGGCCGGGGATCGCGCGCACCACGGCGCCCTTGTCGATGGCTTTCGCGAAGATGCCGAAATTCGAGCCGCGGAACGCCTCGGTGACGTCGGCGATCAGCAGCGGGTTGCGCAGGTCGGGCTTGTCGGTGCCGTAGAGCAGCATCGACTCGTCGTAGGCGATGCGCGGGAACGGCGCCGGGGTGACCTTGCGGCCGCCGCCGAACTCCTCGAACACGCCCTGCAGCACCGGCTCGATGGCGGCGAAGACGTCGTCCTGGGTGACGAAGCTCATCTCGAAGTCGAGCTGGTAGAACTCGCCCGGCGAGCGGTCGGCGCGGCCGGCCTCGTCGCGGAAGCACGGCGCGATCTGGAAGTACTTGTCGAAGCCGGCGACCATCAGCAGCTGCTTGAACTGCTGCGGCGCCTGCGGCAGGGCGTAGAACTTGCCGGGATGCAGCCGGCTCGGCACCAGGTAGTCGCGGGCGCCCTCGGGCGAGGACGCGGTCAGGATCGGCGTCTGGTACTCGACGAAGTCCTGCTCGATCATCCGCCGGCGCAGCGACTGGATCACCTTCGAGCGCAGCAGCATGTTGGCGTGGACCTTGTCGCGGCGCAGGTCGAGGAAGCGGTGGCGCAGCCGCATGTCCTCGGGATAGTCCTGGTCGCCGGCGACCTGCATCGGCAGCACCTCGGCCGAGGACTGCACCGCCACCGAGGCGATCTGCACCTCGACCTCGCCGGTCGGCAGCTTCGGGTTGACGGTGTCGGCCGAGCGCTTGACGACCTTGCCGGTCACCGTGATCACGCTCTCGGGGCGGACGGATTCGAGCTGCTGGAACACGGCGCTGGAGACGTCGACGACGCACTGCGTCACGCCCCAGTGGTCGCGCAGGTCGACGAACAGCAGGTTGCCGTGGTCGCGCTTGCGATGGACCCAGCCCGACAGCCGAGCCTCGATGCCGGCGTCTTCGATGCGCAGTTGGCCGCAGGTGTGGGTGCGATAGGCGTGCATGCGGTCGGCTCCGTCGGGGGCATTCGCGAAAGCCGGAAAGGACGCATGCCGGCCGGGCTTTGTCAATACGCGAGTGCCGCCGCCGGCGGGCGCGGTTGGTCAGCCGCGCTTTCCCCTGTCCAGCCATTGCGCGACCACCGGCCGCAGCGCCTGGGACTTCAGCACCACCAGCTCGGTGAACCGCTCGGCGGTCGTGTCGGCGATGTCCTTGAAGCGCTCGACCAGCGGCGCCAGAACCTGGCGGGCGAAGGCCGGCTCGGCGAACAGTCCCGCCGCGTGGTCGCCGAACACCTGGCGAAAGCCGGCCAGCAGCTGCGCGATGCGGTCGGGGTCGAGCTTGGCCAGCGCCTGCACCGCGGCGGCGTCGGCGCCGGCGAGCACCGGGCCCATCGCCTCGACCCGGTCGCGGTCGAGCTCGCCGACATCGTCGACGAAGTCCTCGTCGCGGGCATAGAAGGCCCAGGTCGCGGGACCGAGCACCCGGCGGAAGAACGCGAAGTCGTCGGGCCGCGCCCGGGCGACGCCGCCGATCGCCTCGGGACGCGCCTGCAGCAGCTCGACGAAGCCGCCGGCGGCGTTGCGGCGGGCCTGGCGCAATCTGGTCGCGTCGAAGCTCGAGACGATCTCGAGCTGCTCGGGCCGGCGCAGCAGCAGCAGGTCGGGACCGAGTTCGGCGAGCTGGTGGCGATCGAGGAAGAAATAGTAGAACTTGAGCAGCGGCAGCTGCCACTCGAAGGCCAGCAGCGGCTCCAGCGCCGCCAGCTTGCGCTCGCCCTCGGACTTGGGCGGCGGCTTGCCCGCCGGCGCCGGCGGCGTCGGCGGCTCGGCCTCGGTGAACACGCGCTTGGCGCAGGTGTAGACCAGCATCTGCCGCACCTGGGCCAGCGACAGGCCGCAGACCAGGAGCTCGTCCTCGCCGCGCACGGGCCGCCCGGCGGCGTCGACGGCGATGTCGGCGGCGATCGTCGGATCGGCCTTGAAGGCGTCGACGAACGCCTTCAGCGCCGCCGGCTTGCCGAGGATGGCGGCGTAGTCGAGCCCCGCCGGCACGGCGCCGCGCTGCTGCAGCCGGGCGAGCACCGTCTTGATCGCCGCCAGCAGCCGCTTCTTGGCCGCGGCGTCGATCTCGGCGGGCGCCGGCGGCTTGGGATGCGGACTTGCGGATCTCGCCATCGTCACAGGTCGAATGGGTTGGCGGTCATAGCTTGGGGCGGCGCCGGCGCGCTTGTCAACTGCGGCACTTGTTGCATTGGCGGGAGTCTTGCGTGTATAGCAAAGCGCCATGCAGTTGATCTCCGACACCGAGGCCCTGGTCGCCTTCTGCGACCGCCTCCGCGCAGCACCCTTCATCACCGTCGACACCGAGTTCGTCCGGGAAAAGACGTTCTATCCCCAGCTTTGCCTGGTTCAGATCGCCGGCCCCGAAGAGGCTTGGGCCATCGACGCGCTGGCGCCGGACATCGACCTGGCACCGCTCTTCGCGCTGATGGCCGACACCTCGGTGCTCAAGGTGTTCCACGCCGCGCGCCAGGACATCGAGATCTTCCTGCACCTGTCGGGCGAGATTCCGACGCCGCTGTTCGACACCCAGATCGCCGCGATGGTCTGCGGCTTCGGCGACGCGGTCGGCTACGAGACGCTGGTTGCGCAGCTGGCGCGGGCGCGGATCGACAAGTCGATGCGCTTCACCGACTGGACCCAGCGCCCGCTGACCGAGCGCCAGCTCCATTACGCGCTGTCCGACGTCACGCATCTGCGCGTCGCCTACGAGAAGCTCAGGCGCAAGCTCGACAAGAACGGCCGGCTGGCCTGGCTTGAAGAGGAGATGGCGGTGCTGCTCGATCCCGCCACCTACCAGGTGCCGCCGGACGAGATCTGGAAGCGCCTGAAGCCGCGCTCGTCGAGCCCGCGCTTCCTGGCGGTGCTGCGCGAGATGGCCGCCTGGCGCGAGCGCGAGGCGCGCGAGCGCGACCTGCCGCGCCAGCGGGTGATCCGCGACGAGACCTTGAGCGAGATCGCCGCGCACGCCCCGACCACCGTCGCCGAACTCGGCCGCGTGCGCGGTCTCGGCAAGAACCAGATCGAGGGCCCGCGCGGCGCGGCCATCCTGGAGATCGTCGGCCGCGCCCTGGCGCTGCCCGAGGATTCGTGCCCGCGGCCGCTGGAAAAGCCCGACCTGCCCAAGGGCATCGGCCCGGTCGTCGACCTGCTCAAGGTGCTGCTCAAGCTGAAATGCGACGAGCACGACGTCGCCCAGAAGCTGGTCGCCAGCTCGGCCGATCTCGAACAGATCGCCGCCGACGACGAGGCCGACGTGCCCGCCCTGCACGGCTGGCGCCGCGAGTTGTTCGGCGCCGACGCGCTCCGGCTCAAGCACGGCAAGATCGCCCTCGGCCTCGCCCCCGACGGCAAGCGGCTGCGCATGCTCGCCGTCGGCGACGACACCCAGCCGCTCGAGGAAGCCGAGATCAGGCAGGCCGGCGAGTAGGCGTCCCGGCAGCGATTTCCGGCGTCATGCCAGCGGAAGCGCGTGTGAAGAAATTGCCGTGAGCATTGATTTCAGGCGTCATGCCCGCGAAAGCGGGCATCCATTCCTGTGGCATTTCAACAGGTTGCGACGCCTCAGGAATGGGCTCCCGCTTCCGCGGGAGCGACGAATCGCTTTTCTTCACAAGCTCGAAAGCGGGCATCCATCCCTGTGGCATTTCAACAGGTTGCGACGTCTCAGGAATGGGCTCCCGCTTCCGCGGGAGCGACGGGTTGACGCCCCAGGCCACACGCTTGGACGGCACCGACGCCCCCATGCGCGTTGCAAAACGCCTTGACCATACAACCACGATGTAAAACTATGGACTCCACACCTCCCGTTCGGAGTCCTTATGGGCGCATTCCGCTCGCGTCAGACTCTTTCGGCTCCGCCGATACCCTCGGCGGCATGCACGCCTGCGCTCGCTGCACTTCGCGCGGCGATATCGGCGCCGAGCGCATGGCTTGAACGGTTCGCCGCACGCCTCGAAGCCGTCTGGCCCGGCAATCGCGCCGCCCGCATGCGGCGGCTCGCCGGCGCCTTCGCCACCGCGGCGATCGCGCACCACGTCGAGCGCGACCCGCGGCGCAAACGGGAGCTGTTCGGGGAAATGGACCGTCTCCGGCACGCTCTCGCGGCGATGCTCGACCCGGCCGACGCCGACCAGCGGCTGCTCGCCCATCTGATGGCGCGGCTGGCCGTTGCGGATCGCCCCGGCACGGCACGGTTCGACGCCGCCGCCGCGCCGCGCCTGATCGCCGAGACGATGCGGCTCGCGAACCGGGTGTTGATGCGCGACGGGAACGGCGCGGCGCCGCTTACCGCACCCGCGCCAGAATGTCCCGCGCCCCCAGCGCCCTGGCGAGCTTCTCGAACGAGCGGTCGATCGGCTCGACGTTGAGGGCCGGGTCGCACGCCGGCAGGTCGAGGGTCAGCGTGTCGTCGGCCAGGCCGATGCCGGTGCGCCGCAGCAGGTCCGGCACGCCGCCGGTCAGGACATGGGCGAGCCGCAGCGCCCAGCCCACCGCCTGCACCCGCTTCAGGTCGGCGTCGTCGTCGAGCATCGCCAGCGCGTCGCGCACGACGTGGTTGTCGTCCGATCCGCGATAGCGGGTGTGGATCATCAGCGCCAGCCGCGCCCGGTCCTGGTGGCCGAGGCCGACGAACGGCAGGCGCAGCACGCGCAGGAAGGCCTGGTTGGCGCGGTAGTCCGGGTGCTCGTTCCAGAACACGTCGCCGAGCAGGCAGGCGGCATGGCGGATGCGGCGCTGGTCGCGGGTCTCGCCGGCGAACAGCGGCGTCATCCAGTCCAGGATCTCCTTGCCGTGTTCCGGGAATCGTCCGGCGGCGCGCGCCAGCCGGCGGCACGACGACAGCAGCGGATCCTCGTCGCGCAGCTTCGCGGGAAGCTGTTTGAAGAACTGGCCCTCGCGCATGCCGTAGACCGAAAAGATCAACCGCTCGGGCTCGACCTTGACCAGGATCTTCTCCAGCAGCAGCGCCGCCATCGGCAGGCTCGGCAGCCGTTTCTTCGAGATGCCCGGCACCTTCTCCAGCGATTTGCGGCCCATGCGCGAGATCAGGTCGATCATGCCCAGCGCCTCGTCGCGGGGCAGGCGGTAGTTGTCGAGGATGCGGATCGGGTGCTGGGCCTGGGCGATGCACAGCCGCGCCACCGAGCGCCAGGCGCCGCCGACGACGTACAGCGCCTTGCCCCGGCCGGCGTCGAGCCAGTCGAGCGCGTCGAGATGGCGGTCGATCAGATCGGCGGCCTTGCCGCGGCTGCCGCCGGAGCCTTCCATCAGCCGCAGCACGCCGAGCGGCATGGTGACGTGCTTGCCGGTCTTGCCGTCGCCGACGACGACCAGCTCGCAGCTGCCGCCGCCGAGATCGGCGACCAGGCCGTCGGCGTCCGGGATGCCGCACAGCACGCCCAGCGCCGCCAGCTTCGCCTCCTGCCCGCCCGAGAGCACCCTGATCTGGACGTCGAGGTCGCGCTCGACCCGGCGAACGAAATCGGCGCCGTCGCTGGCGTCGCGCACCGCCGCGGTCGCCAGCACGTCGAGGCGCTCGACCCGCATCGCCCGCGCCAGCCGCACGAAGCGCGCCAGCGCGCGATGCGCCATGACCGCGCCCTCGGGATCGAGCCGGCCGGTGGCGCCCATGCCCTTGCCCATGCCGCAGACCACTTTTTCGTTGAACATCGGCAGCGGCGTCCGCGCGCCGGTGTCGTAGACGACCAGGCGTATGGAATTCGAGCCGATGTCGATGATCGCCACCGGCTTGTGCTGCGGCTTGGCTCGCCCCCCGCTCAACGGCTGGTCCCCCCGCGGAGTTGGTTGTCTACGGCTTTTCCCAAAGCAGCTTGGGCGCCCGCCCGCGCTCGAGCGCGCTGCCGCGCCCCGACAGGCTGGGATTGGTCATGAAGTAGGTGTGGGCGCTGAACGCGTCCTCGCCCGCCGGCAGGCGCTCGTAGACGCCCTCGGGCGTCAGCACCCAGCTCTGGGCGACGTCCTTGAGGTTGGCGACCATGATCTGGTCGAGGATCTGCTGGTGCACGGTCGCGTTCTCGATCGGCACCAGCGACTCGACGCGCCAGTCCATGTTGCGGTTCATCCAGTCGGCCGAGGAGATGTAGAGCTTGGCGTTCTTGGACGGCAGCTTCTGGCCGTTGCCGAAGCAGGCGATCCGCGAATGCTCGAGGAAACGGCCGACGATCGACTTGACGCGGATGTTGTCGGACAGGCCCGGCACGCCGGGACGCAGGCAGCAGATGCCGCGGATGACCAGATCGATCTGCACGCCGGCCTGGCTGGCCTCGTAGAGCTTGTCGATGATGGCGCGGTCGACCAGCGAGTTCATCTTGACCCAGATGCAGCCGTCGCGCCCGGCCTTGGCATGGGCGATCTCGGCGTCGATCAGGCCGACCAGCTTCTCGCGCAGGCCCAGCGGCGCGATCGTCAGACTCTCCAACTGGTCCGGCAGGGCGTAGCCGGTCATGTAGTTGAAGGTCTTGGCGGCGTCGTGGCACAGCGCCGGGTCGTTGGTGAAGAACGACAGGTCGGTGTAGACCTTGGCGGTGATCGGGTGGTAGTTGCCGGTGCCGAAATGGACGTAGGACGCCAGCCCGCCGCCCTCGCGCCGCACCACCAGGCTGATCTTGGCGTGGGTCTTGAGCTCCAGGAAGCCGTAGACCACCTGGCAGCCGGCGCGTTCCAGGTCGCGCGCCCACTGGATGTTGGCCTCCTCGTCGAAGCGCGCCTTGAGCTCGACCATCGCCGTGACCGACTTGCCGGCCTCGGCGGCCTCGACCAGGGCGCGGACGATCGGGCTGTCCTTGCTGGTCCGGTACAAGGTCTGCTTGATCGCCATCACGTTGGGATCGCGCGCCGCCTGGCGCAGGAACTGGACGACGACGTCGAAGCTCTCGAACGGGTGGTGGACGACGATGTCCTTCTTGCGGATCGCCGCGAAGCAGTCGCCGGCGAAGTCGCGGATGCGTTCGGGGAAGCGGGCGTTGTAGGGCGTGAACAACAGGTCCGGGCGCTCGTCGGTGATGAGCTGCTTGATGTCGACGATGCCCAGCAGCCCGTCCTGCGGGAACACGTCGCCGGGCGCGACGCCCATCTCCTCCATCACCGTGTTGAGCAGGTCCTGCGGGATGCCGGCATTGACCGTCATGCGGATGGGATTGCCGCGGCGGCGGCGCTTGAGCGCCGTCTCGAACACCCGCACCAGGTCCTCGGCCTCTTCGTCGATTTCCATCTCCGAATCGCGCAGCACCCGGAACACGCCGCCGGCGTCGACGCGAAAGCCCGGGAACAGCCGGTCGAGGAACAGCCCGACCGCGTCCTCGAGCGGAATGAAGCGGATGTGCTCGCCCGGCAGCCGGATGAAGCGGTCGAGCAGGTGCGGCAGCGGCACCAGCGCGCGCAGCACCTCGCCGTCGACCAGCCGCGTCAGGTGCAGCACCATCGCGAAGCCGAGATTCGGGATGAACGGGAACGGATGCGCCGGATCGATGGCCAGCGGCGTCAGCACCGGGAAGACATGGTCCATGAAGCGCTGCGCCAGCCATTCGCGCTCGTCGTCGGACAACTCGGACGGCTCGATCACCGCCAGCCCGACGTCGCGCAGCTCGCGGCGCAGCTGCCGCCAGCACAGCTGCTGCTTCATCATCAGCTCGCCGGCTTCCTTGTTGATGGCCGAGAGCTGCTGCGCCGGGGTGAGCCCGTCCTGGCTGAACGCCGTGGCGCCGGCGGCGACCTGACCCTTCAGGCCGGCGACGCGGACCATGTAGAATTCGTCGAGGTTGGCGGCCGAGATCGACAGGAACCGCAGCCGTTCCAGCAGCGGGTGGCGGACGTTGTAGGCCTCCTCCAGCACGCGGGTGTTGAAGGCCAGCCACGACAGCTCGCGGTTGATGTAGCGCTCGCGCGAGGCGTTCTCGGCGACGACGGTCTTCTCGACGGTCTTCTTGCGGACGGACTGGCGCAAGGTGGTCTCCCGGTTCGGGGTCATGGCGCTGGCTCGCACCTTTATATATCCTCGGCCGACGGATGTCATGGCCGGCCCGGAAGGACGTCGCGGTGAAGACCATCTATCTGTTGCGCCACGCCAAGTCGAGCTGGGACGATCCGGGCCTGGCCGATTTCGACCGGCCGCTCGACGAGCGCGGCCGCAAGGCGGCGCGGCTGATTCGGGCGCATCTGCAAGCCGCCGGAATCCGGCCCGACCTGGTGCTGTGCTCGGCCGCCCGCCGCACCCGCGAGACTCTGGAGCGACTCGGCGAGGCGCTGGCCGGATTGCCGACGTCGATCGAGCCCGGGCTGTACGAGACCACCTCGCCGCGCCTGCTGGAGCGCCTGCGGGCGCTGCCCGACGCGGTCGGCTCGGTGATGGTCATCGGCCACAATCCCGGCCTCGAACGCCTGGCCGCCACCCTGGCCGGCGACGGCGGCGAGGCGCGGGCGCTGGAGCGGCTGCAGGCGAAGTACCCGACCGGCGCCCTGGCGACCCTGACCGCCGAGGCGGCGCGTTGGAGCGAACTCGCCGCCGGCGCCTGCCGCCTCGAAGCCTTCGTCCGGCCGGCGGACCTGGCCCGAATGCCCTTGGACCGGTAAGGACTTTGCGCGCGCGCAACGACGGCCCCGCCGCGCGTCGCGATGATGGCGGCCTCACGGAACGGGATGTGGCATGATCGGCAGAGACCTGACGGTGGACGAGGTGATGCGGCGCTGGCCGCAGACCTTGCCGGTGTTCGTCAAACTCAAGCTCAACTGCGTCGGCTGCGACATGGCGCCGTTCGAGACCATCGCCGACGTGGCGGCCACCTACGGCATGGTGCTCGACGAGCTGTTGTCGGAACTCAACGCGGCGGCGACCGGCGCGGAGGCGGGACGGCAATGACGGAACAAGAGGTGGTGGCGGCGCTGAAGACGGTGATCGACCCCGAGGTCGGGGTGAACATCGTCGACCTCGGGCTGGTGCAACTGCTCGACGCCAACGACCAGCGCATCTATGTCGGGCTGATCATGACCACGCCCGCCTGCCCGCAGGGCGGCGCCATCTGCCAGGAGGCGATGGATGCCGTGCGCCGCGCCGGCGGCGACGTCGTCGTCGACGTCGAATTGCTCGAGCACCCGTTCTGGACGCCCGACCGCATGTCGGCGGCGGCCAAGCAGCAGCTCGGCTGGCCCGGGTGAGCGCCATGGCGCCGGGCCGCCGCATTCCCCTCCTGCTCCTCGGCGGCATCTCGCTGCTGTTCGGCCTCGCCGCCGGCGAGGGCCGCCTCGGCTGGGAGATGCCGGCCCGCGCCTACGACCTCGCCGCCCTGCACGGGCCGCTGATGATCTGCGCCTTCTTCGGCACGGTGATCGGGCTCGAGCGCGCGGTGGCGCTGAACCGCGCCTGGGGATACCTGGCGCCGCTGCTCTCGGGCGCGGGCGGCGCCGCGATGATCGCCGGCCTGGCGACCGACGTCGCCGCCGTCGCGGTTCTCGCCGCCAGCGTCGTGTTCTGCACCATGGCCGCGGTGGTGGTGTTCAAGCAGCGGGCGCTGTTCACGGTGGTGATGGGCCTGGGCGGCCTGTCGTGGCTGGCCGGCAATATCGGCTGGCTGGCCGGCGTCGACGTGCCCGACCTGGTGCCGCTGTGGGCCTGTTTCCTGGTGCTGACCATCGCCGGCGAGCGGCTCGAGCTCAGCCGCTTCCTGCCGCCGGCGCCCGACCGCGCCGTCACCGCGCCGGTGCCGCTGGCGCTGCTGCCGCTGGCCGCCGTGCTCGAACTCGCCGGCTTCGCCTGGGCCGGCCGCCTGTTCGGCCTCGGCCTGCTGCTGCTGGCGCTATGGCTGGTGCGCCACGACATCGCCCGGCGGACCATCCGCCAAACCGGGCTGACCGGCTACATGGCGGCGTGCCTGCTGTCGGGCTATGCCTGGCTGGCGGTCGCCGGCGGGCTGATGCTGGCCTTCGGCCTGCCGCCCTGGGGCTATATCCACGACGCGGCGCTGCACGCGCTGTTCGTCGGCTTCGTGTTCGCCATGGTGTTCGGCCATGCGCCGGTGATCCTGCCGGCGGTGCTGCACGTCGTGGTGCCGTTCACGCGCTGGTTCTACGTGCCGCTGACCCTGCTGCACGCCTCGGTCGCCCTGCGGGTCGGCGCCGACCTGGTCGAGGCCGACGCGGCGCGGGCGCTGGGCGGGCTGCTCAACGGCCTGGCGATCGTGCTGTTCCTGATCGGCACCGCGGCGCTGACCATCACCGCCACCCGGGCGCGGGCGCGGCAGCGGCGGAGGCAGCGCGGCGGGGCGCCGGCGTGAGGCGGGCGAGCCGCACCGGCCGCTACCCGCAAGCCTTCGTCCCCTTCTTCCTCGCCGCGGCGCTGTTCGGGGCGCTGTCGGTGCCGGTCTGGGCGCTGCAATGGAGCGGCGTGCTGGCGCCGCCGCCCGGCGACCCGGCGTTGCGCCACGGCCACGAGATGCTGCTGGGCTACGCCCTGGCCGTGGTCGGCGGCTTCCTGTTCAACAAGCTGACGCCGCGGACGCTGGCGCTGGCCTTCGCCCTGTGGCTGGCGGCGCGTCTGGCGGCCGGGATGGCGCCGGGCTGGCCCGCCGCGGTTCTCGCGCTGGGCTTTCCGCTGGCGGTGCTGGCCTTCGCCGCCCTGCCCTTCGCCCGCGCCGCCCGCACCGGCCACAACCTGGTGTTCGCGCCGGTGCTCGGCGCCTTCGTCGCCGCCGAGCTGCTGTACCAGCTCGGCGCGCTGGGCCTGCTGCCGGCCGGCGAGCGGCGCGGCGTCATGCTGGCCCTCGACCTGCTGCTGCTGCTGCTGCTGGTGATGGGCGGGCGCATCATTCCCGCCGCCACCGCCGGCATCGTGCGCGCCAAGGGCGGCTTCCTGCCGCAGCGCGTCCAGCCGGCGCTGGAATGGACCGGCATCGCCGGCCTCGTGCTGGCGCTGATCCTCGACACCGCCCTGGCCGCCCCCGCCGTGGCCGGGCTCGCCTCGGCGGTGGCCGGCGCGACGGCGCTGATCCGGCTGGCGCGCTGGAAGACCGCGTGGACGCTGGACGCGCCGGCGCTGTGGAGCCTGCATCTCGGCTACGCCTGGCTCGGGCTGGGGCTGATCCTCGAGGGCGCCGCCGGGGCCGGACTGCTGCTGCGCCCGGCCGATGCCGTCCACGCGGTGACCGTCGGCGCGCTGGGCACGCTCACGGTGGCGATGATGATGCGCACGATGCTGCAGCGGCGCGGCCTGCCCGTGGTCTTCGACGCCGCCGCCACCGCCGCCGTCGTCCTGGTCTCGGCCGCGGCCGTGCTGCGGCTGGCGGGCATGACCGTCGCCCCGGCGGCGTGCTGGTCGCTGGCGCTGCTCGCCGCCGCCGCAGCGATGACGCGGGCGCTGCGCCGCGGCCGCCCCCGATTCCCGAGTAGTTTGCGCGGGAACAAGGACGGCGGCGGCGCGCCGCGCTAGCGTCGAATCCAGGAGCTGCGGGAAGGCCGAAAATTTTTCCCCCGGCGCCCTGGTGCGGATCGACGATCCGCCCCATATAGCGATCCAGGTTGGCGAGGCGGTTTCCCCCCATCCCCCCTGTGCCGTCTCGCTCTCATCCGGCGGATGCATCCCCCCTGCATCCGCCGGAACCTCATCCGGCCCCCGCTTCCCGTCCGATCACCGCGCGTCCAGCATGCCCTGCAGGATGTAGGCGGCCGCCATCTTGTCGACGACCTCGCCCCGGCGGCGGCGGCTGGCGTCGGCGTCGAGCAGCGTGCGGGTGACGGCGGCCGTCGACAGGCGCTCGTCCCAGAAGCAGACCGGCAGGTCGCGCAGTCGCAGCAGGTTGGCGGCGAAGCTGCGGGTGCTCTGGCAGCGCTTGCCCTCCTCGCCCGACATCTCGACCGGCAGGCCGAGCACCAGGCCGCCGACGCCCTCCTTGTCGACGATGCGCAGCAACTCGGTGGCGTCGGCGGTGAACTTGGTGCGGCGGATGGTGCCGTAGGGAGTCGCCACCGTCCGCGACACGTCGGACAGCGCCAGGCCGATGGTCTTGGTGCCGAGATCGAGGCCCATCAGGCGCTGGTCGCGGCCCAGCAGGGGTTTCAGCTCTTGCGGCGAGAGGATCGGCATGTTTGCTCCAGGCGCGCGGACGTTGGCAGGTTTAGCCGCCGCCGCGCGGCCTTGCAACCGGACGAGTCGGCCTGCTATCGATAGCCGCGGGCTCAGCAGGGCGAGAACGGGCGATGGCGGTCGAGTGGCGACAGCAGATGGCGGTGGACCACGGCGTGATCGACGACGATCACCGCCGCCTGATCAGCATCATCAATTCGTTCGAGCGCGCGCACGCGACGCCGTGGGACCTGACCGCGGTGCTGGAGGATCTGCGGCTGTACGCGACCCGGCATTTCCGCCGCGAGGAACGGCTTCAGCGCGAGGTCGGCTTTCCCGAGGCCGCCAGCCATCACCGCGAGCACGAGCGGCTGCTGGCCCGGCTGGCCGAGATCATCGACGAGTTCCAGGCCGCCAGCCGCGGCGACATCCAGCAGGTGGCCGCGCACACCAGCCAGCTCCTGGCCGACTGGCTGATCGACCACATCATCAAGAACGACCTGAAGATGCGGCCCTTCGTCGCGCCGAAGGCCCGCTTCACGGCGAGTTGAGGCCGTTCAGCCGGCGGCGACGGCGGCGAAGCGGGTGGCGTCGAGCAGGACCGCGGTGGCGACGGTGCGCTTGGTCGCCGGGAAGGTGACGTCGAACAGTCGGACATGCGGGATGCCTTGCGCATCCACGTAGGCGTATTCCACTTCCCACATCCGGGGGTGCTTCACGTCGCAGGGAACGAACCGCTGTCCCAGCGAAACCTCCCGTCTCCGTCTCATCATCGACTGCCTGCCTCCGCATACCGCCCCGAAGGGCGGGCGAGCGCCCCGCGTGCGGGGGGATGGATTGGGGGATGCATCTACGGCGCGCTCGCCTGATCCCACTGATATGCCAAAACCTCGGCCGAGGCAATACTTCGCGTACACCGTTTCTGCATTGCCGAGGGCGGCGCCGGCTTGGCCGAACAACAATGAAAATTTACGCCAATTTGTTGAATCCCCCGCCTACCCTGTTGGTCGTATTCGCGCGTCGCCGCCATGGCTCTTGCGCCATAGCGCTCTCCGAACGCGCGGCGGCGACCCAATATCTGTTCGCAGCGCCGAAGAATCCGGGACCGCCGAAGATGATCGCGACCAGCAGCCTGAACCCCGCCCGCCTGATCGCCGCCGCCGCGCTGGCGTTCGGCCTGACCGCAGCGCCGGCCGAGGCCGCCACGCCCGAGGACGCGCGCGCGCTGATCCGCAGCCTCGAGCGCGAAGCCATCCTGATGGGAACCGGATCGCTGACGATGCCCGAGAAGAAGGAGCGGTTCCGGGCGCTGCTGAACGAATCCTTCGACATGCCGGCGATCGTGCGCTTCATCCTCGGCCGGCACTGGCGGCCGGCCACCCCGGCCCAGCGCGCCGAATTCGCCGCGCTGTTCGAGCACCTGATGATCGACACCTGGGTCGGGCGGCTGGACGAGTTCGACGCCGACACGCGCATCCAGGTGCTGTCGGTGACGCCGACGCCGGACGGCTTCCGCGTCGCCACCGCGATCCCGCGCGAGGGAGGCCGGCCGGCCTCGGTCGTCTGGCGCATGATCGATTCGCCCGCCGGCCTGAAGGTCGTCGACATCGTCGCCGAGGGCGTCAGCATGGCCGAGCGCCGGCGCGAGGAGCTGGCCTCGTTCATCCGCATGACCGGCGGCATGGACGGCCTGCTCGGCGCCATGCGGGTGCAGCTCGCCGGGCTGACCAACTAGCCCGCGGCCGGCGGCGGCGGAACATCGCCGCGGCGGACCCGTTCGCTAGTCAGAACGGAACCTGCACCGGGGCACGACGATGCCGGCGCCATCGGAACACCAGGATCTCGCCGCCTTCACCCGGCGGGTGATGATCGTCTTGCTGCTCGCCGGACTGGCGGTGGCCGCGTGGCAGTTGGCGCGGCTGCTCGTCCTGGCGGCCGGCGGGCTGTTGCTGGCGGTGGTGCTGCGCCGCATCTCCGGCGGCATCGCCCGGCACACGCCGCTGTCGCACCGCTGGGCCCTGGTTGCGACGCTGATCCTGGCGGCGCTGCTGATCGCCGGCGGCGGCTGGCTGGTCGGCCATCAGCTCGCCAGCCAGTTCCAGGAACTCGGCCGAACGCTGTCGCAGGGCGTCGACCGCATCCGCGAGCTGCTCGACGGCACCGGCATGGGCGACCTGCTGCCGGGCGCGGCCGGCGAATCGGGGGCGCGGTCGGCCTCGGGCGGCGGCTTCGGCCTGGCCGCCGACGGCATCGTCGGGCGCATCGTCGGCACCACCTCGGTGATCCTCGAGGCGCTGGCCGGCGCGCTCATCGTGCTGTTCATCGGCATCTATACCGCCGCCGCGCCGGACCTCTATCGCCGCGGAGTTCTGCTCCTGATCCCGAAGAACCGGCGCGCGCAGGGCGAGCAGGTGCTCGACGACATCGGCGAATCGCTGTGGCGCTGGATGCTCGGCCAGTTCCTGTCGATGCTGATCATCGGGGTGCTGACCACGGTCGCGCTGTACCTGCTCGGCGTGCCGATGGCGCTGGCCCTGGGCCTGCTGGCCGGGCTGCTGGAGTTCATCCCCATCCTCGGGCCGTGGATCGCCGCCGTGCCGGCCGTGCTGGTGGCGCTGACGCTCGGCTTCGACACCGCGCTGTGGGTCGCCCTGGCCTATTTCGGCATCCAGCAGGTCGAAAGCTATCTGATCACGCCCCTGGCCGAGCGCTGGGCGGTCGCATTGCCGCCGGCCCTGACCGTGGCCGCCGCGATGGGATTCACGCTGCTGTTCGGCTTCGTCGGACTGCTGTTCGCGACCCCGATCGCCGTCGCCCTGACGGTGATGGTGCGGCGCCTTTACGTCCGCGACACCCTCGGCGCCCGGCCCGGCAGCTCGCGGATGCCGGGCTGAGCCGCCAAACGCGAGACCCCGCTTCCGAGCGTGTGAAGATTTCAGACGTCATGCCCGCGAAAGCGGGAGCGACGGACCGCATTTCTTCCAAGCCCGCACGTGGGCAGCCGGGACGGCGCGGCTATTCGTTGGCGGGGGCCGCGGCGCGGCGGTTGCCGCGGCGGCCGCCGCC
>CAZJFH010000068.1:26171-27822 GCA_964545205.1 uncultured Rhodospirillaceae bacterium
CGGCGCGGCGGTTGCCGCGGCGACCGCCGCCGCCGGCAGCACCCTTGGCGCGCCCGGCCGGCTTCTTCTGGCCGAGGCCGATTTCCTTGGCGAGCTGCGAACGGCGCTCGGCATAGTTCGGCGCCACCATGGGATAATCGGGCGCCAGACCCCACTTCACGCGATACTCCTCGGGGGTCAGCCCGTGGGCGGAACTGATGTGCCGCTTGAGCACCTTCTGGCCCTTGCCGCACTCCAGACAGATGATCTCGTCCGGCTTGACCGACCGGCGGATCGGCACCGCGGGCGAGGCCTTCGGCTCCTCGGGCTGCGCCGCGCCGCTGAGAACAGCGATGCCGTGATAGACCTGCTGGATCAGCGACGTAAGCTGATCCCCGGGCAGCGTATTGTTCGATACATAGGCGGAAACGATTTCAGCCGTCAGATCCAACAGGTTCGCCTTGTCTTCTGCCATCGCATTCTCTTTCGCTACGAGTTTCGCAATCACACTAACTTGGAGCTCCGCCGCGAGGAATAGATCAAAGGTCATTCCCCCGATAGGGTAAGCGTATTTTGCAATCGAATGGCGTCGTCGGCACGCCGCCGTCGCCCCGTTTTTCGCATGTCGACGCGGCAATATTGACGCATAAGAAGAGAACCAGCAAACCGGCTGATCGTTGCCGGCGGAGTTTCTTCGTGGTTGGGCGGAACGCAGTCGCAATCCCGCGACGGCAAAGAAATCGCGCGTCACGGTGGCCCGGCGCCGGTCGCCGGTCGGTCGAGACCGCCGATTCGGCGCCCGGGGAGCGAAATCCGGACCGCGAACGGCGGATCGAGAGCGCCACATCCCGCGCCGATGCGGATTTTCCGCCACGACGATTGCAGTCCTCGTCCGCAACGGCCATATTTGCGGCGTCGGGACCGGCCCGGCATCGCCGCGGCAGCGGCGAGCACGTCGGCGCCGCCCGGCATCCTCCTATCGGGCCCGCGCCCCTCGTTGAGATTTCGGAATGTCATACGGTACGAAGACTTTGCAGGCGCTCGGCCTGCGCGGTGGAACCGCGTCCCTCCAGGAACTGGCGCGCGACGTCGACGTGGGCGAGGACCGGCTCGCGCCGATCGTCGCCGGCCTGCATCACAACGGCTACGTCGTTCGCAATTTCGCCCCCGAACAGAACTCGGTGGCGCTCACCGAAGAAGGCCGCCAGTTCGTCTCGCGCTGGGGCATCACGGTCGCCGCGCCGCCGAACGCCGCGCCGGCCGCGGCGCAGGCGCCCGCGCCGCAGTCGGCACAGTCCGAGCGACCGCGGCTCGAGCCCGAGAACCCCCGCGGCGAGGCCGAGCCGCAGCGCACCACCCGGCGCCGCACCACCGGCCAGAGCCGCAGCGGCGAGTCCGGCCCGGTCGTCGAGATCCGCAAGCCGCGCCGACGGAGCAAGGCGGCGGGCTCGAGCGGCGGCGGCGAAGACGGCGAGGGCGACCCGGTCGCCACCGACGGTTCGGGCTTCGTGACCCACATCAAGGGCAAGGCGATCTTCTGAGGCGCCGTAACTGCCTGCGAAGGGATTGTGGTGCAAAACCCCTTCCGCCGCCGGCTGTGCTGCGTTCGCCGATGCGCACTCATCGCGTCGTGGCCGGGCTTGTCCCGGCCATCCACGTGTTTCGGCCCGCG
>CAZJFH010000069.1:0-26404 GCA_964545205.1 uncultured Rhodospirillaceae bacterium
CAGACCGCGCCTGGCGCGGCGGGCGCTCGGCGGTGCCGCGGCGCAGCCGGTGCCGGACCCGCTCGCGCAGCCGCAGGGTCGGCGGCAGCCGCGCCGCCGCCGCCGCCCGGACCTTGGCCACCAGGTCGTCGCGGATGTCGTCGATGCCAAGCGACACCGCGCCGCGCGGCTTGGCGACCACGTCCACCGCGCCGAGATGCATCGCCTCGACCGTGGCGGCGGCGCTCTCGGTGGTCAGGGACGAGACCATCACCACCGGTCGCGGCATCTCGACCATGATCCGCGACAGGCAGGTCAGGCCGTCCATGTCGGGCATGTGCACGTCGAGGGTGATCACGTCGGGCGCGAAGTCGTGCAGCGCCGCCAGCGCCGCCACGCCATCGGGCGCCGTGCGGACCTCGAAGTCGCCCTCGGCCTCGAAGATGCCGACCAGCAGCTTGCGCATCAGGGCCGAATCGTCGACGGCCAGCAATTTTATCATCGCCGCTCCGGCGTCAGCGCTCGTGGCCGGCGCGGCCCCGCGCCAGTTCGGCCAGGGCGCCGGCCTCGCCGCGCGACATCAGGGCCGCCGGGTCGAGCACCAGCACCATCTTCCCGTCCAGGTCGAGGATGCGCGGGAACAGCCGGGCCTGCTCGGGCGACAGGTCGGGCGCCGGGCCGACCCGTTCGGCGGCCACCTTGACCACCCGGCTCGCCGCGTCGACGACGAAGCCGGCGGCGATGCCGCCGAGGCGCAGCACCAGGATGCGGCGCCGATCGGAGGCGGTCGTCGTCGGCAGCTCGAAGCGGCGCCGCATGTCGACGATCGGCAGCGCGCCGCCGCGCCGGTTGGTCACCCCTTCGACGAAGCCCGCGCTCTTCGGGACCCGGGTCAGGGAGTCCGGCATGCGCATGACCTCCTCGACCGCCGCGGCGCCGACGGCATAGTCGGCGCCGGCCAGGCTGAACACGACGAACGGCTCCTCGCCGGCGGCCTGGGCGGGCTCGCGATCGGGCATGATGTCGGCCTCCTCGGCCTGGTGCTCCAGCGCCTTGCGGACGCTGCGATGGCGGAACAGGCGCCCGGTCGCCAGCACCGACACCAGCCGTCGGTCCTCGTCGAGACGGGCGATGGCGGTGATCTCGTCGGGCGCGTCCGACCGCACCATCAGCGCCGGAACCGGGGCGAGGCGTTCCGGAGCGACGCGCAGCACCGCGCGCGGCCGGTCGACGACCAGCCCGACGGCGGCGCCGTCCAGCACCGCCACGACGACCCGCGGGTCGTCCGGCACGGCGCCGCCGAGGCCGAGCACGCCGGCCAGCGACACCAGCGGCAGCAATTCCTCGCGCACGGCGGCGAGGCCGATCATGTGCTCGACCGCGTGCGGCAGGCGCACGGCGCCTTCGGGCATGCGGATGATCTCGCGCACGCCGTCGATCGGGATGGCGAATTCCTGGCCGGCGACGTCGAAGCTGATCAGGACCTGGGCCGGCGCGGCGGCGGCGCGCGCGGTGGCGGCGGGGGCGGCGAGGACGCCGCCGGCGGCCGCGCCGCGTTCGATCCCGGCGAAGGCGACGTCGAGGAGCCGCTCCGGATCGAGCACCGGCGCCACGCCGGCATCGGTTTTCAGCACCCCGCGCAGGATCTCGCGCGGGATCGCCGCGTCGAGCTCGGCGCTCTCGGGCAGCGGCTCGGCGGCGCCCTCGACCATCGCCAGCACGGCGTCGACGGCCAAAGCGACCGGGGCCGGGGCGGTGAGCACGATCATGCGGGCCTGCCCGCCGGGCGCGGCGTCGGCGAGGCCGAGGAGGCGGCGGGCCGCGATCACCGGGGCGACCCGGCCGCGCAGGTTGACGAGGCCGTCGAGGCTGGGCGGCGCCAGCGGCACCGGCACCAGGCTGAGCCGGCGCACGACCTCGCGGACGTCGGCCATCGGCAGCGCGCACAGCGTCTCGCCGACGCGGAAGGTCAGGAAGGCCAGCCGCCCGCCCTGCGCCGCGACCGCGGCAGGGGGCGCCGCCGGGGTGCCCGTCTTGCGCGGCATCAGTCGCCCGAGCCCTGCAGTTCCTCGGCCAGGGCGGCGATCTCCTCGATCGCCGCGGCAAGATCCTCGGCGCCGCGCGACTGCTCGCGGGCGGCGCTGGCGGCCTCGCCGGACGCGCGGCCGGCCTGCTCGGCGGCGGCGGCGATCTGATGGGTGCCGCGCACCGCCTCCTCGACCGAGCGCAGGATCGACTGGGCGCCGTCCTGGATCTGGCGGTTGTCGTCCAGCACCACCTTCATCTCGCTGGCGACCGAATCGAGGCTGCCGCGGATGGAGTTGCTGCGCTGAACCTCCAGTTCGGCGGCGATGCCGATCTGGTCGAGATCGCGGCGCACGGTCGCGATCTGGTCCTGCACCGAGCGCACGGTGTCCTTGACCCGCTCGGTGTTGGCGGCGGCGTCGCGGGCGAGCTTGCGGATGTCGGCCGAGACCACGGCGAAACCGCGGCCCTCCTCGCCGGCCCGCGCCGCCTCGACCGAGCCGCTGACGGCCAGCATGTTGGTCTGGATGGCGGCGATGGCGATGGCATCGACGATCTTGCCGATGCGGCGGCTCGACTGCTCCAGCTCGCCGATCCGCTCCAGGCTGTCGCGGGTTTCGGCCAGCGCCTTGCCGACGCCGCCGACCAGGGTCTCGGTGGCGTCGCGGCTTTCGGACAGCACTTCGGCGGTGCGGGCGGCCTCGTCGTTGGCCTTGCCGGTGCTGGCGGCCGCCTGGCGGGCGGTCTTCTCGATCTGGCTCAGCGCCGCGGTCGACTGCTGCGTCGCGGCCGCCTGCTGATGGGCGCCGCGGTCGATCTGCTCGACGGCGGCCATGATCTGGGCGGCGGCGCCGGACAGCTCCTGGACCGTCGTCGACAGTTCCTCGGCGGCCGAGGCGACGCCCTCGGCGGTGACGACGACGTCGCCGCGCTGCAGGTCGTCGGCGCGGCCGGCCAGGTCCTGCGCCGCCGTCTGGCTCTGGTCCAGGGCCTTGGCCTGCTGCTCGACCCCGCGCAGGGCCTCCTCGGCGGCGGCCGACTGTTCCTCGGCGGCGGCGGCGATCTGTTCGGCGCCGCGTTGCGCTTCGCGGGCGGCGCGCTCGGCTTCCACCGAGGCGTTCAGGACGTCCTGGCTGCCGCGCGACAGCATGCCCATGGCCGAGCGGACCTGTTCGAGCAGGGTGCCGACGCGGCGCGCCAGGGTGATCTGCTCGCCGGCGGCATCGGCCGAGGCGCGGATGCCGTCGGCGATGACGCGGATGTCGGTCTGGATGCGTTCGACGACGCCCTGGATGTCGGCGGCGCTCTTCTCGGCCTCCTCGGCGAGGGCGCGGACCTCGTCGGCGACGACGGCGAAGCCGCGGCCGTGCTCGCCGGCGCGCGCAGCCTCGATGGCGGCGTTGAGCGCCAGCAGGCTGGTCTGGTCGGCGATGAAGGAGACGCTGTTGACGACGCCGCCGATCGCCGCCGCCTGCTCCTCCAGCCCGGCGACGACCCGCGCCGACTGCATCTGCCGCTCGGCGTTGGTGCCGATGGCGCTGATCGAGCCGGCGATCTGGCCGCCGACCTCCCCCAGCAGCACCTGCAGCGCCTCGGTGCGCTGCCGCGAGTTCGTCGCCTTTTCGCGCGCCTGCACCAGGGCGGCGGCGATGCTGGAGACGGCGGCGAGGGATTGCTGGGCGGCGCTGGACGCCTGCTGCGCCCCGCCGGAGATCTGCTCCATGGCGCGCTGCAGTTCCTCGGCGGCGGCCGCCGCCTGGGAGATGCCGGCCGCCGTCTCCTCGGTGGCGGCGGCCAGGCGGTCGGCGATCTGCTCGCGCCGGGCATGGGCGCGAGCGCGCCGGCGCTCGGGTGCCGCCACGCCGCCGCCCTGCCTTGCCTCGTCTCCGGGCTGCCCCGGCTTGCGCCCCGCGGCGTAATGCGACTTTTTCACCAGCGCCATGATTGCTCCTCGATGCCTTTCGACAGCCCGGGCGGTGCTGTGCGCCGCCATCGATCAGCCAATTATGCAGTCTGCACTATTTTCGCTGTGGCCGACCGGGTCAACATGGCCGTTCGTCGGGCCTCGGCCAAATCGCGGTGTGAATGGCTCTCGGCGTCACCGGGATGTCGGCTGATCGGTCGGCGCCGGACCGTCGGCGGCGGCCCCGGCGCGGGCGACGCGGTCCCAGGAGAGTCGCAGCGCGGCACAGCGCTCGAGAATTTTCGCCAGTCCCATGTCGGCCGCCGATGCCTCTGCCGATGCCAGCTCGCGGCGGGCGCCGCCGGCATCGCCATGCAGCCGGAGCACTTCGGCAAGGCGGATGCGGACATGGATCAGATGCAGCGGCGCTCCGGCGTCGCGGCACAGCGCCACCGAGCGTCGCAACGCGGCGACAGCGTCGCGGCGGCGGCCGTCGAGCAGCAGCAGCTCGGCGCGGGCCTTCTCGGCGCAGGCGCGGACCGCCGGCGCGGCGGCCATCCCCGGGCGGGCATCGAGTTCCGCCAGCGCCGCGGCCGCCTGATCGGCGTGGCCGCACTGGGCGGCGATGGCGGCGTAGTGCGACAGCAACTGCCCGCGCCGCTGGCGATGGACCCACGAGGTGTCGTCCAGCGCCCGTTCCAGACTGTGCAGGGCGTCGTCGAGATGGCCCCGCGTGGCGAGCAGGATGGCGTGGCCGGGCTGCGGGTCCCAACCGACCTCGTGCGCCTGGGCGTAGGCGGCGGCCGCCTTGTCGAGCTCTCCCACCGCCAGGTGCAGGTCGCCCAGGACATGGTTCAGCTCGCCGGTGCCCCAGCCGGCGCGCGGCGGGATGTCGCCCAGCGCCGCACGGATCTCCTGCTCCGCCTCCGCGACCTTGCCCTGAACGCTGAGCACGTCGGCGCGGTGCAGCCGACACGAGCCGGTGAAGCTGTCGATCCCGCGTTGGCCGCACCAGCGGGTGAAGGTCTCGGTCCACTGGGCGGCGCGGTCCCATTCGCCGCGGTTGCGGCACGCCCACAGGATTCCGCAATAGACCAGTCCGCCGGCCCAGGGCTCGACTCCCCCGGAGACCACGATGGCGGCGGCCTCGTCCTGCAGGACGGCGCCGGCTTCCATTTCGCCCAGCGACTGCCGCGCCAGTCCTTCGTAGTCGAGGCCCAGGGCCTCGGCGGTCGGGTTGCGCAGCCGGCGGCCGATGTCCTGGGCGCGCGCGCCTTCCGCGACGGCCAGCGCGAAATCGCCGTTGAGCAGGGCGGTGCGGGCAGCCAGCGCCGCCAGATGGCCGTGCTCGGGCACCTCCTCGTCGAGATTCGCCAGAAGGCGGTCGGCGCGGGCGTGCCATGCCCGGGCCAGGGCCAGCTTGCGGACCTCGACCGCCGAGTGCCCGAGCAGGATCGCCATGCGGGCGGCGCCGCACAGGTCGCCGGCGGCGAGATAGGCTTCGAGCGCCTGTTCGAGCAGCCCGTCACCGTCACCGGGCCGGCCGACGTACTGCGTCGCCACCGCCCAGGCCTCGATGTCGGCCGGGCTTGTCAGGGGCCCGGCGGCGGCGGCCGCGGCGAAGGCGGCCGAAGCTTCCTTCCACTGGTTGGCCCGCGCGGCCGCGCGGGCGGCGTCCAGCGGTCCCGGAGCCGCGGCGGCGGGCAGCGGCGTCGTTTCTTCGGCCGCGTCGCAGATGAACCGGTAGCCGTGGCGGGGATAGGTGCGGATGACGTCCTCGGCGCCGCCCGCCCGCAACGCGCGGCGCGCCAGGCTGATCGCCCGCTGCAGCGCGTTGTCGGCGACGAAGGTGCCGGGCCAGACGCCCTCCAGCAGCTCGTCCTTGGCGACCACGCGCTCGCGATTGGCGGCCAGGAAGACCAGCAGCGCGAAGACCCGCGGCTGAAGCGGCACGGCCGAGCCGTTCAGGCGCAGTTCGCGCCCGTCCTCGTCGAGTTCGAAGCCGCGGAAGCGAAGGAGCATCGCCGCCATGTTCCGGCCGTGGCTGGGATCAGGAAAAGATATGCGAGCGATAAGCAGCCGCAAAGGACCTAACCGGGGTATCAGGCTTATGGTCCGTCCATCGACCGAAGCGTGCGGTCGTCATCCCACCATTCGGAGACAGGACATGACCATGCAGCTCTATGCCATCCGCCGCCGCGACGCCTGGACGACGCCCGAGCAGCTCAAGACCGCCGCCGGCGTGTCCGCCCGCGTCGGCAACGAGGAAATGCCCGACAAGGTGCGCTGGATCCGCTCCTACGTGCTGAGCGAGGACGGGGGAGGCCTCGGAACGGTGTGCATCTATCAGGCCGTCAGCCCCGAAGCGATCCGCGAGCACGCGCGCCGCGTCGGGATGCCGGCCGACGAGGTCACCCCGATCGTCGACACCGTCGTCGTCCGGCCCGATCCGGTCGCGGACGCGGCAAGCGCCTGACCGGCGGACGACGAAACCACCGTTGCGAAACGACGACAGGGAACAGAAGATGTCGCTGAGGACAACCATGCTCGCCGCGCTGCTCGCCATGCCGGCGGCCGGCCATGCCGCCCCCGCGTCCGAGCAGGCCGCGACGGCGGCGTCGGCGGACCAGATCCGCCAATCCCGCGAGGCCGCCGCGCGCTACGCGGACTTCGAGGCCGCGCTGGCCGACGGCTACGAACGCCTGTTCGAATGCACCGACAACGGCGCCGAGGGCGCGATGGGCAACCACTACGTCCATCCCGACCGGCTCGGGGACAAGCGCCTGGCGCTCGCCGAGCCCGACGTGCTGATGTACGAGCGCCAGCCGGACGGATCGATGCAGCTCGTCGCCGTCGAATACGCGGTATTCGAGAAGGACTGGCCGCATCGGCAGGCGCCGAGTCTGCTGGGCCAGCGGCTGAAGCGCAAGACGGCGGTCGGGCGCAATCCGGTCGATCCGTTCTACGAGATCCACTTCTGGCACTGGCGCCACAACCCGGCCGGCTTCTTTGCCGACTGGAACGCCAACGTCACCTGCGATCACGCCAGCGACTGACCAGTCCTCCCGGATCGCACGGCGGTCCGGGAGCTCATCACCGGAGGACGAGATGCATACGAACGACGTTTGGACCCGCACCGTCGCCGGGGCGCCCCAGGTCGGGGCCAGCGCCAGCCGCACCCGGCGGACCAGCCGGCGCGACGTCGAGCTGTTCGCCGAGATCACCGGCGACCGCAACCCGCTGCACTTCGACGCCGCCGCCGCCGAGCGAAGCCCGTTCGGCGGCCTGATCGTCCAGGGCGGGGTCACTTCGGGGCTGCTCAACGCCGTCGTCGCCGAGCAACTGCCGGGACCTGGAACCGTGTTCCTGGGGGTCGAGTGGCGCTTCCAGAAGGCGGTGCGGATCGGCGCCGAGATCACGGCCCGGGTGACGGTCGTCGCCGTGCGCCCGGACAAGCCGATCTGCACCCTGCAGACCGAGGTCGTCGACGAGGCCGGCACCGTCTGCCTGACCGGCACCGCAACGACCTATACCGTCCCCTTGCGCTGACGGCGGACGGGCCATCGCCGGCCGGGTGACGGCGGGCGTCGCCGAGGAAGTCCGGCGCGCCAGCCCGCATCCTCGACTCGATTTCGCCCGGCGGCGGTGGCGTCGCCAGGCGGCGGCACAAGTACATCGAAGTTTGTGACTTAAATCCTTTCCGATGCGCGTCGTTGGAGCTGGGTGTAGACAAGTGAGTGCTGACGTCCTGCAAATATACGAAAAATGTGTCCGAACTTATACCTCCGTTTAGTTCGGACGGTATTGACGCTGTCAGGCCACGGAACAACAATCCGCCGGACGATCTTGTTTTCTTTCACCGTAGCAATGTGGGGGGCTGGGATGGCCGCGCTGAGGTTGAAGCCGCGTCTGACGATAGCGTTCATGCTCGTGGGACTGATTCCGTTCGCGGTGCTCGGGTTCGTCACACTGACGAATGCGTCCGACGCGCTAAGCCGCCAGTCGTTCAATCAGCTGGAGAGCGTGCGCGGCATCAAGCGGGCGCAAATCGAGAAGTTCTTCGCCGAACGCCGCGGTGACATGGAGGTCCTGGTGCGCACCGTCAGGCAGACGGGCGCCGCGCAGCTCGGGGCGGCTGTCGAGCAGTCGCTCGGGCCGTATTTCACCGGCTACGTCGAGAGTTACGGCTATTACGACCTGTTCCTGATTGCGCCCGACGGCACCGCCTTCTATACGGCGGCCAAGGAAAAGGACTACCAGACGAACCTGCTGAACGGGCCTTATGCGGACAGCAATCTCGGCAAGCTCGTCCGGACGGTGCTGGAGACCAGGCAGTTCGGCATGGCCGACTTCGCGCCGTACGCTCCCAGCGACGGCGAGCCCGCGGCCTTCATCGCCGAGCCGGTGGTGGACGGAGGCGAGGTCGTCGGGCTCGTGGCGCTGCAATTGTCGCTCGAAGCGATCAACGCGGTGATGCAGCAGCGCGACGGCATGGGCGCGACCGGCGAGACCTATCTCGTCGGCCCCGACAAGCTGATGCGCTCGGATTCCTATCTCGATCCGAAGAACCACTCGGTTAGAGCCTCGTTCGCAGATCCCGCCAAGGGGGCGGTCGACACCGAGGCGGCGCGCGCCGCGCTGGCCGGCGAGACCGGCAGCCGGGTGATCATCGACTACAACGGCAATCCGGTGCTGTCGGCCTTCACGCCGGTCGAGGTCGGCGGCACGCGCTGGGCGCTGATCGCCGAGATCGACGAGGCCGAAGCCTTCGCCGGGGTGACCGAGATGCGCAATCTGACGCTGATGATCGGCGCCATCGGTCTGGCGGTCATCGTCGCCATCGGCCTGCTGCTGGCACGTTCGCTCGCCAATCCCATCGTGGCAATGACGGCGACGATGAACGCGCTGGCCGCCGGCGACAAGAGCGTCGACATTCCGGCGCGCGAGCGCAAGGACGAGATCGGCGACATGGCGGCTGCGGTGCAGGTGTTCAAGGACAGCGCCATCGAGATGGACCGCATGCGGGCCGAGCAGGAGGAGAAGGAGCGCCGGGCCGAGGAGGAGAAGCGCCGGGCCATGCACGCGCTGGCGGACGGCTTCGAGACCAGCGTCAAGGGGATCGTCGACACGGTCTCGTCGGCTTCGACCGAGCTGCAGGCGACCGCGCAGTCGATGTCGGCGGTTGCCGAGCAGGCCAGCCAGCAGGCCACCGCGGTCGCCGCCGCGTCGGAACAGGCCGCCACCAACGTGCAGACGGTCGCCTCCGCTGCCGAGGAACTGTCCTCGTCGATCGGCGAGATAGCGCGGCAGGTGTCCGAGTCCGCGCGGATCGCCGGGCAGGCGGTCGACCAGGCCGGCCACACCGACCAAGTCGTGCGCGGCCTCGCGGAATCGGCCGACAGGATCGGCGAAGTCGTCGATCTGATCAACGACATCGCCAGCCAGACCAATCTCCTGGCGCTGAATGCGACGATCGAGGCCGCTCGCGCCGGCGACGCCGGCAAGGGGTTCGCGGTGGTCGCCAACGAGGTCAAGAACCTCGCCAACCAGACCGCCAAGGCCACGGACGAGATCAGCGGCCAGATCGGCAGCGTGCAGGCCTCGACCAGGGAGGCGGTGAGCGCGATCGAGGCGATCACCGGGATCATCGGTCGCATCAGCGAGATCGCGTCGGCGATCGCCTCGGCGGTGGAGGAGCAGGGCGCCGCCACGCAGGAGATCGCCCGCAACACCGAGCAGGCGGCAGCCGGCACGCAGGAGGTCTCGGGCAATATCGGCGGCGTCACCCAGGCCGCGGGCGAGGCCGGCGCCGCCGCCAGCCAAGTCCTGAGTTCGGCCGATGATCTGGCTCGCCAGTCCGAGCGCCTGCGCGCGGAGGTCGAGGCGTTCATCGCCAAGGTGCGCGCCGACTGACCGGCATTGATCCGGGGCAATGTCGCGGGGATGGGGCGGCGCCGACTCACGATCGGAACCGCTTCGTGGCCGGGTGTGGCCCCCTTGATCCGGCGCCCCGTGACGCCATATGCCATCCTGCTGGATGGAGACAGGATGGTCGCGATGGAGCAGGCGAGGGCCCGGCCCGGGGATTCGGAGAAGATCACCATCAATCTCGGCTACGTGGATCTCGGGCACATCGATCTGCTCGTGAAGGAGGGGTTCTACGGCAACCGTTCCGATTTCATCCGCACCGCCATCCGCAATCAGGTCGAGCGCCATTCCGAGGCGGTGCGCCAGGTCGTGACCCGGCAGAACGTCGATCTCGGCCTGCGGCACTACAGCAGGGCGGACCTGGAGGCGGCCCGCGCCGCCGGACAGATGCTCGAGATCCGCGTGCTCGGGCTGGCGAGCATCGCCGCCGACGTGACGCCTGAACTCGCCCGGTCCAGCATCGCCTCGATCCAGGTGCTGGGCGCGCTGCACGCCTCGCCGGCCGTCAAGGCCGCGCTCGCCGACCGGCTGCGCTGACCCGCGCGGCCTCCGTGACTCGTCAGGGGACCAGACGCGCCGCCGGCGCGAACGGGCTCCGTTTCTCCAGACCAAGGAAAGCAGCATGCGCTATCGCCCCGACCTGACGGAGGCCACCCGCCTGACCAGCGCCGGCCGTCTCGCCGACGCCACCGCGCTGATCCAGCGGACGCTCAACGGCGCCGCGCGGCGCCCGGCCGATGCTGACGAGCCGCGGGACGACCCGACGGTGATCGATCTGGAGGCCGTCGAGCTCGCGGACGACGGCGCCGCCGCCCGTCCCCGGGCCGGCCCCGGCGCGGCCGCCTTGCGTGCTCCGCTCGCCACGCCCGAGCCCGTGCCCGACGGGGCGTCCTTCGAACGCTTCGCCTACGCCAGTGCCGCCGGCCAGCGATCCTACAAGCTCTATGTTCCCGGCGGCCGCGCCGGCCAGGCACTGCCTCTGGTGGTCATGCTGCATGGCTGCACGCAGTGCCCCGACGACTTCGCCGCCGGCACCGGCATGAACCGGGTCGCCGAGGAACAGGGATTCCTGGTCGCCTATCCCGAACAGCCGGCATCGGCCAACGGTTCGCGATGCTGGAACTGGTTCGGCCCGGAGCACCAGCGTCGCGGGGCCGGCGAGGCCTCGCTGATCGCCGGCATCACCGGCCAGATCATGCGCGGCCGCGCCGTCGCTCGGGGGCAGGTCTACGTCGCCGGGCTGTCGGCCGGCGGAGCGGCGGCGGCGATCATGGCCTCGGCCTACCCCGATCTCTACGCCGCCGCCGGCGTGCACTCCGGCCTCGCTTGCGGCGCCGCCCGCGACCTGCCGTCGGCCTTCGCCGCCATGCGCCAGGGCGCGAGTCCGGTCGGGAACGGCCGGCGCAGCGTGCCGATGATCGTCTTCCACGGCGACCAGGACGGCACCGTCCACCCGCGCAACTGCGAACATGTCGTCGCGCAGGCCGGCGGCGGCGCCCCGGGCGTGGCGGCGAAGGTGGCGCGCGGCCGCATCGCGGGCGGCCACGGCTGGAGTCGCGTCGTCCATACCGACGTTTCCGGCCAGGTTCTGTGCGAGCAGTGGACGGTCCACGGCGCCGGCCACGCCTGGTCGGGCGGCAGTCCGGCCGGCTCCTACACCGATCCGCGGGGACCGGACGCCTCGCGGGAAATGGTGCGGTTCTTCTTCGACAGGCGCCCGGCATCCGGCTCGGCAGCGCCTTGAACGGCGTCTGATTCTGGCCACTTGTTTCGTCCAGTGGCCGCCGCGCCGTCGCCCGGCACGGGATCAACCTCGGAACCAAGGGGGGAATGTCGGAAAACCAGTCCCACACCGGTCCGCCCGCAGTCCTGGCGGGACCGATCCTGCGCCGGGCCGAGCCGCGTCGACTGGTCTTCTGGCTCGCGGCGCGGGCGCCCTATTCGCTGCGTCTCGTCCTCGAATGGGCGGGCGATCGCCGCGAGATGGCGCTTTCGCCCGGCCAGCCCGGACTGCGCGCGGTGAGCGCGGGGCGGCAGCTGTGTTTTCTGCTGCTCGACCTCGTCTTCGACGATCCGCTGCCGCAGGACACCTGGATCGACTACGACCTGCGCCTCGAAGGCGCGGAGACGCGGGGCCGGGGGCTTGGATGGCGCGATTACGCCCCCGATCTCGCCTATCCGGGGCGGCCCGGGCCGGGCTTGCGCATCGAAAGCCGGGTCCGCGCGCTGTTTCAGGGATCCTGCCGCAAGCCGCACCATCCGTCCGCCGACGGTCTCGTGATCGCCGACCGCCTGCTGGCGCGCCGGTTCCGGGAAACGAACGAAGGCGGCCGCGCCGACGACGCACCGCCCGACTGGCCGGCGATGATCGTCATGACCGGCGACCAGATCTATGGCGACGACGTGGCCGGGCCCATGCTCCGGGCCGCGCAACGCCTCGGCGAGGCGCTGGGCCTGCCGCAGGAGGAGATGAGCGATCTCGGTCTCGCGGGCGTGCGGGATTCGGCGGATCTGTGCCGCCACGCGGACGGCTTTTACCGTCGCGAGAACCTGCTGCCCAGGCTGACGGGCAACCGGGCGCTGATCGACGTGCTGTTCGGCGGCGCCGCCAAGCCGATCTTCACCGCCGACAACGCGCACAACCATCTGATCACCCTGGCGGAATACCTGGCGATGTACCTCCTCGTCTGGTCGCCGGCCCCGTGGTCGACGATCGCGGACGAGCCGCCGGAGTGGTTGAGCAAGCAGAGCCGGGCGGTTTACGAGGCGGAACGCAGGCTCGTCGAGGATTTCGTCGCCGGGCTCGGCTCCGTGCGCCGTCTCATGGCGCACGTGCCGGTGGCGACGATCTTCGACGACCACGACATCACCGACGACTGGAACCTGCATCGCGGCTGGGAGGAGACGGTCTACGGCCATCCCTTCTCGCGCCGGATCGTCGGCAACGGCCTGATCGCCTATCTGATCTGCCAGGGCTGGGGCAACCGGCCGGAGGCCTTTCCCGACGATCTGCTCGACGCCCTCTCGCCCGCGATCGCCGCGCCCGGCGGCGCGAAGCACGACGAGCTGATCGACGCCATCCTCGACTTCGAGAACTGGGACTACGACTGGCCGACCGATCCCCCCCTGATCGTCCTCGACACGCGGACGCGGCGCTGGCGCTCGGAATCGTCGCCGGGGCGGCCTTCGGGGCTCCTCGACTGGGAGGCGCTGACGGACCTGCAGCGCAAGCTGCGCGGGCTGGAGGAAGTCCTGCTGGTGTCCGCGAGCCCGGTGTTCGGCGTCAAGCTGATCGAGGTCATCCAGCGCATCTTCACCTGGATCGGCAAGCCGCTGCTGGTCGATGCCGAAAACTGGATGGCCCATCCGGGCACCGCGCACGGAATCCTGAACGTCTTCCGCCATTCGAAGACGCCCAAGCGCTTCGTCGTGCTGTCGGGCGACGTGCACTATTCCTTCGTCTACGACGTGGAACTGCGCGGGCGCGGCGAGGGGCCGCGCATCTGGCAGATCTGTTCGAGCGGCCTGCGCAACGAGTTCCCGCGCCGTCTGCTCGCCGCGCTCGACTGGATCAACCGCTGGCTCTATTCGCCGCGCTCGCCCATGAACTGGTTCACCTCGCGCCGGCGGATGCGCATCGTGCCCCGCAAGCCGGAAGGAGCCGAACCGGGCCGGCGGCTTCTCAACGCTTCGGGGATCGGGGTCGTCGAGATCGACGGCCAAGGCCGGCCCTGGCGCATTCGGCATTTCGTCGCCGATGACCGGGCGATCTCGTTCGAGCGCGTCGAACACGAAAGCCGCTGGGACTGAGACGCGAGGATCACTGGTGTCCTCCGTGCGCTTCGCCCGGCGGCTCGTCGCTGCCCAGCACGTAGTCGCGCGGGATCGCGGCGAAGGGCACGACGCGGCCGCCATGTTCGGCGGCGAAGTCGGCGGCGGCCTGCGGGTCCGAGAACGGCACCGCCTCCATCTGGCCCATGCCGCCGCGCTTCTCGGAGCCGATCACGAAATGCGCCTCGCGGGCCTCGACCCAGGTGCCGGGGTTCCGCCAGCTCTCGGCGGTGGCCATGTCGCTGACGTAGATCGCGGCGATGGCGTCCGGCTCCTCGGGCAGCATGGTGAAGGCGATGGCGTCGCGCACCGACGAGAACCAGTAGGGCTGGTCGATGCCGGCGACCCAGGCCTGGGCCTTCGGCCCCTCGTGGTCGGCGAGGATCATGCCGCAGTAGTGGCCGACCGCCTCGCGGCCGAGTTCGGCCGGCGGCGGCGGCGCGGCGGCCTGCCGCGGCTCGTCGCAGGCGGCGAGCAGGGCGAGCGTCAGGATTGCGGCCATGGCGCGGGTCACAGCTGCCTCCGGGAAAACACCGCCCAGGCGAGCAGCAGCGGCACCAGCGCCCAGCCGGCCAGGGCCAGCAGGGCCAGCGACGGCGTCAGCGCCATGCGTTCGGCCAGTCCGGCGAGGCCGGCGAACCGCGCCACCTCGCCGAAGCCGGCCAGGTTGAACAGGCGATAGGCGTCCGAGGGATTGGCGAGCAGCAGGCCGGCGACCGCCGCCGGACTGAGCGCGCCGCCGCCGGTGCCGGCGAGGATGCCGAGCAGCGCCAGGTCGTAGAGCACGACCAGCACCAGCCACAGTCCGACCGCCAGGCCGGCGGCGGTGGCGCGTTCGCGAACGACGGTGCTCGCGAGCTGGCCGAGCGCCAGGAAGGCGGCGCCGAGCAGGATCGAGCTGCCGACCATGGCGGCGTACGGCCCCCAGGCGCCGGCCTGGTCCATGACCAGCGCCGTGACCAGCCCGGCGCCGCCGTAGCCGACCAGGGTGGCGATGGCCAGCGCCGCCAGATGGCCGAGGAACTTCCCGGCCAGCACCTGCCAGCGTGCCACCGGATAGGTCAGCAGCAGCAGCATGGTGCCGCGTTCGACCTCGCCGACGACGGTGTCGTAGGACAGCAGCAGCGCGATCAACGGGATCAGGAACACGCTCAGCGACGCCAGGCTGACGACCGTGACCGCCAGCGGCGCGGCACCGATCGTGCCGGTGGGGGCGCTGCCGAGGAAGGCCAGCGCCAGCGCCAGCCCGGCCAGCAGGATGGTGGCGGCCAGGACCCAGCGGTTCCGCAGGCCGTCGCGCAGCTCGCGGCCGGCGAGGATCAGGACGGTGCGCATGAGTCCCCTTCGGTGAAATGGGCGTAGACGGCATCCAGGCTCGGCGGCTCGACCTCGATGTCGCGGACCGCGTCGTCGGCGGCCAGCCGCCTGAGCGTCGCCATCTTGTCGGCGACGGGCGCGCGGACGCGCTCGCTGCGGCCGTCGGCCAGGGCGAGGCGGAACACCACCGGCAGTCCGGCGGCGGCGCGGAGCTGGTCGAGGGTGCCGTGCGCCACCACCCGGCCGCGGTCCATGATGGCGATGCGGTCGGTGCGCTCCTCCAGCTCGGTGAGCAGGTGCGACGACAGGATCACGGCGCAGCCGGCGGCGGCGCGGGCGCGGATGATTTCGTAGAAGGCCTGGCGCAGCTCGGGGTCGAGGCCGGTGGTCGGCTCGTCGAGCAGCAGCAGGCGCGGCGCGCCCAGCAGCGCCTGCGCCAGCCCCAGGCGCTGGCGCATGCCCTTGGAGTAGGTGCCGACCCGGCGTTTGGCGGCGGCCTCCAGCCCGACGTCGCGCAGCAGCGCCGCCGCCTCGTCGCGCGGCCGCCGCTTCAGGCGGGCGTAGAAGGTGATCATCTCCCAGCCGGTCATGGCGTCGTGGAAGGCGACGTTCTCGGGCAGGAAGCCGACGGCGCGCCGCGCCTCCGACCTGCCCGGCGCGCCGCCGAGCACCGAGACGGTGCCGCCGTCGGCGCGCAACAGGCCGAGCAGGAGTTTCATCAAAGTCGTCTTGCCGGCGCCGTTGTGGCCGAGCAGCGCCAGACGCTGGCCCGCCTCCAGGCGCAGCGACACCCCGTCGACGGCGGCGTGGCCGCCGAAGCGCTTGACCGCCGCCTCGACCGCCACCGCCGTCACCGCGCCTCCTGCGGCAGCGCCGCGATCTCGGGCGGGGACATCAGCGGCGCCGTGTCGACGACGCCGCCCGGCATCAGCGCCGGGAACTGCGACTGCGCCCAGCGCACCAGCAGCACCGCCGGGCTGTTGAGCAGCAGCTTCGCCGCCGGCACCCGCCACACCACCTGGTCGACGAGGTCGTTGGGCCGGTAGGGCAGGTCGGCGATGCCGTCGCCGTCGAGGTCGAAGGCGACGTTGTCGCTCCAGTAGTTGCCGACGCCGCCGGTGGCCCAGTCGAGGTGCCGGGTGCCGACGTATTTGACCTGGGTCTCGTTGCCGACGAAGGCGTTGGCGCGGAAGGCGTTGCGCTCCGACCCGGCGGTGAAGTGCACGCCGATGGCGCAGCCCTCGAACCAGTTGCGCCGGAATTCGCTCTTGTTGGAATTGTAGATGAACACGCATTTCTCGCCGCCACCGAGGACGGCGTTGCCGACGACCTCGGAGGAATTGGCGAAATTGAGCATGAAGCCGTGGTCGCGGTCGCCGCGCGAGACGTTGCCGGTCGCCCGGATGCCGGTCGAATACATCAGCGCGTAGCCGACGTCGTTGCCGATCGAGACGTTGCCGGAGACCTCGGACTGGTTGGTGTACATGTAGTGCACGGCGAAGCGCACGCCTTCGAAGCGGTTGCCGGCAAAGAGGTTGCGCTTGCTCGTGGTGGTGAAGATGCCGTCGCGGCCGTCGCGGATGAGGTTGTCCTCGACCCGCGAGCCCGGCGCGTTCCACAAGCTGACGCCGTTGCCGCGCTCGTTGACCCGCAGATCCGTCAGGCCCTGGATGCGGTTGCCGGTCACCAAGGCGTCGTCCGGTCCCCAGACATAGACGCCGAACAGGCTGCCCTCGATCAGGTTGCCGGCGACCACGGCGCGGTCGGCGGTCTTGTCCAGGAACACGCCCGAATCCATCGCCTCGAGGCTGCGGCCGGAATTGCGGATCGTCAGGTCGCGCAAGGCGGCGTCGGCCGCAGTGACCTTGACGACGTTGCCCGTGCCGCCGCCGTCGATCACCGCGCCGTCGCGGCCCCGCAGGGTCAGCGGCTTGTCGACGGTCACCGGGCCGGCGTGGACGCCGGGCAGCAGCACCAGCGTGTCCCCGGCCCGGGCCGCCGCCAGGGCGGCCGTCAGTTCGCCCGGCGCGACCTCGATCACGGCGGCACGGGCGGGCAGGGCGAGGAAAATCAGGGCGAGCACGATGGCGCTCCCTTTCCCGCCGGCGGGAGAGGGCCGGGGCGAGGGTGGAGGCCGGCCGAGGGCCGATCGCGGCGCCGACGCGGCGCCGCCCTCACCCTCCCGCCTCGCGGGCTCCTCCCTCTCCCGCGAGCGGGAGAGGGAGCTCACGTCTGGGCGGTCGGAGCCCATCACGCCGCGCGCGGCTCGACCAGCATCCGGCCGCGCATCTCCATGTGCAGGGCGTGGCAGAACCAGACGCAGTAGAACCAGTGCACGCCCGGCCGGTCGGCGACGAAGGTGACCGAAGCCGTGCCCTGCGGCGGAATCTCGAACTGCACGCCGTAGTTCGACAGCGTGAAGCCGTGGGTCAGGTCCGAGATGTCGTCGAGGTTGGTGATGATCACCGTGACCTCGTCGCCCTGTTTGACCGTGAACTTCTCCAGCCCGAAGCTCGGCGCCAGCGAGGTCATGTAGACCCGGACCTTGTCGCCGTCGCGGATCACCTTGCTGTCGGCCTCGAGGTCGACGCCGTCCTTTTGCGCCTGCTGGCGGGCATCCTCCCAGAACGGGTCGTTGCGGTCCCAGACGTGCTTCGGGTTCACGATGTCGGCGCGCACGATGATCATGTCGTGCGGCTCGGCGAAGCTGGGGCCGTCGTGGACCAGGGTCATCTTGCGGTCGCCGGTGTAGATGAGCTGGTCGTTCTCGGGCTTCAGCGGGCCGACGTTGAGGAAGCGGTCCTTCGAGAACTTGTTCAGGGACACCAGCCACTCGCCGTCGGCCTCCTTGGTCTCGCCCATCGAGGTGTGGTTGTGGCCGGGCTGGTAGTGGACGTCCAGCTTCTGGACGATCGGATCGACCTTCTGGCCCTGGAACGCCTGGCGCGCCTTCTCGATGTTCCACATCGCCACCTGGCTGTCGATGAACAGGGTGGTGAAGGCGTTGCCCTTGCCGTCGAAGGCGGTGTGCAGCGGCCCCAGGCCGAGCTGCGGCTCGGCGACGACGCAGCTCCGCGGCTCGGCCTTGCCCTCGAAGATGGCGTCGAGCTTGGTCACGTCGATCAGGGTCACGGTGGGCGACAGCTTGCCGTTGATCGCCAGATGCACGCCGTCGGGGGCCATGTTGCAGCCGTGCGGGCTGTTGGAGATCGGGACGTAGAGCGTGTACGGCGAGCCGTGGCGGCCGTTGAGCACGGGAACGCCGTTGATCATCTCGGCCTTGCCGGCCTTGACCGCCTCCTCGATGCGCTTGATGTTGAAGATCACCGCCCAGTCCTGCTCCTTCGCGGTCATTTCGGCGGTGTTCATGCCCATCTCGGAGTTGTAGCAGGTCGAGAAGGCGTACTTGCCCTGGTAGTCGGCGTCGCAGTTGTCGAGGTTGCCGTCGACGATCACCTGCCAGGCCACCTTCATCGTCTCGCCGTCGACGGCGGTGAAGATGCACTGGTATTTCGAGACGTCCTCCATGTCGGTGCCGTCGTTCGGCAGCGGCGCCTCGTGCTCGCCGTTGCAGAACACGTAGCCGGTCTTCGGATACTTCTGCGGCCGCATGCCGTGGATGTCGTTGGCGTTCGGGATCTCGATGATCGAATCGCACTTCATCACGTCGCAGCGGATGCGGGCGAGGCGCGTGTTGGCCTTGTCGTTGATCCACACGTAGCGACCGTCATAGGTGCCGTCGGTGAACGACATGTGCGGATGGTGCGCGTCGCCGTTCAGGTAGATGTCGCCGCGGGTCTTGAGGAACTCCTTGGTTTCGGGCAGCAGGCCCTGGGTCAGGATCTTGCGCGATTCGTTGGTCTGGCCCCAGCCGGTGGCGCTGCAGCGGTTGAAGACCGGAATGCGCATCAGCTCGCGCATCGACGGCAGGCCCATGATGCGGACCTCGCCGGTCTGGCCCGACGAGTTGAAGATGTAGTAGTCGTCGAGCTGGCCCGGCGGCACCTCGTAGACCTTTTTGTCGCCTCCGGCTGCCGCCTGCTGCTGCTGCGCCATCGCATCCTTGAGCAGGCCGGCCGCCATCGCGCCCAGCCCGGTACCGGCCAGACCGCCGAGCGCCGCGGTCTTGGCCGTGCCGCCCAGCAGCCCGCGCCGACTGATTCCGCCTTGCTTGTTCGCCATGTCTTCCTCCTCTCGGTGAACGTCAGTCGCGCGGCGGCGACGGCGGTTTCGCCGGTGCCGGATCGCGCTTGTCCCAGCTCGCGGGATTGGCGGCGCTCGCCGCCGCTTGCCGCGGCCTTCCCTTCGTCGACAGCGCCTGCGTCCGCTCGCGCTTGAGGCGGCGCTGGATCATCGCCGGGCACTTGTGCTCGTGCCAGTACAGGACCTGGCAATGCATGCAGTAGATGCACTCGTTGGGGTCGATGCGGCCGTCGGGATGGATCGAATCGACCGGGCATTCGACCGCGCAGCGCTGGCACGGTCGGCCGCATTCGTGATGCCGCTTGAGCCACTCGAAGGTGCGGATCTTGGCGGGGATCGCCAGACCGGCGCCGAGCGGGCACAGGTAACGGCAGAAGAAGCGGTCGATGAACAGGGTGGCGGCCAGCAGCAGCGCCGCGTAGAGCACGAACGGCCAGTCGCGCATGAAATGCAGCACGATGGCCGTCTTGAACGGCTCGACCTCGGCAAGCCGCTCGGCGAAGGCCAACTCGTAGAGCGCCACCCCGAACAGGCCCAGGAAGATGATGTATTTCAGGGTCCACAGCCGCTGGTGCAGGCCCCAGGGCACCCGGATCTGCGGAATCTTCAGCAACCGGGCGCCGCGGTTGACGAATTCCTGCAGGGCGCCGAACGGGCACAGCCAGCCGCAGAAGGCGCCGCGGCCCCAGAAGATCAGCGCCGCCGCCACCGCCGCCCACAGCACGAACAGCAGCGGGTCCATCAGGAAGTAGTCCCAGGAAAACCCGGTGATCAGCGAATTGGTCAGGGTCAGGACGTTGACGACCGAAAGCTGGGCCAGCACCCACCAGCCCAGCCACAGCAGGGTCCAGGCCAGGAACAGCGTCCGCACCCAGTAGTGCAGCCGCGGCCGCTTCACCAGCGTGTCCTGGAAATAGAAGATCACCGTCAGCACCGCCAATCCGGCGGCCAGGATCGACAGGTCGAAGATGCGGCTTTCCCAGATGCGCTGCCACAGCGGCTGGTCGGAGCCCTCGGCCGCTTCGGCCAGCGGCTCGGGTGCCGGCTCGGCGGCCGGGGGCGGCGGCGGCGGCGCGGTCAGGTACTTCTCGGGCAGGTCGTAGGGCAGCTCGTAGGTGATGAACTCCCGCTCGAGGGCGCCGACGGCGCGCTGGACCAGAAGCTGCAGCCGCCAGGGTTCGGCCGGCTCGAATTCGGAACCCTTCGGGATCACGAAAAGCCCGATCTCGGGGAACGAGGGCGCGCCGTCGGCGCGGACGTTGCCCAGGCGCTTGTAGTCGCGGTCGCGAAAACGGATCGTCGAGATGTCCTGGACCACCGCGACGCGGTCGAAGATGCCGCCGCGCACATAGCCCGAACCGCGCCACGAATACGGGCCGCGGCCCATGACCAGGATCGCGTGCTGGCCTTCCTCCAGGCGCCGGGTCAGGTTGCGGTACTCGTTCTCGCCCAGCAGCGAGCGGCCGATCACCGGGGCGCTGACCAGCGCCGTGTAGAGGTCGATGAAGGTCGCCTCGGGATCGCCCGGCTCGGGAGCGATGCCGGGGTGCTGGCGCTCGAAGGCCTCGTTGATCTCGCCCAGGCTCAAGGACAGCCGCCGGATGGCGCCCTCGCCCAGCAGCTCCTCCCAGCCCTTGGTGCCGGTCTGGGTCATGTCGACCTGGCGCGGCGGCCCCTCGGGCTCGGCGGCGGCCGCCGCGTAGCGGCCGAGCCCGCGCGAGCGCGCCACCCGCAGCGCCGAGCGGGTGATGGTGTCGCCGATCACCAGCACGGTGACGGTGGCGCCGCTGACGATGTCGACCGGCGGTCCGGCGCGCCTCGCTTCGGCCGTCCCGGCGAGCACGTTGTGGCCGACATAGCCCTGGATGAAGTCGTGGATCTTGCTCTCGGGGATGCCGATCAGCACGATCGGTTCCGTGTGCTCGACCATGCGGGCGCCGACGATCTCGCCCTCGAGGTCCATCGCCACCAGCACGTGGATCGGTTTGCCGGAATAGCCGGTGGCGTTGACGATGTCGGAATTCAGGAACAGCCAGCCGGCGGTTTCGCCGTCGATCAGCACCGGCGCCGCCGGCGGCGTGCCCTCGACGGGGCCGAGTTCCTGCGCGCCCGGGAAAAGCTCCTGCAGCGGCGCGGCGGCCAGGAATTCACCCAGCCGCGATTGCTGCGCCCAGGCGGTCGAGACCGCCGCCGTTGCCATCAGGATCGTAAGCGCGGCGAGAAGCCGCCGGGCACAGCCCATCTGATCGTAGCCTGTCGATTGGTTCGTGAAGCGCGGCCTAAGCCAACACTCGGAGTCGCTGCCCGGCGTTTCAACGCATCGGACGGCGATCATCCGCCGTGATTACGCCGTTGGAGGCGCTTCAATGCGCGACCTGGTCCGCCATTTGGTGGGAAGGGAGGCAAGGACGCGTGCGCGAGCCGATCAATCCGCTGTACCCGATCACCGAAACACTCAGCATCGACCGGCTGATGGAGATCGCCGTCGGCATGGAGCACGAGGCCGCCGAGCGCTACCGCGAACTCGCCGCCGAGATGGAGCGGATCGAGGACGCCGAAATGGCGGCCCTGTTCCGCGAACTGGCCGAGCTCGAGGCCGCGCACGAGCAGGGGCTCGGGCGCTGGGCGCGGCGCGAGGGCCGGCGGCCGCCGGTGCCGGCGCATTTCGCCTGGCAGATGCCGGAAACCTTCGGCGCCGGCGCGGAGGACGGCGAGGCCGAGGTGCTGACCCCCTACAAGGCGCTGTCGATCGCGGTGCGCAACGAGGAGCGCGCCTTCGCCTTCTACAGCTATCTGGCCGCCATCGCCGACGATGCCGACGTCGAAGCGCGGGCGCTGGCCCTGGCGGCCGAGGAACTCGACCACGTCGCCGAGCTGCGCGCCTTGCGCCGCCGCGCCTACCACGCGCACCGGCCCGTGGCGCGACGCATGCCTGCCGATGTCGACAAGCTGCGGCAGACGGCGCACGGGCTGGAAGCCGGCAGCGCCGTCGTCGACGGGCTGGCGGCGCAGGCGCTGGAGGCTGCCGGCCATCGCGGCGAAGCCGGGATGATCCGCCAGCTGGCGGAGACGGACGAGCTGCGTGCGACCGCCCTGGGCGACGGCGGAGCCCCCGCCAGCGCCGTCGTCGAAGGCGCGCGGGCGGCCGGTATCGACGGCCCCGGACGCCTGACCGCCGTCGGCGCCATGCGGCTGGCGCTGCGCAACGCCGAGGAGGTGCTCGAATTCTACATGCAGGCGGCGGAGCACCCGGACGACGAAGCGATCCAGCGCGAGGCCCAGGGCCTGGCCGAGACCGCGGTGGCGCGGCTGGCCCTGATCCGGGCGCGACTGCGCGACGTCGAGGAATGAACCGCCCCCGCGCGGGGGTGTTTGCGACTGACGGACACAGAGCGAAAGGAAACGGGCGGATGAAGACGATCATTTCCGTGGCCGCCGTGTTGGCGGCCTTCTCGCTGACGCCGGCGCTCGCCGCCGGCGATGCCGCCAAGGCCGGGGCCGCCAAGGCCGGGGCCGCGAGCGGCGCCCAGACGCAAGCCGCGGGGCAAGGCGGCGCGATCGGCCAGCCGGGCAAGATGGAGGTCTCGGTCGAGCAGTTCGCGCAGGACGCGATCGCGGCCCAGCAGATCGCCAACCTGGCGACCGACAAGCACACCGCGACCGCGGTCGAGCTGCTGGGCGACCGCATCTCGCTGACCCAGGGCCGAATCAACCAGGACCTGGACAAGCTGGCGGCCGAAGCCGAACTCGAGATGCCCCAGCGCATGTCGGAGGAGCACGTCCAGTCGATGGAGGCGATGACCGACCTCAACGAGGACGAGTTCGCCAGCAAGTTCGTCGGCTGGGTCGGCCACACGTACCCGCGGATGATCGGCACGCTCGAGGCCTGGTCGGCCCAGGGCGACGGTCAGCGCAAGCAGATCGCCGAAACATACCTGCCGGAATTGCAGATGCAGCTTCACGCCGCCAACCAGCTCATGGAAGGCGGCTGGAATTCGCAGCAGGCGATGGAGACCCTGCAGCGCGAAGGCCCGCCGATCGAGCGCAAGGACGGGCCGGAAGTCGGGCCGGCCGGCCCCGGAACCGGGCGCTGACCGTCTGGCGTGGGAGCGGACGGAGGCCGGCGTGCGCCAAGGCCTCCGGCTCCTGCGCGCTCAGCCGCGGGAGGCCCGCGCCTCGCTCAGCAGCCGTTCGAGCCGCTCCCGGTCCAGCGCGCCGAAGAACACCGCTCCGTCGATCAGGAAGCCGGGCGTGCCGGCCAGACCCATTGCGGTGGCCTCGTCGTCGGCGTGGCGCAGCAGACGATCGATCTCTTCGCCGTTGGCGGTCATGTCGGCGTCGAGCCGGGCCAGGTCGATCCCCGCTTCGGCCAGGGCGGCGCGGATGCTCTGCTCGTCGAGTCGTCCGCGCAGGCGCATCAGGGCGTCCTGCGCCTCGCGGTATCGGCCCTGCCACTTGGCCGCCAGGGCGGCGCGGGCGGCGGAGCGCGAGGCGGGGCCCAGGATGGGCCAGTCCTTGAACACCCAGCGCACGTCGGGATTGGCGGCGATGAACGACTGCACGTCGGCATGGACCGCCTTGCACGAGGGACACTGGTAGTCGAAGTACTCGACCACCGTCACGCTGCCGTCCGGATTGGCCGAAGGCACGGTCGGGTCCATGGCGGCACGGCGGTGGATCGAGGCCGCGGCGGATGGCGAGGCCTGCCGCGCCGTTTCCAGCGACATTGGCTGCATCGCCGGCAGGCCGGCGCTCGACAGGCTGACCAGCACCGCGTAGGCCACCAGCGCCACCTTGTGCGTAGCCTTCATCCCTTCGGTGTCCCGCTTCGTTCGTCCAGGCATGGACATGGTCGCGGTTGCCGCGTTCGCAAGACGCGGACCTTCAGGCTGCCTTCCCGTCGCCGTGTCCTGCATCCCCCGGCGTCGCCAGGGCGAGCGTCACCGAAAAGCAGGAGCCGCGCCCCAGTTCGGAACTGACCTCGACCCGGTGTCCGAGCGTCTGCCCCAGGCGACTGACGATCGCCAGGCCCAGGCCCAGGCCGTGCGAGCCGTCATCGGTCGGCTCGACCGCCTGGAAGAACTCCTGGAAGATGGCGTCCAGCTGGTGTTCGGCGATGCCGACCCCGGTGTCGAGCACCTGGATCACCAGGCGATCCCTCCGGCGCCGACAGCCGATCAGGATTCGGCCGGCGGCGGTGTAGCGCACCGCGTTTTCGATCAGGTTGCGCAAGATCCGATCCAGCAGCACGGGATCGGTCACGCACCATGCGGTGGTCGGCACGCGGCGGAGATCCAGTCCCCGGTCCGCGGCGCGGAGCGCGTATTCGTGGGCGAGCCGCTCGAGAAGCGGCCCGACGGGAACCGCCGCAAAGTTCGGTGCGATGCCGCCGGCATCCAGGCGCGAGATGTCGAGCAGGCTGTCGAGCAGCGTGCGCAACGCCCCGACCGTGCGGTCGAGGTGCTGGGCCAACGGCAACGCCGGATGCCCGGAGAGTTGAGCCGCGATCGTGTTCGACAGCAGCGACAGCGACTGGACCGGCTGGCGCAGGTCGTGGCTCGCCGCGGCGAGGAACTTGGTCTTGGCCAGGTTCGCCCGCTCGGCCTCGGCCCGCGCCTCCTGAGCCTCGCGCTGGGCGCGCAGCCTCTCGGCGATGGTCCGGTGCAGCTTCAGGTTGGCATGAGTGAGCGCCGCCGTGCGATCGACGACCTTCTGTTCCAGCGTCTCGAGCAGCCGCTGCTTCTCGTCGCTCAGCCTCAGCGCGCTGAACCAGGCCCGCCGGAATCCCCCGGCGATGAGGAACAGGACCAGCGCGAAGACGACGACCATCGTCGCCATGGTGAGATGCAGCCGGTCGCCCACCGCGGCCAGCGTCGCGGCGAGCGGCGCGAGGCCAGTCACCAGAAACAGGCTGAAGCTCGGTGCGTGGAACGACAGGGTCGTGACGCCGCCGGCGGCCATGCCGCCGAGCGCGAAGGCGACGACGATCGTGGTGGTCGGCTCGGCCGGGTCGACGAACAGAACCGCCGCCGCCCCCCAGAGCAGTCCCGACAGGCCGGCGCCGACGGCAAAGGCGGCCGCCCACCGGGGGGCGTCGTCGTCGGTGATTCCGCGGCGGCGGACCCCGAGCAGCAACGTCGCGCGCAGGGCAATGACCAAGACATGCCCGGACGCCCACATCGACAGCGCATGGCCGCGTTCGGGTGCCCACAGCGCCGCCACGACCAGGATCATCACGGCCGCGTTGGCGGTCAGCCCCCAGGGCAACTGCCGGAAGAGGGCCTGCGCGAGTTCAAGATCGAAGCGCTTGGCGCTCATCCGTGGCGGCCATTGATGCGACTTTGGCAAAGAATTAGGGCTGCGGACCGGCTCGTTCCATCCTGGTGACGCGCCCGTACCCCTATGCGCTTTTTCGTGATCGTCACGGTCGGGCTCGACTGGCGGCCGCGGAACTCGCCCACTTCGTCGCCGCGATTCGCGGGCGCGGGAAGGGGCGCCGCGTGGCCGCCGCGCGGAAGCGTTGGTACGGCAGCGCCGAAACTGATCTGGATCAGTCGTCCGGGGCCGCAGGCCGTGTTATGCCGATCGCATCAGGGCGACCCAAGATCGGCGCGGAGGCGTTTGGCGATGAGGACAGCTTGGACATTGGCCGCGGCGCTGGTTCTCGGTCCCGCGGCATGGGCGGCCGAGACGCCGCCGCCCGACCCGGAGTCCCCGGCGGCCGAAGGGCAGGACGCCGCCGAGGCCGCACCCGAGACCGCATTCGAGGAGCGACGGTTCGAGGAGGAACTGGCGGAAAGACGGCGGGAGCGGCGCGAGAACTGGGAGCACATGCTGGGGGGCCCGGCGCCGCCGGAGCCGTTCACCGGCGTCGGCGACGCGCACGAACGTCCGGACAGGCCGCTGGCGGCGGATTAGCTGCCGGTACGCCGGCCGGTCGTGCGGCGGGGCAGGCGGTCCGGCGCCATTGCCGCCAGATGCAGGTGGCTCCAGATTCAGTCTCAGGCTACGGAGACTGACGGCATGAGCATCATCCTGACCCCCGGCGGCCTCGGTCTCGACGCGCTGCGCGCGATCTACCGGACGACGGCGCCCCTGCCCTGGCCGGCCTGTTCGAGATCGAACGCGCCTTCAAGGCGGCGGTCGTCGCCGGCGCGATGTCTGTCGAGGCGGTCAAGGGCTCGCACCGGCCGTTCGACGCGCGGATTTCCGCGCTGC
>CAZJFH010000070.1:0-25981 GCA_964545205.1 uncultured Rhodospirillaceae bacterium
GTCATCACCTACGTCCCGATCATCAGCCTCGGCCTGCCGAACCTGATTTTCGACTGACGCCCTCAATGGCTGCGGGAGGCCTCGCCCTCCCGCAGCACCCCTTCCAGAGCCTGCTCGCCGCATCTGTCGGCGGCCAGGGTCAGCACCCGCCACAGCAGGCGCGCGTCCGGCTCGGCCCGATGCACCCTGCCCTCGCCGCCCGTCTCGGCCAGGGCGGCGTCGTAGAGCGCCCGCACCGCCTCGCGCGAGCCCGCCGCCTTCTCGATCAGATCGACCAGGTCGCCGACCGCCGGCCACGGCCGCGGCCAGCCGGCCTCTTGCAGCAGCCGCCCGAGCCAGCGCGCGTCGTTGGGCGAATCGGACAGCGGAATGCGGCCGTCGAGCGCCGCCATCACCCGCTCGGCGGCGGCGGCGGCGTCCAGGCCGGAGCGCAGCAGGGTGCCGCGGGTCAGGCCGTGAACCGATTCCGCGCGCCGGTCCCAGCGCCAGTCGTTGGCGGCGCCGTCGAGCCAGTGCCTGACGCCCAGCAGAACGCTGCCGGACCGGCCCTCGGGCCCCAGGCACCAGCCGACCTCGATCGGCACGGCCGCGGCGTGCAGGCCGGAGGCCTCGACGTCGATCACCGCCACGCGGTCAAGGAAATCGCCCACATCGCCTCCTGCGTCCTCGCCGATCCAGGTGCTGTTAACCGCGGAGCGCCCCCGCGGGTTCCCGGGCGCTCAGTGATCCGGCCTGGGGTCGCCCGACTTGGGGCACCGCAGTTCGTCGCCGCCGTCGGTCTCGGTCACGCGATGGCAGCCGCGGCACCAGATCAGGTCGGGCGAATCGTCGAGGTGGATCAGCACGAAATCGACCGCCCGGCGCTCGACCGGGCAATACACCGTGAGTTGCAGCCGTGCGAGTTCCCGGGCCATGCTTCCCTCCTCCGCGCACCAGACAATTCTAGGCGCAAGGCGGAGCCGGATGGTTCCGTCATCGCGACGGGCAGGCTTGCGCGCGGCGCGGGTCCCCGTCAGCCGCCGCGGCGCAGGTCGGCGAGCTTCATCGCCAGGATCGAGCCGGCCAGGGCCAGGGTGACGGCGTTCGCCACCACCACCGGCGCCGAGCCGATCAGCACGCCGTAGACCAGCCACAACGCCACGCCGGCGCAGAACAGCGCGAACATCCCGGTCGAGATGTCGGCGGTCGAACGGGTACGCCAGGTCTTGATGACCTGCGGCAGAAACGCGATGGTCGTAAGCGTGCCGGCGGCGGCGCCGACCAGTTCGGTGGTGAGCAACGGCGGCATGGCTTCCTCGGACGGGAGAGCTGTCGTGCTGGGATATATCACGGTACTGCTGGTTTGCCAGTTGATCGGAGAGGTGGGCGTGCGGGCGACCGGACTGCCGGTGCCCGGCCCGGTGGTCGGGATGGTGATCCTGTTCGCCGCGCTGGTGGCGCGCGGCGGCGTCCCCGCCGGGCTGGACGCCGTCGCCGGCGGACTGCTGCGGCATCTGTCGCTGCTGTTCGTGCCCGCCGGCACCGGCGTCATGCTCCACCTTGGCCTGGTCGCCCGCGAATGGCTGCCGCTGTCGGTGGCGCTGGTCGTCAGCACCGTCGCGACGATCGCGGTGACCGGGCTCGTGATGCGGAGCCTGGCCCGCCGGGAGGACGCGCCGTGACCGGGGACCTGCGCGACATCTGGGTCTATCTCGCCGCGACGCCGCTGCTCGGCCTGACGGTGACCCTGCTCGCCTATCAGGCCGGCGTCTGGATCCAGACCAAGGCCGGCGGCAGCCCTTTGCTCAATCCGGTGCTGCTGGCGGTGATCGCGCTGGTGGCGCTGCTGGCCGCGACCGGCACCGACTACCGCACCTATTTCGAGGGCGCCCAGTTCGTCCATTTCCTGCTCGGCCCGGCGACGGTGGCGCTGGCGGTGCCGCTCTACCGCCAGATCGCGGTGCTCAAGCGGGCGTGGGCGGCGATCGCCGCCGCGGTCGTCGCCGGCTCGCTGACCGCCGTGGTCAGCGCGGTCGCCGCCGCCTGGGCGCTCGGCGCCTCGTTCGACACCCTGGTGTCCCTGGCGCCGAAATCGGTCACCACGCCGATCGCCATGGGCATCACCGAGAAGCTGGGCGGGCTGCCGTCGCTGACCGCCGTGCTGGTGATCCTGACCGGCATCCTCGGCGCCATGCTCGGCAGCTTCGTGCTCAACGCGGTCGGCGTGCGCGACTGGCGGGCCCGCGGCCTGGCGATCGGCGTCGCCGCGCACGGCATCGGCACGGCGCGGGCGCTGCAGGTCAACGAGACCGCCGGCGCCTTCTCCGGCCTGGCGATGGGGCTGAACGGGCTGGCGACGGCGGTGCTGCTGCCGCTGCTCGGCGAGATGCTGACGGGCCTATAGGCCGGCGCGCTCGCGGATGGCGGCGACGTCCCACGACCTCATCATCCCGACCAGCACGTCGGAACTCTCGAGATCGCTGCCGACCACCTGCAGCAGCAGCGAATCGCCCAGGACCATCATGATCTCGCCCGAGCGGTCCTCGCCGTCCCAGCGCATCAGCGCCGGGCCGGCGTCCAGCCGCACCAGGCTCATGCCGGGCTGGGCGCCCAGCGCCGCCGGGTTGGCGAGCATGTCGGCGATGCCGCCGACCGCCTCGGAATCGACGATCAGCGAGGCGTTCAAGGTCGCCTCGCCGTTGTCGTAGCCCTTCATCACCGCCATGCCGCCGCCGGCGATGCCCATGGCGTCGGCCTGGGCGTCGTAGCCCTGCCAGCCCTCGGGGGCCGGCGGCATCAGCGGCACGAACACCTCGGCCAGGCGCTGATGGATGCCGTCCAGCGCGGTGCGCAGGGCCTCGGCGGCGTTCAGCAGCGCGCCCTCGGCGTAGGCCTGGCGGGCCGCGGCGATGGCGTCGGCCACCGGCTCGCCCGCCGGCTGGGCGGCGGCGGGCTGGATCGCGACGACGGCGGCGAACAGGACGGCGACGGTGGAGCGCATGACACGGGCCCGGATGGTCGGCAGGAGGCATGACCCTAGCAGCGGCCCCGGCGCCCGGCAACCGCGGCGGGCGCGTTGACCAGACCGGTGGAGTTGGAGCAATATCCGATATTCCACTCTGCAGAGGCCCAGATGTTCGCCGACCACACCAAGAACACCGACTCGGCGCGCGTTTCCGATCGTGTGGCGGACAGGATACTGGAACTCATCGCCACCGGCGCCCTGCCGCCGGGCCAGCGCCTGCCCGGCGAGCGCCAGCTCGCCGAGCAGATGGGCGTCTCGCGGGTGTCGGTGCGGGCGGCGCTGCAGAAGCTGAAGACCCAGGGCTTCCTGGCCGCGGTCCAGGGCGGCGGCACCCGGGTGATCGCCTCGGAGACCACGCTGGAGCCGGCGCTGGGCCAGCTGGTGCGGCTGAACCGCGAGAACCTGCACGACCTGGCCGAGATCCGCATGACGCTCGAGATGTGGGCGGCGCGGCGCGCGGCGGCCAACGTCACCCTGGAGATTCTCGACGAGATGGCGGCGATCCTCGCCGCCATGCGCGCCGACGTCGACCGCGGCCAGCGCAAGGGCGAGGACGACATCCGCTTCCACCTCGCCATCGCCAAGGCGTCGGGCTCGGCGATCTACATGCACATCGTCGCCAACATCCGCGACGTCCTGAAGCAGAACGTCGACTTCCACCGCCACGAGTTGTTCACGACCCCCGACGAGGACCGGCTGCTGCTCGCCCAGCACACCGCCATCTACGAAGGCATCCGCGCCCGCGATCCCGAACTGGCGGCGCGGGCGATGCAGGAGCATCTGACCTGGGTGGTCGGCCACTACGATTCGACCCGCGAGCGCGGCGGCCGCGGCGCCGCCTGACCCGCCTTCCCCACCCTCGCCCGGGAGACGCGCCCGCCTGCAAGAGCGGGTGACAATCGCGCCTGCTTGGCCCAAACTCCGGCCGCCATTTGCAACCCGTCGCGGCGACATCACCTAAACGGGGCGAGCCCACCAGCATCACCGGCGTCCCCGGCGCCGTCACAGAGGTGACTCATGAGAAGGACGAGGAACGCGAAGATCATCGCCACCTTGGGCCCGGCGACCTCGTCGCCGCAGGCGATCGAGGCCCTGTTCCTGGCCGGCGCCGACGTCTTCCGGCTCAATGCCAGCCACGGCTCCAGCGAGGACCACCGCAACCGAATCTTCACCATCCGCCAGCTCGAGAAGAAGCTGCGCCGGCCGATCGGCGTGCTGTTCGACCTGCAGGGGCCGAAGCTGCGCCTGGGCGACTTCGAACACGGCCGCATCGAGCTCGCCGCCGGCGAGCCCTTCCGCCTCGATCTCGACGAGACGCTGGGCGATGGCAAGCGGGCGCCGCTGCCGCATCCCGAGATCTTCGCGGCGATCAACGTCGGCACCGAGCTGCTGCTCAACGACGGCCGCGTGCGGCTGGTCGTCGAGCGCCACGGCGGCGACTTCGCCGAGACGCGGGTGATCACCGGCGGCGAGCTGTCGAACCACAAGGGCGTCAACGTCCCCAACGTCGTGCTGCCGATCTCGGCGCTGACCGAGAAGGACATGCAGGATCTGCAGTTCGGCCTCGACATGGGCGCCGACTGGATCGCGCTGTCCTTCGTGCAGCGGCCCGACGACGTCGAGCGCATGCGCGACCTGGTGCAGGGCCGCGCCGGCATCATGTCCAAGCTCGAGAAGCCCTCCGCGATCGAGCACCTCGAGCAGATCATCGCGCTGTCCGACGCGGTGATGGTGGCGCGCGGCGACCTCGGCGTCGAGGTGCCGGCCGAGTACGTGCCGATCCTGCAGAAGCGCATCGTCCATGCCGGGCGCAAGGCCGGCAAGCCGGTGGTCGTCGCCACCCAGATGCTGGAATCCATGATCAACGCCCCGACGCCGACCCGTGCCGAGGCCTCCGACGTCGCGACCGCGATCTACGACGGCGCCGACGCGGTGATGCTGTCGGCCGAGACCGCCGTCGGCCAATACCCCACCGAGGCGGTGGCGATGATGGACCGCATCATCCAGCGGGTGGAATCCGACGAGCATTACCGCTCGATCGTCGAGGCGGCGCGCTGCGAGCCCGAGAACACCACCCGCGACGCCATCAGCGCCGCCGCGCGCCAGGTCGCGCACACGCTAAAGGCCGCCGCCATCGTCACCTTCACCTCGTCGGGCTCGACCACCCTGCGTGCCGCGCGCGAGCGGCCGGAGGTGCCGATCGTTTCGCTGACGTCGGACCTGCAGGTGGCGCGGCAGATGTCGCTGGTCTGGGGTGCGCACAATTCGGTCACCAGCGAGGTGCGCAGCGTCGGCGAGATGGTGACCACCGCCATCGACAAGGCGCGCGAGCAGGGCTTCGCCAGGATGGGCGAACGCATCGTGGTCACCGCCGGCGTGCCGTTCGGCCGCTCGGGAACCACCAACATCCTGCGCGTCGCCAAGATCGAGCCCGGCGACAGCTGATCCCGGACCGTCGCGGTAGGCGACCCCTAAACCGTTTCACCGCCGTTCTTATACGGCGGATTAATTGGAAGAAGGACGAAACGGCGCCAAATTCTGGTCCAGGCCCGAATGTGAAAGCCGCACTTTCTCTCCCCGGGCCGGCCTGTCGAGGCTCCTATTTTGGTATTCTTCCCTCTCTCCATGAACTTGCCCGCCGCGATTCGGCGGGCATTTTTTTGCCTCGCCGCCGAATTCCGGACCGCCCGCGGGGCATTTGCCGCTTGCCGGTCCCCGGCCCGTTTGCGTCCGCCGTGAAAAGGTTTGTCCTACCTTTGCATGGGTCGCCGGCCGCTTGCCGCCATGGCACAATCTGACCAAATGCTTGGCAGCGACCCTGTAACGGGTCGAAACTGCAACCGAGGAGGCGACATGCGCAACCGCAAGGCACAGGCCCGCGCCAGGACCGTGAGCCGACGGGAGACGATGGCTCTTCCGGCCGCACTGCTGCTTCTCGTTTCGCTGCTGGCGCTGGCCGTCTGAGCCGCGGGTTCATTGCGGCTGGTCTCCGGCCCGCGGCGATGCCATGATGGCGCCGTCCGCCCGAAGTCGCAGGCCATGACCGACAAGCACACCCGCCCGTGTCGCGACGACACCCGCATCGTCCACGCCGGACGCCATCCCGACGAGCAGTTCGGCGCCGTCAATCCGCCCGTCTACCACGTCTCCACCGTGACCTTCCCGACCGTGGCGGCGATGGAAGCGGCGACGCGCGAGCGTTTCGACCAGCGCCTCTATTACGGCCGCTACGGCACGCCGACCACCCAGGCGCTCGAAGAGGCCGTGGCGGCGCTGGAAGGCGGCAGCCGATGCATCGCCACCTCGTCCGGCCTGGCGGCGATCTGCGGCACGCTGACGGCGCTGCTGCAGGCCGGCGACCACCTGCTGATGGTCGATTCGGTGTATGCGCCGACGCGCAAGTTCTGCGACGGGCCGCTGAAGCGTTTCGGCATCGAGACGACCTATTACGACCCGACGATCGGCGCCGGCATCGCCGAGCTGATCCGCCCCGAGACCAGGCTGGTCTTCACCGAATCGCCCGGCTCGCTGACCTTCGAGGTCCAGGACCTGCCGGCGATCGCCGCCGCCGCCCATGCCCGCGGGGCGCTGGTGGCGCTCGACAACACCTGGGGCACGCCGCTGTTCCTGAAGCCGTTCGCGCTCGGCGTCGACGTCTCGATCCAGGCGGCGACCAAATACGTCGTCGGCCACGCCGACGCCATGCTCGGCACCATCACCATGGCCGACGCGGCGCTGTGGCGGCGGATCAAGGACGCGGTCGTCAGCTTCGGCTACAGCGCCGGCGCGCAGGAGGCGTATCTCGGCCAGCGCGGGCTGCGCACCCTGTCGGTGCGGCTGGAACGCCACCAGCGCAGCGGCATCGCCCTGGCCGAGTGGCTGGCGGCGCGGCCCGAGGTGGCGCGGGTCATGCACCCCGCCCTGCCCGCCGATCCCGGCCATGCGCTGTGGAGGCGCGACTTCACCGGCGCCTGCGGCCTGTTCGGCGTCGAACTGAAGCCCTGCGGCGCCGACGCCGTCGCCGCCATGCTCGACGGCCTGGAACTGTTCGCGATGGGCTATTCCTGGGGCGGCTTCGAGAGCCTGATCATCCCCACCACCGGCCACATCCCGCGCACCGCCACCCGCTGGCAGGCGGCGGGACCGACCCTGCGCGTCCATGCCGGGCTCGAGGACGTCGACGATCTGAAGGCCGACCTCGACGCCGGCTTCGCGCGGCTGCGCGCGTCCTAACGCCGCAAGGCCGCCGCCGTCAGGCTCGCCGCCACGAACAGCACCGCCGCCGCCGCGACGATCGACGGCCCCGAGGGGGTGTCGAAGGTGAACGAGCCGCCGAGGCCGAGCGCCACCGCGGCGATGCCGGCGACGGCGGCGAGCAGGGCCATTCGCTCGGGCGTGGTCGAGAAGCGGCGCGCCGTCGCCGCCGGTATGATCAGCATGGCGGTGATCAGCAGCACGCCGACGATCTTCATCGCCACGGCCACCACCAGCGCCATCAGCATCAGGAAGGTCAGGCGCACCGGCGCCACCGGCTCGCCCTCGACGGCGGCCAGCTCCTCGTTGACGGTCATGTGCAGGAGCGGCCGCCACAACACCGCCAGCACGGCCAGCACCAGGCCGCCGCCGCCCCAGATCCACGCCAGGTCCAGCGGCGCCACCGCCAGGATGTCGCCGAACAGGTAGGCCATCAGGTCGACCCGCAGGTCGGACAGGAAGGCCAGCGCCACCAGCCCGAAGGCCAGGGCCGAGTGCGACATGATCCCCAGCACCGTGTCGGCGCCGAAATGTCCCGGCTTGTGCGTCGTTCCCAGCAGCAGCGCCAGCCCGCCGCAGGCGACGACGATGCCGGCGGTGGTGCCGATGTCGAGCGCCAGGCCGAGCGCGATGCCCAGCAGCGCCCCGTGGGCCAGGGTGTCGCCGAAATAGGCCATGCGCCGCCACACGACGAAGCAGCCCAGCGGCCCGGCGACCACGGCGACGCCGACGCCGGCGAGCAGCGCCCGGAACAGGAAGTCGTCGATCACCGCCCCTCCTCCCGGCGCCGCTCGACGACGCAGCCGTCGGGACCGTGGCGGTGGTCGTGGTGGTGGGCGTAGATCGCCAGGCCGGCGGCGACGCGGTCGCCGAACAGCGAGACATAGGCCGGATCGCGGCTGATCGCCTGCGGCGAGCCGGCGCAGCAGACGTGGCGGTTCAGGCAGACGACGTGGTCGGTGGCCGCCATCACCAGGTGCAGGTCGTGCGAGACCATCAGCACGCTGGCGCCGGTCTCGTCGCGCAGCCGCGCGATGCGCTCGTACAGCTCGGCCTGGCCGGCGACGTCGACATTGCCGACCGGCTCGTCGAGCACCAGCAGGTCGGGCCTGCGCAGCACCGCGCGCGCCAGCATCAGCCGCTGCAGCTCGCCGCCCGAGACGTCGCGGACCTGACGGTCGACGACGTGCGCGGCCCGCACCTCCTCCAGCGCCGCGACCAGCTCGGCGCGGGGCAGCCGCGCCGGCAGCGCCAGGCGCAGGAAGCGCTCGACGGTCAGCGGCAGGATGGGATCGAGCGGCAGCTTCTGCGGCACGTAGGCGAGGCGCAGCCCGGGCGCGCGGCGGAGGCTGCCGGCGTCGGGCGCCACCAGCCCGAGCACCACCCGCAGCAGCGTCGTCTTGCCGGCGCCGTTGGGTCCGACCACGGTGACGACCTTGCCGCGTCCCACCGTCAGGTCGACGCCGTCGAGCACCTGGGTGCCGCCGAGACGGACGCCGACCCCGGCCATCTCGATCACCGCGTCAGGCGCCATCGCGGTTCTCCCGGGCGCGGCAGGCCGGGCAGCGGCCCTCGACCTCGACCGTCTGGCCGGCGACCGAGAAGCCCAGCCGCGCCGCCGCCGCCGCCACCGCGTCGGCGATGGCGGGATCGTCGAGTTCGGCGGCGGCGCCGCAGCCGCTGCAGATCAGGAACTGACCGGAATGCTCGTGCGCCGGATTGCGGCAGCCGACGAAGGCGTTCAGGCGTTCGATCCGGTGCACCAGCCCGTGGGCGATCAGGAAGTCGAGCGCCCGGTAGACGGTTGGCGGCCCCCCGGCATGGCCCTCGGCGCGCAGGGCCTCGAGGATCGCATAGGCGCCGATCGGCCCGTGGCTGCCCCAGACCACTTCCAGCACCCGCCGCCTGAGCACGGTCAGCCGCGCGCCGCGCTGCGCGCAGGCGGCCTCGGCCGCGGCGAGCGCGTCGGCGACGCAGCGGCCGTGGTCGTGGCCCAGCGCCGGGAACGCGGCGTGCGGATGGTGGTTCCCACTCATGGCAGCTTCCAAGATGGTTGCGTTATAGTATAACGTTTCATTCGTCCGTGATCACACAGGATTCGTCATGCGCCCGTTCCTCATGGCCGCCGGCTTCCTTTTCGCCGCTTTTCCCGCCGTTGCCAAGGCACCCGAGGTGGTCGCCACGGTCAAGCCCGTCCATGCCCTGGTCGCCCAGGTCATGCAAGGCGTCGGCACGCCGAGGCTGCTGCTCGACGGCAACGCCTCGCCGCACGCCTACTCGCTGAAACCCTCCGACGCCCGCGCCCTCGCCGACGCCGCCGTGATCTTCATGGTGGGCGGCGAGCTGGAGACCTTCCTGGAAAAGCCCCTGGCGACCCTGTCGCGGGAGGTCGAGGTCGTGTCGATGGCCGAGGCGCCCGGCGTCGAAAGGCTGCCGCTGCGCGAAGGCGGGCTGTGGGAGGGGCACGAGCACGAGCACGGACACGAGGACAAACACGAGGACGAACACCAGGAGGAAGAATTCGACAACCACCTGTGGCTCGATCCGCGCAACGCCAAGGCGTTCGTGGCCGCCGCCGCCGCGGCGCTGGCCGCGGCCGACCCGGCCAACGCCGAGACCTATCAGGCCAATGCCGCGGCGGCGCGGAATGCGCTCGACGAGCTCGACGCCGAACTCGCCGCCGCCCTGGCGCCTGTGGCCGGCACGCCCTATCTCGTGTTCCACGACGCCTATCACTATCTCGAAGACCGTTACGGCCTGACGCCCGCCGGCGCCGTCACCATCGGCCCCGAACGCCAGCCCGGCGCCCGGCGCGTGGCCGAGATCGAGGCGCGGATCAAGGAGGGCGACGTGCGTTGCGTCTTCCGCGAGCCGCAGTTCAGCCCCAAGCTGCTCGACGCCATCGCGCGCGGCACCGGGGTGCGAACCGGGGTTCTCGACCCGCTGGGTTCGGGCATCGCCGCCGGGCCGGAGGCCTATGCCGAGACGATGCGCGCCCTGGCCGCCAGCCTGCGCGACTGTCTGGGCGGTTGACTCGGCGGCCGGGCCGAGGCTTCACTCCCGCCGGAATCGACAAGGAGTCCCGCCGTGACCGACACCGACGCCGCCCTGGCCGCCATCACCTTCAACGCCGACGGCCTGGTGCCGGCCATCGCCCAGCAGCACGATACCGGCGAGGTGCTGATGATGGCCTGGATGAACCGCGAGGCGGTGGCCGAGACCCTGAGCACCGGCCGGGTCTGCTATTTCTCGCGCTCGCGCGGCAAGCTGTGGCGCAAGGGCGAGACCTCGGGCCAGCGGCAGATCCTCAAGCGCTTCCTGATCGACTGCGACGGCGACACCATCCTGCTGCAGGTCGATCAGCAGGGCGTCGCCTGCCATACCGGCCGGCGCACCTGCTTCTTCACCGCCGCCGACGCCGACGGCCTGCACGAGGTCGAGAAGGTGCGCGTCGATCCCAAGGAGCTGTACGGCCAGTGACCCGCGACCTGCACACCGAGGCCGCCCAGGCGCTGCCGGTGACGATCCTCACCGGCTTCCTGGGCAGCGGCAAGACCACCCTGCTCAACCGCCTGCTCGAGCACCCGGACATGGGCGAGACGGCAGTGCTGATCAACGAGTTCGGCGAGGTCGGCCTCGACCACCTGCTGGTGCGCAAGGTCGACGAGGACATCGTGCTGCTCAATTCCGGCTGCGTCTGCTGCAACGTGCGCGGCGACCTGGTCAATGCCCTGCGCGAGCTGTTCCTCAAGCGGGTGCGCGGCGACGTGCCCGAATTCCAGCGCGTCGTCGTCGAGACGACGGGCCTGGCCGATCCGGCGCCGATCATCCACACGCTGATGACCGACCCGCTGCTCGGCGCCCGCTACCGGCTCGACGGCATCGTCGCCACGATCGACGCGGTGCACGGCCTCGGCCAGTTCGACCGCCAGCCCGAATCGGTCAAGCAGGCCGCGGTCGCCGACCGGCTGGTGCTGACCAAGACCGACCTCGCCGAGGCCGGCGCCGTCGCCGCGCTGAAGGCGCGCCTGCGCCAGCTCAATCCGGCGGCGCCGATGATCGAGGCGGCCCGGGTCACGCCGGCCGAAATCCTCGACTGCGGCCTGTTCAACGCCCGCGACAAGCACCCCGACGTCGGCCGCTGGCTCGCCGAGCAGGCCTACGCGGGCGAGCACGGCCACCACCACGGCCACGGGCACGGGCACGGGCACGACGCCCACATCGCCTCCTTCGTGGTGAGCTTCGACGAGCCGGTGTCGTGGCCGGCGCTGGTGGCGGCGCTCGAGCTGCTGATCGCCACCCGCGGCGAGCACGTCCTGCGCATCAAGGGCATCGTCAACGCCCGCGATCACGCCGAGCCGCTGGTCGTCCACGGCGTGCAGCACATGTTCCATCCGCCGGTGTCGCTGCCGGCGTGGCCCGACGACGACCACCGCACCCGGCTGGTGTTCATCACCCGCGATCTCGGCCGCGAGGCGGTCCTATCGCTTATGCGTACCGCGGTCGCCGGCGCTTAAACCGTCGTATGGCAAACCAAAGATTCCGCTGTTTGAAATCATTTTATGTTGACGCGTCCTAAGAATGCGTCTAAGTTCACCCTCGTGATGTTGGCCTCCATGAGGTCAGCCTCCCTCTCTTCAAAACTCCTCCACCGCCGCTCCCTTGGGAACGGCGGTTTTTTTTTGGATCGGCGGGGAATTCCGGGAAGAGCCACGGGCGCTTCCTCCTCTCCCTCTCCCGCCTGCGGGAGAGGGTCAGGGTGAGGGTGTCTTACGGCCGAAGGCCGGATGTGAGTCAGGCGCCGCTCCCCTCACCCTCCCAGCCTTCGGCTGGGCCCCTCCCTCTCCCGCAGGCGGGAGAGGGTCGGTTACGCCTCCCCGGAATTCGGCGATGAACCTTTTTTGGATCGGCGGGGAAAGCCCCAGAATGGCTTGTCCCACGGCTGTCCGTTCGCCGACGTGCACTCGTCGCGTCATGGCCGGGCTTGTCCTGGCTTGTCCCGGCCATCCACGTGTTTCCGCCTGCGGCCGGTTCCCGGCGGGAGTGCGACCGCGCCACGTGGATGGCCGGGCCTTCGCCCGGCCATGACGACTTTAAGGGGCCGGCTACGCCGATCCGAACCTGAACCCACAGGCTCGGAGGCGCGGGTCTCGAGACCCGCGCTCCGGGTCGGGGAAGGAGCGCGCGTCTCCAAACGCGCAGTGGATCAGGCCCTGATCTTGTCGATGAACTGGCGAACCTCGCCGTCGAGCCGCTCGACCAGGTCGCCGAGGTTCTCGGCGCTCCAGATCACCCGGATGGCGCCGCCGCAGGCGTTGGCCGACGACTGGGACACCGACGACACGCCGTCCGACACCTGCCGGGCGTCGGTCGCGACCTCTTCGATCAGGCGGGCGATCTCGTGGGTGGCGGCGTTCTGCTGCTGCACGGTCGAGGCGATCATCGCCGCGACCTCGTCGACCTGGCGAATCACCTCGCCGATCGAGCCCATGCCGCCGACCGCCAGCTCGGTGGCCTTCTGCACGGCCTGGATCTGGGCGCCGATGCGGCTGGTCGCCTGGGCGGTCTGGTTGGCCAGCGTCTTGACCTCGTGGGCGACGACGGCGAACCCCTTGCCGGCCTCGCCGGCCCGTGCCGCCTCGATGGTGGCGTTCAGGGCGAGAAGATTGGTCTGGCTGGCGATGTCGTTGATCAGGGCGACCACCGATCCGATCTCCTGCGCCGCGGTGGCGAGATCGCGCACGGTGGTGCCGACCGTCTCGATGCGCTCGACCGCGACCTTGGAGATGCCGGTCGCGCGCTCGACCTGGCCGCCGATCTCGTTGACCGAGGCGGCGAGTTCCTGGGTCGCGGCCGAGACGGTCGAGACGCGCTGGGTGGTCAGCTCGGACGCCTCGCCGACCTGCAGCGAGCGGCTGCCGCTGGCCTGCGAGCGGTCGGCGGTGTGCGAGGCGATGTCGCGGATCTCGCCGGCGGCGCCGATGACGCCCTTCACCGCGCTCTGGACGCTGGCCTCCAGGTTGTCGGCCAGGTCGCCCAGCATGCGCCGGCGCTCGTGTTCGGCGCGACGCGTCATCTCGGCCTGCTCGGCCTCCAGCCGCGCCTTCTCGCCGGCGTTGTCGCGGAACACTTCCAGGGCGCGGGCCATGCCGCCGATCTCGTCGCGGTTGTCGGTGCCGACGATCTCGACCGAGACGTCGCCCTGGGCGAGCCGGCCCATCGCCGCGGTCATCCGCACCACCGGACCGGCGATCAGCCGCGCGGTGACCAGCGTCACGACGGCGCCCAGCGCCAGGAACGCTGCCAGCACGCCGAAATAGCGCGTCGTCGACTGATCGGCGACCTCGACCGCGCCGGCATAGACCTTGGCGTTGTGGGCGTTGGCGAAGGCGGCGTAGCCGGTCAGCGCCTCGCGCAGCGCGTCGAAGCGCTGCTCGGTGTCGACCATCATCACCAGCGCGGTGAGATTGTCGATCGTGTACATGTCGAGCACGTCGCGTGCCGAGGCATGGAACGCGTCCAGCGCCGCGCCGGTGCCGTCGGCCAGCTGCCCCTCGCCCTCGACCTGCGGGAAGGCCTCCCGGAACGACATGTAGGCGGCGCCGAGTTCGTCGAGTTCCTTGCGCACGCTGCCGTCGAGCGCGGCGATCTTCTCGGGATTGATGCCGCCGCTCTGCCAGTTGAGCAGCCGGTACAGGTTGGCCTGGACCATCGCCGTTCGCGAATCGATGGCGCCCAGGAAACGGTCCTTCTCGAACGACACGTTGTAGAGTTCGGACAGCGCCTCGGACTGGCGCTGCATGCCGGCCTGGAAGATCAGGCCGAGGATGCCCATGCACACGATCAGCAGCGCCGGGGCGACGAAGACCTTGGCGGCGATGGGCAGATTGGTGAACAGCCGCAGCATGGGCCGGTGCTCCATTGTCGCGATGGGATGCGCGGCGGGCGCCGCGACGGCCGCCCGCCGCCAGGGCTCACTTGTAGATGCCGGCGCCGATGTAGAGGCCGTCGACCGGCTCGATGTAGCTGCTCTTGGCCTGGATCTTCTTCGACGCCGGATTGACCCACTTGTAGTCGACCCAGCCCGGGGCGCCGCTCTGCGCGACCTTGATCATCTCGGCGACGAACAGCTTGCCGTCGGCGTCCTTGAGCTTGCTCAGATCCTTGCCGACCAGGCCCTTGTTCTTGCCGTGGGCCAGCATGTTGCCCTGCATGTCCTGCACGAAGATGTAGAGGTCCTTGACCTGGTAGCCGCCGTTCTGGTCATCGAACGCGGCGAAGGCCTTGTCCTTGCCGTCGCTCTTGTAGGCGGCGACGGCCTTCTTCACGAGCGCCACGGCTTCGTCGGCGCTGGCGTAGTTTTCGGCAGCCGCCGGGCCGGCAATGGTGATCGCGAACAGGACACAAAACAGGCGAATCAAATGCGACATGGGTTATTTCTCCAATAGCGCCTACGGTTTCACTTCATTGCGCGTGGCCTATGCTGTCGGCACGCCATGCCCGAACGCATACAGTCTTATGCGTTTCCTTCCATGCCGTCCCGCGATGACTCCGCACTCTGCTATGCTCATTTCGGTACCGCTATACCGAATTGGCCGCCGGATGCTATCCAAACTGATGGGGCGGTGCCACCATTTTTACGTATAAGCCGGACGGCGGCCCTAATACCTTCGTCGAAGTATCGCCTCCTTGACGAACTGCCGCCGATGATCGACAACTCTTGATCATGTCGTCGGAGCAGCGCGCCCTGAGCCGGACCGAACGCGTGGACTGGCTGCGCCTGATCCGCAGCGAGAACGTCGGCCCGGTCACCTTCCGCCGCCTGATCGAGCGCTTCGGCTCGGCCGGGGCGGCGCTGGCCGCGCTGCCGGACCTGGCGCGCCGCGGCGGCCGGGCGCGCCCCATCGTCATCCACTCCCGTGCCGCGGCCGAACGCGAACTCGACGCCGTCGAGCGCCTCGGCGCGGTGCTGCTGGCCTCGGTCGAGCCGGGCTATCCGGCGCCGATGCGCCTGCTCGACGAGTCGCCGCCGCTGTTGTGCGCGCGCGGCAACCTCCATCTGCTGACCCGCCCCGCGGTCGCGGTGGTCGGCGCGCGCAACGCCTCGGCGGCCGGCTGCAAGATCGCCCGCCAGCTCGCCCTCGACCTCGCCCGGGCCGGGCACCTCGTCGCCTCGGGCATGGCGCGCGGGGTCGACTCGGCCGCCCACCAGGGCGCGCTGGAGGCGGACGGCGCCACCGCCGCGGTGCTGGCCGGCGGCGTCGACGTCGTCTATCCGCCCGAGAACGCCAAGCTGTACCAGGCGATCGTCGCCCAGGGCGTCGCCGTCTCAGAGATGCCGCCCGGCACGACGCCGCAGGCCAGCCATTTCCCGCGCCGCAACCGCATCATCTCGGGGATGTCGCTGGGCGTCGTGGTGGTCGAGGCGACGCCGCGCTCGGGTTCGCTGATCACCGCCCGCCTGGCGCTGGAGCAGGGTCGCGAGGTGTTCGCGGTCCCCGGCTCGCCGCTCGACCCGCGCGCCCAGGGCCCCAACCGGCTGATCCGTCAGGGCGCCACCCTGACCGAGACCGCCGACGACGTGCTGCAGGTGCTCGCCGACATGCTGCGCCGGCCGATGTCGGAAAGCCGCGACGGCGACGGGTTTTCGGCCGCGCCGCCGCGGATTCCCGACCCCACCGAGCTGGAGGAGGCGCGCGCGGCCATCGTCCAGGCTCTGGGTCCGACCCCGGTTCTGGTTGACGAAATCCTCAGGCAATGCCAATTGTCACCCTCCGTGGTGTCCATGATCCTGCTCGAGCTGGATCTCGCCGGCCGTCTGGCGCGCCACCCCGGCAACAAGGTTGCGCTGCTGGCCTAGGCCTGCCGCTCGGGTTCCCGGGCATCCATCGACCCCAAGCTCCCGCGGATTCATGAAAGTCGTCGTCGTCGAGTCGCCCGCCAAGGCAAAGACCATCAACAAGTATCTCGGCAAGGACTTCACCGTCCTGGCGAGCTACGGCCACGTCCGCGACCTGCCGGCCAAGGACGGTTCGGTGCGGCCCGACGCCGATTTCGACATGGACTGGGAGACCGATCCCAGGTCCGAGCGCCACCTCAAGGACATCGTCGCCGCGGTCAAGGACGCCGACGCGCTCTACCTCGCCACCGACCCCGATCGCGAGGGCGAGGCGATCAGCTGGCACGTCCGCCAGGTGCTCGACCGGCGCAAGGCGCTGAAGGGCAAGGACGTCAAGCGCATCGTCTTCAACGAGATCACCAAGACCGCGGTGATCGAGGCGTTGCGCAATCCGCGCGACCTGCATCAGGATCTGGTCGACGCCTATCTGGCGCGGCGCGCGCTCGACTACCTGGTCGGCTTCACGCTGTCGCCGGTGCTGTGGCGCAAGCTTCCCGGCAGCCGCTCGGCCGGACGGGTGCAGTCGGTGGCGCTGCGGCTGGTCTGCGAGCGCGAGGCCGAGATCGAGGCGTTCCGGGCACGCGAATACTGGACCGTCGGCGCCGAGTTCGAGTCGCCGCGCGGCGGCCGCATCGCCGCCGGCCTGAACCGGCTCGACGGGCGCAAGCTCGACAAGTTCGACCTCGGCACCCAGGCCGAGGCCGAGGCCGCCGTCGCCAGGATCATGGCCGCCTCGTTCAAGGTCGGCGGCGTCGAGCGCCGCAAGGCCAAGCGCAACCCCTTCCCGCCCTTCACGACCTCGACCCTGCAGCAGGAAGCCTCGCGCAAGCTGTACCTGTCGGCCTCGCGCACGATGCAGCTCGCCCAGCGGCTCTACGAGGGCGTCGACATCGGCGGCGAGACGGTCGGCCTGATCACCTACATGCGTACCGACGGCGTGCAGATGGCGACCGAGGCGATCGCCGCCTGCCGCGACCTCATCGGCCGCCAGTACGGCCCCGAGTACCTGCCCGACGGCCCGCGCATCTACAAGACCAAGGCCAAGAACGCCCAGGAGGCGCACGAGGCGATCCGCCCGACCGACGTCACCCGCCGGCCCGAGGACGTGGCGCGCTATGTCGACCGCGACCAGCTTCGCCTCTACGAGCTGATCTGGAAGCGCACCATGGCCAGCCAGATGCAGAGCGCCGAACTCGACCAGGTGGCGGTGGAGATCGTCTCGGAGGACGGCGCCGTCGGCCTGCGCGCCACCGGCTCGGTGGTCACCTTCCCCGGCTTCCTGACGCTCTACCGCGAGGACCGCGACGACGAGGCCGAGGGCGCGGAGGACGGCGAGCGGCTGCTGCCCGACGTCACCGAGGGCGAGCCGATGAAGCGCGGCGCGGTGACGCCCGAGCAGCACTTCACCCAGCCGCCGCCACGCTACAGCGAAGCCAGCCTGGTCAAGAAGCTCGAGGAGCTGGGCATCGGCCGGCCATCGACCTACGCCTCGATCCTGTCGGTGCTGCAGGAGCGCGATTACGTCCGGCTCGACAACCGGCGCTTCGTTCCCGAGGACCGCGGCCGGCTGGTCACCGCGTTCCTCGAGCAGTTCTTCCGCCGCTACGTCGAGTACAACTTCACCGCCGATCTCGAGAACCAGCTCGACGACGTCTCGGGCGGCCGCGTCGACTGGCGCGAGGTGCTGCGCAAGTTCTGGCGCGACTTCGTCGCCCATGTCGAGGGCACGAAGGAGCTGCGCGTCTCCGAGGTGCTGGAGAAGCTCGACCAGGAGCTGGGGCCGCATTTCTTCCCCGAGGGGGCGGACGGCAGGGACCCGCGCGAATGCCCGACCTGCCACGAGGGCCGGCTGTCGCTGAAGCTGGGCAAGTTCGGGGCCTTCATCGGCTGCTCGCGCTATCCCGAGTGCCGCTACACGCGGCCGCTGACCCTGCAGGGCGACGGCGCCCAGCAGCTCGAGGAGGGCGACGGCACCCGCGAGCTCGGCGTCGATCCCGAGACCGGCAAGATGGTCACGCTGCGGCGCGGGCCCTACGGCCACTACGTCCAGCTCGGCGAGGCCGAGGGCAAGGAGAAGCCGAAGCGCGTGTCCTTGTACCGCGGCCTGGAGCCGGCCGAGCTCGACCTCGACAAGGCGCTGAAGCTGCTGGCGCTGCCGCGGCTGATCGGCGAACACCCCGAGACCCGCAAGCCGGTCCTGGCCGGCGTCGGCCGATTCGGCCCCTACGTCAAGCACGAGGACACCTTCAAGTCGCTCACGCCCGGCGACGACGTGCTGACCATCGGCCTCAACCGCGCCATGGACCTGCTGGCCCAGTCCGGGCGCAAGGGCGGCGGGCCGGCCAAGACGCTGGGCGAGCATCCCGAAGACGCCAAGCCGGTGACCTTGAGCCAGGGGCGCTACGGCCCCTATGTCTCCCACAACAGGCTGCACGCGACGTTGCCGAAGGGCGTCGATCCCGAGCAGGTGACCTTGGATCAGGCGGTCGAGCTGCTGCGCGCCAAGGCCGAGAAGAGCGGCGGCAAGAAGCCGGCCCGCGGCCGCGCCGCGGCCAAGAAGGCCGAGCCCGAAGCGGCCGAAAAGAAGCCGGCGGCCAAGAAGCCGGCGGCCAAGAAGAAAACCACCACTGCCAGGAAGTCGGCGCCGAAGAAGAAGGCGGCGGCGAAGGCCGGGGACCAGTAGACAGGATCGTCACCACCGCGATAGCGGGATTCCCGCTCGTGCGGGAATGACGAGGACGACGCGGAATGACGAAGAAGACCGAAAAGCACGTGCCGCTGCCGACCAAGCAGCAGCTTCTGGATTTCATCCGCGAGTCGCCCAGCCGGGTCGGCAAGCGCGAGCTGGCGCGCGCCTTCCACATGACCGGCGCCAACCGCACCATGCTGCGCCAGATGATCAAGGAGCTGGAGGAGGAAGGCGCCATCGACCGCGCCGGCAAGCGCCGCTTCGGCCGCCCCGGCACCCTGCCCGAGGTCATGGTCGTCGAGATCACCGGCACCGATCCCGACGGCGAGCTGCTCGCCAGGCCGCTGGCCTGGCGCGAGACCGAGAAGCCGCCGCGCATCTACATGGCGCCGGAGCGGCGCGGCCAGCCGGCGCTGGGCGTCGGCGACCGCGTCCTGGCGCGGCTGCGCCGGCTGCGCGAGAACATCTACGAAGGCCGCACCGTCCGCCGCGTCAGCGCCGCCCCGGCGCAGGTGCTGGGCGTGCTGCGCCGCGGCCGCGAGGGCTTCCGCCTCACCCCGACCGACCGCCGCGAGAAGGTCGAGTATTCCGTCCAGGACGCCGCCGGCGCCGAGCCCGGCGAACTGGTGCTGTGCGAGATCCTGCCCGGCCGCCCCCTCGGGCTGCGGCCCTGTCGGGTGGTCGAGCGGCTCGGCGACATGGCGCAGCCGAGGTCGATCAGCCTGATCGCCATCCACGCCGCCGGCATCCCCACCGACTTCTCCGAGGCGGCGCTGGCCCAGGCGGTGGAAGCCAAGGCGGCGCCGCTGGGCGAGCGCACGGACCTGCGCGACGTGCCGCTGGTCACCATCGACGGCGAGGACGCGCGCGACTTCGACGACGCGGTGTTCGCCGAGCCGGACCCCGACCGGCCCGGCGGCTGGCACGTCATCGTCGCCATCGCCGACGTCGCCTGGTACGTGCGGCCGAACGACGCCCTGGACCGTGACGCCTACGAGCGCGGCAACTCGGTTTACTTCCCCGACCGCGTCGTGCCGATGCTGCCCTTCGAGCTGTCGGCCGGCTGGTGCTCGCTGCGGCCCGAGGAGGACCGCGGCTGCATGGCCGTGCACATGTGGTTCAATGCCGACGGCCACAAGACGAAGCACCGCTTCGTGCGCGGCATGATGCGCTCGGCGGCGCGGCTGACCTACACCCAGGTCCAGAACGCGATCGACGGCCAGCCCGACGAGGTCGCCGCTCCCCTGCTCGATGCGGTGATCAAGCCGCTCTACGGCGCCTGGAAGGTCCTCCACAAGGCGCGGCGCGAGCGCGGCGTGCTCGAGCTCGACCTGCCCGAGCGCAAGGTCGTGCTCGGCGACGACGGCAAGGTGCTGGGCGTCGCGCCGAGGCCGCGCTACGACAGCCACAAGCTGATCGAGGACTTCATGATCGCGGCCAACGTCGCCGCGGCCGAGGAGCTGGAGCGGCTGCGCCAGCCGTGCATGTACCGCGTCCACGACACGCCGGCCCCGGAACGGCTGATGAGCCTGCGCGAGTTCCTCTCGACGCTGGGCCTCAAGCTGGGCACCGGCGAAGTGCTGCGGCCCGGCCACTTCAACCGGGTGCTGGAGAAGGCCAAGGACACGCCGCACGAGCACATCGTCAACGAGGTGGTGCTGCGCAGCCAGGCCCAGGCCGTCTACAGCCCGGAGAATCTCGGCCATTTCGGGCTCGGTCTGGCGCGCTACGCCCACTTCACCTCGCCGATCCGCCGCTACGCCGACCTGCTGGTCCACCGGGCGCTGATCCGCGGCCTCGGCCTCGGCGACGGCACGCTGTCCGAGACCGAGGCCGGACGCTTCAGCGAGATCGGCGAACACATCTCGGGCACCGAACGCCGGGCCGCCGCCGCCGAGCGCGACGCCGTCAACCGCTACACCGCCGCCTACCTCGCCGACAAGGTCGGCGCCACCTTCCCGGCCCGAATCAGCGGCGTGACCCGCTTCGGGCTGTTCGTGGCCCTGGAGGAGACCGGCGCCGACGGCATCGTCCCGGTCAGCACCCTGGCCGAGGACTACTACGCCCATGACGAGGCCCGTCATGCCCTGGTGGGGCGCCGGTCGGGACGCACCTACAGTTTGGGGCAGGCGGTCGACGTCCTGCTCGCGGAAGCGAATCCCTTGACCGGCGGGCTGGTGTTCCACCTGCTGGACGGCGGCCAAGGCGCCGGCGGCGCGAATTCCGCGGCGCGAAAAGGCGGCAGAAAACCAGGACGCTCGCGCGTCGGGCGTTGACCTTTCTCTTCTCCTCTACTCTTCTTATCTGCTACGTTAGGGGTACGCAAAAATACTGTACGTCCGGGCGGCAGCTTGGCCATACTGTCCGCGCTATTGCTTTGGACATACCCCTAGGTGAGAACAGTGGCGCTTTCGGCTCTGACACGTTGGATCGTCGCAGGAACGGTGGTCATCACCGGCGCCTGCACCCCCGTGAGCGAGGCCGCCGTCGGCGAGCCTGCCACCTTCCTCAATGTCGCGGCGGCCGCTCCGGCGGACGCCGAGCGCACCCTCGTTTTTGGATATGGCGCCATCTACGAGCGGTATATCGACCGGGTCAGCGTCGCCGAGTTGGCGCTGGAAGGCATGCGCGGCTGGAGCAAGATCGACGACAGTATCGGCGCCAGCCATGAAGATGGTTACGTCGCCGTCACCGCGGCGGACGAGGTCGTCGGCCGCTACCGCGCGCCGGCCGCCAACGACACCGTCGGCTGGGCGCGGCTGACCCTGGCCGCCGCCGACGCCCTGCGGCGCCACAGCGACCCGGTCCGCAAGGCCGACGAAGACGTCATGCTCGAGGCGCTGTTCGACGCCAGCCTGGCGAAGCTGGATCCGTTCTCGCGCTATTCCAGCCCGCAGGCGGCGCGCAACAACCGCGCCTCGCGCAACGGCTTCGCCGGCATCGGCGTGCGCTACGAGACGATCGGCGACGACGGCATCGAGATCCTGTCGGTGATCCCCGACAGCCCGGCCGCCGGCGCCGGCCTCGACAAGGGCGACCTGCTGACCCACATCGACGGCCGTCCGGTGCTGAAGATGGCCCTGAACGAGGTTTCCGACGCCCTGCGCGGCCATGTCGGCAGCGAGGTGCGGCTGAGCGTCAGGCGCGCCGACGTCAGCCACGAGGTCGCCATCCGCCGCGCCATGGTGATCCCGCCGACCGTCGAGATGACGATCGAGGACGGCGTCGCCAACATCAAGATCAGCGGCTTCAACCAGCGGACCGCCGGCAGCCTGGCCAAGGCGGTGCGCCAGGCGCGCGCCACGCTGGGCGGCGAGCTGAAGGGCGTGCTGCTCGACCTGCGCGGCAATCCCGGCGGCTTGCTCGACCAGGCGGTCTCGATGGCCGACCTGTTCATGGCCCACGGCCGCATCGTCTCGACCCGCGGCCGCCACCGCCACGCCAGCCAGAGCTACGACGCCACCCCCGGGGACATCGCCGAGGATCTGCCGCTGGTGCTGCTGGTCGACGGCAAGTCGGCCTCGGCCAGCGAGATCCTGGCCGCCGCGCTGCAGGATTCCGGCCGCGCCGTCGTCGTCGGCACCAACAGCTACGGCAAGGGCACCGTCCAGACCGTCATCCGCCTGCCCAACGACGGCGAGATGACCCTGACCTGGTCGCGGTTCCACAGCCCGACGGGCTACGCCCTGCACGGCCTCGGCGTGCTGCCGACCCTGTGCACCAGCGAGGCCAGCAAGGGCGTGACCAACCTGCTCAAGGCGGTCGAGCGCACCGGCGGCGTCGCCGCCAACCTGGCGCTGTGGCGCTCGGCGGCGCTGGACCAGACCGACCTGCGCAAGCAGCTGCGCTCGACCTGCCCGTCCGAGCGCCACGGCGACGATCCGGCCGAGAGCCGGATGGCCGAGGAACTGCTGCGCGACAGCAACCTCTACACCCGCGTGCTCGCCGTCTCGGTGCCGTCGCTGACCGAGGCCGGCATCGGCCACGTCCGTCCGGCCAGCGCCACGGTGCAGGCCGAGGTCAAGCCGCGCTGAGCCGCGTTTCACCCTTGACATGGGCGGCGGGGTCCGTATTCTCCGCCGCCTGTACCTTTTCTTGAGATCGGATTTCCGGCAATGGCCAAGCCCACCACCACCCTGATCAGGCTCGTCAGCAGCGCGGGCACCGGCTACTTCTACGTCACCAAGAAGAATCCGCGTAAGACCACCGAGAAGCTCGAGTTCCGCAAGTACGATCCGGTGGTGCGCAAGCACGTGGCGTTCAAGGAAGCCAAGATCAAATAGCATCCGTCCCGACACGGATTCGCCGACACGCCCGCCCCTTCCGGCGGGCGTTCGTGTTTTCGCCCTGGGAGCGCGGGCGTCCGGCCCGCCAAACGCCTCACACCCGGACGCCTTTGAATCATCGTCGCCCCCGCGGAGGCGGGGCCCATTTTCCAGAGGCTTCGACGAGGATCTCCGGCGCCGGGGACGCCCGGCGCCTCTGGCAAATGGATGCCGGCCTTCGCCGGCATGACGGCAAGTCCGTTCAAACGCGGAACGGTATCGGGCGGCCAGAGGTGCGGGCGAGGACGCCCGCGCTCCCAGGCCCGGCCTACAGCCCGAGATAGGCCTGCTTGACCTTGTCGTTGGCCAGCAGCTTGGCGCCCTCGTCCGACAGCACGACCGCGCCGGTCTCCAGCACGTAGCCGCGGTCGGCGACCCCCAGCGCGGCGTAGGCGTTCTGCTCGACCAGGAAGATCGTCGTCCCCTGCTCCTTGAGCGCCTCGATGGTCTTGAAGATTTCGGCGACCAGCAGCGGCGCCAGGCCCATCGACGGCTCGTCGAGCAGCAGCAGCCGCGGATGGCCCATCAGCGCGCGGGCGATCGCAAGCATCTGCTGCTGGCCGCCCGACAGCGTGCCGGCCGGCTGCAGGCGCTTCTCCTGCAGGATCGGGAACATCGCGTACATGCGGGCGATGTCGTCGCCGATGCTGTCGCCGTGGCGGCGGTAGGCGCCCAGGCGCAGGTTGTCCTCGACCGACATCGGCCCGAACATCTGCCGGCCCTCCGGCACCTGCAGGATGCCCATCGCGACCCGCTTCTCGGGCGAGGCCCGGGTGATGTCCTGGCCGTCGAAGGTGATGGTGCCGGCGCCGACCGGCTGCACGCCCGAGATGGCGCGCAACAGCGTCGTCTTGCCGGCGCCGTTGGCGCCGACCAGCGCCACCAGTTCGCCCTCGCCGACCACGACGTCGATGCCGCGCAAGGCCTGGATGCGGCCGTAATGGCTGGTCAGTCCGGCGATCTCCAGCAGCATGGCGTCCTCCTAATGCGCGGCGCCCAGATAGGCCGCGACCACCTCGGGATTGGCGCGGACCTCGGCCGGCGTGCCCTCGGCCAGCTTGCGGCCGTAGTCGAGCGCCAGGATGTGGTCCGAGATGCCCATCACCATCTTCATGTCGTGCTCGACCAGCACCACCGTGACGCCCTGGGCGGCGATCTTCTTGATCACCGCGTCGATCTCGCGGCTCTCGGTGGCGTTGAGGCCGGCCGCCGGCTCGTCGAGCAGCAGCAGCTTCGGCCGCGAGGCCATGGCGCGGGCGATCTCGAGCCGCTTCAGCGCGCCGTAAGGCATCGCCGAGGCGTCGGTGTTGCGCCATTTCTCGACGCCGACGAAGGACATCAGCTCGATGCAGCGCTCGGCGGATTCGCTGTCGTGGCGGCGCACGCTGGCGAAACGCAGCAGCGACGGCAGGAACCGGCGGTCGACATGCAGATGCGCCCCGACCATGACGTTCTCCAGCGCCGTCATGTTGAAGAAGACCTGCAGGTTCTGGAAGGTGCGCGACATCCCCTTGGCCGCCAGCGCCGCGACCGGCTGGGCGGTAACGTCGACCCCGTCGAGCAGCACCCGCCCGGCGCTGGGCTTGTAGATGCCGGTGATCAGGTTGAGCAGCGTCGTCTTGCCGGCGCCGTTGGGGCCGATGATCGAGTGGATGTGGCCCTTGTTGATGGTGAAGGACAGGTCCTCGACGGCGTGGACGCCGCCGAACACCTTCGACAGGCCCTCGACCCGCAGCAGGCTCACAGGCCCCTCCAGCGCCGGAACACCATCCCCAGCGTCGGCAGCAGGCCGCGCGGCATGAAGATCATCGTGCCCATCATGATGCCGCCGAAGATGATCTGCTCGTACTCCTCGAAATCGACGAGGAACTGCGGCAGCGCCGTCAGGGTGACGGCGCCGAGAACGGCGCCGAAGGTCGAGGCCATGCCGCCGAACACCACCATCACCACCAGTTCGATGGAGTGGAAGAAGTTGGCCTTGGCCGGGGTGATGAGGCCGACATAATGCGCGAACAGGCTGCCGGAGACGGAGGCGAACACCGCCGAGACCACGAACACCAGCACCTTGTAGTGGGTGGTGTCGACGCCGACCACCTGGGCGCCGATCTCCGAGCCGTGGACCGCGCGCAGCGCGCGGCCGATCGGCGAATCGATCAGGTTCAGCGCCAGCCACACCGCCAGCAGCAGCACGCCGGCGACCACCCAGTACCAGGTCTCGTCGCCCTTGAGCTGCCAGCCGCCGATCGAGAAGTAGTCGGTCATCAGCCCGTCGGGGCCGCCGGTGATCCACGACTCGGTGTTCAGCACGATGGCGATGATGATGCCGACGCCCAGCGTCGCCATGGCGAGATAATGGCCCTTCAGGCGCAGGATCGGCCGGGCGATCGCCCAGGCCAGCACCGCGACCCCGGCGGCGCCGGCGAACAGCGCCGCCAGCGGCGGCCAGCCGTAGCGGGTGGTCAGGATCGCGGAAGCGTAGGCGCCGAGCCCGAAGAAGCCGGCATGGCCGAGGCTGATCTGGCCGGCATAGCCGATCAGCAGGTTGAGACCGACGACGACGATGGCGTTGAAGCCGGCGTTGATGGCGACGTCGTACCAGTACCGGTTGGGAAAGGTCAGCGGCAGCACGGCGATGATCGCCGCCATGACGCCCAGGCCGATGAGCTGGTGGGTGCGGTTCATGTCACACCCGCTCCGTGCCGCGCTTGCCGAACAGGCCGTTGGGCATGAACACCAGCACGAACAGGATGATCAGGAAGGCGATGGCGTCCTTGTAGGCCGAGGACAGGTAGCCGGCCCCGAACGCCTCG
>CAZJFH010000071.1:0-15108 GCA_964545205.1 uncultured Rhodospirillaceae bacterium
GCGCTCCCAGGGCATTTGCCGCTTGCCCGAAAAGCCCTTCTCTGTGGACTCCCGGTGTCTCTGTGCCTCTGTGGTTAACGATTCGGGTCAGGGGTGCGCATCGAAAGGGCTGCGGGCCGCGCCCGATGCACCGCTGAACCGCGGCGCGATGATGGCGACAATGGCCGGGCTCAGCGGTGGAGTTCGCCCATGCCCAAATCGCCCCCGGCCTCGGTCAACGTCTTCGCCCACGGCCTGTGCGGCCTGGCGGCCCTGTTCGGGGCGCTGTGGTGGCTGCGCGGCACGACGCTGTTCCCCGAGCACCAGGCGCTGGTGTGCATGGCGGCGGTGGCGCTGCCGCAGGTCGCGCTGCTGGTGCTCGGCGGCCGCACGCTGCTGACGGCGCCGCCCGTGCGGCCGCTCGACGCCGGCCGCGTGCTGCGCAAGCTGGTCGGGCTGGCGGCCACGATCATGGTGCTGGCGGTCGCCTACTGGGCGCTTCCCGAATACCAGAAGAACATGTACCACCCGTTCTTCAACGTCGTCGAGGCGCTGCTGCCGTGGCTGGCGGCGGCGGCGCCGGTCTACGTCGCCTTCGTCGACCGCCGCATGGCCGAGCCCGAGGACGCCTATGCCGCGCTCGGCGGGCTGGTGCTGGGGCGCGGCGCCCGGCCCGGCCCCGGCGTGCTCGGCCAGCACGCGCTGGGCTGGCTGGTCAAGGGCTTCTTCCTGCCGCTGATGTTCGTCTATCTGTCGCGCCAGGTCATGCCGCTGGCCGCCGCGCCGACGCTGCTGCCGGCCGACGCCTCGGCCGCCTACGACATCGCCTGGGGCCTGGTGTTCCTGGTCGATCTCGGCTTCGTCACCGTCGGCTACGTGCTGACGCTGCGGCTGCTCGGCACCGAGATCCGCTCGACCGATCCGACCATGCTCGGCTGGGTGGTGGCGCTGGCGGTCTATTATCCGTTCTGGGACACGGTCCGCGACGCCTTCTTCGCCTATGACGACGATCTCTACTGGGGCGGCCTGCTGCGGGGCGAGCCGCTGCTCTATGCCGGCTGGGGCGGGCTGATCATCGCCTTCATGACCGTGCACGCCCTGACCACGGTCAGCTTCGGCCTGCGCTTCTCGAACCTGACCCATCGCGGCATCATCACCGACGGGCCGTTCCGCTTCACCAAGCATCCGCACTACATCACCAAGAACCTCTCCTGGTGGATGATCTCGCTGCCGTTCATCGCCGCGACCCCGGGCCAGGCGGTGCAGAATTCGCTGCTGCTGCTCGGGGTCAACTTCATCTATTTCATGCGCGCCTGGACCGAGGAGCGCCACCTGTCGCGCGATCCCGACTACGTCGCCTACGCGCTGTGGATCGAGGAGCACGGGCTGTTCCGCGGCCTCGGCCGGCTGCTGCCGGCCTTGCGCTATTCGCGCATGCACGCCGCCGCGCTGCCGCCGCGCGCCACGGCCGCCGGCGACGCGCTGCCGCAACCGGCGCCGGCCGAATAGGCCAAGGGCGCCGGGCGCCCGCCCGTCCTACTGCGCGCCCTCGGCCTGGCCGGCCGGCAGCCGGCAGGTCACCGTCGTGCCCTCCATCGGCACCGAAACGATCTCGACCGTGCCGCCGTGCAGCTCGACGAAGCTGCGCACCAGCGACAGCCCGAGCCCGGCGCCGGGCTGGGCCTGTTCGGCCTGGCCGCCGCGCACGAAGCTGTCGAACACCCGCGGCAGCTCGCCGGCCGGGATGCCGATGCCGGTGTCGGCGACCGTGAACACGATCTGCTCGCCGTCGCGCTGGGCGGCCAGGGTCATCTGGCCGCCGGGGGGCGTGAACTTGATGGCGTTGGCGAGCAGGTTGAACAGCGCCTGCTTGATCCGCCGCTCGTCGCCGACCATCCAGCCGATGTCGAGCGGGCAGTCGAAATTGACCTTGATCTGGCGCTCGCGGGCGCGCTCGCGCACCAGCGACAGCACCGCCGCCAGCATGGTGTGGACGTCGAAGGCGTTGAGCTGCAGGGTCATCTGCCCGGCCTCGATCGTCGCCAGGTCGAGGATGTCGGCGACCAGGCCCTGCAGCCCGCGTCCGGCCTCGAGGATGCCGCCGACATAGTCGCGCTGGCGGGCGTTGAGCCCGCCGTAATAGCCGTTGGCCAGGATCTCGGCGAAGCCGATGATCGCGTTCAGCGGCTGGCGCACCTCGCAGCTCACGTTGGCGATGAATTCCGACTTGAGCCTGTCGGCGGCGCGCAGGGCCTCGTTGCGCTCGCGCAACGCCCGCTCGACGCGGGCGCTGTCGGTGACGTCGAGCCAGATCTTGAGCACGCCGCCGTCGGGCAGCGCCACCGAGGCGTAGTCGAGGATGGTGGCGTCGGCGCGCTCCAGCCGGCCGCGGCGGCGCGCGCGGTCCTGGACCAGGCCGAGCAGCGAATCGCGCACCGCCGGCCAGTCGTCGTCGCGGAAGAACCGGCGCTGGCGCTCGACGACCTCGGTGATGTGCGGCTCGCCGGACAGCTCCTCGGCGGTCATCGCCCAGATGCTCAGATAGGCCGGATTGAACAGGCGCAGGCGGCCGTCGGGGCCGAACACCACGACGCCCTCGTGCAGGTTGTCGATCGTCTCGCGGTGCACGGCCAGCGAGGTGTTGTACGAGCGCTCGAGCGCCAGCGCGTCGGTGACGTCCTCGTAGGTGAGGATCAGGCCGCCGAACGGATGCGGCGAGACCACCCGGCGCAGGGTGGTGCCGTCGGGCAGGTGCAGCAGGTCCTCGACCGGCTCGATCAGCGAGGTGAAGCGCCGCAGCTCCTCCTCGCGGTAGCCGCGCCAGTCGGCGACCTCGGGCAGGCGGCGGCGGTCGCGCAGGTGGTCGAGCAGGCTGGCGTAGCCGGGCTGCGAGTCCAGCCACTCCTCGTCGAGATCCCACAGCCGGCGGAAGGCGGTGTTGTGGAAGGTCAGGCGGGTGTCGGTCGAGAACATCGCGATGGCGGTGCCCAGGTTCTCCAGCACCTTGCCGTGGGCGGCGACGTGGCGCGACAGCTCGGCCTGGGCCTCCTCCAGCCGCGTCTGGTCGAGCGCGAAACCGGCGGTGACCAGGCCCTGGCCGCCGCGCTCGCCATGCACCGGCACCTCCGAGATCTCGACCAGCCGGCGCGAGCCGCCGATCACCAGGTGGAAGGAGTCCGACCGCGCGGCCCCCGCCGCCCGCGCCCGCGCCGCCAGGGCGCGGGCCTCGCGGGCGGTCGGGCCGGGCAGCAGCTCGGTGCCGGCGGCCACCGCCGCCTCGACCGAATCGGCGCCGACCGCCTCGGCATAGGCGCGGTTGCAGTGGCGCAGGGCGAGGTCGCCGTCGCGCAGCCACACCGGGATCGGCAGGGCGTCGAGCAGCGCCTGCAGCCGGTCGCGCCGCGCCGCCAGGCCGGCGGCGTCGGCGGCGAGGCGGTCGACCTCCTGGCTGCCCTCGGTGACGTCGCGCATCCACAGCACGTCGGCCAGCGGCGCGCCGTCGGCGGCGGCGGCGCGCACGCCGCTGGCGTGCATGCGCCGGCCGTCGGGCAGCGGCAGCTCGATGTCGAAGCCGATGCCGTTCTCGCGCAGATTGGCGACAGCGACCTCCAGCACCCCGGCCTCGGCCGGTCCGAAGGCGCCGGCCACGTCGGCGTAGGTGGCGTTGGTGCCGCGATAGAGGCCCAGCAGCACCGCCAGGCGGCGCGAGCAATGCTCGGCGCCGTCGGAATCCCAGCGGAAGAAGCCGTCGGGCGCCGCCAGCAGCACCTCTTCCAGGCGCTCCAGCGCCTGCTCGCGCGCGGCCTGCTCGGCGGCCAGCAGCGCGATGTGGCGGCGCTGGGCCAGGATCACCGGCACCGTGGCGACGCCGGCCAGCAGCACGCCGATGCCGGCGGCGACCAGCAGGCGCGGGTCGGCGCCGAGGATGCCGGCCGGCTCGACGGCGTTCGCCGCCGCCGGCCACATCGCCGCCAAAGCGCTGATCCTCAAGGAAGAATGTCCCGCCATCCCGGTTCCCGGCCGCCTCGCCGCCCAACAGTGGCCTCGAACGGCGGCGATGACAAGTGCCGCGCGCTTTCGCTGCACCCGCGCCTGGAAACCTGCTAAGCTCCGGCCGGATTCGGGGAAGGAACCATGAAGCTCGACGACGTCAGCCCGGCAGACCGCGAGGCGATCCGCATCGTGCTCGCCGACGCCGACCGGCAGTTGCGCCTGGCGCTGCGCCAGGCGCTGATCTATGCCGGCTTCAAGAACGTGCTCGACATGGGCTCGGCCGACGCGCTGCGCAACGTGCTCGACGAGGCGACGCCCGACCTGCTGCTGGTGGCGGCGCAGCTCCCCGACGGCGACGGCGTCGGGCTGGTGCGGGCGCTGCGCTACGCGCGCTGCGGCCGCAATCCCTTCACCTCCGTGATCATGACCGCCTGGCCCGAGGAGGTGCAGGACGTCGGCCGGCTGGTCAATTCCGGCACCGACCACATCGTGCTCAAGCCGGTGGCGCCGCAGGCGGTGTTCGAGCGCATCGAGGCGATGATCTCGCGGCGCAAGCCGTTCGTCGCCACCGCGACCTATTTCGGGCCCGACCGCCGCAGCGGCCGCCGCGCCGAATCCGACGACATCCCGACCTTCGCCGTGCCCAACACGCTGCGGCTGCGCGCCACCGGCAAGCCGGTGGACCAGGCGGCGCTGCAGGGCGCGATCGACCAGAGCATGGCCAAGATCAACGGCGAGCTGGTGCGCCGCCAGGCGTTCCACATCGCCTTCACGGTCGAGCGCGCCTGTCCGCTGCTCGAGGCCGGCGACGCCGCGGCGTCGCCGATGGTCGCCGAGATCGGGCTGGCGGCGCGCGACCTGATGCGCCGCCTCGACCTCGGCCGCTTCGGCCACGTCGCCGATCTGTGCCGGACCCTCGACGGCCATCTGGCGGCGGCCTTCGCCCGCGCCGCCGGCGGCAAGTGGAGCGAGCACGACCTGCTGGTGCTGCGCAAGCTGTCGCAGGCCATATACGTCGGGATAAGCCCGAATCCCGACCTCGGCGATCTCGCGCGCAAGGTTCGCGACGCCGTCGACACCTACCATTCCCGCCAGAACCGGCGGCGCCAGGGCTCCGCGGCGCCGTCCTGACCGCCCCACCCGCTCGGGCGGCAGCACCATACCCATGACCGACTTGTCCGAGCGGCCATATCGGGTTCTAATCGTCTCATTCAATGCCGCAACGAGGTGTCTGATGCTGGTTGAGACCGTTCTTCGCGCCAAAGGCAGTGGCGTCGTCACCACCGGCCCCGAGGTCATGGTCGGCGAGGCGGCCAAGCTGCTGTCCGCGCACCGCATCGGTGCGCTGGTCGTCGTCGACGCCGGCAGCGGCCGGGTGGTGGGCGTGTTCTCGGAACGCGACATCGTCCGCGCCATGGCCGAGCACGGCGCAAAGGTGCTCGACATGCGCGTGCGCGACCTCATGAGCACCGACGTCGCGGTCTGCTCCGCCGAGGATTCGGTCGAAAGCCTGATGGCGACGATGACCAACCGCCGCATCCGCCACCTGCCGGTGGTCAAGGATGGCGCGCTGACCGGCATCGTCACCATCGGCGACGTCGTCAAGACGCGCCTCGAGGAGGCGACGATGGAGGTGGATTCGCTGCGCAGCTACGTGATGGACTCGCGCTGACGGCGCGCCGCCGGCCGCGGGCCGGCCGGCGGCCGGCCCTCAGCCGCCCAGGCGCGCCAGTTCCGCCTCGGCCTTCGCCGCCTGCTCGGCATGGCCGCCGCGGGCGAACAGCGCGCGGGCGTGCTGGAGATGGCGCCGCGCATGGCCTTCGTCGCCGTCGGCGGCCTCCAGCCGGCCCAGCTCGAGCAGCTGGTCGGCCTCGCCGCGCAGATGGCCGGCATTGCCGTACAGCGCGGCCGCCCGTTCGAACTCGGCGCGCGCCTCGGCGCGCTGGCCGAGCCCGGCCAGCAGCTTGCCCAGCCCGGCGCGGGCGCTGGCCTCGCCGAGCACGTCGCCGTTCTGCTCGAACAGCTCGATCGCCGTCTCCAGCGCCCGGTGCGCGTGATCCATCTTGCGCAGGCTGCGGTAGAGCGCCGCCATCGCCTTGAGCACGTTGGCCTCGCCCAGCGAGTCGCCGGCGCGGCGATACAGCTCCAGCGCCTGCAGGTACCGGTCCAGCGCCACGTCCTGGCGGCTGTCGTCGCGCTCGAGGTGGCCCATGCGCTTGAGCACGTGCGCCTCGCCCGAGAGGTCCGAGGCGGCGTTGAGCAGCTCGCGCGCCGAGGCGTAGAACTGGCGGGCGTCGTCGAGGCGGCGGCCGCGCTGCGCCAGTTCGGCCATGCGCGAGAGCACCGCGCCCTGCTCGCCGGCGTCGCCGATCGCGGCGTAGAGCGTGCGCGCCGCCAGATAGGCGTCCTGGGCCGCGCCGCCGCCGTCGAGGCGGAACTCGAGATCGCCGAGCTGGACCAGGGCGTTGGCCTCGCCGGCGCGGTCGCCGGCCTCGACGTAAAGGTCGCGCGCCCGCCGATAGGCCGCGCGGGCCTGCTCCACGTCCCCCACGAGCCACAGCTTCTCGGCGTCGCGCAGGCATTCGTCGGCTCGCGTCTGGGCCATGATCGGACTCCCGTGCAGTTGCTCCCAAAAAGGTAAGGCCGCGAAGCCCGTCGGTAAACCAATGTGTGGCGACGGACGCTTGTTCCAGAAAGCGCTTTGTCTCCGGCCGACCTCGCATTTAAGCTAACCCCATGGCGCCCCTACGTTCCCTCCTTCTCGCAGCGTCGCTCTCCGTCGCGCAGCCGCTCGCCGCGGCGGCGGCCGACTGCACGGCGCCCGCCGGTCCGGGCGTCGACTGGACGCGCTGCTATCTCGACGGCCGCGATCTCGCCGGGCTCGATCTCGCCGGGGCCCGGCTGATCGACGCCAGCTTCCAGCGCGCCGACCTGGCGGGCGCGATCCTGCGCGACGTCAACGCCTACCGGGCCAAGTTCATCAGCGCCGACATGCGCGGCGCCGTCCTCGACGAGGGCACCTTCAGCGAGGCCGACTTCACCAAGGCCGACCTGTCGGGCGCCTCGCTGGTCGGCGCCGACCTGCGCCGCTCGCGCCTGTACCGGGCCATCCTGCGCGGCGCCGACCTGACCGGCGCGCGGACCGCCGGCGCCGACCTGACGTATGCCGACCTGTCCGGCGCCACCTGGACCGACGGCAGGCGGGTGTGCGCCGAGGGGTCGATCGGCCAATGCAACTGACCCAGCGCTAGATCCCGGAGGCGCCGTCCCTTGCCGCTGCCGCGCCCCAGCCGGATGCTCAAATGGATGCGCCGGCTGCTGCGCAACGACCAGCTCGTGCTGGGGCTGCTGGCGGTGGCGGTGGGCGCCGCCGCCGGCGGCGGCGTGGTGCTGTTCCGCGAGGCGATCGGGCTGGTCCAGCTGGCGTTCTGGGGCACCCAGGGCGAGCGGCTGTGGCGGGTCGCCGAGGCGCTGCCCTGGTGGTGGCGACTGCTCGCCCCCGCCGCCGGCGGCCTGCTGATCGGAGTCGTGCTGCGCCTGATCTGGCGCGGCGAGCGGGTGCCGGGCGTCGCCCAGGTGATCGAGGCGACCGCCCTGCAGGGCGCGCGCATGCCCCTGCGGAAGGGATTGCTGGCCGCCGCGGTCAGCGCGGTGTCGATCGGCGCCGGCGCCTCGGTCGGCCGCGAGGGCCCGGCGGTGCATCTCGGCGCCACCCTGGCGGCCCGCATCGCCGCCGCCCTGCGCCTGTCGCGGCCGCTGTCGCGCACCGTCCTGGGCTGCGGCGCGGCCGCCGCGGTGGCGGCGTCGTTCAACGCCCCGATCGCCGGGGCGCTGTTCGCGCACGAGGTGGTCGTCGGCCATTACGCGCTGTCGGCCTTCGCGCCGGTGGTCGTCGCCAGCGTCACCGGGACCATGGTCTCGCGCGCCCATTTCGGCGACTTCCCGGCCTTCATCATCCCCGAGCTCGGCACCCCCTCGGCGCTCGAATTCCCGCTGTTCGCGGCGCTGGGCGCCATCGGCGGCCTGACGGCGATCGCGATGATGCGCGGGATCGTTCTGGCCGAGGAACGGTTTGCCCGCCTGCCCGGCCCGGCCTTCCTGCGCCCGGCGCTGGCCGGCCTGACGGTGGGCGCCATCGCGGTGCCGTTCCCGCAGGTGCTCGGCGTCGGCTACGAGATCACCGACGACGCCCTGCGCGGACTGGTGCCGCTGTGGCTGCTGTGCGCGCTGGTGGTCGCCAAGCTGGCGGCGACGGCGGTCAGCCTCGGCGGCGGCTTCGCCGGCGGCGTGTTCAGCCCGTCGCTGACGGTGGGCGCGCTGGTCGGCGGCGCGGTCGGCACCGCCGCGTCGTGGGTGGCGCCGGCGCTGTCGTCGGGCGCCGCCGACTACGCGCTGATCGGCATGGGCGCGGTGGCGGCGGCGGTGCTGGGGGCGCCGATCTCGACCACCCTGATCGTGTTCGAGCTGACCGGCAACTACGCCCTGACCATGGCGGTGATGCTGGCGGTGGTGGTGGCCACGGTGGTGACGCAGCAGTTCCACGGCCGTCCGTCGTTCTTCCACTGGCAGCTCGAGCGCCGCGGCCTCGACCTGCGCAGCGGCCACGAGCTCGACCTGCTGCGCGGCCTGCGGGTCCACCTGGTGATGAAGTCGGCGCAGACGGTGCGTCTGGCGACCGGTCTGGCCGAGGTGCGCGCGCTGCTGCAGCGGACCCCCTACGGCGAGCTGTTCGTGATCGACGACGACGGCCGCCTGCACGGCACCATCACCCTGGCCGACCTCAGCGAGGCGGCGTTCGATCCCGGCCTCGACGACCTGGTCAACGCCGTCGACGTCGCGCGGCGCAATCCGCCGCTGGCGGCGCTCAACGACGACCTGCACGCGACGCTGGAGACGATGGTCGCCACCGGCGAAGAGCATCTGGCGGTGGTCGCCGACCGCGATTCGCGGCGGCTGCTCGGCTGCGTCCACCAGACCGACGTGCTCGCCGCCCACAACCGCGCCATCATCGACTGGCGCGCCGAGGAGCGCGGCGAGCGCCGGCGGCGCTGACGGTTTTGCCCGGGCGTGTCGGGTGTTTTGCCCGACTGTGCCGCCATCTCATACTTTCGTTGCGGATCCCCCGGTTCCAATGCAATCTACGGTGCCATGAGCGCACGTTGCATCAATACCGGAATCGCCAGGCACATCGCGACCCGTTCGCTGCTGGCCGGCCTGACCGTCGCGGTCGCGGCGCTGGCGGTGATGGAGGGGGACACCGCGGTGCCGGCGGCGGCGCTGGCGCTGATGGCGGCGGTCGTCACCGGCGGCCTGAGCTTCTTCGCCGCCTGCCGCACCAGCCAAGGCCTGGTGCGCAGCACCGCCGCGCTGGCCGATGCCAACGTCGACGTCCTCGAGGTGCTGGGCGGCGCCGTCGCCAAGCGCGAGGCGGGCCCGGGCAGCCAGAACCACCGCGTCGTGCTCTATGCCGTGCGCCTCGGCCGGGCGCTGGACCTGACGCCGGCCCAGATCCGGTCGCTGATCAAGGGCGCCTTCGTCCACGACGTCGGCAACGTCGTGCTGCCGGATTCGATCCTGCTCAAGCGCGGCGGCCTCGACAGCGTCGAGTTCGAGGCGATCAAGACCCACACCTTCCACGGCGCCGACATCGTCGCCGGCTCGGAATGGCTGCGCGACGCGGTCGACGTCGTGCGCCACCACCACGAGAAGTGGGACGGCACCGGCTATCCCGCCGGCCTCGCCGGCGAGGCGATTCCGGTGACCGCGCGGGTGTTCGCGGTGGTCGACGTGTTCGACGCGCTGACCTCCGAGCGCCCCTACCGCAAGCCGCTCGACCTCGACAAGGCGCTGGACATCATGACGATGGGCGGCGGCGGTCATTTCGATCCCGAAATTCTCGGCGTCTTCCTCGGCATCGCCCGGCGCATGCACCAGGATCTCGCCGGCCGCGCGCCGGCGGCCCTCGCCGCCGAGATGCGTGCGGCCGTCCACGAATATTTCCGCGAGCCGGCCTGACGCCGCGCTATGCGCCGCCGCTGCGGCGCGCTACGCTGCGGCGACGCCCCAACCTTCCGGTCGCCATGGTCCAGATCACGCCGCGTCCGCCCGTCGCCAGCGCCGCCGCCTGCAACCGCGACTGCCGCTGCAGCACCACCGATGCCGAGGCGCTGCGGCGCGACGCCGGCGCGCTGGCCGCGGCGCTGGCGGCGCGTCCCAACCTGTTCGCCGCCGCCGCGGTGTTCGTCTCGCCGGCCGAGGCGGCGGCGATGACCCGCGTCGTCGACGCGGTCGAATCGGTGGTGCGGCTGCCGGCTTTCGCCGAGACGATGCTGGCCGGCGCGCCGGCCGCCGCCCGCCACGCCTTCGGCCCCAAGGGCGCCTTCGTCAGCTACGACTTCCATCTCGGACCCGAGGGGCCGCGGCTGATCGAGATCAACACCAACGCCGGCGGCGCCCTGCTGTCGGCGCGGGTCGCCCGCGCCCAGAGCGCCTGCTGCGAGGACAGCCGGCCGCATCCCGGCCTCGCCCAGTTCGAGGACACGCTGTTCGCGATGTTCCTGGCCGAATGGCGGCTGCAGCGCGGCGCCGCGCCGCTGCGCCGCGTCGCCATCGTCGACGACCGCCCCGACGGCCAGTTCCTCTACCCGGAATTCCTGCTGTTCGAGCAGATGTTCCGCGCCCGCGGCGTCGCGGCCGAGATCGCCGACGCGGCCGCCCTGGAGTGGCGCGACGGCGCGCTGCGGCTCGACGGCGCCCCGGTCGACCTGGTCTACAACCGGCTGTGCGACTTCTACCTGGCGGCGCCGGGGCACGCCGCCCTGGCGGCCGCCTACGCCGCCGGCGCCGTGGTGGTGACGCCGCATCCGCGCGCCCATGCGCTGCATGCCGACAAGCGGGCGCTGATCCACCTCACCGACCCGGAGCGGCTGGCCGCCTGGGGCGTGCCGGCCGAGACGATCGCGTTGCTCGCCGCCGGCGTCCCGCGCACCCGCGCGGTGACGGCGGCCGCGGCCGAGGCGCTGTGGGCGGCGCGCCAGCGGCTGTTCTTCAAGCCGGTCGCCGGCTACGGCAGCAAGGCGGCCTATCGCGGCGACAAGCTGACCCGGCGGGTGTGGCGCGAGGTCGTGCTGGCCGGCGACTACGTCGCCCAGGCGCTGGTGCCGCCGAGCGAGCGGTGGCTGCGCGCGGCCGGCGGCGACCGGGCGCTGAAGGTCGACCTGCGCAACTTCGTCTACGACGGCCGGGTGCAGTTCCTGTCGGCGCGCCTGTACAGGGGCCAGACGACCAATTTCCAGACGCCGGGCGGCGGCCTGGCCGCCGTGCGGTTGATCGGCGAGTCGTGAACCACGCCCTTCACCCTGGCCTTTTGGATGATGCTGTGATAGCTGATTGACCAGATTGGTTAAGAACCGGAAACCGCGCACGATGCTCTCCCGCCGTCTGTTCGCCGCCGTCCTCGGCCTCGCCTGCCTGGTCGTCACCGTCAATCCCGGCTTCGCCGCCAACCGCGAGGCGGCCGAGAAGTTCATGAAGGGACTGACCGACGAGGCCGTCAGCATGGCCTCGCGCCAGATGACCGTCGCCGAGAAGCAGGCCCGGTTCCGCGAGCTGCTGCACACCCGTTTCGACCTGCAGGAGATCGGCCGTTTCATCCTCGGCCGCTACTGGCGCATCGCCACGCCCGAGCAGCGCGAGCAGTTCCTGTCGCTGTTCGAGGACCTGACGGTGATCACCTGGTCGCGCCGCTTCGACGAATACGGTGGCGAAACGATCGACGTGACCTCCTTCGGCAACGAGGGCGAGGCGCTGCTGATCGAGACCCGCGTCAACCGCCCGAAGGGCCCGGCGGTGCCGGTCACCTGGCGGGTGCGCGAATCCGAAGCCGGCTTCAGGGTCGTCGACATCATCGTCGAGGGCGTCAGCATGGCGATCACCCACCGCTCGGAATACACCTCGGCGATCCAGTCGACCGGCGGCGTCGACGGCCTGCTCGGCGCCATGCGCAACAAGATCGACATGCTCAGGGGCGACGCCGCCAAGGGCTGATGCCCGGACGCCTTTGAACGGACCTTCAGGCCGAAGCATCGTCGCCCCCGCGGATGGATGCCGGCCTTCGCCGGCATGACGGCGGGAGTCGGTTCAGACGCGGGATGGCATGAGATCACGTCCGCGCCTTGGCGCGCGGGTGGGCGGCGTCGTAGGCGGCGGCCAGCCGCGCCGCGTCGACCGCGGTGTAGCGCTGGGTCGTCGACAGCGAGGCATGGCCCAGCAGTTCCTGGATCGTGCGCAGATCGCCGCCGGCGGCCAGCAGATGGGTGGCGAAGCTGTGGCGCAGGGCGTGCGGCGTCGCCGTCTCCGGCAGCCCCAGCAGCAGCCGCAGCCGCCGCATCTGCCGCTGCACCACCCCCGGATTGAGCGGCTTGCCGCGGGCGCCGACGAACAGCGGCGCCTCGGCGCCGCCGGCGAACGGGCACAACGCCAGATAATCGGCGACCGCGCTGCGCACCAGCGGCAGCACCGGCACGATGCGCTGCTTGCGGCCCTTGCCGGTCACCGTCATCACGTCGCCCTTCGGCGCCTGGCCGCGGGTCAGGCCGAGCGCCTCGCCGAGGCGCAGCCCGCAGCCGTAGAGCAGGCTGAACAGCGCCAGGTCGCGCGCCGCCAGCCACGGCGCGTCCTGCAGCTCGGCCGCCGTCCGCAGCGCCTCGAGCGCGTCCTCGGCGGCCAGCGGCTTGGGCACGGCGCGCGGCGGCCTGGGGCTGCGCACCGCCGCCAGCGCGGCGTTGTGGACCAGGCCGCGGCGGTCGAGGAAGCGGAAGAAGCCGCGCAGCGTCGACATCGCGCGGGCCTGCGAGCTGCGCGCCAGCCCCTCGGCGCCGCGCCGCGCCAGCCAGGCGCGGAAGTCGGCCGCGGTCAGGCCGGCGAGATCGTCGAGCCGCGGCGCGTCGCCGAGATGTTCGGTCAGGAACGACAGGAAGGCGGCGAGGTCGCGGCCGTAGCCGTCCAGCGTGTGCGCCGAGCAGCGCTTCTCCTCGCCCAGCCAGCGCCGCCACGCCGCGATCGCCTCGCGCAGGGCGGCGTCGCCGAGGAAGGCGATCGGGGTCTTCATCCTTCTGCCCCTCTCCCTCGAGGGGAGAGGGAGGGGCCCGGCCCGCAGGGCTGGGAGGGTGAGGGTGATTCCACCGTCCGGCCGGGCGTCGACACCCCCTCGCCCCGGCCCTCTCCCACCAGGGGAGAGGGAGCGCCCGTGCGGCCCATCATCCCACCCAGCGCGCCACCGCGTGCTGCACCACCCGGGCCAGGAACACCAGCAGCTCGGTGCCCTGGCCGGCGTGGAAGCTGCGTTCCTGGCGGCCGCCGAGGCCGAGCAGGCCGGCCGGGCGGCGCTCGCCGGGCTCCAGGCGCACCAGCGCGTAGGAGCGCACGAGGCCGGCGCCGGCGCCGAACACCTCCGGCGCGCCGGGGCTCGACGCCCGCAGCGCCACCTCGCGGCCGGCGCCGTCGAGCGCCCGATCGACGAAGCCGGCCGGCAGGCGCTGGATGCCGGCGACCGACAGGTCGGGGATCACCCCGGCCGCCGCCTCGAAGGCCAGCGCCACCACCTCGACGTCGAGCAGCGCCGGCAGGTCGCCCAGCACCTGGACCATCTCGGCCATGTCGCGCGCCGACAGCGCCGCCAGCGCCGCCTGGTGGGTGCGCGACTGGATCGACATGTTGCTGCGGGTGGTCGAGATCAGATGCTCGGCGCAGCCGCGCATCTCGTCGAGGTCGTGGCGCAGGCGTTCGATCATGAACTGCTGCAGGTCGGCGACGCCGTCGCCCTTGACCCGCGCCGGCGGCGCCAGGCGCACGGCGATGTCGGGGTGGCGGATCAGGAAGTCGGGATGGGCGCGCAGATAGGCGAGCACCTGCGCCTCGCTCGCCTGCGGCTCGGCGGCGGCGGCGTCGTCGCGTCTCGACATCCCCTCAGCCCTCCACGATCTTCTGGCCGGTCTTGGCCCAGTCGGCCAGGAACGCCGCCAGGCCCTTGTCGGTCAGCGGGTGCTCGTACATCTGGCGCAGGATCTTGGGCGGCATGGTGACGACGTCGGCGCCCATCCGCGCCGCCTGCACCACGTGCATCGGATGGCGGACCGAGGCGACCAGCACCTCGGTGCGGAAGCTCTCGTACTGGCCGAAGATGCCGACGATGTCGGCGATCAGGTCCATGCCTTCCGCGCCGACGTCGTCGAGGCGGCCGACGAAGGGCGAGACGAAGGTGGCGCCGGCCTTGGCGGCCAGGATCGCCTGCGCCGCCGAGAAGCACAGGGTGACGTTGACCATCGCGCCCTCGCCGGCCAGCTCCTTGCAGGCGCGCAGGCCGTCGCGGGTCAGCGGCACCTTGATGGCGACGTTGTGGCGGATCTTGTGCAGTGCCCGGCCCTCGCGCAGCATGCCCTCGAAGTCGGTCGCCACCACCTCGGCGCTGACCGGGCCGGGGATCAGGTGGCAGATCTCGTCGACGAGCTCCAGGAACGAGCGGCCGGTCTTGGCGGCCAGGGTCGGGTTCGTGGTGACGCCGTCGACCATGCCGGTCTCGGCCAGTTCGCGGATTTCGCCGATGTCGGCGGTGTCGATAAAGAACTTCATCGTTGCTCCGGAACGACGCGGAACGCCGCCGGCTGGCGGCCGGACGGCGGGGCGGCTAGAGTGTAGCCCATGACTTTCGGCGGTGCCAGTTCCAGCATTTTTCCCGAGGCCGAGGCGGGGCGGGTCGCCGTTCTGCTGCCGCTGCCGCTCGACCGCGCCTACGACTACGCGGTGCCCGCCGGCCTGGCGCTGGCGCCGGGCGACTTCGTGCGCGTGCCGCTGGGCCGGCGGTTCGAGACCGGCGTCGTCTGGGGCCCGGCGCGCGGCGACGTGGCGCCGGCCAGGCTCAAGCCGGTCGCCGCCAGGCTCGACGCGCCGCCGCTGCCCGAGCCGGTGCGCCGCCTGGTGGACTGGGTCGCCGCCTACACCCTGGCGCCGGCGGGCGCGGTGCTGAAGATGGCGATGAGCGTGCCGGCGGCGCTGGAGCCGGCGCGCCACGGCGTCGTCTACCGGCTGGCCGGGGCGCTCGACGAGCTCGGCGTGCGCGCGACCCCGGCGCGGCTGCGC
>CAZJFH010000071.1:15147-25731 GCA_964545205.1 uncultured Rhodospirillaceae bacterium
GAGATCGCCCGCGCCGGCGCGCTGTCGGCCGCCGATCTGGCGCGCGAGGCCGGGGTCGGCGCCGGCGTGGTGCGCGGCCTCGCCGACGCCGGGGTGCTGGCCGCCGAGGCCGTGGCGCCGCGCGGCTGGGCGGTCCCCGCGCGCGACCGCGCCGGCCCGCCGCTGTCCGACGGCCAGGGTGCGGCGGCGGCGGCGCTGCGCAACGCGGTCGCCGGCGGCTTCTCGGTGACCCTGCTCGAGGGCGTCACCGGCTCGGGCAAGACCGAGGTCTATTTCGAGGCCGTCTCGGCCGCGATCGCCGCCGGCCGCCAGGCGCTGGTGCTGCTGCCCGAGATCGCGCTGTCGAGCCAGTGGCTGGAGCGCTTCCGCCGCCGCTTCGGGGTGGCGCCGGCGGTGTGGCATTCCGAGCTGACGCCGGCGGCGCGGCGCGACGCCTGGCGCGCCGCCGCCGAGGGCCGGGCGCCGGTGGTGGTCGGCGCCCGCTCGGCGCTGTTCCTGCCCTTTCCCGATCTCGGGCTGATCGTCGTCGACGAGGAGCACGACGCCTCGTTCAAGCAGGAGGAGGGCGTCATCTACCACGCCCGCGACATGGCGGTGGTGCGCGGGCGCCTCGGCGGCCACGCGGTGGTTCTGGCCTCGGCGACGCCGTCGCTCGAGACCACGGTCAACGTCGAGACCGGCCGCTACGCCCGCCTGCACCTGCCCGAACGCCACGCCGGCGCCGAGCTGCCCGAGATCGCGACCATCGACATGCGCCGCACGCCGCCGGCGCGCGGCAAATGGCTGTCGCCGCCGCTGACCGAGGCCATCGCCGCCACCCTGGCCGCCGGCGAGCAGGCCCTGCTGTACCTGAACCGGCGCGGCTACGCGCCGCTGACCCTGTGCCGGACCTGCGGCCACCGGCTGCAATGCCCGAACTGCACCGCCTGGCTGGTCGAGCACCGGCACAACGCGCGGCTCAACTGCCACCACTGCGGCCACGCGATCCGCAAGCCCGACGAATGCCCGTCCTGCGGCGTCGCCGACGGGTTCGCGGCGTGCGGACCGGGCGTCGAGCGCCTGGCCGAGGAGGTCGCCGAGCGCTTCCCGCAGGCGCGCGCGGCGGTGATGGCCAGCGACCTGATCGCCGGGCCGCAGGCCGCCGCCGAGCTGGTGCGGCGCATGGCGGCGCGCGAGATCGACATCCTGATCGGCACCCAGATCGTCGCCAAGGGCCACCATTTCCCGCTGCTGACCCTGGTCGGCGTCGTCGACGCCGATCTCGGGCTTTCGGGCGGCGACCTGCGCGCCGCCGAGCGCACCTGGCAGCTCCTGTGGCAGGTCGCCGGCCGCGCCGGCCGCGCCGAGCATCCGGGGCGCGTGCTGCTGCAGACCTTCCAGCCCGACCATCCGGTGATGCGCGCCCTGGCCGCCGGCGATTCGGCGCGCTTCCTGGCCGAGGAGGCGCAGGCGCGGCGCGACGCGGCGATGCCGCCGTTCGGGCGCCTCGCCGCGTTGATCGTTTCGGGACCGGACCAGTCCCGCGTCGACGCCGTCGCCCGCGCCCTCGGCCGCGCCGCGCCGCACGGGCCGGAGATCGACGTCTGGGGCCCGGTGCCGGCGCCGCTGGCCCTGCTGCGCGGCCGCCACCGCCGCCGCCTGCTGCTCAAGGCGCCGCGCCACGTCAACGTCCAGGCGCTGCTGCGCGCCTGGCTGGCCAAGGTCGACCCGCCGGCCGACGTGCGCATCCAGGTCGACGTCGACCCCTACAGCTTCCTGTAGTGACCGACGTCAAGCCCCGCCCCAAGCTTGGCATCCGTCAAGTCTTTAATAAAACCGCTCCAAGTCTTGCTCAGCCTTTTGGTGGAGATTGCGATTCTCTTGGCGGAGTCCCGTCCTGCGTTTGCGAATTATCATTTTGACCCTTGCCGGAGCAGACTAGCGTCAAATCGCTCCGGGCCGGCGATCGGCCCTTTTTCCGCCGCCGCGCGCATTCCGACCACTGGGCGCGCCCGGCATCCGCATGAGCGAGGGGAAGACATGAGAAAGACGTTGTTGGGGATGGCCTCCCTGGCGGTGATCGCCGCCACGGCGGCCGGCGGCGCCCGCGCCGAGACGCTGCAGGAGGTGATGAAGGCGCGCGGCCTGACCGACAAGGACGCGCTGGCGGCGATGAAGACCTACACGCCGTCGGGCGGCCGCGACGAGTTCATCGCCATCAGCTCGGGCGGCCAGTCGGGCCAGTTGATGGTCTACGGCATCCCGTCGATGCGCATCCTGAAATACGTCTCGGTGTTCACGCCCGAGCCGTGGCAGGGCTTCGGCTTCGACGAGGAATCCAAGCGCGTCCTCGAGCAGGGCCGGATCGACGGCCAGCTCCTGACCTGGGGCGACACCCACCACCCGGCCTTCTCCGAGACCGACGGCGTCTACGACGGCGAATACGTGTTCATCAACGACAAGGCCAATCCGCGCATCGGCGTCGTCAGCCTGCACGACTTCGAGACGCAGCAGATCGTCGTCAACCCGGTGTTCCGCTCCGAGCACGGCGGCACCTTCGTCACCGAGAACACCGAATACATCATCCAGGCGGCGCAGTATCCGGTGCCGCTGGGCGGCGAGTTCGCGCCGCTCGAGGAGTTCAACGACAAGTACCGCGGCGGCGTCACCTACTGGAAGTTCGACAAGAAGAAGGGCCGCATCGTCCCGGAGGAGTCCTTCACCCTCGAGCTGCCGCCCTACAGCCAGGACCTGTCCGACGCCGGCAAGGGCCCGTCGCACGGCTGGTCGTTCATCAACTCGTTCTGCTCCGAGCGTTACGTCGGCGGCATCGAGCGCGGCCGGCCGCCGTTCGAGGCCGGCTGCTCGCAGAACGACACCGACTTCCTGCACGTCGTCAACTGGCAGAAGGCCGCCGAGCTGGTCAAGGCCGGCAAGGGCGTGCGCATGATCAACGGCCATCCGGTGCTGTCGATGCAGACCGCCGTCGACGAGGGCGTCCTGTTCCTGGTCGCCGAGGCCAAGAGCCCGCACGGCGTCGACGTCAGCCCCGACGGCAAGTTCCTGATCGTCGGCGGCAAGCTCGATTCCAGCGTCAGCGTCTACAGCTTCGACAAGATGATGGACGCGCTGAAGAACAAGAAGTTCGCCGGCAAGGATCCCTACGGCATCCCGATCGTCGAGTTCGAGGAGGCGATCCACAAGCAGATCCAGGTCGGCCTCGGCCCGCTGCACACCCAGTACGATTCCAGGCCGTGCATCGCCTACACCTCGCTCTACGTCGACAGCCAGGTCGTCAAGTACGACTACTGCGCGGGCAAGGTGCTCGACCGCGTGTCGGTGCACTACAACGTCGGCCACCTGATGACGATGGAAGGCGATTCCAAGAAGCCGGCCGGCAAGTACCTGGTGTCGCTGAACAAGCTGGCGATCGACCGCTTCAATCCGGTCGGGCCGCTGCATCCGCAGAACCACCAGCTCATCGACATCTCGGGCGACAAGATGACGCTGCTCTACGACATGCCGGTGCCGCTGGGCGAGCCGCACTACGTCGCCGCGATCGCCGCCGACAAGCTCAAGCCGCTGATCCGCTACAAGTACGGCACCGACAGCCGCACCGGCGAGAAGCACCCCGAGGCGACGCGGCCGGGCAAGGAGCGGATCGTGCGCGACGGCAAGAACGTCAAGGTCTACGGCACCCTGATCCGCTCGCACATCACCCCCGAGATCGTCGAGGTCGAGGAGGGCGACACCGTCACCTTCCACATGACCAACACCGAGCGCGCCCAGGACGAGACCCACGGCTTCGCGGTCTCGACCTACAACGTCAACCTGTCGCTGGAGCCGGGCAAGACCGCCTCGGCGAAGATGCTCGCCGACCGCGCCGGCGTGTTCCCGTACTACTGCACCGAGTTCTGCTCGGCCCTGCACCTCGAGATGGAAGGCTACCTGCTGGTCCGTCCCAAGGGCATGAAGGCCGCGGCGGCCGAGATGAAGGAGGGCGCCAGCTACGGCAAGGCCGACTACGACAAGCAGTACAAGGCCAACCTCGACACCCAGGCGGTGATCGACGGCGTCGTCGGCTACATCACCTCGACCAACTACCAGGACTTCCCGACGGTGGTCAGCATGATGGAGGACGCCACCGACCAGCTCAACTTCGCCGCCGAGTCCAAGGCCAAGGCCGAGGCCGCGGCGATGAAGGAGGACTGGCAGTCGGCGACCCTGTGGGCCGGCCAGTGGTGGCAGTACCAGGTCAAGGCGGCCGACATCGGCCTGCGCGCGAAGACCTATCTGGAAGAAAACGGCGCCAAGAAGGTGAAGTGACGGGCGCCGCATGCGAAGGGAGGGGCGCCTTGCGGCGCCCCTCCTCCCGTTCCGTCCGGCCCGTCCCCCTGGGCCGGGCGGCGCGAGGCGATGCTCAGTGCACGACCTCGCCGTGCTGGGTGATGTCGAGGCCCTCGCGCTCCTCGTCGCCGGTCACCCGCAGCCCGATCGCCAGATCGATCGCCTTGAGGATGATGAAGGTGGCGACGGCGGCGTAGGCGATGGTGGCGACGATGCCGTAGATCTGCGTGCCGACCTGGCCGGCGTTGCCTTCCAGCAGCCCGGCGGTGCCGCCGATCGCCTCGGCCGCGAACACGCCGGTCAGCACCGCGCCGACGATGCCGCCGATGCCGTGGACGCCGAAGCAGTCCAGCGAGTCGTCGTATTTCAGCATGTGCTTGAGGCCGGTGGCGCCCCAGAAGCAGGCGACGCCGGCGACCAGGCCGATGACCAGGGCGCCGCCGGGCGCGACGAAGCCCGAGGCCGGGGTGATGGCGACCAGGCCGGCCACCGCGCCCGAGATCGCGCCCAGGACCGACGGCTTCTTGCGCAGCAGCCATTCGGCGGCCATCCACGACAGCGCGGCCGCCGCGGCGGCGATCTGGGTCACCAGCATCGCCATGCCGGCGCGACCGTCGGCGGCCACCGCCGAGCCGGCGTTGAAGCCGAACCAGCCGACCCACAGCAGCGCCGCGCCGACCACCGACAGGGTCAGGTTGTGCGGCGCCATGTTGTCGGTGCCGTAGCCCTTGCGCGGGCCGAGCACCAGCGCCGCGACCAGGCCGGCGACGCCGGCGTTGATGTGCACGACGGTGCCGCCGGCGTAGTCGAGCACGCCGTCGCCGCCGAGGAAGCCGCCGCCCCACACCCAGTGGCAGACCGGCGCGTAGACGGCCAGGATCCAGATCGCCATGAACGCCATCATCGCCGAGAACTTCATGCGGTCGGCGAAGGCGCCGGTGATCAGCGCCGGGGTGATGATGGCGAAGGTCATCTGGAAGGTGATGAACACCGTCTCGGGAATGGCGCCCGACAGCGAGTCGACGCCGACCCCGGCCAGCATCAGCTTGTCGAGGCCGCCGATGAAGGCGTTGCCCTCGGAAAAGGCCAGGCTGTAGCCGGCCACCGCCCACAGCACGCTGGCCAGCGCGGCGATCGAGAAGCTCTGCATCGCCATCGACAGCACGTTCTTCTTGCGCACCATGCCGCCGTAGAACAGCGCCAGGCCCGGAATGGTCATCATCAGGACCAGCGCCGTCGCGGTCAGCATCCAGGCGGTGCTGCCGCTGTCGATCGCCGGCGTCGCCTCCGCCGCCTCCTGCGCCGATCCCGCCGACCCGAGCAGCGTCAGGCCCAGCAGCAGGCCGGCGGAAAACAACGATGATCTGGCAAGTCTGTTCATAGTCACCCCCGAAGCGCCTCGCGGCGATTCAAACGTTTCGACCGACGTGACGACCGCCGGCCGCCACTCTCGGGAGGTGAAGTAACAAGAACCGTGCCAGGGCAGGGAAATCAGGGGCTTAGCGGAGTTTAGCCGCATGGGGCAGGGTGGCGCTGCGAGCGTGTGCCGGGGAAACAGGCAGCGCGCCCTGACGCAGCCTGCATTTTGTGCATGTCGGGCTTTGACGCGAATTTGGGCAAATCGCGCAGGGGCGTTCCGATAATGGGTTCACCACGAGAGTCGGCGACTAGGTCGTGCTGTGCAGAGTCGAGGTCCAGATGCGAGGAGCCCTTGGCCGGTGCCGGCCTAGTCCTGGCGCTGCAATCCTTTGGCTAACCACAACATGCTGTGGACATCTGCCAAGAAGCTACATTGACGGTGCTTGTGGGCGGGGAGATCAGAGGCTAGCCTATGGGTCGTCCGCTGGCGCGCCGATTTTACGCTGACGCCCGAACACCAGGCCGAGATCGTGGCCGGCGGATACGAAAAACCCCGGACCCTGTACCAGAGGAATCCGGGGCTTCGATAACCTGCTCAGCCTTGGGGGCCTTGCTGGCTTCCGTATCATCAGCAAGCCCCGAAGTTGAGCCCATGTCAACACTGGCTCACATCGGAGGCCCGATGTTTAGGATCTGCTACCACCTCACAATGCTGGTCTGGGCCGTCCTCGACTGGATGGACGACCCGCCTAAGCCGTAGACAGGCGGAGGCCGGTTCGCCGGCCTCCCTTCTTCCCAAAAAAATGGTTCATCGCCGAATTCCGGGGCGGCGTAACTGACCCTCTCCCGCACGCGGGAGAGGGAGGGGCCCAGCCAAAGGCTGGGAGGGTGAGGGCAGCGGCACGTGGCTCACATCCGGCCTTCGGCCGTAAGACACCCTCACCCTCCCTCTCCCGCAGGCGGGAGAGGGGGAGTCGTTGCCGCTCCCCCCGCAATTCGGCGACGAACCCGAAAAAAGCGGGCCCGTGGTCGCCCACGGGCCCGAGTTCAGGGAGGAGATGCTGCGAAATGTCCCCGGGGGTCCGACGCCCCGGGGATGCACGCCGGGCGTCAGAGCGCCGCGGCGTCGAGTTCGCCGGTGCGGATGCGCACCGAGCCGGCGATGTCGAAGACGAAGATCTTGCCGTCGCCGATCTTGCCGGTGTGGGCGGCTTGCTGGATCGCCTCGATCACCTGGCCGGCGAGATCGTCGTTGACCGCGACCTCGACCTTGACCTTGGGCAGGAAGCTGACGACGTATTCGGCGCCGCGGTAGATCTCGGTCTGGCCCTTCTGGCGGCCGAATCCCTTGACCTCGGTGACGGTCAGGCCCTGGACGCCGAGCGGCGTCAGCGCCTCGCGCACCTCGTCGAGCTTGAAGGGCTTGATGATGGCCATGACGAGTTTCATCGATCGTGTTCCCCATAGTCTCCGGGCTCGCCCGCACCGCGCGGCGTCCACCGGTCCCCGGCGGGTGCGGCGGCGAGCCGCCAAGTTCGCCCGTTGCCGGGTCCGCGCCGGCAGCGGAAAATTCCGCGCGCAGAACCTTCTTTCAAGAGCCGTGCCGAATGCGGTTTACGGCGGGTTTTCGCTCGTTTGCGCCGGCGCCCGCCTGGGCACCGGCGCCTGCGTGCACAATAAACGTGCAGATGGTGCCGGTTCGGTGCCCGCCGCCGCGGGCCCACCCTCCGGCCGCTGGACAGGCGGGCCGGGCCGGGCGACACTCCGGCCATGAGCGAGACCCGATTCCTCGACGCCGACGTGCTGGTGGTCGGCGGCGGCCTGGTCGGCGCGACGATGGCCTGCGCGCTCGGCCAGGCCGGCGCCCGGACCTTGTGCATCGACCGCGAGCATCCCGACGCCGCGCTGGACGCCGCCTTCGACGGCCGCGCCTCGGCGGTGGCCCAGGGCTGCCAGGCGATGCTCGAGGCGATCGGGCTGTGGCGGCACATCGAGCCCTTCGCCGCGGCGATCAACGAGATCCGCGTCTCCGACGGCGAATCGCCCTTGTTCCTGCATTACGACTACCAGGAGGTCGGCGACCGGCCGCTGGGCTGGATCGTCGAGAATCGCGGCATCCGCCGCGCCCAGGCGGCGCGCCTGCCGGAGCTGCCGGGCGTGCGCTTCCTGGCGCCGGCGCGGCTGGAGTCGCTGGAGCGCGGCGCCGGCGCGGTCACCGGCGCCCTGGCCGACGGCCGCCGCGTGCGCGCCCGCCTGGCGATCGCCGCCGACGGTCGCGGCTCGGCCCTGCGCCGCGCCGCCGGCATCGGCGTCACCGGCTGGGACTACGGCCAGGTCGGCATCGTCTGCACGGTGGCGCACGCGCTGCCGCATCGCGGCGTCGCCCAGGAGCGTTTCCTGCCCGCCGGCCCCTTCGCCATCCTGCCGCTGCCCGGCCAGCGTTCGTCGATCGTCTGGACCGAGCGCGCCGAGCTCGCCGCGGCGATCCTGGCCGCCGGCGACGACGCCTTCCTGGCCGAGCTGGCGCTGCGCTTCGGCGACTTCCTGGGCGCCATCGCGGTCGAGGGGCCGCGCTTCGGCTATCCGCTGTCGCTGCAGTTCGCCGAGCGCTACACCGACCGGCGGCTGGCGCTGATCGGCGACGCCGCCCACGGCATGCATCCGATCGCCGGCCAGGGCATGAACATGGGCCTGCGCGACGTCGCGGCGCTGTCGGAGCTGATCGTCGACGCCCTGCGCCTCGGCCTCGATCCCGGCGATCCGGCGCTGCTGGCGCGCTACCAGCAATGGCGGCGCTTCGACAACATGCTGATGCTGGGCGTCACCGACGGGCTGAACCGGCTGTTCTCGAACGACGTCGCGCCGCTGCGGCTGGCCCGCGACCTCGGCCTCGCCGCCGTCGACCGCCTGCCGGCCGTCAAGCGCCTGTTCATGCGCCACGCCATGGGCCTGGTCGGCGACCTGCCGCGGCTGATGCGTGGCCAGCCGCTCTAGGAGCCCGCGATGCCCGACCGCTACCACCTGATGCGCGATTCCTTCGGCCCGCGCCGGCAGTTCCGCGTCACCGTCGGCCTGCGCGAGGGCTGGGACGCGTCGGCGCCGGTCCATTCGCTGGCGGAGGCGGCGGCGGCGGCGAAGGCCTGGATGGCCGAGCGCGCCGGCCTCGGCCGCAACGTGCTGTCGGGCATGTTCACCCGGGGCGAGGTCGTCTATCCGCGCGGCGGCGCCATCGCCCGCGAGCCGGTCGCCATCTTCGCCGGCGAGGCGCTGCCGGCCGAGCTCGGCGACTGTCCCGACGACGAGATCGAGACCATGCTCAACGAGGTCGCGGCGCGGATGGCGGCGGCGCTGGACCAGGACCAGGTGCACGTCGCCTATCGTGATCGCGCCTGGACATTGAGCCGCCGGTAACCTATGCCCTGAGCGCATGGCCCCATGCCGGTATTACCATTCTCGTCGCGGCGCGACGTCGCTATCTTGGGGGTGTCCGGCAGATCTCTCTGCCTTCTTGGACGTTTCCTCCCTGAACTTGAGCCCCGGCGATGCCGGGGTTTTTTTTTGGTTCGTCGCCGAATTCCGGAGAGCGCCCCGCTCATCGGCGACAAACCTTTTTTTCCGCCGCCGCGCCTGCTAGGGATGGGCGCCTCATTCGCCCGGAAACCCCCCATGCCGCTGCTGTCGATCGCCACCTGGAACATCAACTCGGTCCGGCTGCGCCTGGCCCTGCTGCTGCGCATGGCCGAGGAACTGCGCCCCGACGTCATCTGCCTGCAGGAGACCAAGACCCCCGACGCGCTGTTCCCGCGCGACGCGGTGATCGCCGCCGGCTATCCCTATGTCGCGATCCGCGGCATGAAGGGCTACAACGGCGTCGCCATCCTGTCGCGAATCCCGATCGACAGCATCGCCCAGCCGTCATGGTGCGGGCGCGACGACTGCCGCCACCTGATCGCCACCATCGCCGGCATCGAGGTGCACAATCTCTACGTCCCGGCCGGCGGCGACGTGCCCGATCCCGCCGTCAACGACAAGTTCGCCCACAAGCTGCAGTTCCTCGACGAGCTCGCCGCCTGGTACGCCGAGACCTACCGGCCGGCGCAGCGCGTCGTGCTCGCCGGCGACCTCAACGTGGCGCCGCTCGAGAACGACGTCTGGTCGCACAGGCAGATGCTCAAGGTGGTCAGCCACACGCCGGCCGAGGTCGACAAGCTCGCCCGGCTGCAGGCCAGCGTCGGCTTCGTCGACGCCGTGCGCCATTTCGTGCCGGCCAGCGAGAAGCTCTACACCTGGTGGAGCTACCGCAGCCCCGACTGGACCCGCAACGACCGCGGCCGCCGCCTCGACCACCTGTGGATCACGCCCGAGCTGCGCGACCGGCTGGTCGGCAGCCGGGTGCTGCGCGCGGCGCGCGGCTGGGAGCAGCCCTCGGACCACGTGCCGGCGATGATCGAGATTCGGGTGGATTAGGGTTCCGTGGAAGCGGATCTGCCCTGGGAGCGCGGGCGTCCTCGCCCGCACCGTCGGCCGCCTGAGCGCTTGGCGGGCGAGACGCCCGCGCTCCCAGGGGATTTTCCCTGAGCGAATTCCAATTCGCCCCCGCAACGATCACTCCGCCACCGCCGCCCCCGGCGCGACCTCGAGGTCGAAGGCCGCCGCCATCAGCGCCTTGGTGTAGTCGGTGCGCGGATGGTCGAAGATCTGGTCGGCGTCGCCGGCCTCCATGACCTTGCCGTCCTTCATCACGATCAGCTCGTCAGCCAGGGCGCGCACGACGCGCAGATCGTGGCTGATGAACAGGTAGGCCAGCTTGTAGCGCGTCTGCAGGTCGCGCAACAAATCGACGATCTGCGCCTGGACCGAGACGTCGAGCGCGCTGGTCGGCTCGTCGAGCACGATGAA
>CAZJFH010000072.1:0-25489 GCA_964545205.1 uncultured Rhodospirillaceae bacterium
GGCTTCGGCGCGCGCCTCGGCCAGGCGCCTCTGGGTCTCGCGCTCGTGGGTGACGTCGATGGCGGTGCCGATGATGCCGTTGACGTTGCCCTTGTGGTCGATCAGCGGCTCGATCGCGAGGTCGAGATTGACCCTGGCTCCGGGCAGCCGCAGTTCCTGCCGGCAGCCGACGCCGGTCTGCAGCACCTGTTGCTTGATCGGCTCGAGGATCGCGGCGTCCTCGGGCGCCATCACCTGCGCGTCGGTGCGCCCGATCACCCCCTCCAGCGTCAGGCCCAGGCGCGACTTGAAGATCCAGGTGTAGCGCAGGTCGGCGTCCTGGCTGAACAAGGACAGCGGCGCCGACTTGAGCGCCAGCTGCAGCCGGCTCTCGGTCAGGCGCAGCGCCGATTCGATCTCGCGGCGTTCGGCGATTTCGCGCGACAGGGTCTCGTTGCTGTGCCCGATCGCCAGCGCCAGCTGCTCGGACCGCCGCGAGCGCGCGACGCTCGACAGGCCGAGCAGGGCGAGCAGGCCGGTGAGCACCAGCCCGACCACCAGCACCGCCAGCGCGCCGAGTTCGGGCTGCGGCATCGAAGGCAGCGGCGGCTGCACCATCAGCAGCCGCCAGGTGCGGCCGCCCAGTTCCAGCGTGCGCGCCAGATGCGGCCCGGCGAGCAGCTCCGCCTCGTCGAGCGGCGAGCGCGCCTCGCCGGCCAGCGGCGCGGGCTTGAAATACAGCCGGCGCCGGCCCTCGGGCGCGTCGAGGTCGAGCAGATAGAGGTCCTGGTCGGCCGGCAGTCCGGCCTCGACCACGGCGGCGAAGCGCGAGACGGCGAAGGAGACGGCGACGAAGCCCTTCAGGGCCCGGCGGCGGTCGACCAGCCCGTCGGGCGCCCGGCCGGACTCGTAGACGGCCTGGAACAGCACCAGCGAGTCCTCGGCCCCCGATCTCGGCGGCACCACCATGCGGCCGCTCAGGGCCGCCGCGGCGCTGTCGCGGGCCCGCTGCAACGCCGCCCGCCGCTCGGCCAGCGCGGCGGCGTCGGTGCCCAGCGCCGCCTCATTGGCGCGCATCGGCTCGATGAAGTGGACCGGGAACGATTCCGGCCCGTGCAGGCCGCCCTCGAGGCGCGGCAGCCACGCCACCGCCTGCAGGCCGGCGGTGCCGGGGAACAGCCGCGCCGAAAACGCCTGGAAGTCGTCGCGCGACACCGGCCGCGCGCCGGCGAACAGTCCCGCCAGCGCGTCGGCGAGCAGCCCGTGCTGGCCGAAGGCTTCGGTCAAGGCCGTCGCCGCCATCGTGGCATGCCGCTCGGCCGCCGCGCGGGCGTCGTCGGCCGCGCCCTGGCGCAGATGGACGTAGGCCAGCAGCGACAGCAACGCCCCGAGACCGGCGAGAAGGAGCACCGCGCCGTATTCGAGCCTTGCGTGTTGATGGAGTCGCGGTTTGCCAAGCATGATCCGGCAGCGTATAGCGGCTATCCCTGAAGTGGAAGGGGCGCTATACGCAAGAACTATTGGCCGTATACTTTCAGAACCGTCTCGGGGTCGAGCCGCGCGTCGTACCAGCTGACGCCCCAGTGCAGGTGGGGGCCGGTGGCGCGGCCGCTGGCGCCGACGCTGCCGATGCGCTCGCCGGCCGCCACGCGCTGTCCCGGGCGCACGGCGATGTCCGACAGATGCGCGTAGACGCTGGCGAGGCCGTGGCCGTGGTCGATCATCACCGTCTTGCCGGTGAAGAACATGTCGTCGTGGACAAGCGACACCTCGCCGGGCGCCGCGGCGACCACCGGGGCGCCGGCCGGGGCCGCGATGTCGGTGCCGGAATGCGGCGCCCGCGGTTCGCCGTTGAGGATGCGCTGGCTGCCGAACACGCCGCTGACGCGGCCTTCGGCCGGGGTCCGGAAACCGTCGAGGAACCACGCCTCGGCGCTGTCGCGCCGCCGCGCCGCCGCCACCAGCGCCGATTCCTCGCGGATGCGGGCCAGCGCCGCCGGGTCGGGGGTGACCTTCTTCGGCGGCAGGCCGTCGATGCGCTGCACCGGCCAGTCGCGCCGCGCCACCGCGATCGGCCGCTCGGCGACGCGGCCGTCGGGCGTGCGGACGACCAGGGTCGCGCTCGGGCCGGCGTCGCGGCCGAAGCCGATCACGAAGCGGCCGTCGGCGGCGACGCGGACCGGCCGGCCGTCGAGCGAAACCTCGGCCCCGGGAACGGTGGCGCCGAGCAGCAGTCCGCCCTGCTCGGCGGCGCCGCGCAGCGTCAACTCCTGGGCGGCGGCGGGGGCGGCAAGGCCGAGCAGCAGCGCCAGCAGCGGCAGGGGGTTCATCAGAACAGCTCTCCCTGGCCGGGCTTGCGGCGCCGCGCCGGCGTCGGCCGGCGGCCGCCCGGGCCGACGACGACGCCGACCTTGCCGTCGTGGAACTCGACGGTCCAGCCGGCGCCCGGCGCCGCGGCGGCGGCGCTGGTCACCGGGGCGCCGTCGCCGTCGTGGATCAGCGCGAAGCCGCGCGCCAGCACGTTGCGGTAGGAATAGCTCTCCAGCAGCCGGTCGCAACGTTCCAGCCCGGCGGCGCGGTCGGCCAGCAGTCGCGGCATCGCGGCGGCCAGGCGCGCGGCCAGCGCATCGACCTCGCGGCCGCGGCGCGCCAGTTCGCCGGCGAGCGGCTCGGGCCGCAGCCGTCCCGCCAGACGCTCGAACTCGTGCCGGCGCGCGGTCAGCGCCGTGCGGCCGGCATGGTCGAGCCGCCGTGCGAGCTGGGCGAGCTGGTGGCCCTTGTCGGCGAGCTGCTCGCGCGGGCTCCTCAGCCGCGCCGCCAGCCGCTGGACGTCCGATTCGCGGCGGTGCAGATAGTTGGGCAGGGCGTTGCCCAGGCGCTCGGCGCGGTCGTCGAGGCGCTGCCAGGCGTCTTCGAGCAGCCGGCGCAGATTGGGCAGCCGCGCCGCCAGACCGTCGAGGCGCAGCCGCCGGTCCTCGAACGCCCGCGCCAGGCAGTTGGCGAGGCGCTGCTCGCGGTCGGCGACGGCGGCCAGCAGCTCGAGGCGCACCGGCACCGCCTTCTCGGCGGCGGCGGTCGGCGTCGGCGCCCGCAGGTCGGCGGCGTAGTCGATCAGCGTCGTGTCGGTCTCGTGGCCCACCGCCGAGATCAGCGGAATCCGCGAGGCGGCGGCCGCGCGCACCACCACCTCCTCGTTGAAGGCCCACAGGTCCTCGAGGCTGCCGCCGCCGCGCGCGACGATCAGCACGTCGGGGCGCGGCACCGTCCCGCCTTCGGGCAGGGCGTTGAAGCCGTCGATCGCCGCCGCGACCTGGGCCGCCGCCGCATCGCCCTGCACCGCCACCGGCCACAGCAGCACATGGCGGGGGAATCGGTCGTTCAGCCGGTGCAGGATGTCGCGGATCACCGCGCCGGTCGGCGAGGTCACCACGCCGACGACGCGCGGCAGGAACGGGATCGGCTGCTTGCGCGCCGGCTCGAACAGCCCCTCGGCGGCCAGCCGGCGCTTGCGGTCCTCCAGCAGCTTGAGCAGCGCCCCCTGGCCGGCCAGCTCGATGCGCTCGACGATCATCTGGTATTTCGAGCGCCCGGGATAGGTCGACAGCCGGCCGACGCAGACCACCTCCATCCCGTCCTCGGGCCGCAGATCCAGCCGCGCCGCCTGCTGGCGCCAGCAGCAGGCGTCGAGCACCGCGTCGGCGTCCTTGAGGCTGAAATAGAGATGGCCCGAGGAGTGGCGCTTGAACCCCGAAATCTCGCCGCGCACCCGCACATGCTCGAAGCTGCTCTCGACGGTGCGCTTCAGCGCCGTCGAGATTTCCGAGACCGTGAGCTCGATCACGTTGCCGCTGGGGCCGGCCGAGGGATGGGGTGCGTTCATGGCAGCCATTATGCAGGTTTCGCCATCGGCGATAAGCCCCTCGATCGGGGCAGCGTCGCCAGACTCGTCGAGCGGCCGTACGACCTCCGGCGTGATCGGTCATGGTAACAGGAAGTATCGCAGAGACGGAGCCTTTTACATGCGGCCGCGCGATGGTGCCCGTACTGGCGGCATCGCTTGACTGGCACGAATGTTGCCACGGATTTGGTCCGAGGATTCGGAAGATTTCCTCCTCCAGCCTTGCGATTTACATCATTCGTTCTGGAAAGGCAAAAACGATGACCATCAAACTGGCAGGCATTACGTTCGGCATGGCCCTGGCGGCGGCCGTCACCGCCGGCAACGCCAACGCCGTGGTCCTCAACGCGACGGAAAGCCAGACCGTCGCCGGCCAGGACTTCGTGTTCGACTTCTCGCCGGTCCCGGGCTCGGCCGGCGCCGGCAGCCTGACGATCCACGCCCGCGGCGACTACGACCCCGGCACCGCCACCGAATTCCTGACCTGGGACATCGATTCGCTCGGCATCGGCGGCAATGCCGGCCCGACGATCGGCGGCACCAACATCATCCAGAACAACGGCATCAACGACGTCGAGTGGGACCAGCTGTTCGCGATCTCGGCCGCCGACATGGCGACGATCACCGCCGACGGCCAGGTCAGCATCAGCCTGGACCTGAACGGCGACCAGAGTTTCGGCGTCGGGTTCTGGGATTCCAGCGCCTTCGTCGAGGTCACCCTGTCCTACGACGCCGCCGACGTGCCCGAGCCGGGCACGCTGGCCATGTTCGGCCTGGCCCTGGCGGGGCTTGGCTACGGGGCGCGGCGCACGCGCGCCTGAAGCGGGACGGCGGGCGCGCGGGCGCCCGCCGGTCCTTCCAAGCGGGCCTAGTGGGGAAGCCCCAGCAGCAGATTCGACAGTCGCTGACTGAGCAGGTGCAGGCTGCACAGCCGGTTGTTGGGGCATACCGAGCTCTGGCTGTGCAGGTCGTCGCAGATCTGGCCGGCGGCGGCGAGCGCGTCGGGCCCGCCGATGCTCTCGGTGGCCAGGGCGCCCAGCATCACCGCCGCCTTGCGCCCGAGCGCCTCGGCGCCCGTCGACGGGCAGTGGCGGGCGATGCTGCCGGCGATCGCCATCGCCAGCCGCCGCGCCTCGTCGAGATCGGGTCGGATCGCCGTGCCCATCCGTGGTCTCGTGTTTCCATGCGATCAACGACAGTATTGCGGCCGCGGCGTCGCGGTCAATCGCGCTTGCCGAGACCGGCCGGCCGTGGGGGCGTTGAACCACGCTCGCGGGCGGGTTACAAACCGGAACCGCGACGAAGGGCAGGGAGGAAGCGATGAAGGTGCTGGTGGTGGGCTCGGGCGGCCGCGAGCATGCGCTGTGCTGGGCGCTGGCCGGTTCGGAGGGCTGCTCGGCCCTGTTCTGCGCGCCCGGCAACGCCGGCATCGCCGCGGTCGCGACCTGCGTCTCGGTGGCCGCCGACGACGTCGAGGGCGTGCTGCGATTCTGCCGCGACACCGGCATCGGCTTCGTCGTCGTCGGGCCCGAGGCGCCGCTGGTCGCCGGCATGGTCGACCGGCTCGAGGCGGCCGGCATCCCGGCCTTCGGTCCCAGCGCCGCCGCCGCCGCGCTCGAAGGCTCGAAGGGCTTCATGAAGGACCTGTGCGCCAAATACGGCGTCCCGACCGCCGCCTACGGCCGCTTCCGGGACGCCGCCGCCGCCAAGGCCTTCATCGCCGCGCGCGGCGCGCCGATCGTCGTCAAGGCCGACGGCCTGGCCGCCGGCAAGGGCGTGATCATCGCCCAGACCGTCGCCGAGGCCGAGGCCGCCGTCGACGAGATCATGGCCGACCGCGCCTTCGGCAGCGCCGGCGACGAGGTGGTCGTCGAGGAGTTCCTGAACGGCGAGGAGGCCAGCTTCTTCGCCCTGGTCGACGGCGAGACGGCGCTGTCGCTGGGCGCCGCCCAGGACCACAAGCGGGTCGGCGACGGCGACACCGGCCCCAACACCGGCGGCATGGGCGCCTATTCGCCGGCGCCGATCGTCACGCCGGCGATGGAGCGGCGCATCATGGACGAGATCGTGATGCCGACGGTGCGCGGCATGGCGGCCGAGGGCAAGCCGTTCAAGGGCGTGCTGTTCGCCGGCCTGATGATCGAGGACGGCGAGCCCAGGCTGCTGGAATACAACGTCCGCTTCGGCGATCCCGAGTGCCAGGTGCTGATGGCGCGGCTGAAGTCCGACCTGCTGCCGCTCCTGATGGCGGCGCGCGACGGCCGCCTCGCCGACCAGCGCCCGGAATGGCACGACCACGCCGCGCTGGTCGTGGTGATGGCGGCCAAGGGCTATCCCGGCGCCTACGCCAAGGGCACGACGATTCGCGGCCTCGACGCCGCCGGCGCGCTCGACGACGTCGTCATCTTCCATGCCGGCACCGCGCGGGCCGAGGACGGCCGCGTGATCGCCACCGGCGGCCGCGTGCTCGGCGTCACCGGCACCGGCGCCAGCGTCGCCGAGGCCCAGGCGCGCGCCTATCAGGCCGTCGACCGGATCGACTGGCCGGAGGGCTTCTGCCGCCGCGACATCGGCTGGCGGGCGATCGGCAGGTCGTAGGCGGCGGCAGAAATCAGACCGACTGCGTCTCCGTCGCCGCCGCGGCGACGATGATGTCGGCGAACTCGCGCAGGAACACCGAGCCCTTCACGGTGCGCTGGACCAGCACGCTGCGGCGGTCGGCGTCGTCGACCTTGCGCTTGATCAGGCCGAGTTCGCTCAACCGGTCGAGCGCCCGGGTGACCGCCGGCTTCGAGACGTTGAGAACGCCGGCCAGGCCGCGCACGGTGTGCGGCGGCGGCGTCAGATAGACGGTCAGCAGCAGCGCCATCTGACGGGCCGACAGGTCCGGCGAATCGCGCCGCACGCTCTCGACGATGGCTCCGCGCCAAAGATCGAGCGCCTGGTTCGCCTTCAGTTCCATACCCATGACCCGCCCGCCGTTCGTTGCGGCCACGAAATTACCCGACTGCCGCGCACGGGGCAATCGGGATATGTCTCAGCCGCCGAAACGCTCGGCGATGGCGCCGTAGAGCGCGCGCAGGCCCATGGCCTCGCCGCCCTCCGGCCGGCCGTGGCGCGCCGCCGGATTCCAGGCGTAGAGGTCGAGATGCGCCCACGGCGTCGCCGCCGAGACGAAGTCCTGCAGGAACAGCGCCGCGGTGATCGCGCCGGCGAACGGCGAATCGGGGGCGTTGTTGAGGTCGGCGACCTTGCTGTCGAGCATGCGCCGGTAGCCGGCCCACAACGGCAGCCGCCACAGCGGGTCGCGCGCCGCCTCGGCGTGGCGCAGGATGTCGGCGGCCAGGGCGTCGTCGTTGGCGAACAGCGCCGGCAGCTCGGGCCCCAGCGCCGTGCGGGCGGCGCCGGTCAGGGTGGCGAGGTCGAGCAGCAGCGCCGGCTGCTCCGAATCGGCCTCGGTCAGCGCATCGCACAGGATCAGCCGCCCCTCGGCGTCGGTGTTGCCGACCTCGACGCTGGTGCCCTTGCGGGTCTTCAGCACGTCGAGCGGCCGGAAGGCGCTGCCGGAGACGCTGTTCTCGACCGCCGGCACCAGCAGCCGCAGCCGCACCGGCAGGGCGGCCATCATGATCATCTTGGCCAGGCCGATGGCGTTGGCGGCGCCGCCCATGTCCTTCTTCATCAGCTTCATGGCCGCCGCCGGCTTGAGGTCGAGCCCGCCCGAATCGAAGCACACGCCCTTGCCGACGATGGTCACCTTCGGCGCCGCCGGGTCGCCCCACGCCAGGTCGACCAGCCGCGGCGAGCGGCTGCTGGCGCGCCCGACGGCGTGAATCGCCGGATAGTTCTCCAGCAGCAGTTCCTCGCCGACGATGGTGCGGCAGCGGGCGCCGTGGTGCCCGGCCATGGTCTCGACGACCCCGGCCAACTCGGCCGGGCCCATGTCGGCGGCCGGCACGTTGACGAGGTCGCGCACCAGCGCGGTGCCGCAGACGACGCGCTCGACGGCGGCGCGGTCGGCGCCGGCCGGCCACAGCAGCGCCGGCCACTCGTCGCGCTTGTCGCGGCGATAGCGGTCGAAGCTGTAGGTGGCGAGGCTCCAGGCGATCGCGGCCCAGGTCGCCGCCTCGGGCGGCAGATTCGCGTCGAGGCGGTAGACGCCGTGCGGCAGCTTGGCCGGGCCGTGCGCGAACACCCAGGGATCGTCGTCGTCGCCGAGGCCGAACAACACCCGCTCGAGACGGCCGTCGCCGCCGGCGATCAGGGCCGTCGCGCCGGCCTCGGCGGCGAAGCCGGTGGTCTCGACCCAGGCGCGCAGCCCGGGACTCTGGCCGCCCAGCCAGTCCTGCAGTTCGGCCTTGCGCAGCGGCGTCAGCGCGACGATGCGCTCGTCGGAGCCGTCGATCAGATGGGCGAGCACGCGGCAGTCCTCCCGGTTCATATCGCTTGACAACATGACCCGTCGGCGCCGCCCTGAAAACCCCTGCCGGTCGTCTTGCGCGACGGCGCGGCGCGCCCCATGATCGCCGATCGCATCACTGGCGGGAGTCGCCCCATGTCGGATCTGGTCCTGGTCATCGGCAACAAGCGCTATTCGTCGTGGTCGCTGCGCCCGTGGCTGGCGCTGGAGATCGCCGGCCTCGCCTTCGACGAGGTGATGGTGACGCTGCGCCGGCCCGACACCCGCGAGCAGATCCTGCGGCACTCGCCGAGCGGCAAGGTGCCGCTGCTGAAGCACGGCGCGCTCAAGATCTGGGACTCGCTGGCGATCTGCGAGTACGTCGCCGAACTGGCGCCCGAGGCCGGGCTGTGGCCCGACGACCGCGCCGCCCGCGCCGTCGCCCGCGCGGTGTCGTGCGAGATGCACTCCGGGTTCCCCGCCCTGCGCAACGCGATGAGCATGGATGTCTGCGCGCTGACGCCGCTCGACCCGGTGCCGCCCGAGGTCGCGGCCGAGGTCGCGCGCATCAAGTTCCTGTGGGCCGACTGCCGGGCGCGGTTCGGCGCCGGCGGGCCGTTCCTGTTCGGCCGCTTCTCGATCGCCGACGCGATGTTCGCGCCGGTGGTCACCCGTTTCACCACCTACGCCGTCGACCTCGACGCGCCGAGCCGCGCCTATGTCGAGGCGGTGTGGGCGCTGCCGGCGATGCAGGCGTGGAAGGCGGCGGCCGCGCAGGAGCCGCCGCCGGGCTGAGCCCTCAGCGCACCATGCCGGCGTCGAAGTAGTAGGCGGCGGCGCCGCCGTGGAGCTGCAGGCCGACGCGCTCGGCGGCCGCTTCGAGCTGGACCAGCTTGCCGCGCGGATGGCCGCGCTTGAGAAGCTGCTGGGTCGAGGCGTGCCACAGCGCCCTGGCGATGCCGTAGACGAGCTGGTCCGGCACCTGGGCGCCGACCAGCAGCACGACGCCGAGATCGAGCGTCGCCACCGGCTCCGCGATCCCCTCGTAGATGCCGGCTGGGATGGTGCCGGCGGCGAAGAACGGGTATTCCGCCCGCAGCGTCTCGGCCTCGGGTCCGGCGATCGGCACCAGGCTGATCGGCACCCGGCGCGCCAGCTCGGCCACCGCCGGCGCCGGCGGCGCGTCGATCGCGAAGAAGGCGTCGATCTCGCCGGCGGCCAGGGCGTCGGCGGCCTGGCCCGGCTTGAGGTAGGCCGCTTGCAGGTCCTTCTCGTCCAGGCGGTGGGTCTTCAGCACGAGGCGCGAATCGATCAGCGTCCCGGAATCCGGACCGCCCAGCGACACCCGCTTGCCCTTCAGGTCGCCGACGGCGGCGATGCCCGAATCGGCGCGCGCCACCAGATGCATGCTGTCGACGTAGAGCATCGCCACCGCGCGCAGATTCTCGACCGCCCCCTTGCCCTGATAGGGACCGGTGCCGTGGAACGCCCAGTAGGCGACGTCGGCGTGGACCAGCGCCGCGTCCAGCGTGCCGGCGGCGATGCCGGCGATGTTGGCCAGGGCGCCGTTGGTCGACTGCGCCACCGCGATCAGACCCGGAACGCCGCAACTGCCGCCCTTTTCGCACTCGCGCGAGCCGGGCGGGTTGCTGATGGCGCTGGCGATGACGCCGCCGAGCGGGAAATGGGTCTCGCCGGTCGGGCCGGTGCCGATGCGGAAGAAGCTCAGCTTGTCGCCTTCCTGGGCGACGGCGGCGCCGGCGGCGGCGAGCAGGGCGGCGGCGAGGGCGGCGAGGGCGAGGCGCAAGGAACGCATGGGGATTTCCGAGCCGGGAGGACGGGTGACCAATGTAGTCCTTCGCGGCTGCGAAATGTAGAGGGTTCGAGCCGGCTGGACGCGCGCCGCCGCTGCGGCTAAGGTCCGCCCGAATCGATCCAACGCAGGACATCCGCCATGAGACCCTCCGGCCGCGCCTTCGACCAGCTGCGCAACGTCGTCCTCGAACCCGGCTTCTCGAAGTACGCCGAGGGCTCGTGCCTGGTGCGCTTCGGCGAAACCCACGTCCTGTGCACCGCCTCGGTCGACGAGCGCGTGCCGCCGTTCCTGCGCAACACCGGCAAGGGCTGGGTGACGGCGGAGTACGGCATGCTGCCGCGCTCGACCCACAGCCGCACCGACCGCGAGGCGGCGCGCGGCAAGCAGTCCGGCCGCACCCAGGAGATCCAGCGCCTGATCGGCCGCAGCCTGCGCTCGGTGACCGATCTGCCGGCGATGGGCGAGCGCCAGATCAAGATCGACTGCGACGTGCTGCAGGCCGACGGCGGCACCCGCACCGCCGCCATCACCGGCGCCTGGGTGGCGCTGCACCTGGCGTTCCAGCGGCTGGTGTCGCTGGGCGTCATGGCGGCGGTGCCGCTGCCCGGCCAGGTCGCGGCGGTGTCGTGCGGCATCTTCCAGGGCAACTGCGTGCTCGACCTCGACTACGCCGAGGATTCGGCCTGCCAGGCCGACACCAATTTCGTGCTGACCGGCGACGGTCGCATCGTCGAGGTCCAGGGCACCGCCGAGGACGTCCCCTTCGAGCGCGGCCAGTTCCTGGCGCTGCTCGACCTCGCCGAGAAGGGCGTGCGCGATCTGGCGGCGCTGCAGCGCCAGGCGATCGGGGCGGCGCCGTGACCCGGCGCTTCGCCGGCGGGCGGCTGGTGATCGCCAGCCACAACGCCGGCAAGGTGCGCGAGATCGGCGCGCTGCTGGCGCCCTACGGCGCCGAGGTGGTCTCGGCCGGCGATCTGGGCCTGCCCGAGCCCGAGGAGACCGGCGACACCTTCCTCGCCAACGCCCGCATCAAGTCGCTGGCCGCCGCCACCGCCTCGGGGCTGCCGGCGCTGGCCGACGATTCCGGACTGGCGGTCGAAGCCCTCGGCGGCGATCCCGGCATCTATTCGGCGCGCTGGGCCGGGCCGGACAAGGACTTCCGCGTCGCGATGGAGCGGGTCGAGCGCGAACTCGGCGCCAATCCCGACCGCCGCGCCCATTTCGTCTGCGCGCTGAGCCTGTGCTGGCCCGACGGGGTCGAGGTCGCGGTCGAGGGATACGTGCACGGCACGGTCGTCTGGCCGCCGCGCGGCGACAGGGGCTTCGGCTACGACCCGATGTTCGTGCCCGACGGGTCTTCGCGCACCTTCGGCGAGATCGACCCGGCCGAGAAGGACCGCATCAGCCACCGCGCCGACGCCTTCCGCAAGCTGGTCGCGGCCTGTTTCGGATAAAAGGTTTTTCACCACGAAGGCACGAAGGACACGAAAAAGCATTTTCCGGGGCGCACGGCGCGCCAATATACCTGTTCCTTCGTGATCTTCGTGCCTTCGTGGTGCAACAATTCCGATGTTCAGCTTCGGCGTCTACATCCACTGGCCCTTCTGCCTGTCGAAGTGCCCGTATTGCGACTTCAACAGCCACGTCGCCGAGGCGATCGACCAGGCGCGCTGGCGCGACGCACTGCTGGCCGAGCTGGAGCATTTCGCGGCGCTGGCGCCCGGCCGCACCGTCTCCAGCGTGTTCTTCGGCGGCGGCACGCCCAGCCTGATGGCGCCCGGGACGGCGGCGGCGCTGATCGGGCGCATCCGGGAACTGTGGCCGGTCTCGGACGACATCGAGATCACGCTGGAGGCCAATCCCGGCGCCGTCGACGCCGTCCGCTTCGCGGGCTTCCGCGATGCCGGCGTCGACCGGCTGAGCATGGGCATCCAGGCCCTGAACGACGCCGACCTGAAGGCGCTGGGCCGCCGCCACGACCTCGCCGAGGCGCTGGCCGCGATCGCGCTGGCGCGGCGGACCTTCCCGCGCGTCTCCTTCGACCTGATCTACGCCCGGCCCGGCCAGAGCCCGGCGGCATGGGCGGACGAGCTGCGCCGCGCGCTCGACCTGGCCGCCGACCACCTGTCGCTGTACCAGCTGACCATCGAGCCCGGCACCGCCTTCCACCCGCTGCACGCCCGCGGCGCGCTGGTGCTGCCCGACGACGACGCGGCGGTGGCGATGTTCGAGGCGACGCAGGAGATCTGCGCCGCCGCCGGCCTGCCGGCCTACGAGGTCTCGAACCACGCCCGCCCCGGCGCCGAGAGCCGCCACAACCTGGTCTACTGGCGCGGCGGCGAGTGGCTGGGCATCGGCCCCGGCGCCCACGGCCGGCTGACGCTCGACGGCACCGTCACCGCCCTGCGCCAGCATCGCGCGCCGGCGGTGTGGCTGGAGCGCGTCGAGCGCGCCGGCCACGCCACCCAGGAGGCGACGGCGCTGAGCGCCGCCGAGCGGGTCGAGGAACTGGTGATGATGGGGCTGCGCCTGAGCGAAGGCATCGACGCCCGGCGCTTCGAAGCATTGACCGGCCGGAGCTTGCGCGACGCGCTCGATGCCGCCGGCCTGGCGCGCATGGAGGAATGCGGCTTCGTCGAATGGACCGGCACCGCCCTGCGCGCGACGCCGGCCGGGCTGCTGCTGCTCAATTCGGTGATCGGCGAGCTGCTGGCGTGATCAATACACCGGCCCGGCGAAGCTCGACGGCGCCGGGCTGACCTCCTCGGGGCCGGTGCGCGACACCGCCATCACCGCCAGGCCGCGCTGGTTGGTGCCGTCGGGCAGCAGCCGGAAGATGCCGTCGACGCCGGCGAAGCCGCTGGGCTGGGTGAGGGTCGCCGCCGTGAAGTCGGGGTTCGGCCGTTGCGCCAGCACGGCGGCCAGCGCGGTGGCGTCGTAGGCCAGGCTGGCGATCGGCGGCGGATTGCTGCCGAAGGCGCCGCGGTAGGAGCGCACGAACTCCTGGTGCGCATCCTGCGGCGGCGCCGGGTACCAGCCGCCGACCAGCGCCGGCTCGTTGCCCAGCGCGGGATCGTCCCACAGCATGGTGCCGAGCAGCTGCACACGCTCGAGATCGACGCCGCGGAAGCCCAGCAGCGCCGCCGCGCCGCGCAGGCGCACGCCCTCGTCGGGCAGCAGCAGCGCCTCGAAGGCGCCGGGGCCGCCGGCGGCGAGCTGCTCGACCGCCGCCGAGGCGTCCTTGGACTGCGGCTCGTAGAACGACTCGCGGGTGACGATGCCGCCGCTGGCGGTGACGACGTCGCGATAGGCCAGCGTCATGGCGCGGCCGTACTCGTTGTCGGGCGCCAGCACGGCGAAGCGGGTCATCGCCTGGTTGCGGGCGTGCGCCACCACCCGCGCCACCTGGCTGCGCGGCAGGAATCCCAGGATGAACACGCCGTCGCCGGCCGCCGTGCGGTCGGTGGTGAAGGCGATCATGTTGACGCCGGCCGCGCGCGCCACCGGCGCCGCCGCCTTGACCGAGGCCGAGAACAGCGGCCCGAGGACCAGGTCGACGTCCTGCGCCACCGCCGCCTGGATCGCCTGGGCGGCGCCCTCGGGCGTGCCCTTGGTGTCGAAGGGCTGCAGGGTGAAGTTCGAGCCGCCGACCTCGAACAGCGCCAACTGGGCCGCGTTCGACAGGTGCTGGCCGACCTGCGCCGCCTGGCCCGACAGCGGCACCAGCAACGCGACCCTGACCGGCCGCGCGGCGGCGCCCGGGCGCGCCACCGTGGGCGGCGGCAGCGCCTCCTGCCGCACCGCGGCCGGCGGCACCGGGGTCGGCGGCGGCGGTTCGGCCGGCGGCGCCGGCTTGGTGACCGCGGTGGTCAGTGGTATTTGTTCGCAGGCGCCGACGGCGGCCAGAAGCCCAAGGGCCAGGGTCGCCTTGGCGATGATCCGGAATGCGGCGCGCAAGGAAGGTCTCCCGGATGAAAACGCGGAAACGTCAAGAGCCTAGCGGCAGCCCGTCGGGAAGTAAACCGGACCCGGGGCTCTATCTCGTCGCCACGCCGATCGGCAATGCCGGGGATATTACCCTGCGCGCCCTGGCGACCCTGCGCGGCGCCGACGTCGTCGCCTGCGAGGACACCCGGGTGACCGGCAAGCTGATGGCGATGCTGGGCGTCGCGGCGACGCTGACGCCCTATCACGAGCACAACGCCGAGCGCGCCGGCCCGGCGCTGCTGCAGCGCCTGCGCGACGGCCAGGTGGTGGCGCTGGTCTCGGACGCCGGCATGCCTCTGGTCTCCGACCCCGGCTGGCGGCTGGTGCGCGCCTGCATCGACGAGGCCCTGCCGGTGACCACGGTCCCCGGCCCGTCGGCGGCGCTGGCCGGGCTGGCGCTGTCCGGCCTGCCGACCGACCGGTTCCTGTTCGCCGGCTTCCTGCCGCCGAAATCCTCGGCGCGGCGCACCGCCCTGGCCGAGCTGGTCCAGGTGCCGGCCAGCCTGATCTTCTTCGAATCGCCGCGCCGCCTGGCCGAGGCGCTGGCCGACATGGCGGCGGTGCTGGGCGATCGCCCGGCGGCGGTGGCGCGCGAGCTGACCAAGCTGTTCGAGGAGGTGCGCCGGGCGCCGCTGGCCGAACTGGCGGCGCATTACGGCGATGCCGGCCCGCCGAAGGGCGAGGTCGTGGTCGTCGTCGGGCCGCCGCCGCCGGCCGCGCCCGCCTCGGAAGGCGATCTCGACGCCGCCTTGCGCGCCGCGCTGGCGCGGCTGTCGCTGCGCGACGCGGTGGCCGAGGTCGCCGACGCCACCGGGACGCCGAAGCGGGTGGTGTATCGGCGCGCCGTGGCGCTGCGGGCCTCGGAGGCATGAGCGACCGCCGCCGCGCCGCCGAGCTGCGCGGCCGCCGCGCCGAGGCGCTGGCGGTCCTGCTGCTGCGCCTGAAGGGCTGGCGCATCCTGGCGCGCGGCTTCGCGGTCGGGCGCGGCTCCGGCGCCGGCCAGATCGACATCGTCGCCCGCCGCGGCCGCGTGTTGGCCTTCGTCGAGGTCAAGGCGCGCGTCGACCTCGACGCGGCGGCGGCGGCGGTCGGCCCGCAGCAGCGCGCCCGCATCGTCCGCGGCGCCGAGGCCTTCCTGGCCGCCCGCCCGGAGCTGGCCGGGCTCAGCCCGCGCTTCGACGTGATGCTGCTGGCGCCGGGGCGGCTGCCCAGGCATCTGAAGGACGCTTGGCGGCCGACCGGTTAGCCGATTAGACTGCCGCCTCGGCCCAACGATCCGGGGAACCGTCCGTGACCGCTCATCGCGCCTTCCGCCTCGCCGCGACCGCCGCCCTGCTGATGTTCGCCGCCGGCTGCACGCCGGTCGGCCTCGCCGTCGGCGGCGCCGCCACCGTCGGCACCGCCGCCGCCGAGGAGCGCGGGATCAAGACCGCCGCCGAGGACGCCTGGATCGCCACCCAGCTCAACGAGAAGCTGTTCCGCCACGACCATGTCCTGTTCGGCAAGGTCAACCTGGAGGTGCGCGAGGGCCGGGTGCTGCTGACCGGCAACGTGCCGAGCCCCGAGGCGCGCGTCGACGCGGTGCGGCTGGCCTGGCAGGTGCCGGGGGTGCGCGAGGTGCTCAACGAGATTCAGGTCACCGATCAGGCCGGGCTCCTCGACTACGGCCGCGACGTCTGGATCGCCAACACGCTGCGCGCCCGGATGCTGCTCGACAAGGAGATCCGCAACATCAACTACTCGGTCGAGGTGGTGAACGGCGTCGTCTACCTGCTCGGCGTCGCCCACGACCAGGCCGAGATCGACCGCGTGGTCGGGCACGCCCGCAACATCGAGCACGTGCGCCGGGTGGTGAACTACGTGCTGTTGCGCGACGATCCGCGACGCCAGCCGGGCGCATGACCGCCACCGCAGCCGTGCACGACGAGCTCCGGCGGCTGGCCGCGCTGCCGGACGCCGACATCGACCTCGCCGAGGCGGCGCTGGCGCTGGCCAGCCTCGAGCGGCCGCGCGCCCATCGCCAGCGCTACCGCGCCTTCCTCGCCGCCGCCGCCGACACGCTGACCGGCCGCGCCGCCGCCGCCGAGCAGGCCGGCGCCCGCGCGGCGCTGCTGATCGGCCTGCTCGGCGGCGAGCTGGGCTTCGGCGGCGTCGAGCACGAGGCCGACGAGGAGGGCGGCGCCGACCTGATGCGGGTCATCGACCGCCGCCGCGGCCTGCCGGTGGCGCTCGGGATCCTGTATCTCCAGCTCGGGCGCGGGCTGGGCTGGCGCGTCGACGCCCTGTCGATCCCGCCGGTGTTCCTGATCCGCCTCCAGGACGCCGCCGGCCAGCGGGTGATGTTCGACCCGCGCAGCGGCGCCGAGGTGGACGCCGCCGCGCTGCGCTCGATGCTCAAGGCGGTGGCCGGGGCCGGCGCCGAGCTGGAGCCGCGCCATTACGCGGCCATCGGCAATCGCGAGGTGCTGCTGCGGCTGCAGACCCACGTCAAGGTCCGCATGATCCGCGAGGGCAACGTCGAGCGGGCGCTGCGCAGCGTCGAGGCGATGCTGCTGCTCGCCCCCGACCAGCCGTCGCTGTGGCGCGAGGCCGGCATGATGAACCTGCATCTCGGCCGCCTCGAACCGGCCGCCGCGGCGCTCGAGGCCTTCGTCGCCCGTTCCCCCAGTTCCACCGCCCGCCACCGCGCCAGCCTGCTGCTGCAGGAGCTGCGGCGGCGGCCGCAATGAGGACACCGCCATGCCGTTGAGCGTCGCCATCCAGATGGACCCCATCACCTCGATCGACATCGAGGCCGACAGCACCTTCGTGCTGGCGCTGGAGGCGCAGCGGCGCGGCCACGCGCTGTTCCACTACCTGCCGCAGGCGCTGACCTTCCGCGACGGCCGCGTCCAGGCGCTCGCCCATCCCTTGAGCGTGCGCCGCGAGAAGGGCCGCCATGCCGAGCTCGGCCCGGCGCGGGTCGTCGACCTGGCCGAGATGGACGTGGTGCTGATGCGCCAGGACCCGCCCTTCGACATGGCCTACATCACCGCCACCCACCTGCTCGAGCACATCCATCCGCAGACCCTGGTGGTCAACGACCCCGTGCATGTGCGCAACGCGCCCGAGAAGCTGATGGTCACCCACTTCCCCGGCCTGATGCCGCCGACGATGATCACCAGCGACCGCGCCCAGGTCGAGGCGTTCCGGGCCGAGCACGGCGACATCATCCTCAAGCCGCTGTTCGGCAACGGCGGCGCCGGCGTGTTCCGCGTCCGCCCCGACGACGAGAACCTGAACGCGCTGCTGGAGATGTTCACCCAGCTCTACCGCGAGCCGGTCATCCTGCAGCGCTATCTGCCGGCGGTGCGCCAGGGCGACAAGCGCATCATCCTGATCGACGGCGAGCCGGCCGGCGCCGTCAACCGGGTGCCGAAGACCGGCGAGGCGCGCTCGAACCTGCATGTCGGCGGCCGCGCCGAGAAGGCGGTGCTGACCGACCGCGACCGCGAGATCTGCGCCGCGATCGGGCCGACGCTGAAGGAGCGCGGCCTGGTCTTCGTCGGCATCGACGTCATCGGCGACCACCTGACCGAGATCAACGTGACCTCGCCGACCGGCCTGCAGGAGATCGACCGCTTCGACGGCGTCTCGCTGGAGGCCGCGATCTGGGACGCCATCGAGGAGCGGCTCGCCGCGCCCCGCGGCGCCTGAGCGGACCGCGGGCGCTACCCCGGCGTGCCGTGGGCCGGGGGGGCCGCCGGCTCGTCCTCGGTGACCAGGCGGTGGGGCGGCAGGCGGATGGTGACCGTGGTGCCGCCCTGGACGACGCTCTCGATGCCCAGCGTGCCGCCGTGGCCCTCGATCAGGCGCTTGGCGATCGGCAGGCCCAGGCCGGCGCCGCCCTGGCGGCGGCTGACCGCCAGGTTGCCCTGGACGAACACCTCGGTGACCTTGGGCAGCTCCTCGGGCGGGATGCCGACGCCGGTGTCCAGAATCCGGATGATCGGCGCGCCTTCGGCGTCGATCTCGGCCGACACTTCGGCGCGCCCGCCCTCGGGCGTGAAGCGCACCGCGTTCGACAGAACGTTGAGCACGGCCTGCTTCAGGCGGCGGCCGTCGGCGCGGACCAGCGGCAGGTTGCCGGGAACGTTGTTGCCGACCGAGACCCCGCCGCGCAGGGCCTCGGTGCGCATCATCGCCACCGCCTCGCCGACGATCTGGGCGATGTCGACCGGGCTTTCCTCGAGATCGAGGCGGCCGGCCTCGATCCGCGACAGGTCCAGCACCTCGTCGAGGATCGCCAGCAGGTGGCTGCTCGAGGTGCGGATGTCGCCGACGTATTCGCGATAGCGCTCGTTGGCGATGGGACCGAACAGCTCGCCGAGGATCAGGTCCGAGAAGCCGATGATGGCGTTCAGCGGCGTGCGCAGCTCGTGGCTCATCGCGGCCAGGAAATCGGATTTGGCGGCCGTCGCCCGCTCGGCCCGCTCCTTCGCCTCCAGCAGCTTGCGTTCGGTACGCAACCGTTCCGAAACCCCGCGGAAGGCGAGGACCGCGCCGCGACGGCCGTCGTCGCCGGGTTGCGGCAGGCAGCGATAGTCGACCGGCAGCGCCGAGCCGTCGCGCCGCCGCAGGCTGCGCCCCATGCGGCGGACGCCCTCGCCGCCGGCGACGTCCGCCGCCAGGCTGTCGTCGTCGCCGGCGCCCAGGGATGCCGCCGGGCGCCCGATCAGTTGCGGCAGGGCGAATCCCAGCGCGGTCGCCGCCGCGGCGTTGGCGAAGCCGACCCGGCCCTCGGCGTCGAAGCCGACGACCCCGTCGCCGACCGCCGCCAGCACGAGTTCGAGCCGCTGGCGCACGGCGTCCGAGGCCTGACGCTCGGCGAGCCGGGCGCGGTCGTCGCGGATGCGGCCGCGGAAGCCGGCGAACAGGCCGTTGGCCGCGTAGAACGGCCGGCCGCTGACGACCACCGGACGGGGGGCGCCGTCCAGCCGCAGCATCGCCGGGATTTCGTGGAACGCCTCGCGCTCGGGCAGGACGCGCTCGAACAGTCGGCCGCTGGGCTCGTAGAGGAGTTCGTCGAGGGGCCGGCCGAGCAGGCCGTCGGCGGGCCGGCCGGTCGCTTCGGCGAAGCCGCTCGACAGCTCGCTCAGGCGCAGGCCGGGATCGGCCTGCCAGAACCATTCGCCGGCGATGTCGCCGATGTCGGCCAGCCGCGTCTCGAGCTCCCGCGCCCGGTCTTCGGCCGCGGCCTGGGCCGCGATCGCCGCCGCCAGTTCGCGCCGGGCGCTTTCCAGCGCCGCCGCCGCCTCGTCGCCGCGGCGCCGGCGTTCCCGGCCGCGGCGGTCGAGCGCGACGGCGGCGGCCCCCGCCCACGCCGTCACGAAGGCGATGTCGGCCAGGGTTTCGACGATCTGCTGGACCGCCAGGTCGAACGGCAGCGCGTGCGCGACGATCGAGGTCAGCGGAAACCATAAGGCCCCGGTCAGCGCGAACGGCACGAACAGCCCGGCCGAGCGGCGGAACGCGGAAAGAACGGTCATGGGTCGCGCCAGATCCCCCTGCAGGCGCGACAACGATACTCCGGCGCGAGCGCGGCGCCAAGGCCCGGTCGCGCCGCGGAATGGTTACGCTGCCGTACCGAGTGCCTCGGCGGCCGGCAGGGTGAAGTGGAAGCAGGCGCCGCCTTCGGGCATGCGGGTCACCCAGATGCGGCCGCCGTGGCGTTCGACGATCTTCCGGGCGATCGCCAGTCCGATGCCGCTGCCCGGATATTCATGGCGGCCGTGCAGGCGCTGGAACACCATGAAGATCCGCTCCGCCTGGCTCTCCGGGACGCCGATGCCGTTGTCGGTCACGGTGAAGCGCCAGGCCTGGCCGTCGCGGTGGACGCCGACATGGACCGCGGGCGGGCGGTCGGGATGGCGGTACTTGACGGCGTTGCCGATCAGGTTCTGGAACAGCCTCACCAGCTGGGCGCGCTCGCCGACGACCATCGGCAGCGGGTCCCAGCGCACCTCGGCCCCGGCCTCGCGGATCGCCGCATGGAGATTGTCCAGCGCGCTGGCCAGCGCCTCCCCGGCATCCACCGGCACCGGCTCGCCGCCGCCGCGATCGACCCGCGAATAGGCCAGCAGATCCTCGATCATGCGGCTCATGCGGGTGGCGCCGTCGACCATGAAGCCCAGGAACTCGCGGGCGTCGCCGTCGAGCTTGTCGCCATGGCGGCGTTCCAGGAGCTGGGCGTATCCGTTAACCATCCGCAACGGTTCCTGGAGGTCGTGCGACACGGCGTAGGCGAACTGTTCGAGCTCGGCGTTGGAGCGGCGCAGCTCGCCGACCGCGTGTTCGAGCTCGCCGGCGATGCGGCGGCGTTCGGCCATCTCGGCCTCGAGCGCCAGATTGGCGGCGCGCAGGTTGGCGGTGCGTTCGGCGACGGCGCGCTCCTGCTCGGCCTTGGCGCCTTCGAGCCGTATCCAGGCCCGCTGCAGGCCGCGCAACAGCGGAATGGTGGCCAGCGACAGGATCAGGAAGGCCGCGGCGTGCAGCAGCACGGCGGCGCGGCGCTGGGGCGCGATCTCGGCGGCGATCAGGGCGGCGGGAATCGACACGCTGATGCCGCCGCGGACGTCGCCTATCTTGTAGCCCTGCTTCTCGTGGCAGGCCAGGCAGGCCTCCTCGGCGATCAGCGCCGACATGTAGCGGAAGGTCGGGACCGGCTCGGCGACCAGGGCGCTGGTCTCGCGGGCGCCGGCCTCGAACGAGCGCAGCGCCGCGGCCTCCCACGCGTCGGCGACGTTCTGCGGCCGGATCGGTTTCAGGCTGGTCAGGCTGAGGTCGATCTCGCCGCCGGCGCCGAACAGTTCCGCCAGCTGGCGGGTCATGTAGGCCGGGTTGACCAGCGTGTAGGGGCGCCCGGCGATGGTGACGTCGCGGTTCGGCACGTCGAGATGGGGGTTGGGCGGCGTCGCCTCGGTCGCCGGCACGTAGACCCCGCCATGGCCGGCGTTCCACAGCCGCGCGGTCTCGATCAGCCGGAACAGGGTGCGGGCGCGCTCGGTGGCGATGGTCAGCGCCTGGGCGTCGAGGCCGAGCAGGTTGCGCTCCAGCGACACGCCGGCGAGCGCCGCCCAGAACGCCACGACGCCGCCGACGAGCCAGCGGCTGGTCACCCAATGCTTTTTCACGCGACCCCCTCGTGCCCGGTCGCTCCGGACACACCTCTGTCATCAGGTTACAGGATTATTGCCGGGCCTTTCACCTGAATCATGGTCGCACGCCGCCTCATGCTTTCGTCGCATCGGAGGCGCCGGCGGCCGGCGTGTCCGGCCTAGGCATGCGCGCGTGTGCACGGTATGGTGGAGCGCGTTTCTCCGGGGGATCAATGACCGCGCGCGTCGCCACCGTCGCCTTCCAGGGCATCGACGTCCTGCCCATCGACGTGCAGGTGCAGATCGGCGCCGGGCTGCCGGCCTTCACCATCGTCGGCCTGCCCGACAAGGCGGTCGGCGAGAGCCGCGAGCGGGTGCGCGCGGCGCTGTCGGCGCTGGGCCTGGCGCTGCCGGCCAAGCGCATCACCATCAACATGGCGCCGGCCGACGTGCTCAAGGAGGGCAGCCACTTCGACCTGCCGATCGCCCTCGGCCTGCTGGTCGCCATGGGCGTGCTGCCGGGCGAGGAGGTCGCCGGCTACACGGTGCTCGGCGAGCTCGGCCTCGACGGCGGGCTGGCGCCGGTCGCCGGGGTGCTGCCGGCGGCGATCGCCGCCAACGGCGCCGGCCGCGGCCTGATCTGTCCCGGCCCGCAGGGCGGCGAGGCGGCCTGGGCCGGCGGCGCCGAGGTGCTGGCGCCGGGCTGCCTGCTGTCGCTGATCAACCACTTCAAGGGCACCCAGGTGCTCGGCGCGCCGCGCGGCGAGATCGCCGAGGACGGGGCGGCGCCGCTCGACCTGCGCGACGTCAAGGGCCAGGAGACCGCCAAGCGGGCGCTGGAGGTGGCGGCGGCCGGCGGCCACAACATGCTGATGATCGGCCCGCCCGGCTCGGGCAAGTCGATGCTCGCCGCCCGCCTGCCCGGCATCCTGCCGCCGCTGAGCCCGGCCGAGGCGCTGGAGGTCAGCATGATCCACAGCGTCGCCGGCGCGCTCGCCGGCGGCCGCCTGCTGCGGCGGCGGCCGTTCCGCGATCCGCACCACTCCTGCTCGGTCGCCTCGCTGGTCGGCGGCGGCATGCGGGCGCGGCCGGGCGAGGTGTCGCTGGCCCACAACGGCGTGCTGTTCCTCGACGAGCTGCCCGAGTTCAACCGCCAGTGCCTGGAATCGCTGCGCCAGCCGCTGGAGAGCGGGCGCGCGACGGTGGCGCGCGCCAACGCCCACGTCACCTATCCCGCCCGGGTGCAGCTCGTCGCCGCGATGAATCCGTGCCGCTGCGGCCATCTCGACGACCCGATGCTGGCCTGCTCGAAGGCGCCGAAATGCGCCGCCGACTACCAGAGCCGCATCTCGGGGCCGCTGTTCGACCGCATCGACCTGCATGTCGAGGTGTCGGCGGTCAACCCCGCCGACCTGTCGCTGCCGCCGCCGGCCGAGGGCTCGGCCGAGGTCGCCGGCCGCGTCGCCGCCGCCCGCGCCCGCCAGGCGGCGCGCTACGAGGAACTGGCGCCGGGCCGCGGCGTGCGCACCAACGCCGAGGCCGACGGCGAACTGCTGGAGCATGTCGCCGCGCCCGACGCCGATGGCCGCCGGCTGCTGACCGAGGCCGCCGACAAGCTGCGGCTGTCGGCGCGCGGCTATCACCGCGTCCTGCGCGTCGCCCGCACGCTCGCCGACATGGAGGGCCACGCGGCGGTGCGCCGCATCCATATCGCCGAGGCGCTGGGCTACCGCCGGGTCATGGTCGGGCGCGGCTGAGGGCGTTCATCCGAGGTTCATCCGCCGCTTCATAGCCTCGCGCCGGCATCACCAGCGAGGAGGCAACGATGATCCGAACGGTCCTGGCCGTCGCCGTCGCCGGCGTTCTGGCCGCCCCGGCCGCCGCCGAGCAGCCGGCCCGCCCCGACCTCAAGGCGATCATGGGCGAACTCGGCGCGGTCCACGTCAAGCTGTCGGACGCGCTGATGCGCGGCGACGCCGAGGCGGTGGCGCGCGCGGCCGAGGCGATCGCGCATCATCCGCTGCCGAAGCCGCTGATCGGCGAGATCAAGGCGGCCCTGGGCGACGACTTCGCCCGCTTCCGCGCCTACGACCGCGCCACCCACGTCGCCGCCGAGGGCGCGCGGGCGCTGGCCGCCGAGGGCATCCTGGACGGGGCCGCCGACCAGGCCGGCGCGATGGCGCGCGGCTGCGTCGGCTGCCACACCGAGTTCCGCGAGCGCCTGAAGCCGTTGTCGCCGCGCTGACCGCGCCTCAGATCCGCACGAATTCCAGGAACACGCCGCCGGCGTGCTCGGGGCCGATGCGGATGGTGCCGTCGTTGTCGCGGCCGAAGGGCACGCCCTGTTCCGCCAGGTGGCGCGCCGCCTTGTCGGCGTCGTAGACGGCGACCGTCAGCGCCACCACCGCCGGCACGGTCGACAGCTCCTCCAGCGCCTCGTCGGGGTGGAGCTGGGTGACCTCGTCGGGGCGCACCAGCAGCAGCATGCCGTGGCCGGTGTGGACGGCGACGGTGTTGTCGGTGACCGCGGCGCAGCCGGGGCCGAACACCTTCTCGAGGCCGGCGCGGTGGGCCTCGGGATCGTCGACGGCGATGGTCAGCGAGGTGATCGCCAGGGCGCCGTTGGGGTGCTCCAGCCATTCCTTGCGCCGCAGCAGTTCGGGCGTGACGTGCTGGCAGACGATGGTGGTGGCGCCGGGGACCGTGCCCTCGGGCAGGTCGAACACCGAGAACATCGGGGTCACGGTGCCTTCCGGGGCCTCGAGGCGGCGGCTGAGCGACTGCGGCTCGCCGCAGCCGACGCCGGCCTTGCGCAGGTCGCTGCAGGCGGCGGCGCCGTCGCGGCTGGCCAGCGCCAGCCCCGCGACGCCCTCGCCGCGGTCGTTCAGGATGGCGCGCAGCGCCTCCGCCTTGGCGCCGGGGCCGACGGCACCGATCAGCTCGACGTAATCGCCCTCGAACATGACGCAATGATTGGCCGTGCCCCATTCGGGGTGGCCGCCGCGCGGCGTCACCGCGAAGCCGAGCCGCCGCCAGTCGTCGGCCGCCTTGTCGAGGTCGCGCACCGCGACGAGAACGTGGTCGATGCCGTTGATGTGGTTGGCCATTGCGCCTGCCCCCGGTTGTCCAGGACCGAGCATCGCACGGCCGGCGGGGCGGCTTCAAGCGGTGCGGGCGGCGTTGCCGGTCGCCGCCCGCCCGCCCGTCACGCGCGCTTGCGACGGCGCAGCGCGGCGAAGCCGATCAGACCGGCCGCGGTCAGGCCGAGGGTGGCCGGCTCGGGCACCGGCTGGCCTTCGCCGCCGAACTCGACGACGTAGCCCTGGCGGCTGTTTTCGCCGAGATCGTTCCAGGTGCCGCCCGACAATTCGAGGAAATCCTCGCCGCCGAGGTCGTTGGGCTCGCCGGCGCCCCAGTTCTCGAAGTCGAAGTCCATCCCGGCCTCGGGGCCGACGACCCACATCCAGGAGCCCTCCATGGCGGCGTCGCTGCCGCCCAGCCAGCCGCCGGTGGCGATCGCGTCGACGATGAAGTCGTTCTCGTCGGACGAGGTGATCGTCGCCAGATAGCCGGACATGCCGTTGTGGCTGCGCGTCGCCGCGTCGGTCTCGGCCTCGGCCCAGGTGAACGAGCCGGAGACGAAATCGTACCAGTGGCCGTTGCCGGCCCACTGAATCGGCGCCGCCGCCGCCGGCGACGCCAAGCCGCCGGCGAGAACGGCGGCGCCAACGACCGTTGTCCAGGATTTCATGGTCTTCCCTCCAGGATGAATGGTGATGGCGTCTAGGCTGCAAGCCTTATGCCGTCCGCCATAAATCGTGGAGAGTCAGTGGGGTGGCGTGGAGGCCCGCCCGCCACTGTAAAGAATGCCGACGCTCAGTCGTCCTGGCGGCCGTAGCTTTCGAACTTCCGCAGCACGACGGCCATCTCGGCGTCGGACAGGATCTCCGGCTCGCCGATCTGCAGCGCGCGCCAGTACTGCTCGGCCAGCGCTTCGACCTCGACCGCCACCGCCAGCGCGTCGGCGACGTCGCGGCCCAGCGCCAGCATGCCGTGATGGGCGAGCAGGCAGGCCTTGCGCCCGGCCAGCGCCGCGACGGCGGAATCGGCCAGCTCCTGGGAGCCGAAGGTGGCGTAGGGGGCGCAGCGGATCGTGCTGCCGCCGGCGATCGCGATCATGTAGTGGAACGCCGGGATGTCGCGCTTCATCACCGCCAGCGTGGTGCAGAACGGCGCGTGGCTGTGGACGACGGCGCCGATCTCCGGGCGGGCGG
>CAZJFH010000073.1:0-24967 GCA_964545205.1 uncultured Rhodospirillaceae bacterium
CGCCCGGCCATGACGACTTCAAGGGCCGGATACGCCGACGCGCACTCATCGCGTCGTGGCCGGGCTTGTCCCGGCCATCCACGTGTTTCCGCTTACGAACAGTTCCCGACAGGAGTGCGACCGCGCCGCGTGGATGGCCGGGACTTCGCCCGGCCATGACGACTTCGAGGGCCGGATACGCCGACGCGCACTCATCGCGTCATGCCCGCGAAAGCGGGCATCCAATCCTGAGGCAGCGGGTTGCAGGGCCTCAGGAATGGGCTCCCGCTTCCGCGGGAGCGACGAATCGCTGCCTAAGCTGCGCCCTGGCTCTTGCGCAGCGCCTGGTCGAGATCGGCGATCAGGTCGTCGGCGGTCTCGATGCCGACCGACAGGCGGATGACGTCCGGCCCGGCGCCGGCGGCGATCTGCTGTTCCTCGGTGAGCTGGCGGTGGGTGGTGCTGGCCGGGTGGATGATCAGGCTGCGGGTGTCGCCGATATTGGCGAGGTGGCTGAACAGGTCGACCGCCTCGACCAGCCGCTTGCCGGCGGCGTAGCCGCCCTTGACGCCGAAGGTGAACACCGCGCCGCAGCCCTTGGGCAGGTACTTGGCCGCCAGGGCGCGGTAGGGCGAGGAGTCCAGCCCGGCATAGCTGACCCAGGCCACCGCCGGATGGCCCTGGAGGAATTCGGCGACCTTCCGGGCGTTGGCGCAGTGGCGCTCCATGCGCAGCGGCAGCGTCTCGATCCCGGTGATGGTCAGGAAGGCGTTCTGCGGCGCCATCGCCGGGCCGAAGTCGCGCAAGGCCACCGCCCGGGCCTTGGTGGTGAAGCCGAAGTCGCCGAAGGTCTCGTAGAAGGTCAGGCCGTGATAGGCCGGCTCGGGCTTGGTCATCGACGGGAACTTGTCGTTCTGCGCCCAGTCGAACCGGCCGCTCTCGACGATGCAGCCGCCCAGGGAATTGCCGTGGCCGCCGAGGAACTTGGTCGTCGAGTGCACGACGATGTCCGCCCCCCACTCGATCGGCCGGCACAGATACGGCGTCGCCAGGGTGTTGTCGACGATCAGCGGGATGCCGGCGTCGCGCGCCACCTCGGCCACCGCCTCGATGTCGACGACGATGCCGCCGGGATTGGCCAGGTTCTCGATGAAGATCGCCTTGCACTTCTCGGTGATGGCGCGGCGGAAGTTGTCGGGATCGGACGGGTCGACGAAATGGCAGGTCCAGCCCAGCTTCTTGAAGCTGAGCCCGAACTGGGTCAGCGAGCCGCCGTAGAGGTTGCGCGAGGCGACGAACTCGTCGCCGGGCTCCAGCAGCGTGAAGAAGGTCAGGAACTGCGCCGCGTGGCCCGACGACGCCGCGCAGGCGGCGCGGCCGCCCTCGAGCGCCGCCACCCGTTCCTCGAGCACCGAGACGGTCGGGTTGCTGAGCCGCGAATAGATGTGGCCGAAGCTGTGCAGGTTGAACAGGCTGGCGGCCTGGTCGACGTCCTGGAACACGTAGCTGGTGGTCTGGTAGATCGGCGTCGCCCGCGCGCCGGTGGTCGGGTCGGGCGAGGCGCCGGCGTGCACCGCCTTGGTCTCGAAGCCGAAGGCGCGCTTCGGCCCGGCATCAGCCGCCGTCTCCGCGGTCTTGCGCGGCTTCTGGGTCGGCGGCTGGTGCGGCCGCGACGAGATGATGCCGGAATTGACGCCGTACCAGCCGAGTTCGCCGCCCAGGCGGCCGTATTCGATCTTCGGGCAGCGGTCCATGACCACCTCGAGCCCGGCGGCCTCGGCCTTGGCGGCGGCCGCGTCGTGGCGCACGCCGAGCTGGCACCACACCACCTTGGCGCCGATGGCGATGGCGTCGTCGACGATCCCCGGCACCGCGTCGGCGGCGCGGAAGACGTCGACCATGTCGACCTTGTCGGGAATGTCGCGCAACGACGCGTAGACCGTCTCGCCCTGCAGCTCCTTGCCGGCCAGGCCGGGATTGACCGGGATCACCCGATAGCCCTTCTCCTGCAGGTACTTCATCACGAAGAAGGACGGCCGGTTCCAGTTGCCCGAGGCGCCGACCATGGCGATCGTCTTCACGCGGCGCAGGATCGACAGGAGCTTGGCGTCGGAATAGCTGAGGGCTGCGGTCATCGGGGCCTCCGTTGCGAGCCCGGCATTGTCGGCCGAGCGCCGGCGATTTTCCAGGGCCAACCGCTTGAAGGCCGGCACGATGTCCCTATTCAAAGCCTCGACCAACGTTGATCATGTTCGAGCCTCCCCTGGCCCCGCGGCGTCCCCCCGCGGGGCCTTTCGTTTTTCGCGCCCGCGAAACCGCGCTAGACTGGCCGCGCACTGCAGGAGGACGAAGATGAAGAAGATCCTCGTGGCGATCGCCATCGTGGCGGTCCTGGTCGTCGGCGCCGTTCTGGCGCTGCCGGCGATCGTCGACGCCGAATCCTACAAGGCCGAGATCGCCGCCGCGGTCGAGCGCCGCACCGGCCGCGCGCTGACCATCTCCGGCCCGGTCGAGCTGTCGGTGTTCCCGACCCTGGGGCTCTCGGTCGACGACGTGTCGCTGGCCAACGCCCCCGCCGCCGCCGAGCCGGTGATGGCGCGGATCGAGGCGCTGACCGTCGACGTGGCGCTGCTGCCGCTGCTCTCCGGCGAGATCGTCGTCGACAGCTTCGTCCTGCGGCGTCCGGTGGTGAACCTCGAGATCGACGCCCGGGGCAACCCGAACTGGGCGCTGGCCCCGGCCGAACCCGCCGCGCCCGACGCGGCCGCCGGCGGCGCCGGCGGCACCGCCGGCGAGATCGGCGACGTCCAGCTCGGCGAGGTCCGCATCGAGGACGGCCTCGTCACCTATACCGACCGCCGCACCGGCGAGAGCTGGCGCGCCGAAAACCTGGACGCGTCGCTGTCGCTGCCCAGCCTCGACGCGCCGGCGTCGCTGACCGGCGAGACGGAATGGAACGGCCGCGCGGTGACGCTGGCGCTGCGATCGGGGCCGCCGCGCGACCTGATCGAGGGCCGCCCGGTCGCGGTCTCGGGCACGCTGGAAGGACCGCTGGAGGTCAGTTTCGAGGGCGAGGCGGCCGCCGGCGCGACGCCGTCGGGCAAGGGCCGTTTCCAGGTCGCCACGGAATCCGTCACCGACGCGGCGCGCTGGGCCGGCGTGCCGCTGCAGGCGCCGGCGGGCAAGGACCTGGGCGCGCTGAAACTGTCCGGCACCGCGGCCTGGCCGGGCGCGCTTGCCGCCGAGGGCTCGATCGTCTTCGGCGGCACGCCGGTCGACGCCAAGCTGGCGGTCGCCAAGCTGGAGGACCTGGCCGCCGGCAAGAGCACTCCGCTGACCCTGTCCTTGGCCGGCCAGCCGCTGAGCCTGAGCTTCGAGGGCAGCGCCGCCGCCGGCGCCAAACCGCGGCTCGACGGCCGCCTGCAAGCCAGCATGCCGTCGTTGCGCGCCGCCGCGGCCTGGGCCGGCCAGCCTTTCGCCGAGCAGACGGCCCCCGGCAAGCTCGGCCCGCTGGAACTGGCCGGCAAACTCGCGGCGACGCCGCAGCAGGCGTCCCTGGCCGAGATGGCGCTGCGGCTGGACGACATCCGCGCCAAGGGCCGGCTGGCCGCCGGCTGGGGCGGCGCCCGGCCGAAGATCGAGGCCGACCTGACCACCGGCCCGCTCGACCTCGACCCCTATCTCGGCCCGCCGGCGCCCGACAGCCCGGCCGCGCCGGGCGGCGGCGTCGCCGGCACCGAGTCCTGGAGCGACGAGCCGATCGACGCCTCCGGCCTGCGCGCGGTCGACGCGGCGCTGTCGCTCGCCGCCGAGTCCGTCAGCCTGCGCGAACTGGCGCTGGGCCAGACCCGGGCGTCGCTGCGGCTCGCCGGCGGCAAGGCCGAGCTCGATCTGAAGCGCGTCGACGCCTACCAGGGGCGGCTGTCGGGAAGTCTGGTCCTCGACGCCTCGGGACAGACTCTGTCCGTGCGCAACGCCATCACCGCCGACGGCGTCGCCCTGCGGCCGCTGCTGCAGGCGGCGGCCGGCATGAACAAGCTGGAAGGCACCGGCCACGCCGACTGGAGCCTGGCGGCCAGCGGCAACAGCGAGCGGGCGCTGGTCGCCTCGCTGGACGGCAAGGGCAACCTGCGCGCCGTCGACGGCGCCATCGTCGGCGTCAACATCGGCGCCATGGTGCGCAACGTCGCCGGCGCCTTCAGCGGCCAGGCGGTCTCGGAGGAGGCGCGCACCGACTTCGCCGAACTCGCCGGCTCGTTCACCATCTCCCGCGGCGTGCTGCGCAACGACGACCTGCGCCTGCTGGCGCCGCTGTTCCGGCTGTCGGGCAGCGGCACCGCCGACCTGCCGGCGCGCACCCTGTCCTACCGCGTCGAGCCCAAGCTGGCGGCGACCGCCAAGGGCCAGGGCGGCCGGTTCGAGCGTTCCGGCCTGATGGTGCCGGTGGTGATCAAGGGGCCGTGGTCGAACCTGGCCTTCGCCCCCGACCTGAGCGCCGTGCGCCCCGAGGACGTCGTCGGCACCGTCGAGGACATCCGCAAGGATCCCAAGGCGGCGCTTCAGGGCTTGGTCGAGGGCCTCACCGGCCAGCGGCCGGCGGCCCCGGAGCAGCAGCCGGCACCGGCCGAGCAGACGGCACCGACGCAGGAGCCGCAGCAGCAGGAACCGGCGCCCAAGCTGCCCAATCCGCTCGACATGCTGGGCATCAAGCGGTGACGCGCGCTCCTCTTGGCAGCCACATGGCAAATCGGATACGCTTTACCGAATAACGGCCGCCGGCAGTGCGGCCGACAGAATGGGAAGAGAGAGGGATAGCATCATGACCGTGCAGGGCAGCCTGTCCTACATGTACCAGCCCGAGATCGAGACCATGCCGCGCGAGAAGTTGGCGGCGCTGCAGCTCGAGCGGCTGCGGCGCACCCTGCGGCTGGCCTACGACAACGTGCCGCATCACCGACGCCGCTTCGACGAGGCCGGGGTCAAGCCCGACGACCTGAAGCAGCTCTCGGACCTGGCGCGGTTCCCGTTCACGGTCAAGAACGACCTGCGCGACAACTATCCCTTCGGCCTGTTCGCGGTGCCGCGCGAGCAGGTGGTGCGGCTGCACGCCTCGTCCGGCACCACCGGCAAGCCGACGGTGGTCGGCTACACCCGCGCCGATCTCGACACCTGGGCCGACCTGATGGCGCGCTCGCTGGCCGCGGCCGGCGCCCGGCCCGGCGACGTCGCCCACAACGCCTACGGCTACGGCCTGTTCACCGGCGGCCTGGGCTTCCATTACGGCGCCGAGCGGCTCGGCTGCACGGTCACGCCGATGTCCGGCGGCAACACCGAAAAGCAGATCGTGCTGATCGAGGACTTCGCCGCCAACGTGCTGATGTCGACGCCCTCCTACGCGCTGAACATCGCCGAACTGGCCGAGCAGCAGGGCGTCGACCTGAGGAACGGGCCCTTGCGCGTCGGCGCCTTCGGCGGCGAGCCGTGGTCGGACGCCATGCGCCAGCAGCTGCAGGAGCGCCTGGGCATCCGCGCCGTCGACTGCTACGGCCTGTCGGAGATCATGGGTCCCGGCGTGGCGATGGAGTGCGAGCACCGCTGCGGCCTGCACGGCTGGGAGGACGCCTTCCTGTTCGAGATCGTCGATCCCGAGACCATGCGCCCCCTGCCCTTCGGCGAGGCCGGCGAGCTGGTGATCACGACGCTGGCCAAGGAAGCGCTGCCGATGATCCGCTACCGCACGCGCGACATCACCCGGCTGACCGACGAGCCCTGCGCCTGCGGGCGGACGCATCTGCGCATCCTGCGGGTGACCGGGCGCAACGACGACATGCTGATCATCCGCGGCGTCAACATCTATCCCAGCCAGGTGGAATCGGTGCTGGTCGGCTTCCCCGACATCGAGCCGCACTACCAGCTGGTGATCACCCGCGAGGGCAACCTCGACCACATGGCCGTCGAGGTCGAGGCGGCGGCGCTGCTGCCCGAGTGGGACTATCCCCGCGTCGCCAAGGCGATCCAGCACCACATCAAGTCGATGCTGGGCGTCAGTTGCGTCGTCGCGATGAAGGCGCCGGGCGAGATTCCGCGCTCGCTGGGCAAGGCGGTCCGGGTCAAGGACCTGCGGCCGAAGGGCTGATCACTCCTCCGCCGCCCGCCGGCCGTTCGCCACCATCTCGCGGGCCTGTTCCCGGTCGGCGGCGTCGGCGGCCGGCGGCTCCTGCTCGTGGCGGCGTCCGGGGGCGTAGACCAGCTCGACCAGCACCGGAAAATGGTCCGAGCCGAACGCGCCCAGACGCCGCAGCCGCGCCAGCCGGAAATGGTCGTCGTGGAAGATGTGGTCGAGCGGCCAGCGCAGCACGGGGACCTTGGCGCTGTAGGTCGCGTACATGCCGCGGCCGACGCGGGGATCGAGCAGCCGCGAGATGCGCTGGAACAGCCGCGTCGTGTGCGACCAGGCGACGTCGTTGAGGTCGCCGGCGACGATGGTCGGGCCGCGGGCGCCGGCGATCCGGCGGCCGACGATCACCAGCTCGGCGTCGCGCTCGTCGGTGTCGTTGGCCGGCTGCGGCGGCTCCGGGTGCAGGCACCACAGATCGCACCAGTCGCCGGAGGCCAGCCGCACGCGGGCGAACACCGACGGGATCTCGTCCCGCACGAGGTGATGGATCTCCACGTCGCGCAGCGGCAGCCGCGAGAACAGGTGCATGCCGTAGGTGTTCGGCCGCGGCTCGGCGACGACGTGGGGATAGTCCCGCCGCAGCGGCGCCAGCGCCCGCGCCCACCAGGCGTCGGTCTCGACCGCCAGCACCAGGTCGGGATCGGCGTCGGCGACGATCGCCAGCAGGCGGTCGGCGTCGCGGTTCTCCATCAGCACGTTGGCGATCAGCAGCCGCACCCCGCGCCCGGAGCCGTCGGCGGCCGGCTTGCTCTCGACCGGGTACAGCGGCGTGTAGGCGACGATCTGCACGACCTGCCAGCCGAGCGCCGCCAGCGTGGCGGCGATCAGGCCCCATTCGGCCGGACCGGCGCCGTCCCAGGCCGCGAGGCCGCCCGCGGCGCCGGCGGTCGCCGCCAGCAGCACCGCCAGCTGCAGGCGCGGATAGTCCCAGATTCGGATCCACCACGCGCCGCTGCGCACCAGGGGCAGCAGCGTGAGCGCGATCAGCGGCACGCCGGCGGTCCAGACCGCCCACCACATCCGACCAGCCCTCCTCGTCGGCCTGCCTTGAATCTGGGCCCGCTCGGGCGGCGATGAACCCGCTCCGGAAGTATCGGTGTGACCGCCGTCACAGACCGCCGCCGGCCGTTCGGACCTAATGCGCCCACCGTCACCCGGGGGAGGACCGCACGATGACCACCGGCCGCCAGCTCTATCTGGTGCAGCCCTACGCCGCCGACGGCCGCGGCAGCCTGACGCCGTCGATCGGCGGGCTGCAGACCGACGACGTCGAGCAGGCGATGCGCCGGGCGCGGCGGCTGTGGGACGGGAGGAGCTGCGCCGGGGTGGCGGTGGTGCGGACCTGGTGGCCGACCTCGGGCGGCACCACGGCCAGCGAGATCGTCGCCTTCTACGGCAGCATCCCGATGCGGCTGCCGACGGCGGCCTGAACGCCGGCCTACATTCCCATCCCGGTCTGGGCCGGGCTCGGCTGCGAGAAGGCGCGCTCGCGCTGGGCGAGCTGCTGGGCGATGTTCAGGGTCTTCATGGCGTCGTCGAAGGTGCGAACGCCGCGCGCCTCCAGCGCGTCGATCAGCTTCAGCAGCACCGCCGCCGTGGTCAGCGCGTCGCCGAGCGCCGAGTGGCGGTCGGTGATCTGGATGCCGTAGCGCTCGGCGATGGAATCCAGCGACTGGTTGCGCGTGTTCTCGTCGACCCAGCTCGACATCAGCATGGTGTCGAGCGCCGGGTTGTCGAAGGCGACGCCGCACTCCTTCTCGCGCATGCGCATGAATTTGAGGTCGAAGGCGACGTTGTGGCCGACCAGAACCGCGTCGGCGCAGAACTCCTTGAACTGCGGCAGCACCACTGTGACCGGCGGCTTGTCCTGGACCATGTCGTCGGTGATGCCGTGGAACTTGATCGATTCCGGCGGGATCGGGCGGCCGGGGTGAACGATGCGGTTGAAGCTCTCGCCGGTCAGGATGCGGCCGTTGACGATGCGCACGCCGGCGATCGAGACGATCTGGTCGCCGGCCATCGGCTGCAGGCCGGTGGTCTCGGTGTCGAACACCACGTAGGTCAGGGCCCGCAACGGGGTCGAGCCGAACTCGGCGCCATGGTCGCGGGCCTGGTCGAGCAGGTCGAAGTCGAAGAATTCGGGCCGCGCCGGCGTCGCCTCCTGCTTCTCGACGTCCTGGCCGGGGGGCATCGGCAGCCGGAAGCGGGTGCGGCCCTCGGCGGTGAACTGGACCGGCTCGGCGGCGCCGTGGTGCAACAGCACGTCCTGGACCGTCATGCCGCCCAGCGACGCCGCCACCGGCTCGCTCAGCCACTGCTCGATGGTCTCGTCGAGCACCGGCACGCCGTCCCAGACGATCTCCAGCCAAACCTTGCCGCCGCGCGCGTCCGAGCCGATGTCGAAGGTGCCGACGCCGGTGTCGGCACGGATGCGGCGGATCAGCGCCTCCAGGGCCAGGCTCAGCGTGTGGCTGTCGCCGTGCAGCCACACCGGCAGGCCGACCATCGACACCGAGACGCCCTCCTCGCGCAGGCGGCGCACCGCGAATTCGATCAGATCGGCCGAGTGGATGTCCGACATCGGCCACCAGCCGCGCACGGCGCTGCGGTAGCCGGCGTTGGCCTTGGCCACGGCGGCGCTGATCAGGCCGCATTCGCGGGCCACCGCCTCGTCGCGGCCGAACTCGGTGCGCAGGCGCGACACCGGCGCGCGAACCTCGTCGATCAGCTCGCGCAGCAGCGCCTCGCGCCGGGCCAGGGCGTTGACCTGCTCGGTGACGTCGGCGAAGGCGACGACGTATCCGGTGATCTCGCCGCGGTTCTCGATCAGGCTCATGCGCCCCTGCAGCAGCGAGCGGCCGTCGACCGTCGAGGCCAGGAACGGCGCGCCCTTGTCGCGGCCCGAGCGGTGCAGCAGCAGGTCGAAGGTGTGCTCGACCGCCTCGCGCGCCACCAGTCCGAACAGCGAGCGGCCGAGACCGAGCTGCCCGGTGACGTGCAGCAGGTCGAGGGCGAGCTGATTGTAGAGCACCACCTGATGACGCAGGTTGCAGACCAGCACGCCGTTCTGGACCTCGTGCAGGATGGCGCCCAGGCGGCTGGCGTGCTCCTCGGCCTTGGCGGTCGCCGCCTCGACGGCGTCGACGAACCGGCCGCGGGTCTCCAGCAGCCGGCCGGCGAGCACGTTCACCGCCTCGGGCAGCGGCGCCAGCGCGGCGTAGCGGTCGACCTCGACCTCCGGCCGGTCGCCGTGGGCGATGGCGCGGATCTCGGCGGCGAGATCGGCGGCGCGGTCGAGAATGGCGGTGCGGATGATCCTGCGCACGACCGCCCAGGTGGCGGCGGCGACGATCACGGCGACGCTGGCGACCAGGAGGATCGCCTGCGACGGCTCCGGCCCGGCCGAGGCCAAGGCCGCGAGCGCGACGGCGACCACGGCCGCCGCATTGGCGCCGAAGGCAAGTGCCAGCCACGTCTGCGGCCCGCGCGTGCGCATCATCGCGATCCCAAGAGTCGTTTTCGTTGCACGCTCGCCGCGAGCGACGGCGCGTTCCTCCCATTGCTGTTGTACAGGGCGTGCGGCGGCCCTTAAAGGACATTCTTCCGGACGATCCCGGCGCCGGCTATGCTGATCCGGAACCAGACCGCCGCGGTCCTGTTGGCTCGCGGTAGGAGCAACGGAATCCAGCAACTTGCCGCGACGCGCCCTCGTCCTCGTCAACCGGAAGTGCCGCAACGGGCTCGCCGACCTCAGCGCCGCGATCGCCGTGCTGGAGGCCGGCGGCATCGTCCCGCGCCTGATCCCGGTCGAGCGGCCGCGGGAGATCGGCCAGCTCATCCTCGCCAACCGCGACGAGACCGACCTGGTCATCCTCGGCGGCGGCGACGGCACCATGAACGCCGCCGCCGAGGCGCTGATGGACGCCGGACTGCCGATGGGCATCCTGCCGCTGGGCACCGCCAACGACCTGGCGCGGACGCTCAGCATCCCCGCCGACCTCGAGGAGGCCTGCCGGGTGATCGTCGCCGGCCATGCCCATCCCATCGACGTCGGCTGCGCCAACGACAAGCTGTTCTTCAACGTCGCCAGCATCGGCCTGCCGGTGGCGGTGTCGCGTCAGCTCACCCCGGCCTTCAAGCGCCGCTGGGGCGTGCTCAGCTACGCGCTGGCGACCTGGCGCGCGATCCGCTACGTCCGCCCCTTCCGGGCGCGAATCGAGTGCGACGGCCAGGCCGTGCGGCTGCGCACCGTGCAGATCTCGGTCGGCAACGGCCGCTATTACGGCGGCGGCATGACGGTGGACGAGGACGCCGCCATCGACGACTGCCGGCTGCATCTTTACAGCCTGAAACCGCGCCAGCTCTGGCGCTGGCTGGCGTTGATCCCGGCGCTGCGCCGCGGAACGCACAAGCGCCTGGAGGGGGTCCTGACGCTCTCGGGCCGCGCCATCAGGGTGACCACGCGCCGTCAACGGCCGGTGAACACCGATGGCGAGTTGACAACCTGGACCCCCGCCCATTTCCATGTCCTGCCGGGCGCCTTGTCCGTGTTCGTCCCGGACCGATATCTGAAGGCGCGCCAAGGAGGTCGAGATGATGCTGCGGGACGAGGCGGAAGTTGCCCTGAATGACCTGATCAGCCTGGCCAACACCGCCGCCGAGACCTACCGGACGGCGGCCGACGTGGTGCGGGCGCACGACGGCGAACTGGCGGCGCTGTTCGACGAGATCGGGACGGACCGGCAAGGGATGATGGCGGAGCTCGGCGTGCAGGACCGCCGCATCGGCGACACGCCGCACGGCGTCGACCCCGACTACACGACCATGCACGACCTGTTCGTGCGCTTCAAAAGCATGCTGGCCCACGACGAGCGCCGCGCGCTGATCGAGGAATGCGAGGCGGCCGAGCACGCGCTGGCCGAACGGCTGGTCAGCGCCCTGGAACTGGACCTGCCCGATGCCACCGGCGACATGCTGCGTCGCTTCCAGTACGACGTCACCGCCAGCCTGGGACGGCTGGCGGCGACCAAGGCGCGGTTGTAGGCCTAGAGCCCGTACTGCTCGGCGACGATGGCGGCCTGGGTGCGGTTCTGCACGCCCAGCACCCGCAGGATCGCGGTGACGTGCATCTTGACGGTGATTTCGGCCAGGTTCAGCTCGCGGCCGATCTCCTTGTTCGACTTGCCCTTGCGCAACATCGCCAGCACGTCGACCTGGCGCGGCGTCAACTGGCTCAGGACCGCCGTCGCCTTGGCCGTGGTCCGCTGCTCGCATTCCGGCATCGCCATGGTCAGCGACGGGCTGACGTAGATGCGGCCGTCGAGCACCGTGCGGATGCCTTCGAGCATCGACTCGCTGGACGACGTCTTGGTGATGTAGCCGCGCGCCCCGGCCTCCATGGCACGGCGGACATGGCGGGGATCCTCGGAGGCGGTCAGGATGATCACCGGCACGTCGGGGGTCAGGCGCCGCAGCACCTGCAAACCGGCCAGACCGTCCATGCCCGGCATCGACAGGTCGAGCAGCACCAGGCCGACGTCCGGCTGCCGCCGCAGCACCTGTTCGGCCTGGTGGAAGTTTCCGACCGCGACGACCTCGAGATCGGCGACCCCCAGGCCCTCCAGGACGAAACCGACGCCCTCGCGGAACAGGACGTGGTCGTCGGCCAGCACGATTTTCATGTCGCCCCCCGGCTGCTCCCGCCGCCGGTAGGCGGGCCGCGCTCCTCATCCCCACAGCCTATGGAAAAACGGTCTCGCGTCCATAAGATTCAGCAATTGCCGTGCGCGCGAGGCCTAGTGTAGATAGGGCCCGCCGGGCCGGTTCAGGCCCTGGCGTTCTTTAGGGGAGAGTTGGCGGTGTTCTCGAAACCCTCTGTGCGCGTGGGGGATCGCTTCACGAAGGTCGGCCAGTATCAGACGGCCATCTGGGTGGTGAGCCGAATCTTTCAACTTCCGTCCGAACCGCCGCACGCCCACCTGGAAAAGGAAGGCGATGCGCACGACTCCATCACCGTCTCGATCCCGGCGCTCGCGGATCCGCGGCTCTTCCGGCGCGCCTGACGCGTCGCCTCAGGGCACCCGCTTCAGCATGCAGTAGACCGAACGGCCGCGCAGTTCCTGGCACAGCCGTTCCAGCGACGTCCGTGCGCCGGCCGCGTAGAGGCGGTAATAGGTCCCCTTGCCCGGCACCGGCGTCTCGATGATTCGCGGGTCCAGCGCCTTCAGCCCCTGATGGCGCCGGCGCAGCACGTCCCAGCCCGATTCCGCGGTGGCGCGGTCCCTGTACGACGCCAGATGCGCCAGCAGTTCCGGCTGCTGGTTTTCCGGCTCCGGCGCCTTTTCGGCCGCGGCGAGCTGTTGCGGCGCCGGCGGCTTGCCCTTGGGCGGCGTCGCCCGCGCCGGGGCGGCGGGCGCCGGCCGCGGCTGGATTTCGGCGGCGGCCTCGGCGGCCGGCTCGGGCTCCGGCGCCGCCGGTTCGGCCGCGGCCACCGTCTCCTCGGCCGGTTCCGGCCCGGGATCGGGCGCGGCGGCGACTGCCGGCGGCGGCGCCGGCTCCGGTCGCGCCTCGACGGCCTGCGGCTGCGGCTGTTCGGGTTCGGGCGCCGGCTCGGCCTTCTCCTGCGCGGCCGGCGCGGGGGCCGGCTCGGCCTTCTGCTGCGCGGCCGGCGCGGGCGCCGGCTCGGCCTCCTGCTGCGCGGCCGGCGCGGGCGGTTCGGCCTCCTGCTGCGCGGCCGGCGCGGCCGGTTCGGGCGGCGGCGCGGCGGCGGTCTGGGGCTGCGGGCTCGGTTCCGGCGCGGCGACCGCGACATCCGGCACCTGGCCGCTGGTCTTGGGCGACGGCGGATACTGCCGCACCACGCGGATGCCGCCCTCCAGCGGCTCCAGTTCCGCCAGGCGCTGCTTGGCGTGTTCCAGTCCGGCGCGGGCGGCGGCGCGGTAGAGGAGCAGCGCCCGCTCCTCGTCGGCCGGCACGCCGCGCCCCTCTTCGAGCAGGCGGGCGAGCTGGTACTGCGCGACCGGATTCTCCTGCAGCGCGGCGCGTTCGAACCAGCGCGCGGCCTCGACCAGATCCTGGTCGACGCCCTGACCGTCGAGATAGAGGAAGGCGAGGTTGAGCTGGGCCGCCTCCAGCCCGGCCTCGGCGGCGCGGCGGTACCACCGCGCCGCCATCTCGACGTCGCGCTCGGTGCCCTTGCCCCAGCGGTAGAGCTGGCCAAGGTTGCGCATCGCCAGCACGTCGCCGGCCTCGGCCGCCTCGTTCCATTCCCGGAACGCGGTGGCGTAGTCGCCAGCCTCGTAGGCGGCGACGCCGGCCGCCTGATCGGCAAGCGCGAACCGCGCCGACGGCAGCGCCGACGACGCCGCGGCCAGCACGACCGCAAGTCTCAACGCTATTGAATTCAACGTCCACTCCGCGGGAATCAACGATCGCCGGACGGCCAAATGTCCGCCCTCGACCGACACAGGTCAAGTAGTACGAACGCTGCATACCGTTTCGCAGGTCGCCGGCGGCTTACGATTTGTTCATCCCGGGTCTGGCAGGTTAATGGTGCCGGCTCGGGCGCCCGCGGCGGCGCGAGCCCCTCGGAGCGCCGGTTAAGCGTTTGACACAGTGCCCGAAGCACCGGAGAGTGCAGGGGCACCTCTGGGGAGCAGGCCTGGACGCGTGAACGCATGCATGGGGTGACGCAAACCACGTCTTCGCGGGTCTTCCCGACGGATGGAAGGGCGGCGGCCGGCCGACGCGGCACCGGGCTGCGGGCGTTCCTGTTCGATTCGGTCGGGCAACGCCTGACCGCCGCCGTGACCCTGGCGGTGGCGCTGGGCATCGGCGGCGCCATCCTGTTCCACAGCCGTCAGCAGGAAAGCGAGATTCTCGCCGCCAACGAGCGCACCCTGCGCCAGGTCGCCGAGAGCGCCCTGCGCGGCCTCGAGACCATCATGCTCGGCGGCTACGCCGACATCGCCCCCTACTACGCCGAACGCCTGCGCGACGTGCGCGACGTCGACGATTTCCGTTTCCTGCGCACCGACGGCAGCGAGGCCTTTCTCGACAACGCCACGGTGGCGGCGATCAACGCGCGCTTCGGCAGCGAGGCCTTCCCGGTCAAGTCGGTCGAGCGCCACGTCCAGGTGCTGCCGCCCGAGGCGGCGCCGCTGCGCGAGGCGGTGGCGGCGCGGCGCACCGTCACCTATTACGAGACCGACGAGGCCGGCACCCGCCACATCACCATCCTGACGCCGGTGGTGCTCGACGACCGCTGCCGCGTCTGCCATGTCGGCGAAGCCGACGTCAACGCCGTCGTCAAGCTGACGACCTCGCTCGGCCGGGTCGAGGCCGACATCCGCCGCACCTGGCAGAGCGCGGTCATGGTGCTGGTGGTGTCGATCAGCCTGATCGTCGTCGCCGCCTACCTGCTGGTCCGCCGCTCGATCGTACGGCCGATCGCGACCGTCAGCGCCGCGATGGCCCGCGTCGCCGACGGCCACCTCGAGCAGACCGTGCCGGTGCTCGGCCGCAGCGAACTCGGCCGCATGGCCGGCAGCTTCAACGAGATGGCGGCGCAACTGCTGCGCACCTACGAGGGGCTGCAGAACGAGCAGAACAAGCTGACCACCATCATCCAGGCGGCGATCGAGGGCATCGTGGTCACCGACGGCGCCGGGACCGTGGTGCTGGTCAACCCCGCCGCCGAGCGCCTGCTCGGCAAGAGCTTTCTCGAGATCATGCGCGGCGGCTTCGCCAACCTGATCGACGATCCCGAGCGGATGCGGGCCTGGCTCGCCAACGGCACGGCGGCCGAGGACGTCACCTACAAGGGCCGGGTGCTCAACATCCAGGTCGCCCGCATCGCCGACGAGACCGGCGCCGATCTGGGCGCCTCGGCGCTGCTGCGCGACATCACCGAGGAACGGCGGATGGAGCAGCGGCTGCGGTCGCTGTCGACGACCGACGCGCTCACCGGATTGTGGAACCGCCGCCATCTCGACCAGGCGCTGGCGCTGGAGTTCGAGCGCGCCCGGCGCTACGGGCTGGAACTGTCGCTGCTGCTGTTCGACATCGACCACTTCAAGGCGTTCAACGACACCTACGGCCACGACGTCGGCGACAAGGTGCTCAAGGCGGTGGCCGAGCAGGTGGCGGCGACCGTGCGCCAGGTCGACATCGCCTGCCGCTACGGCGGCGAGGAATTCGTGGTCATCCTGCCCGAAACCGACGCCGAGGGCGCCTGCGGCATGGCCGAACGCGTGCGCGCGGCCGTCGCCGCCACCGACGTCGACGGGCTGCGGGTGACGGTGACGATCGGCGTCGCCGCCCTGGCCGGGAGCGCGGCCGCGACGGCCGCCGAACTGGTCGAGGCCGCCGACAAGGCGCTCTATCGCGGCAAGAAGGACGGCCGCAACCGCGTCGTCCGCGCCGGCGGAGCCGCGGCATGAACCGGCTGCACGGCATCGGACCGCGCATCCTGGTGCTGGTCGCCGCGGTCGTCTCCGCCGGCCTCGCCGGCCTGACGCTGTTCTACGCCGAGCGCCAGGAGCGCAGCATCCTGGCCGAGAACGAGCGCACCATGGTCAAGGTCGCCGACAGCGTCACCCAGGCGCTGCGAACGGTGATGCTGGCCGGCTACGCCGACATCAGCCGCGAGTTCGGCGACCACCTGCTGCACGTCGCCGACGTCTCCGACCTGCGCATCCTGCGCATCGACGGAACCGAGGCGTTCCGCGACAACCGCACCATCGAGCAGGTCAACGAGGCGCTGGGCCACGAGCGGTTCCGGCCGCGCATCGCCCAGGAGATCGTGCCGGTGCTGCCCGTCGGCGCCGGCGCCCTGCGCACCGCGGCCGGCGGCGAGATGGTGACCTATTACGAGCGGGCGGCGGACGGCCACCGCGATCTCACCGTGCTGGCGCCGGTGACGTCCCAGGCCGCCTGCCAGGGATGCCACCTGGACGATCGCCCGGTGCGCGGCGTGCTGAAGCTGACGACGTCGCTGGCCCATCTCGACGGCGACATCCACGCAAGCTGGATGCGCTCGATCGCCGCCGGCGCCGCCGCCCTGGCCGCCGTGCTCGCGGTGGTGTGGCTGACGGTGCAGCGCACGGTGGTGCGCCCGATCCACGCCGTCACCGCCGCCATGGACCGCGCCGGCCGCGGCGAACTGGCGCCGGCCGCGGTCCACGGCCGCGACGAGATCGGCCGCATGGCGGTCAGCTTCAACATCATGACGGCCGAACTGTCGCGGATGTATTCGGGCCTGCGCAGCGAGCAGAACAAGCTGTCGACGATCCTGCTCGGCGCCCGCGACGGCATCGTCGCCACCGACGGCGACGGCCGCGTCGTGCTGGTCAACCCGGCCGCCGAGGAGCTGCTCGGCAAGGGCGCCGACGCGATCGCCGCCGGCGGGCTCGAGAACCTGCTCGACGATCCGGACTGGGCGCGCGCGCGCCTGGCGCTGCCGCTCGGCCAGCAGTGCCCGGAGCCGGTGCGCTACCGCGATCGCGTCCTCAGCGCCTACATGGCCAGCATCCACGGCGACGACGGCGCGCCGATCGGCTCGGCGGCGCTGCTGCGCGACGTCACCGAGGAGACGCGGCTGCGCGAGGAGCTCGAACGGCTGGCGGTCACCGACGGACTCACCGGGCTCTACAATCGCCGCTACTTCGACCAGAAGCTCGCCGACGAGCTGCAGGCGGCCGTCCGCTACGGCCGTCCGCTGTCGGTGCTGCTGTTCGACGTCGACCACTTCAAGCGCTTCAACGACACCCACGGCCACGACATGGGCGACAAGGTGCTGCAGGCGCTGGCCGACGTGCTGCGCACCTCGCGCACCGTCGACATTCCCTGCCGCTACGGCGGCGAGGAGTTCGCGGTGATCCTGCCCAACACGCCCCAGGACAAGGCGACCGCCGCCGCCGAACGCCTGCGCCGCGCGGTGGCGGCGCTGGACATCGAAGGGCTCGAAGTGACGGTCAGCATCGGCGTCGCGGCGCGCCCGCCGCACATGACCGACAGCCGCGACACGCTGGTCAAGGCCGCCGACCAGGCCCTCTACGCCGCCAAGCAGGCCGGCCGCAACCGCGTCGAGACGGCGCCGGCCCCGACCCCCGACCAGGCGGCGGGATAGGCGGCTACAGCATGCCCAGCCGCTGCTCGACGCTGGGCATCCACAGGGTGTGCAGCAGCGTTCGCACCTCGTCCTTGGCGGCGAGGTGCGAGCGCGTCGGCGCGATGTCGACGCCCTCGACGCCGACGTCGAACACGGTCAGGCCCTGCGTGAACAGCTGGCGATAGATCACCCGCTCGCCGAAGCCGCCGGCAACGCGGAAGCCCAGCACCGGCGCCAGTTTCTCCAGCACCGCCGCCAGGTTGCGCTTGTTGCGGTCGACCAGGCCCGACAGCCGGTTGCGCAGCACGATCCAGTCGAAGCCCGGCTGGCGGGCGTTGCGGCGCTCCTGGCGCTGCTCCCAGACCATCTTCATGTAGATGCCGAGATCCATCACCTCGAAGGTGCCGGGCCGCAGCTCGACCAGCAGGTCGAGGTCGATGAAGCTGTCGTTGATCGGGGTGATCAGCGTTTCGGCGAAGCCATGGGCGAAGCGGGCCAGCGGCTGGTCGCTGCCGGGGCAGTCGATGATCACGAAATCGCAGGCCGGCCGGTACTCGTTCAGCGCGTCGCGCAGCGCCTCCTCCTCGGCGGCGCGCGCCCAGGTCGCCTCCTCGTGGCCCGAGCGGCCGATCAGGCTGTGCGCCGGCAGCGGCAGATCGATGCCGTTGTCGTCGGCCCAGTAGCGGCGGTTCTCGATGTAGCGGGTCAGCGAGCGCTGGCGCGAGTCGAGATCGATCGAGGCGACCGAGAAGCCCATGCGCAGCAGCGCGACGACGAGATGCATGGCGGTCGTGGTCTTGCCCGAGCCGCCCTTCTCGTTGCCGAGCACGATGACGTGCGCCGCCCGCTCCTTCGCCACTGCCCCCGAGCCCCCGATCCGGTCCACCGGACGATGTTAGCCGCCGCGGGCGGATTGACCAAGGAAATCAAAGCCAAGCCAGCGGCGACGCTAGGTCAGCTTGCCGACCACCGCCTCGATCTTCTTCTTCAGCGTCTCGGTCGTGAACGGCTTGATGATGTAGTTGTTGACCCCGGCCTGCACCGCCTGGACGACGCGTTCCTTGTCGCCGGCGCCGGTGACCATGATGAAGGGCAGCTTCTTCATCTGCGGGTGCTGGCGGATCAGCTTGAGCAGGACCAGGCCGTCCATGACGTCCATGTTCCAGTCCGAGATCACCAGGTCGAACTTCTCCTTGACCAGCTTGTCGAGCGCCGCCTTGCCGTTGGCGGCGTCGTCGACGTTCTTGAAGCCGATCTGCTGCAGCGAATAGCGGGTCAGGCCGCGCATGCTGACCTGATCGTCGACCACGAGAACCTTCATCTGCGCCATTATCGGCATGAATCCACCCCCTGCCCCCCAGCCACGCGGCCGGCCGGCCGCTGGCACTGCTCGATGATATGCCCGGCGATCCTGCCGAGCGGCAATTCCACCTCGACCGCCCCCGCGGCCATCGCCGCCTTCGGCATGCCGTAGACGACGCAGGTGCTCTCGTCCTGCCCGATCGTGTGGGCGCCGGCGGCCCGCATCTCCTTCAGCCCGGCGGCGCCGTCGCGCCCCATGCCGGTCAGGATCGCGCCGATGCCGTTGCGCCCGGCGGCCTCGGCCATCGAGCGGAACAGCACGTCGACGCTCGGCCGATGCCCGCTGACCAGAGGACCGTCATCCAGCCTGCAAGTCAAGACGCCTCCAGATCGCACCACCTGCAGATGATGGGTGCCGGGCGCGATGTAGACGTGGCCCGGCACCAGGCGGGCGCCGTCGACGGCCTCGGCGACGGCGACCGCCGCCTGGGCGTCGAGGCGGCGCGCGAAGCTGGCGGTGAAGTGGCCCGGCATGTGCTGGGTGATCACCACCGCCGGCGCCTGGGCCGGCAGCGCGCAGACGATCTCGCGCAGCGCCTCGACGCCGCCGGTCGAGGCGCCGAGGGCGACGACCATGCGGCCGGCGTCGTAGTCCGGCCCGGTGACGAGGGGAGCGCGGGCGGGCGCCTCGGTGCGCGGGGCGACGCGGCTGCCGGCGGCGGCCTTGACCTTGGCGATCAGTTCCTCGGCCTTCTGCGTCAGGCCGGAGCGCAGGTCGACGGTGGGCTTGGCGACGAAGTCGACGGCGCCCATCTCCAGCGCCTGCAGCGTCACCTCGGCGCCCTTCTGCGTCAGGGTCGAGACCATCACCACCGGCATCGGCCGCAGCCGCATGATGCGCTCGAGGAAGGTCAGGCCGTCCATGTTCGGCATCTCGACGTCGAGCGTGACCACGTCGGGGGTCAGCTCCTTGATCTTCTGCCGCGCGATCAGCGGGTCGGCGGCGGTGCCGACGACCTCGATTCCCGGATCGGCCGACAGCATCTGCGTCAGCATCTGGCGCACCAGCGCCGAGTCGTCGACGATCAGGACTCGCGTCACTTTGCCCATGCTCGCTCCTTCGCTGGCAGCATCGCCGGATCCTCGAGCGGGTCGGCATCCTTGCCCGCCGGCTCGGTCAGCAGCTTCATCAGCACCTTGCCGGTGGTCGGGAAATACTTGATCGCCCGCGGCAGCTTGCCGCCGACATGCCTGGCGGCGACCTGCAGGCCGGCGTCGAGCAGATATCGCATGACATAGGCGACGTTGTGGTCGCCGACCCGCGTGCCCGGCGTGACGTTCGAGCCGCCGAACAGCTTGATCTCCAGCCGGTCGAGCCGGCCCTTGTTCCACAGGATCTCGGCGATGAGCTGCGACATCGCGTGGTTGCCGAAGCGCAGCGCCGCGTCCTCCTCGCCCCAGCGGCCCGAGGTGCTCTCGGGCAGCATGAAGTGGTTCATGCCGCCGACGCCGGCGACGGGATCGCGGATGCAGGCGCTGACGCAACTGCCGAGGACGGTGACCAGCATCTCGTCGGACCGCGCGGTGACGTAGTGCTGGCCCGGAAGCACCTTCACCGCCATGGCGTCGAAGCGCGAGTCGTAGTAGCGCGGCAGATGGCCGCAGGTGCCGTCGCTGTAGAAGTCGTGCGCCATCGCGTCAGCCCCTCGCCGCCTTGCGGTGCACCGTGCGGCCGATCAGCTCGAACCGCCGCGTCAGGCTGAACAGGCTTTCGGAGTGGCCGATATAGAGGAAGCCGTCGTCGGCGAGGATGTCGGCGAACCGCTCGAACAGCCGCGCCTGGGTGTCGCGGTCGAAGTAGATGACGACGTTGCGGCAGAAGATGACGTCGAACGGCCCCTTCATCGGCCACGGGCCGAGCAGGTTGAGCGGCTTGAAGGCGACCAGCGGGCGCAGGCAGTCGGCGACCGCGATCCGGCGCGGCGCGACGGGGATCGGCGCCAGGTAGCGCCGGCGCAGCTCCTCGGGCACCGTCTCGGCCTGGACGGCGTCGTAGACGCCCTCGCGGCCGCGCTCGACCATGGTGGTGTCGATGTCGGTGGCCAGGATGCGCGCGTCCCAGCGCTCGATGTCGGGCAGCGCCGAATGCAGGGCCATCGCCATCGAATAGGGCTCCTCGCCCGAGGCGCAGCCGGCCGACCACAGCCGCAGGCGGCGGCCCTCGGCCGCGCGGCTGGCGACCAGGCGCGGCAGCGCGACCTCCGACAGATGCTGGAAATGATGCGGCTCGCGGAAGAAGCGCGTCAGGTTGGTGGTCACCGCGTTCAGCGCGTGGCGCAGCTCCTCGGCGCCGTCCGGCCCGGCGATCAGCGCGCAGTATTCGGGAAAGCCCGTCAGCCCCAGCTTGCGCACCCGCTTGGCGAGGCGGGCGTGCAGCATCTCGCGCTTGTTGGCGCCGAGCACGATGCCGGTGTGCCGCTTGATCAGCTCGGCCAGGAACGCGAACTCGCGCTCGCCGAGCTTGCTGTCCGGCATCAGCCCGGCCCCGGTGGCCATTCCTAGAACTCCTCCCACTCGTCTTCCGCCTGCTCGCCCCACGACCGGCTGGTGCCGTGGACCAGGGCGGCCTTGCGCTGGCCGGCGCGCCGTTCGGAGCCGCCGGGTGCGGCGGCTTCGGACTGCGCGGCATTCTCGTCCTCCGCGTCCGGGGTCCGCGGCGCGGCCGAGACCTCGAAGAAGTCGACCAGCCCCCGCAGCTCCGCCGCCTGCTCCTGCAGCGCCCGCGCCGAGGCGGTGCTCTGCTCGACCAGGGCGGCGTTCTTCTGGGTCATCTCGTCCATCTGGGCGACGGCGGCGTTGACCTGCTCGAGGCCGTGGGCCTGTTCGCTCGAGGCGCCGGCGATGCCGGCGACGATGTCGGCGACGCGCTTGACCGCCGCGACGATGTCGTCCAGCGCCGTGCCGGCCTGGTTGACCAGCGCCACCCCGCTGCGGACCTCGCCCGACGAGGCCTGGATCAGCGCCTTGATCTCCTTCGAGGCGGCGCCGGAGCGCTGGGCGAGCGCGCGGACCTCGGCGGCGACGACGGCGAAGCCCTTGCCGGCCTCGCCGGCGCGGGCGGCCTCGACGGCGGCGTTCAGCGCCAGCAGGTTGGTCTGGAAGGCGATCTCGTCCATGACGCCGATGATGTCGGCGATGCGCTGCGAGCTGTCCTCGATGCGCCCCATCGCCGCCACCGCGTCGGTGACCACGCCGCCGCCCTGGTCGGCGGCCGCCTTGGCCTTGTCGGCGAGCTGGCTGGCCTGCTGGGCGTTGCCGGCGTTCTGGCGCACCGTCGCCGCCAGTTCCTCCATCGCCGCCGCGGTCTCCTGCAGGCTCGAGGCCTGTTGCTCGGTGCGGTCGGCGAGATTGGCGCTGCCGTCGGCGATCTCGCCGGCGGCGCGCTTGACCGAGCCGGCGGCATCGATGATGTCGGTGACGATGCCGGCCAGCTTGTCGGCGGTGCCGTTGGCGTCGTCCTTGATGCGGGCGAACACGCCCGAATAGTCGTGGTCGACGCGCTTGGTCAGGTCGCCCTCGGCCAGCGCGCCCAGCATGTCGCCGACGTCGCGCAACGCCGCGGCGACGGTGTCGAGCAGGCCGTTCATCGCCTCGGAGAGCTGGCGCATGAAGCCGGATTTGTCGTCGAGGCGGATGCGCCGCGACAGGTCGCCGGCGACGGCGCCGCGCACCACCGCGTCGACCTCGTCCTGGACCGCCAGCGCCGCGGTGTGGTCCTCCCACTCGACGACGGTGCCCAGGTGCTCGCCGTCCTCGGCGGTGACCTGGGTCGTCAGGGTCTCGAAGGTGCAGGGGCCGAGCCGCAGGCGGCTGCGGCGGCCGTCCAGGGGTTCGACCGCGCCGCGGCGCACGACGTCCTGCAGCGTGCCGCCCTCGACCCGCCCGACGTCGATGGCGCCGCCGACGCCGCGCAGCATGCGCTTGATCGCCTGGTTCAGATAGACGATGCGGCCGTCGGCGTCGGCGACCATCACCGCGGCATGGGCTGTGTCGAGCGCCACCTTGATGCGCTGCGCCGCCACCGCCGTGCCGTAGATCGCCTCCAGCGAGCGGCCGATGTCGCCGACCTCGTCGCCGCGATCGAGGGCCGGGATCTCGGCGCGCTCGCCGCGGGCCAGGGCCTCCATCGCGACCACCATGCCGCCGAGCGGCCGGGCGATGCTGCGCGCCACCGCGACGACGACGACCAGCGTGACCAGCACCAGCAGCGCCGACAGCGCGGTGGTCAGGAGGAAGTCGCGCCTGGCGTCGGCGTGCAGCGCCGCGACCAGCCCCGCCGCCTGCTCGCCGGCGGCGTCCTCGACCTTCTTCAGCAGATCGATGCGCGCCGTCGCCAGGCCGAACCACTCGCCGGGCTCGACGCCCAGGATCGGCTGGTCGGGACCGGCGTCGAGGATGCGGGCGCGGGCGGCGCCGAACTCGGTGATCGCCGGCAGCTTCAGCGCGTTGTCGAGCACCTCGGCGAGAGCGGCCGTCGCGCTGTGGCGCGACATCGCGAAATGCGCCTCCTGCGCCGCGGCCAGTTCGACCATGCGCCGGTAGAAGGGCAGCGGCAGGCTGCCGTTGGAGACGCCGAACGCGCCGGTGGCGCGTTCGAGGCCGGCCGCCTCCTTGCCCTCGCTCAGGTGCTGGTAGGCGGTCAGCAGCCGCGACAGCTCGGGATCGGCGCCGGCCGCGGCGATGCCGGCGACCATGCCCAGCAGCCGGCCGATCACGTCGGAATACCAGCCGACCGCGACCGGCTAGCTCAGCGCCAGGGCGTCGATCGAGGCCCGGGTCTGGGCGATCGCCGCCAGCTCCTTTCGCGCCGCGGCGAGATCGGCGGCGGTGCCGGCGATCGAGCCGACGCCGGCGAGCGCGGCGGCGCCGCGTTCGAGGCCGGCGATGCGCGCATCGGTGCTCTGGCGCTGGGCGCGCAACTCGTCGACCAGGGTGCGGCCGCCGCCGCCGATGAAGCCGCTCGACAGGCCGCGTTCGATCTGCAGTTCGTGAACCAGGGCGCCGGCATCGCGGACCAGCTCGACCAGGCGGCCGAGATCGTCGAGCCGGCGCGTCTCTTCGTGGCGCAGCATCGCCGTCTGCGCGGCGAAGACCACCAGCACGGCGACCGGCAGCAGCACCGCCAGGGCCGTGCGATGGACCACCCTCATCGAGCGCCGGATTCCCACGTCTTCCCCCTTCCCTTCCGCCTCAACCCGGAGCCGCCGCGCGGTCCTTGTCCTTGGCGACGCCGCGCAGGTCGAACAGCCGGTCGAGCGCGATCACCGCCACCATGCGCTCGCCGACGGCGACCAGGCCGTCGAGGAAGGCGTCGTCGATGCTGCGGTCCATGTCGGGCACCGAGCGGATGTCGCCCAGCGGCACGGTCAGGATGTCCGAGACGCTGTCGACCAGAATGCCGATCGTGCGCTGCTGCACCGCCACGATCACCACCACGTGGGTCTTGGTCGTCTGGGTGGGCCCGAGGCCGAAGCGGGCGCGCAGGTCGAAGATCGGCACGATGATGCCGCGCAGGTTGATCACCCCGCGCACATAGGGCGGCGAGTTGGGCAGGTGCGTGGTCTCGCTCCAGCCCTTGATCTCGCGCACGGCCATGATGTCGACGCCGTATTCCTCGGCGCCGATGGTGAAGGTGATGAACTGCGACGTCGGCCCGGAAGCGCTCCGGTCGGCGTCGTCGTCCGCGAGGTGACGTTTGTCCGGATGCATCAGGCGAAACTCCCGTTCAGATGTGCGGTTGCCGCGCGCGCGGCCATCGCGGCCGCGGCGGCGCCGCTGGCCCGGGTCATCGCGCGCAGGCCCGAGACGTCGAGGATCAGCGCGACGCGGCCGTTGCCGAGAATGGTGGCGGCGGCGATGCCCTCGACCTCGCCGTAGTTCGATTCCAGGCTCTTGATGACCACCTGCTGCTGGCCGAGCAGTTCGTCGACGACGATGCCGACCTTGCCGCCGTCCTCGGTCTCGGCCATCACCACGACGCCCTTGCTGGGATCGGTGACCGCGCCCTTCACGCCGAAGACGCGGTACAGGTAGATCAGCGGCACGTATTCGCCGCGGATGTGCAGGACGTCGCCGCCGCCGACGACGGCGTGCAGGTCCTTGGGCCGCGGCCGCAGGCACTCGATGATGTTCGACAGCGGCAGCACGTAGGTCTCGTCGGCGGCGCGCACCACCATGCCGTCGAGCACCGCCAGGGTCAGGGGCAGAGTCAGGGTGAAGATCGAGCCCTGGCCCAGCACCGAGCTGATCGACACCCGGCCGCCGGCGTTCTGGATGTTCTTCTTGACCACGTCCATGCCGACGCCGCGTCCCGAGATCGCCGAGACCTGCTCGGCGGT
>CAZJFH010000074.1:0-24308 GCA_964545205.1 uncultured Rhodospirillaceae bacterium
GAGCCTGCAGCGCCTCGACCAGGCGCAGCTTGTGCTCGGGGCTGGTGCGCGCGAACACGTCGACCGCGACCGCCGCTTCGATCAGGGCCTGCTGGTCCATCGCGTCGATCTCGGGCCCGGCCAGGACGCGGTCGGTGCTCACGAAGCCGAGCTGGCGGGCGATGGCGGCGGCGGTGGCCGGATGGTCGCCGGTGATCATCTTGATGCGCACGCCGGCGGCGCGGCATTCGGCGACGGATTCGATCGCCTCCTCGCGCGGCGGGTCGATGAGGCCGACGAGGCCGAGAAGGCACAAGCCCTCCGCCACGTCGTCGAAATCGAGTTCGCCCTTGCCCGACGGCGCGTCCTTCACCGCGATGGCCAGGACCCGCTGGCCGCGGCCGGCCATGCGCTCCATGCGCTGGCTCCACGCGGTCACGTCCAGCGGGCATTCGCTGCCGTCGCTCCGCCGCTCGCCGGCGCACATGCCGAGAACCTGCTCCGGCGCGCCCTTCACGACGATGTAGCCGTTGCCGGCGTGGTCGTGATGCAGGGTGGCCATGAACCGGTGGGCGGCGTCGAACGGAATCACGTCGGTGCGCGGCCAGCGCTGGCGGTCGAGATCGAGGTCGAGACCGGCCTTCATCGCGCCGATCAGCAGCGCGCCCTCCATGGGATCGCCCTCGACGCTCCAGCCCTGGTCGGACCGTCGCAGATGCGCATCGTTGCACAGCAGGCCCGCCAGGGCGATCTGGTGCAGCAGCGGCCGGTGGTCGGCCTCGACCTCGCGCCCGTCGACGGTGAACGCGCCGTGCGGGTCGTAGCCGACCCCGCTGACTTCGTAAGCGCGCGCCGAGGTTTCGACGCCGGCCAGCGTCATTTCGTTGCGCGTCAGCGTCCCGGTCTTGTCGGAGCAGATGATCGACACCGCACCCAGGGTCTCCACCGCCGGCAGGCGGCGGATGATGGCGTTGCGGCGGGCCATGCGCTGCACGCCGATCGCCAGGGTGACGGTCAGGATCGCTGGCAGGCCCTCGGGAATGGCGGCGACCGCCAACCCAACCACCACCATGAACATCTCGCTCGCGCCCATGTCGCGGACGAGCACGCCGAAGGCGAAGGTCAGGGCGGCCGCGCCGAGCACGGCGATGGTCAGCCAGCGGGCGAAGGTCTCCATCTGGCGCAGCAGCGGCGTGGTCAGCGACTGTACTTCGCCGATCATCGCGCTGATGCGCCCGAGTTCGGTGGCGCTGCCGGTGGCGACCACCACGCCCAGCCCGTGCCCCTTGGTGACCAGCGTGCCGGTGAACGCCATGCTGGTGCGGTCGGCCAGGGCGGCGTCGGCGGCGACCGCCTGCTCGCCCTTGTCGACCGGCATCGACTCGCCGGTCAGCGCCGCCTCCTGCACCGCCAGGCCCTTCGCCCGCACCAGCCGCAGATCGGCGGGGACCCGGTCGCCCGGTTCGAGGACCACCACGTCGCCCGGCACCAGCTCCTCCGCCGCCACCGTCAGCCGGCGGCCGTCGCGGATCACCGTGCAGCGCGGCGCCAGCATGTCGCGGATGGCGTCCAAGGCCTTCTCGGCGCGGCCCTCCTGGACGAATCCGATGACGGCGTTGATCACGACGACGGCCAGGATCACGACCGTGTCGACCCAGTGGCCGAGCAGCGCCGTGACCACCGCCGCCGCGATCAGCACCTGGATCAGCAGATTGTTGAACTGCGCCAGGAACCGCTTCGGCCAGGGGCGGCCCGGGGCGCTGGGCAGCCGGTTCGGACCATGCGCCTCCAGCCGCCGCCGCGCCTCGGCCTCGTCCAGGCCGGCGGCGGAGGTCCGCAATGCGGCGATGGCATCCTGGGCGGATGCGGCGTGCGCGGCACCGCTGGTCAGGTCGTCCGCGCCAACGGTGTCACGAACGCCGAGCGTGTCCATCGAACCCTCCTGCATCCCGTCGCGCCTCTTTCAACACGCAAATGCTGAGGTGTGGGCGGATATCAATGGAGGAATGCCCGAGAATCGGGGCGCAGCCACGGTTTGTCGACCTCGTGCCCTGGGAAGCCGCTGGGACGGGTACGATCGCTCAGGCCCTGAGGCGTGGCAGGTGGCCGATGGCGCGGCGGAGGGCGGCGGCGAAGTCGGCGGCCGGCGTGCCGCCGGCAGCGACCCGCAGGCGAAGCCCGGTTTCGCCGCCGAAGCTGAACAGGCCGCCGCGGCGGTCGACGGTCACCAGCACGTCGATGGCGCCGTTGCCGGCCGGCTCGAACGCGATCTCCACTTCCTGGATGCGCCAGTCGCCGAATCCCGTCGGCCGGAAATCGAATTCCTGGACGAAGGGCATGCGGCGGCGCGGATTGTGCTCGACCTCGACTTCGGCAAGCCGGAAGCCGGCGCGCTCCATGCCCTCGAACACGCTGCGCATGGCGGCGTTCGGCAGCACGCGGACCGCGTCGCTGTCGCTGGGATCGATCGCGTTGGGGACGTCGAGACGGGTGCGCAGCACGGTGCTGGTGCTGCCGAGCGACAGCGGCGCGAAAGCCGGCACCCGCATCGTGAACGGCACTTCCCGCAGCTCGCCGGGGGCGACCGCGACGGACTCGGCGACGCGTGCCGAGGCGACGGTGATCTGGCCGTAGACCCGCTGATCGTTGCGGGTCTCGACGATGCAGCGCGTCACCAGTTCGATTTCGACGCCGTCGATGCGCTGCGGGACGTCGCCGGGCCGGATCACGATCTTGCCGGACAGGGTCTCGTCGACCGAGAGTTGCGGATTGTCGACGATGGTGTCGACCTTGGCGCCGCCGATGCCGATGCTGGCCAGCACGTTCTTCAACATTGTTCCTGCGCTCTCCGATATGTGAAGTTGCCTGGAGCTGCGGGACCGACGTCCGTCCCGCAGCTCAGGCGGATGACGTCGCCGCATTCACCGCCGTTCCCCGTCGATGCGTTCGTCTTTTCCGATCAGGCCAGGAACGGCAGCAGGTTCGACACCGCGTCCCCGAGCGTGCTCCAGCAACTGCCGGCGGCGCCGGAGACGGTGTTCCAGGCGTCCAGCAGGCGGCCCGCGGCGAGCAGGTCGCCAAGGCCGGTCAGCTCGTTCCAGGCCCCGGTGCAGCTCTGCGCGGCGGCGTCGATGCTCTCGACGGCGGCTGGTGGTTGCGGCAGCGGAGGTGTGGTGGTCGGTTCCATTGCGGTGCTCTGTTCAGTCGGTGGCGGCGAACTGGCTGTGGGCGGCGCGCTGGGCCTCCATCAGGAGACGACGAAGCTCGTGCGGGTCCGCGGGGCGGCCGCGGCCGGCCAGGCTCGCGGACAGCATCTCCAGCACGTCGTCATGACCGGGCTCGCGGTGGTCGGCGGCGATCACCTCGGCCGCGAAGCTGTCCAGATCCTCGGGGGCGAGGCCGAGCGAACGGCCGACCGACAGGCCGAGCAGAAGGTTGCGCCGCGCGACGACGTTGTATTCGGTGGCCTCGTACAGGCACTGTTCCATGGCGGGTGTTCTCTCGTTGTTGGCAAGCATTCAGGCGGCCTCGACCAGGTCGAGTTCGGCCGGATCGACGCCGAGCAGCTCGCAGATGCACAGCACCAGGGTGCGTTCCTCGCTGTCGATCTGGAGATCCGCCGCCGCGACGGCGTAGCAGGCGGCGACCAGCATGCGGGCCTCGATGTCCAGGGCCTTCAGCCCGGCGACCTGTTCCAGCGCCCAGCTTTCGGCCGCCTTCTCGTCCTCTTCGAACTGGCGGATGATCTCGTCGAAGCTCTGCAGGACGTCCGCGGGCGGAAACACCGCCAGCACGTCGGAGCCGCGAATGGCCGCCAGCATGCGGCGGCGCTCCGCGGGCGCCACCCAGCCGTCGGCATAGGCGACGGCGGCACAGGCGGCGACCACCGTCTCCATCAGCGACTCCTTGCTCTGCAGGGCGAGCATGGTCGAGAGGTCGGCGGAGGTAGGGTTCCAAGCAGGGGAAGGCCTGCGCATACTCATTCAAACGGCTCCTGGGTCATCGGGGTTGACGCGCTGCGCCGCGCATGCATAGACAAATGTTGAAGCGTCATAGGATATCAATAGATGGAAGATGAAGATTCGGGATCACCGCGACAGCGGGGCCTGATGCAGGCCACCTTCCGCCAGTTGGAGGCCTTCGAAGCGACGGCACGGCTGGGCAGCATGGCCAAGGCCGCCGAGGAGCTGCATCTGAGCCAGCCAACGCTGTCGATGCAGATCAAGAAGCTGTCGGACGTCGTCGGCGCGCCGCTGTTCGATCATGTCGGGCGGATGTTGCGGCTGACCGACGAAGGCGCGGATCTCTTGGCGGCGTGCCGCGAGATCTTCGCCGCGGCGGCACGGTTCGAGGCGGCGTTGTCGGAACGGCGCGGACTGTTGCGCGGCACGCTCCGCATCGCCGCGGCCACGACGGCCAAGTATTTCGTGCCGCGCCTGCTCGGCGAGTTCTGCCGTCGTCATCCCGCGATCGACGTCGCGCTGGAGGTCGGCACCAGGCCGCGGATCCTGCAGCGGCTGCGCGACGACCTCGACGATCTCTATGTCTTCAGCCAAGTCCCCGAGGCGCCGGCGGTCGAGGCCATTCCGTTCCTGGACGACGCCCTGGTGGTGATCGCGCCGTCCGGACATCCGTTGGCAGACCGGAACGGCGTCAGCCTGGCCGAAGTGGTCCGGGAGCCGCTGATCCTGCGCGAGCCCGGATCGGGAACGCGGACGGCCGTCGACCAGCGCTTCGCTGAATGCGGCCTCGCTCCGCGCGTGCGCATGCAGCTCGGCAGCAACGAGGCGATCAAGCAGGCGGTCATCGGTGGGCTGGGCCTGTCCATCCTGTCCCGGACTTCACTGGAACACGACCTCGACCCCCGCCTCGTCCGACTGGACGTGCAGGGCTTCCCGATGCACCACCGCTGGTATCTCGTCCACCCGGCCGGCCGGCGCCTGTCGACGACCGCGCATGCCTTCATCGACGGGTTGATGCACCCGACCTGATTTCGCGATCTCTCGGCCTCAGCCGACGGGTCCGGCGATGTCGCGCAGCTTCAGGAATTCCCGCCGCGTCTTCGGCCCATAGGTGGCGAAGCTGGGATTCGGAGCGGCGCGGTGCGCGGCGCGCCGGATCGCGACGCCGTCGCGCGCCCCGTGGCGCCGGTGCGCGGCGGGATCGATCCCGTGCAGTTCGGCGGCGTTGAGGCCGAAGATGCGGGCGCGGATGTCGGGCGTGATCTCGGGATAGCCGTGGCGCTCGCGCAGCCGTTCGGCGATCTGGAACGTGCGGAAGGCCTGGATCTGGTCCTGCGGGCTGCCGTACCAGATCGAATCGGTGCCCCACAGGATGCGGTCGGGCCCGAGGTGCTTCAGCAGCTTGCCGAGCAGATGCGCCGCCTCCTCGGGATCGCGCATGACGTAGCGCCAGGTGCTGCCGAGCTCGGCATAGACGTTGCCGTCCGGGCCGATGCCGTTCTCGCGCAGCGAGGTGATCAGGCGGTCGACGCCGTCGTCGCGGTCGGGATCGTAGGGCCCCTCGGCCTCGCCCGGCACGTAGCCCGAGTGGTAGACGACGAAGCGGGCCTGCGGGAACATCCGCGCCGCCGGGCCGATGTCGCGGCAGGTCGAGTATTCGTAAGGAAAGCCGCCGCTTAGCGGCAGGCCCTTGTGGGTGACGAAGCGGCCCACGCCCAAGCCCAGCCCCTTCTCGATCAGCGGGATGCCGTGCGCCTCGTCGTCGAGGAAGAAGCCGTGCCCGTCCGGACCCCATTGCGTGTACATCTTCCAGCCGGAGACGCCGAACTCGCGGGCGTCGCGCTCCATGCGCTCGAAGGCGCCGGGCAATTGCGGCTGCACCAGCGACTGGATCAGCAGCCGGCCGCCGTCCTGCAACTGCCCAACCATCTCGCGCGTCCGCGCCGCTTCCGCCGTGGTCAGCGGGTTCTCGTCCGGCGCCGAGGGCACCATCGACAGCATCGCCACGTCGGTGTCGCTGTCCAGGAACACCTCGCGGATCAGCGCGTCCGCCGACAGGCATTCGGGCCGGTCGGGATCGGCGCAGCGCGACTGCGGATAGAAGCTCAGCACCTCGTTCCAGTGGTTGCTCCAGCCGCCGCTCGCATCGACGTGGTGGGTCTGGACGTCGAAGATGAACTCGTCGCCGCCCACCGCCGCCTGGGCCAGCTCGGGATCCAGCGCGGCGTCGGCGGGAATGGCGAAATAGCCGCCGCCCCGGCCGGCCGCGGCGAAGGCGTCGTTGAAGGCCAGCAGGGTGGCGGCGGCGCCGCAGGCCGAGGTCAGGAAGGCGCGGCGCGATTGCGCGAGCCGCCGCGCCGTTTCGTCGGCGCGCCGATGCGCCAGCCGCACGGCGGCCATGGCGGCGGCGCCGAGCGGGCGCGGCGCGAACTCGCCATTGCTGGTGGCGTCCAGCTTGATCGGCAGGCGGCGGCCGTCGGGATCGAAGTTCCAGGGCATCTACGCCTCCTCAGTCGTGCACCACCACGCCGCCCTTGACGACGCGGTCGATGGCGGCGGCGTTGGCGATGTCGGCGAGCGGGTCGCGGTCGAGCACCACGAGGTCGGCGAGCTTGCCGGGCTCGATGGTCCCGAGGTCGGCGGCGCGGCCCATCGCGGCGGCGCCGCCGCGCGTGGCGGCGGTCAGCGCCTGCAGCGGCGTCAGTCCGTGCGCGACCATCAGGCGCAGTTCGCGATGGAGCGCCGGGCCGTGCAGGGTGCCGATGTTGCCGGCGTCCGACCCGGCGGCGATGGTCACGCCATGCTCGGCCGCGCGCCGCAGGTTGCGGGCCTCGGCCTCCGACACCGCCGGCCCGGCCAGGCGGCGCGGGCCTGGCAGGTCCCGCCAGGAGGCGATCGCCCGCGGGTCGCCGAGTCGGCGTTCGATCGGGCTGAGATCGACGGCGCCGCCGAGCACCTCGCGATAGCCTTCGTCGACGACCAGGGTGGTGACGTAGACGACGTCGCGGCGCGCCAGCGTCTGGGCGAAACCGGCGTCGAACGCCGCATCCTCGACGGAGTGGGCGAGGACGTCGACGCCGGCGGCGACCACGGCGCGGGCGATGTCGAGACGCGTCGCATGGGCGACCACCGGCACGCCGGCGGCGTCGGCCGCCGCGATCGCCGCGCGCACCCAGGGCATGTCGGCGTCCAGGCTGCCGTCCGGCACGAACCACACCTTGATCAGGTCCGGGTCGCGGCGCAGCAGCCGCCGGACCTGCTCGCGCGCCTGCTCGGGGCCGTCGATGGCGATGATCGGCGGGTCGTCGAGGCCGGACAGCGCGTCCGGCGCGATGGTGCCCAGCAGCGGCCCGGCGACGGCGACGCGCGGCGCCACCTCCAGGGCGGCGGCGCGCTCGCGCAGCTCGAAGGTCCACATCGGCCCGCCCATGTCGACCACGCCGGTGACGCCGCTGGCGATGTATCGCGCCAGGGTGGCGTCGAGATCGCGGCGGATGGCGGCGATCTCCTCGGAATAGGGTCGGCGATGGCGCAGGTCCATGACGTCGGGCCGCGTGTAGAGCCCGCCGGACTGGAAGAAATGCACGTGGGCGTCGATCAGCCCGGGGATGATCCATTTGCCGGCGGCGTCGATCACCTCGGCGCCGTCCGGCACGGGGACCGCCTCGGCCGGCCCGACGCGCAGGATGCGATCGCCCGCGACCAGCACCGTCTGTCCGGGACGGGCCGGCGCGCCGGTGCCGTCGACGACGGTGCCGCCGACCAGGGCGAGGCTGTCGGCGCCGGCCGGAGCGGGCCCCCAGGCCAGGGCGACGAGCAGCGCGGTGGCAAGACGGCTTCGCATCGAAAGCCAACGACAGCCGCAGCCGTTTGTTCGCGCCTCGGCCACCGATGCGATCGGCCGCGCGCTTCCGGTCCCGACCGCGTCGGCGCCGGATCAGGCAATCTATCCCCAAGGCCTAATGCACATGCCTTCTTGACACTCCCAAATGTATTGACGGCTGCACGTTTTCTCGGGGTCCGATGCCTATCGCACCGCTGCTGATCCTGGCCCTCGGGCTGACGGTTGGTTCCTCCCCGTCCCTGGCGGCCGAGCGCTACGAGGCGATCGCCTCCGCTCGGGATTTGAGCGGCCCGGCCGCGGTCGCGGCGCTCGACGACGGGCGTGTGTTTGTCGTCGAAGCAATGGACGGGCGCCTGACGGAACTCCACGACCGGGACGGCGACGGCCGCTTCGAGGCAAGAACGGTGCGGCTGACGCGCCTCGCCGGGCTGAACGGCGTGGCTGCCGCCGAGGGCGGCTTGTGGCTGTCGGCCCGAAATCGCCTGCTGTGGTGGGGCATCCGTGCCGAGGCGCCCGAAGAGGTCGCGGACGGCCTTCCGCCGGCAGCCGCGCTCGCGCGGGCGCTCGCCTTGGGCCCGGACGGGCGCCTTTACGTCAGCGCAGACGAGGTCCTCGCCCGCTTCGACCCGCGGGACGGCGATCTCGGGGTCTATGCCCGCGGACTGCGCGCCGTCACCGGCTTCGGCTGGCACCCGGCGACGCTCGGGTTCTGGGGCGTCGACCGAGGCCAGCCCGGCAGCGCCCCCGGCGAACTCAACCGCCTGGTCATCGCCAACGACTATGGCTGGCCCGGCTGTCCGGGCGCCGCCGCCGACGCGCGGTGCCGCGGCACCACCGCCGCGGCGCTGGAGTTTCCGCACCATCCGATGGCCATGGCCTTCGTTCCGGCCGGCCCCCACGCCGGCGACGCCATCGTGGCCGCCGAGGATGCCGGCGGCGCCACGCGGCTGTACCGGGTCGACTTCGACCCGCGCGGCGCGCCGGGTGCCGTAATGCCGGTCGTCGAGGACCCGCCGTGGGAGGGCATCAGCGGTCTGGCGGCGATGCCCGACGGCAGCGTTCTGGTCGCCGCCCCCGAATCGGGAGTTCTGTGGCGGGTGGTGATTAGGCGACGGGAGTAGCCACCCCGCAGGTTCGAACCATATCGATCGGCGCACATCTCTGAGGGGCTATAACCTCTTTTCTATTTCTTTGCGTTAAAGTTCCGTTGCTAAATTCGCGTCAACAGAAGAACGCTCGTCACGAACAAGGCGGGCCAGCGCGGAGGAAGCCCATGCCGAGTCGAGGTGCCAACACCTCCGAACCTTGGCGCGTCGGTGTACTGTTCTCGAGGACCGGGTTCATGTCGATCATCGAGGAGACCCAGCTTTGGGGAACCCTCACCGCGATCGACGAAATCAACGCAGCGGGCGGCATCAACGGACGCGAAGTGGTCCCGGTGATCTACGATCCGGGATCCGAAGCCGCCGCCTTCGGGCAGTATGCCAAGCGGCTGATGATCGAGGACGGCGTGACGACCATCTTCGGCTGCTACACCTCGAGCAGCCGAAAGGCCGTCATCCCGGTCGTGGAGCGCCTGAACGGGCTGTTGTGGTACCCGACGCTCTACGAGGGTTTCGAGTTCTCGCCCAACGTCATCTACACGGGTTCGGCGCCGAACCAGAACAGCGTCGAGTTGAGCCGCTATCTGATGGAGAACTTCGGCCGGCGCTTCTACCTGGTGGGCTCGGATTACGTCTATCCCCGCGAGACCAACCGCATCATGAACGAGCTGGTCCGCGCCAACGGCGGCGAAGTCGTCGGCGAGGTCTATCTGTCGCTGCGCGCCCAGCGCAAGGACTTCCTGCCGGTCATGCGCGACATCCGCATGGCCACCCCCGACGTCATCTTCTCGACGGTGGTCGGGGACAGCACGGTCCATCTCTACCAGGCCTATGCCGAGGCCGGCGGCGATCCGAAGACGATGCCCATCGCCAGCCTGACGACCACCGAGGCCGAGATCCGCGCCATGGGCTACGACGTCGGCGCCGGCCACATCACCGCCGCTCCGTATTTCGAATGCCTGGAGGGCGAACGCAACGCGTCGTTCGTCTCGACCTTCAAGCGCCGCTACGGCGGCGATGCGCGAACGAACATGTGCGTGGAGGCCGCCTACTTCCAGGTCCACATCTTCGCCCGCGCCCTCGCCCAGACCAACACGCTCGATACCGACGTCCTGCGGCCGATGGTCCTGGGCTCGGATTTCGAGGCGCCGCAGGGCCAGGTCAGCGTCAATCCGGCGTGCAGCCACACGGATCTGTGGACGCGGATCGGCCGCGCCAACGGCCGCGGCCAGTTCGACATCCTGCGGCAGTCGAGCAGCCCCGTGTCGGCCGACCCCTACCTGCTCGGCTACGGCCGCAAGGCGGCGGCGCGATGACGATGGTCGACGGCAAGCGCCTGCGCCGCCTGACCGAGCGGTTGGCCGGCCTTGAAATCCTGGTGCTGACCCAGCGCGACGCCGACGGCCAGACGCTGATTCGCGAACTGCAGCGCACCCGCGCCGCGGTGCGCCATGTCTGGCCGATTCCCGACCGGCTGCCGCAACAGGCCGACGCCGTGTTCTGCGACCTCGTGCCCGATCTCGCCACCCGGCTGCCGTGGCTGCCGGGCGAGGCGGCGGCGGCGCTGATCGTGGTGCTGCCCGACCGCGGGCCCGCCGATCTCCTCGCGCTCCACGACAGCGCCCCGCACGCCGTCCTGCCGCGACCCCTGTCAGCCGGCGCCGTCGTGCCGACCCTGATCACCGGCTACGAGCAGCTCCAGTACGAGCGCCGCCTGCGCTCGCGCATCGACAAGCTCGACGAGACCCTGCGCGCCATGCGCAACGTCGAACGCGCGAAGGCCATCCTGATGCGCAGCCGCAGCATCGACGAGGAGGAGGCGTTCCAGTTCCTGCGCCGCCAGGCGATGGAGCGGCGTATATCCATAGGGCGATTAGCCGAAACGGTCATTGCGTCGCAAGACCTGCTCGGATAGCATCGCGATAGTTTTTCTCGGCCACAGGCCGATGCGGCAACGGCGCCGCCAGAAAATTTCAAATATCGGGCAACGAAGCCCCCGTGCTTGTCATCGCAGGATGGCATCACGGGGGCTTTTTTATTTCTCGAACGGGAGGAAACGATGTCGATCAAGAGGAGAGACTTTCTCAAGGGCACGGCCGCGCTTGGTGCGGCCGCCTCGGTCGGATTTCCGCACATCTGGATCAAGGACGCCTCGCTGGCCCGGGCCGCCGGCGGCGAGATCAAGGTCGGCGTGCTGTTCTCGCTGACCGGCACCACCGCGATCATCGAGGAGTCGCTGCACAAGGCCACCCTGCTGGCGATCGAGGAGATCAACGCCCAGGGCGGCATCAACGGCATGAAGATCGTGCCGATCGAGGAGGATCCGGCCTCCGACCCGGCCACTTTCGCCGACAAGGCGCGCAAGCTGGTGCTGTCGGACCGCTGCGTCAGCGTCTTCGGCTCCTACACCTCGGCGAGCCGCAAGGCCGTCCTGCCGGTGTTCGAGAAGCGCAACAACCTGTACTGGTACCCGACCCTCTACGAGGGCCGCGAGTGCTCGAAGAACGTCATCTACACCGGCGCGGTGCCGAACCAGCAGCAGGATGAGTTCATCCCGTGGCTGATCAAGAATTTCGGTCCGAAATTCTACCTGATCGGCTCGAACTACATCTATCCCAAGGAGGAGAACAACTACTGCAAGACGCTGCTGGCCAAGCACGGCGGCGAGGTCGTCGGCGAGGAATACGTCCCGTTGGGCCATTCCGAGTTCAGCTCGGTGATCAACAAGTTCCGCAACCTGCAGCCCAACGTGATCTTCTCCACCGTGGTCGGCGATTCGGTGGTGGCCCTGCACCGGCAGTACCGCGCCGCCGGGCTCGATCCGGCCAAGATGCCGATGGCCAGCCTGACGACCTCGGAGAACGAGATCGCCGCGATGGGCGGCGACGCCGCCGCCGGTCACTTCACCTCGGCGCCCTATTTCATGGTCCACAAATCGCCCGAGAACGAACGTTTCGTCGAGGCCTACCGCAAGCGCTGGGGCGGCGACAAGGTCACGCACTTCGTCTCGGAGCCGACCTATTTCCAGGTCCACCTGTTCAAGCAGGCGGTCGAGAAGCTGGACCCCAAGGACATCGATCCGACGACCATCCGCGAGGCGGTGAAGGGGACCGAGATGATCGCGCCGCAGGGCAAGGTGCGGATCGAGCAGGACAATCTGCACACCTGGCTGTGGCCGAAGATCGCGATGGCCAAGCCGGACGGCCAGTTCGAGGTCCTGGTCGAGTCGAAGGAATGGATCAAGCCCGATCCCTACGCGGCCTACCCCGGGCAGATGTGCACCGAGGCCGGCCTGAAGCAGGCGTAGCACCGCCGTCCGGCGGCCCCGCCTCGGCGGGCGCCGCCGGACGCCCTTCCTTCGACCGGAGCACCCGATGGAATTCACAGTCCAACAGTTCCTGACCGGGCTCAGCATCGCCTCGATCCTGCTGCTCGTCGCCCTGGGCCTCTCGATCATCTACGGCTCGATGGGGGTCATCAACCTGGCGCACGGCGAGTTCGTGATGCTCGGCGCCTACACCGCCTGGACACTGCAGAGCGAGCTTGGCCTGGACCTGATTTCCAGCCTGGTGCCGATCTTCCTGTTCGTCGCCTTGTGCGGCTGGATCATCGAGCGCGGGGTCATCCGGTACCTCTACAGGCGGCCGCTGGACACCATCCTGGCGACCTGGGGGCTCGGCGTGATGCTGCAGCAGATCGTGCGGCTGCTGGCCGGCGGCGAGCTGCGCTACGTCAAGATGCCCGACTCCCTGGCCCACAGCACCAGCCTGCTGGGCACCGAGATCTCCGCGTATCGCGTCTTCATCTTCGTCGTCGCGGCGGCGCTGTTCCTGGTGACCTGGGCGTTGCTGAACCGGACCGGCATCGGCATGAAGCTGCGCGCGGTCGTGCAAGACCCCCAGGTCGCCGCCTGCTTCGGCGTCGACGCCGACCGCATCCACGGCCTCACCTTCGCCTACGGCGCCGGCCTGGCCGGCCTGGCCGGCGCGCTGGTCTCGCCGTTGAAGAGCGTCTCGCCCGAGATGGGCACCGGCTACGTCATCGATGCCTTCATGGTCGTCGTGCTGGGCGGGGTCCAGAGCCTGTTCGGCACCGTCGCCAGCGCCTTCCTGCTCGGCGAACTCAGCGGCGCCATCGCCTTCCTGCACAACGACACGGTGGCGAAGGCCCTGGTGCTGCTGGCCATCGTCGTGCTGATCCGGTTCCGCCCGCAAGGCCTGTTCACGATCAAGGTGCGCGCATGATGACCAAGGACGTTCGCTTCCAATTCGCCGCCTACGCGGTGGCCTGTGCCGCGATGCTCTCGGTGCCGCTGTTCGTCGACGACGCCTTCCTGCTCAACAAGTTCGCGCGCTATCTGGTGCTCGGCATGCTGGCGATGTCCCTCAGCCTGGCCTGGGGCTATGCCGGCATCCTCAATCTGGGCCAGGCGCTGTTCTTCGGCCTCGGCTCCTACTGCATGGCGATGGCGCTCAAGCTCAAGACCGTGCCGGTGCACACCGGCCCGGAAGGCCTGCCCGATTTCATGGTCTGGAACAACGTTTCGGAGTTGCCGTGGCTGTGGGTGCCGTTCCACTCGGTCGCCTTCGGCATCGCCGCCGGCGTGCTGGTGCCGGTGCTGGCCGCCCTGGCGCTGGGCTGGTTCATGTTCCGCGGCCGCGTCGCGGGGGTGTATGTCGCCATCATCACCCTGGCCGCGATGGTCGTCGTCAACCTGCTGATCATCGACCAGCAGCGCTACACCGGCGGCTTCAACGGCATCACCGACCTGGCGCAGCTCGAGCTGTTCGGGCTGGCGTTCGACGCCTACAGCCCGTCGATCTACTACCTGGTCGCCGTCTGCCTCACCATCGCGCTCGGCCTCGGGCTGGCGGTGACGCGCAGCAAGACCGGGCTGGTGCTGCAGGCGGTCCGCGACCAGGAAGACCGGGTGCGCTACTTCGGCTACGACGTCGCGCACTACAAGATGTTCGTGATGGCCGCCTCGGCGGCGATCGCCGGCGTCGCCGGCATGCTCTACACCGTCGTGATGGAGTTCGCGTCGCCGACCTTCCTGGGCGTGCCGCTGTCGCTGTCGGTGGTGATCTGGTGCGCGGTCGGCGGCCGCCAGAGCCTGCTCGGCGCGGCCCTGGGCGCCATCGTGGTCACCGGGATGCAGGGCAGCCTGTCGGAATCGGAGATCTTCCTCGAAACCTGGACGCTGGTGATGGGCGCCGGCTTCGTGCTGGTCGTGCTGTTCCTGCCCACCGGCCTCGCCGGACTGGTCGCCGGCGTCATCGACCGTCTGGCGCGGGCCCGCGCCCCCCGGGTCGCGCCGCCGTTGCGCGCGGCCGGCGAGAAGGAGGCCGCGTGACATGAGCGCCTATCTCGAACTTCGCGGCGTCGCCGTCAGCTTCAACGGCTTCCCCGCGGTCAACGGTCTCGACATGAGCGTGGGACGCGGCGAGCTGCGCTGCCTGATCGGGCCGAACGGCGCCGGCAAGACCACCGCGCTCGACATGATCTGCGGCAAGACCAAGCCGGCGGCTGGCTCGATACGCCTCGGCGGCCATGAACTGGCGCGGCTCGAGGAGCACAAGATTGCGCGCCTGGGCGTCGGCCGCAAATTCCAGGTTCCCAGCGTGTTCCGCGATCTCACCGTCCGCGACAATCTGCGGGTGGCCCACTGCCGCCGGCTCGGCGTCTTCGCCAACGTGATCCGCTTCGGCGGGCGGGGCGTCGACGAGGATCTGCACAAACTGGCCGAGTTCGTCGGATTGCAGGACGCCCTGGACCGCCCCGCCGGCCACCTGTCGCACGGCCAGACGCAGTGGCTGGAACTGGCGCTGCTGCTCGCCCAGGACAGCGACCTGATCCTGATGGACGAGCCGACCGCCGGCATGACGGCACAGGAGACGCGGCGCACCGCCGAACTGTTCAACCGCCTCAAGGGCAAGCACACGCTGATCGTCGTCGAGCACGACATGGGCTTCATCAAGGAGATCGGCGACGTGATCTCGGTGATGCACCAGGGGCGCATGCTGGCCGAGGGCTCGGTGGCGGCGGTCGAGGCCGATCCGAGGGTCCGCGAGGCTTATCTCGGCTCGGGAGGTATCGGCCATGCTGTCGCTTGAGAACGTCGACGCCTTCTACGGCGCCAGCCGCGCCCTGCAGGGCGTCAGCCTGACGGCCGGACGCGGCGACTTCCTGACCGTGCTCGGGCGCAACGGCGTCGGCAAGTCGACGCTGATGCGCGCCGTATTGGGCCTGATGGACCGCATCGACGGCTCCATTCGCCTGGACGGCGTCGAGCTCGTCGGCGCCCCGACCCACCGCCGCGCCCGCGCCGGCATCGGCTACGTGCCGCAGGGCCGCGGCATTCTGCCGCGGTTCACCGTCCGCGAGAACCTGCGCATGGGGCTGCTCGCCAATCGCGGCGGCAACCAGTCGGCACTGTACGACAAGGTCTTCGAGCTGTTCCCGATGCTGCGGGGTCAGCTCGGCCGCCAGGGCGGCAATCTTTCGGGCGGCCAGCAGCAGCAGCTGGCGATCGCCCGCGCCCTGCTGGTCGATCCCAAGGTCATCCTGCTCGACGAACCGACCGAGGGAATTCAGCCCAACATCGTCGAGCAGATCGAGGAGGTCATCGTCCGGCTCAACCGCGAACACGGCATCACCATCGTCCTGGTCGAACAAAACGTCGCCTTCGCGCGCCGGGCCTCGCGCCGCTTCGTCCTGATGGAAAAGGGCCGGGTGGCGGCGTCCGGGTCGGTCGCCGAACTGACCGACGACCTCGTCCACCGGCACATGGCCGTCTAACCCGCAAGAAAACCACGAGGAGGAACCCCGATGCTTCACGGCGACATTTCCAGCAGCAACGACACGGTCGGCGTGGCCGTCGTCAACTACAAGATGCCCCGGCTGCACACCAAGGCCGAGGTGCTCGAGAACGCCCGCAACATCGCCCGCATGGTCGAAGGCATGAAGATCGGCCTGCCCGGCATGGACCTGGTCATCTTCCCCGAATACTCGACGCACGGGATCATGTACGACCCGAAGGAGATGTACGAGACGGCCTCGACCGTGCCCGGCGAGGAGACCGAGATCTTCGCCGAGGCCTGCCGCAAGGCCAAGGTGTGGGGCGTCTTCTCGTTGACCGGCGAGCGCCACGAGGACCACCCCAACAAGGCGCCCTACAACACCCTGATCCTGATGAACGACAAGGGCGAGATCGTCCAGAAGTACCGCAAGATCATGCCGTGGGTGCCGATCGAGGGCTGGTATCCCGGCAACTGCACCTACGTCTCCGAGGGCCCCAAGGGCCTCAAGGTCAGCCTGATCATCTGCGACGACGGCAACTACCCCGAGATTTGGCGCGACTGCGCCATGAAGGGCGCCGAACTGATCGTGCGCTGCCAGGGCTACATGTACCCGGCCAAGGACCAGCAGGTGATCATGGCCAAGGCCATGGCCTGGGCCAACAACTGCTACGTCGCGGTCGCCAACGCGTCGGGCTTCGACGGCGTGTACTCGTATTTCGGCCATTCCGCGATCATCGGCTTCGACGGCCGCACCCTGGGCGAATGCGGCGAGGAAGACATGGGCATCCAGTACGCCCAGCTCTCGAAGTCGCTGATCCGCGATTCGCGCAAGAACATGCAGTCGCAGAACCATCTCTACAAGCTGCTGCACCGCGGCTACACCGGCAAGATCAACTCGGGCGAGGACGCCGGCGGCGAGCCGGTCTGCCCCTACGACTTCTACAAGAAGTGGGTCACCGATCCGGAAGGCACCCGCGCGATGGTCGAGGCGCTGACCCGGCAGACGCCGGGCACCGAGGAATGCCCGATCGAGGGCATCCCCAACACCGAGACCGTCAAGCACCGGTGATCCGGTCCCCCCTCCCGCCGACCGCCGGCGGGAGGGGGCTTCGACTGCCGAAGGACATCCCATGCACCTTTCCGCCTATCAAATCGCCGCCGAGCCGTACTACCGGGCGGTCGCCGACGAGATCGCGCTGTTCGAGGCCGCCTACGCCGACCGCATGCCGATGATGCTCAAAGGGCCGACCGGCTGCGGCAAGACGCGGTTCATCGAGCACATGGCCTGGCGCCTGAACAAGCCGCTGATCACCGTGGCGTGCCACGAGGACATGACCGCCTCGGACCTGGTCGGCCGCTTCCTGCTCGACGCCGACGGCACCATCTGGCACGACGGTCCCCTGACCCTGGCGGTCCGCCACGGCGGCATCTGCTATCTCGACGAGATCGTCGAGGCGCGCCAGGACACCACCGTCGTCATCCACCCGCTGACCGACGAGCGCCGCGTGCTGCCGCTGGAAAAGCGCAACGAACTGGTTCAGGCCCATCCCGATTTCCAGATCGTCATCTCGTACAATCCCGGCTACCAGAGCGTCCTCAAGGATCTGAAGGAGTCGACCAAGCAGCGGTTCGGCGCCATCGAGTTCGGCTATCCCGCCCCGGAGATCGAAGCCGAAATCATCGCGCACGAGGCCGGGATTCCCGTCGACCACGCGGCGCGGCTGGTGCGCATCGGCGAGCGCTCGCGCCACCTCAAGGGGCACGGCCTCGAGGAAGGCGCATCGACGCGCATGCTCATCTACGCCGGCCGGTTGATCCGCCGCGGCATCCCGGTCGATGCGGCCTGCCGCGTCGCGCTGACCCTGCCGATCACCGACGACCCCGATATCCGCGACGCCCTCGCCAACGCCGTCGCCGCCTGCCTCGACTGAAACCATGGACGCCGCCCAAGCCTGCCACCATCTCGGCCCGGCTGCCGCCCACCTGCGCGGAATCCTGGCGCAGCTCTGGCCGGAGGCGCAGCGGCTGCTGCCCGCCGATGCGCTTCCGGACTGGCTCGGCGCGGTGCGCCGCCTGATCGAAAGCGGCCTCGGCGCCGCCTGCGCCATCGCCTATCTGCGGCACTCGCCGAACTGCGCCCAGCTGGTTGGCACGGCGGCGGCGCTGGCGCTGGCCGGCAGCATGGAGAGGGTCGGCGCCCTGGCCGGCACTGCCGCCGCGCACGGCCTCGCAGTCGCGGCGCCCAAGGCGGCCGCCATGCTCGGGGCGCCCGGCGCGTTTCGGGACTGGCTGTCGACCATCGAACGGCTGGCGGCGCTCGGGCCGGAATCGGTCGCTCCGGTTCTCGATCGCAGCGAAACCGTGCTCGCCGATCTCGATTCCGCCGGTTTCGAGGCGTGGGTGCTGGGCGGGCTGCAATCCGCCGGCGATGCCGCCGGCCGGCGGCGTTTCTTCAGCCTCGTCGATCCGCGCGCCCGCAGCCTGCTGCGGCAAGAGTCCGATCAACTCGCCTTCGCCGACCAGGAGCGGCGGCTGCGGGCCTACATCGCCGCGCTGTTCGGCGGCCGGCCCCTGGTGCGGGCGGTCGGCGCCCGCGGCCACGAGCCGGTACCGCGCCGCACCAGCTTCGGCGACGGCCTGGTGCAGGTGCCGGAATCGTTCCGCGGCGTCCCCGGCGGCCAGGCCGCCGAGCTCTATCGCGCCGCCCTCGCCCATGTCGCCGCGCATCTCGCGTTCACGCCGTGCCGATTTCCGGTCGGTTCGCTGAAGCCGCTGCAGATCGCCCTCGTGTCGCTGATCGAGGACGCCCGGGTCGAGCGCCTCGCCGCCGAGGTGCTGCCGGGGCTGCGCCGGCTATGGCTGCCGTTCCACGTCGCCGAGCCGGCCGGCGCGCCGATCGCGCCCTTGCTGATGGCGCGGCTGTCCCGGGCGTTGATCGACGACGACCATGTCGACGGCGACCCCTGGGTGAGCAAGGGTCGCGACATGTTTCGCGCCGCCCGCCGCGACTGGCACGACCCGGCGACGAGCCGGCGGATCGGCGGCCTGCTCGGCAACGATCTCGGCCAGATGCGGGTGCAGTTCAACGCCCGCACCTATGTCGTCGAACCCGCCTATCGCGACGACAATCTCGGCCTGTGGCAGTCCGACGAGACGCCGCCGCCGGAAATGGCGGAGGCGGTACCGGAGAGCGTGCGGCCGGAACGCCGCGACGAGACGCCGCAGGATCCGGTGGCGCCGCCGCAGGAGCAGCAGTCGGTGGCGATCGCCCGCTACCCGGAATGGGACCACCGCCTGGGCCGCGACCGCGTCGACTGGACGACGGTGGTCGACACCCCGCCACGGAACGGCCCGCCCGAACTCGTGGATCTGGCGCTGCAGCGGCATGCCGAGACCGCGAACCGCATTTGGGCGCTGGTGCGCTCGGCCCGCGTCAGCCAGCCAACCCGCCTGCGCCGTCAGCCCGAAGGAGACAACCTCGATCTCGACGCCTGCATCAGTGCCGCGATATCGCGCCGCCGTGGCGACACCCCCGATCCGCGGGTCTACGTCAGCGCCGTCCGGCGCCACCGCGACCTGTCGGTGCTGGTGCTGCTGGACGCGTCGCACTCGACCAACGACCTCGTCAAAGGCGGCGGAACGAGCCTCATCGCGCTCGAGCGCGACGCGACGGCCCTGCTCGCCGAGGCGATGAACGGCCTCGGCGATCCCTTCGCGATCCGCGCCTTCTGCTCGAACGGCCGCGACGAAGTCCGCTATCTGCGCATCAAGGATTTCGCCGGCGCCTACGACCGTGGCGCCAAGGCCCGGCTGGCCGGCGTCACCGGCAGCCTGTCGACGCGGATGGGCGCGGCGCTGCGCCATGCCGGGCGCGAACTGCAAGGCCAGCAGAGCCACCGCCGGCTTGTGCTGGTGATCACCGACGGCGAGCCGTCCGACATCGACATGCCCGACCGACGCTATCTGGTCGAGGATGCGCGCAGGGCGGTCCAGACGCTGGCCGGCGGCGGCGTCGACGTGTTCTGCGTCGGGCTCGATTCCGGCGGCGACAGCTATCTGTCGCGCATCTTCGGCCGGCGCAACGTCGTGCAGATCGACCGCCTCGAGCGCCTGCCCGATCGGCTGCCGATGCTCTATCTCAGGCTGACGGCCTAGGATTCGCGCTCGGCCAGCTCGCGCTGGCGCAGCAGCTCCTCGGCCATGTCCGCGTCGGTATAGCCCATCAGCCGCCAAGCGCACTGCGCGTTCGCCGCAATGTCCAAAGCCAGGTCGCGGGGCGCCTTCGGTTCAGGATTCGCCGCCAGCACCATGGCATCGTACTGGATCCGGCCGATCAAGCGGCCGATGACCCGCAACAGCGGATCGGCTTCGGTGTCTCGCGCCATCGCCATCTCCTTCCAGCCAGAGCAAACACCCGAAAAATCCCGAGGTTCCACGGATGGCGCCTTGACCGGTGCGAAAGTGGCGGGCCACCGTCACCCGCTCCGAGCCTTTCCCCGAACCTATCCCCGCCAGCGCCCGAACGGCACCACCTTGTTGGCGGGATCGTGGCCGATGTCGGCGCGGCCGAGATAGGGGATGCCGGCGCGGGCGCACCAGTGGCGGGCGACGTCCTCCTCGCCCTGGCCGAAGTCGGGGTCGTTGGGCGGAATGTCGCCGCAGCGGCCGAGCATGATGCCGCGCACCCGGCGCAGCGCCGGCGCGCTGGCGATCTGGCCCAGGGCGCGGTCGATGCGGTACATCGGCTCCGAGACCTCCTCCAGCATCAGCAGGTGACCGGACAGGTCCGGCAGCCATGGCGTGCCGATCTGGTGGGCGAGGATGGCGATGTTGAAGGCCGCCGTCGGCGCGTCCGAGGCCGCCGCCGCCGGCTCCAGCGCGTCGCGGTCGCGATCCACCAGGAAGGCCAGGGCGCGGCGCACCGCCGCCTCGCCGCCCTCGCGCCGCAGATCGCCGGGCATCGGCCCGTGGGCGACGCGCCCGATGCCGGCGCCGTACAGCGCCGCCAGCAGGGCGCCGGCGTCGCTGTAGCCGAGATAGAGCTTGGCGCCCGCCGCCGGCCGCAGCCCGGCCAGCACCGCCTCGATCAGCCGGAACGAGCCGTAGCCGCCGCGCCCGAACCACAACGCGTCGAAGCCGTCGTCGTTGGCGACGTCGAGAAACGCCGCCGCGCGCTCGGCATCGGGGCCGGCGAAATGGCCGTGGGCGCGGAAGCATTGCGGATGGAACCAGATTTCCGGCGCCCGCTCGCCGTACATGCTCGCGCCGAGCGCCGCGATCCGTTGCGGCACGGCGGGATCGATCCGGTTGCTCGGCGCCACGACGCCGATCCTCATTCGCCTGTCCCGAGCCAAGATTCGTGCCTCTCATCGCGCTTGCCAGCCGCGGCGGGCTGATTGTAGCTTCCGGCGATGAAACCACGCAGCCAGTATTTCTTCTGCGGCATCGGCGGCAGCGGCATGCTGCCGCTGGCCCTGATCGTGCACCAGCATGGCCACGCGGTGGCCGGCTCCGACCGCGCGCTCGACCAGGGCCGCACCGCCGCCAAGTTCGATTTCCTGCGCGCCCGCGGCATCGCCCTGCACCCGCAGGACGGCAGCGGCCTCGCCCGGCCGGAGACGGTGCTGGTCACCTCGTCGGCGGTCGAGGAGACGGTGCCGGACGTGCAGGCGGCCCGCGCCCTGGGCCTGCCCACGATCACCCGCGCCGCCCTGCTGGCCGAGCTGTTCAACGCGGCGCCGCTGGCGGTCGGCGTCGCCGGCACCAGCGGCAAGTCGACGACGACCGGCATGCTGGGCTGGCTGCTGCACGCGCTCGAGCGCGGCCCGACGGTGATGAACGGCGCGGTGATGAAGAACTTCGTCACCGCCGACACGCCCTTCGCCAGCGCCCTGGTCGGCACCGGCGAGGCCTTCGTCGCCGAGGTCGACGAGAGCGACGGCTCGATCGCCCGCTTCGCGCCGCGCGTCGCGGTGCTCAACAACGTCGCGCTGGACCACAAGTCGATGGACGAGCTGCGCCGCCTGTTCCGCGACTTCGCCGCCAAGTCCGACATCGCGGTGCTCAACCTCGACAACGCCGAGACCGCCGCCATCGCCGCCGAGCTGCCGGCGCGGCGCCGGCTGACCTATTCGCTGCGCGATCCGGCCGCCGACCTGCTGGCCGACGATATCCGCCCGGCGCCCGACGGCGTCGGCTTCGTCGTCCGCGACCGCGACGGACGCGCCGCGCCGGTGCGGCTGCAGGTGCCGGGCCGGCACAACGTCGCCAACGCCCTCGCCGCCCTGGCCGCCGCGCGGGCCTGCGGCATCGCTCTCGAGCCGGCGGCGGCGGCGCTGGCCGGATTCGCCGGCATCCGCCGCCGGCTCGAACTGGTCGGCACCGCCGGCGGCGTGACGGTGATCGACGACTTCGCCCACAACCCGGACAAGATCGCCGCCACGCTGGCCACCCTGCACGAGTTCCCCGGACGCTTGCTGCTGATGTTCCAGCCGCACGGCTTCGGCCCGCTGCGGCTGATGCGCGAGCCGTTCGTCGACTGCTTCGCGGCGCATATGCGCCCCGAGGACGTGCTGACCATGCCCGAGCCCGTCTATTACGGCGGCACGGTCGATCGCAGCGTCGGCAGCCGCGACATCGTCGGGGCGGTCGCCGAGCACGGCCGCCGGGCCCGGCACTTCGCCGACCGCCCCGGCTGCGGCGAGCACCTGCTGGAACTCGCCCGGCCCGGCGACCGCATCGTGGTGATGGGGGCGCGCGACGACACCCTGGCGACCTTCGCCCAGGAACTGCTGGCGCGGCTGGCTTAGGCGCGGGCGCCCTCCAGGCCCTCGGCCTGGCGCTTGAGCTTCTGGAAGCGGCGGATGCTGACGGGGATGCTGGCGAGGTAGAGCAGCAGCAGCACCGAGATCGTCGCCCACGGCTCGCTGACCATGAACGCCGCCAGCAGGCCGACGAACAGCAGCGACGGCATCACGAACTTCAGCGGCACCCGGAAGCGCTTGAACGCGAAGGTCGGCACCGTGCTGACCAGCAGGAACGACACCGTGATCAGGAACACCCCGGCGACCACCGGATTGTCGAACACGCCGGGGCCGAACTGGAAGGTGGCGATCATCGGCAGCAGCACGAGCGCCGCCCCGGCCGGCGTCGGCACGCCGGTGAAGAAGTTGTAGGCCCAGGACGGCAGGTCGGGGGCGCCGATCATCGTGTTGAAGCGCGCCAGGCGCATCGCCGCGCAGACGGCGAACAGCAGCACCAGCGCCCAGCCGAAGCCGCCCGCGTCCTGCATGGTCCAGAAATACAGCAGCATCGCCGGCGCCACGCCGAAGCTGACGAAGTCCGACAGCGAATCGAGCTCGGCGCCGAACTTGCTGGTGCCGTGCAGCAGCCGGGCGATGCGCCCGTCGAGGCCGTCGAGGATGGCGGCGATGAAGATCGCCACGACGCCGTGCTCCCATTTGCCGTTCAGGCCGAAGCGGATCGCCGTCAGTCCCGCGCACAGCGCCAGCAGCGTCAGGATGTTCGGGATCATCTTGTTGAACGGCAGCCCCTTGATGCGGGACGCCCGCTTCGGCCGGAACATCTCAGCGCACCTCCCCGTCGCGGGCCGGCTCGTCGCTGAACAGGTCGGCGATCACCGTCTCGCCGGCGGTGGTGCGCTGGCCGCAGACGATCAGCGGATTGACCCCCGGCGGCAGGTAGACGTCGACGCGGCTGCCGAAGCGGATCATGCCGAAGCGCTCGCCGACCCGGACCTGCTGGCCCTCGCTCACCCACCACTTGATGCGCCGCGCCACCAGGCCGGCGATCTGGACGAAGGCGATCTCGCGCTCGGTGCCGTCGCCGGCGTCGACGGCCATGCGGAAGGCCATGCGCTCGTTGTCCTCGCTGGCCTTGTCGAGCGCCGCGTTGACGAAGCGGCCGGGCCGGTAGGCCATCTTGAGGATGCGGCCGAAGGCCGGCGCCCGGTTCACATGGACGTTGAACACGTTCATGAAGATGCACACCCGCATCCGCGGCTCCGGCCCCATCTCGAGCTCGGCCGGCGGCACCGCCATGCCGACCATCTGCACCAGCCCGTCGGCCGGCGCGATGACCAGGCCCTCGCGGATCGGCGCGATGCGGTCGGGATCGCGGAAGAAGAAGGCGCACCATGCGGTCAGCAGGGCGCCGATCCAGCCCAGCGGCTCCCACAGCAGGCCCAGCAGGATCGCCACGACCGCGAAGATGGCGATGAACGGCCAACCCTCGCGGTGGATGGGCATGAGAACGATCTTGAGCAGCGAGACTTCCTGGACCTTCACGTCGGGACCCCACGGTGAACGGAAACGGCCGATCCTAATTCGCTCCGTCGTCCTCGTTAAGGTGCTTTGAGATTTTTTGTTCCGGCGCGGTCTCAGAGCGGCGGCGAAGGGGCCGGATCGAGCGTCACCATATCCTCGAACGCGCCGTCGCGCACCATGCGCCCGATCGCCGCCAGGTCGGGGGCGAAGTAGCGGTCGACCGCGTAGGGCGGCACCACGGCGCGGATTCGCCGCATCGCCTCCTCCAGCGGCCCGGAACTGCGCAGCGGCCGGTCGAACTCGATGCCCTGCGCGGCCGCCAGCAGCTCGATGCC
>CAZJFH010000075.1:0-24185 GCA_964545205.1 uncultured Rhodospirillaceae bacterium
CCTTCGGCCGTAAGACACCCTCACCCCGACCCTCTCCCGCAGGCGGGAGAGGGAGTTCGACGCCCCCCTCATATCCCCGCCTCCTTCAGCGCGCGGTAGACGTTCTCGGGCGTGAAGGGCAGTTTGGTCATGCGCACGCCGGTGGCGTTCTCGATGGCGTTGGCGACGGCGGCGGCCATGCAGATGGCCGGCGCCTCGCCGACGCCCTTGGCGCCCTGCGGCCCCTCGCCGTCCATGGTCTCGACGAAGCTGATGTCCATCTCGGGCACTTCCGGCGCGGTGACGAGCTTGTAGTCGCGGAAGTTCGGGTTGGTCACGCGGCCGTCGACGACGCGGTAGTCCTCGGTCATCGCGTAGCCCTGGCCCATCACGATGCCGCCCTCGATCTGGCCCTCGATGCCGAGCCGGTTGAGCACGCGGCCGACGTCGTGGGCGGCGGTGACCTTGAGCAGCCGGACGATGCCGGTGTCGGTGTCGACCTCGACCTCGACGACCTGGGACGCCCAGGCATAGGCGGCCGAGACGTCGCCCTTGAACTTCTTGTCCTGGTGGACGCTGGGCGGCTCGTAGTAGTGCGTCGTCATCACCAGCTCGGCCTTGTCCGAGAAGTGCAGCGAGCGCAGCAGCTTGGGCAGGCTCATGATCACCTGGCCGTCCTCGGCGCGGACGATCTGGCCCTGGCGCAGGTCCATGTCCTCGGCCCGCAGGTTGGAGACCTTGGCGGCGGCGGCGAGGATCTTGTCGCGGGCCTTGCGCGCCGCGCCGATCGCCGAATTGCCGGCGATGAAGGTGGTGCGGCTGGCATGGACGCCGACGTCCCAGGGGGTGATGTCGGTGTCGTTGTTGACCACCGTCACCGCGTCGAGCGGCACGCCCAGCTCCTCGCAGACGAGCTGCGCCAGCACCGTCTCCGAGCCCTGGCCGATCTCGGACGCCCCGGTCATCACCGTGACGTGGGCGAAGTCGTCGAGCTTGAGGATGGTGCCGCAGCCGTCGGACGGATAGATCTTGGCGCCGCCGCCGACATGCAGCATCGAGGCGATGCCGACGCCGCGGCGGATCGCGCCGCCGCGCGCCGCCGCGTATTCCTTGCGCTTGGCGACGTAGCCCGAGCGCTCGGCGGCGATGGTCAGGCAGTCCTTGAAGCCGCAGGTCTTGAAGTGCATGCCCTGCGGCGTGACCTCGCCCGGGTCCTGGGCGTTCTTGAGCCGGAATTCCAGCGGGTCGATGCCGAGCGCGTCGGCCATCTTGTCCATGTGCTGCTCGACCGCGAAGGTGGCCTGCAGGTTGCCGTAGCCGCGGAACGAGCCGGCATAGGGATTGTTGGTGTAGACCGCCACCGTGCGGTAGCGGCAGTGCGGCACCCGGTAGAGCGAGCTGATGGTCTGCATCATCACGAACGGCGTCGTCGCACCCCACGAGGTGTAGGCGCCGTTGTCGTGCACGGTGATGCATTCGCGGAAGGTCAGCGTGCCGTCCTTCCTGACGCCAGAGCGCAGCTTGAGCAGCACCGGCTGGCGGGTCGGCGAGACGGCGAACTCCTCCTCGCGGCTGAACACCAGCTTGACCGGCCGGCCGGTGCGCTTGGCGAGGAAGACGGTGATCGGCTCGAACGGGTAGATGTCGAGCTTCGAGCCGAAGCCGCCGCCGATCGGCGGCTGAACGATGCGGATGCGGCCCGGGTCCATGCCCAGCATCTCGGCGAATTCGCGCTTGTGCAGGAACGGCACCTGGGTGTTCGAGTACAGGAGCAGGTTGCCGCGGGCGTCGAACTCGGCGATCACCCCCGAGACGCCCATGCAGGCGTGGGTGACGTAGTGCAGGCTGAACTCGTCCTCGACGATCAGGTCCGATTCGGCCTCGCCCTGGGCCAGGTCGCCGTTGTCGTAGTCGAAGGTCATCGCGACGTTGTCGGGCGCCTCGTCGTGCAGCGCCGGCGCGCCCTCGGCCTGGGCCAGCCGGGGATCGGTCAGGGGCGGGAGGTCCTCGTACTCGACCTCGATCAGCTTCAGCGCCTGCTCGGCGATTTCGACCGAGTCGGCGGCGACCGCGGCGATCTCGTCGCGGTAGCTGCGCACGCGGTCGCCCTTCAGCGGCATGTGGTCCTTCTTGACGCCGATCGGCCGCTGCTCGGGCACGTCGGCGGCGGTGATGACCGCGTGGACGCCGGGCAGCGCGCGCGCCTTGGTCGTGTCGATGCGCCTGATGCGGGCGTGCAGCCGGGCCGAATGCAGGATCTTGCCGTGAAGCTGGCCGGGGACGTCGATGTCGTGGACGTAGCGGGTCTTGCCGGCCGCCTTCTCCGGCGCGTCGAGCTTGGCGATGCGCTTGCCGATCAGGCTGTCCTTGGCGACGGTCTTGATGGTCTGGACGGTCATTCCGCGGCCTCCTTGCCGGCAACGGCCACCGCGGCGACGGCGTCGACGATCTTCTTGTAGCCGGTGCAGCGGCACAGGTTGCCTTCCAGGCCGCGGGCGATGGCGTCGCGGTCGGCGTGGGGGTTCTTCTCGAGCACGTGCCGCGCCTGCACCACCATGCCCGGCGTGCAGAAGCCGCACTGGACGCCGCCGTGCTCGACCAAGGCGTCGCGCAGCGGCTTCGAGTCCTCCTTGGCGGCGACGCCCTCGATGGTCTCGACGGCACGGCCGTCGCAGTCGACGGCGAACATCAGGCAGGAGTTGGCCGAGACGCCGTCGACCAGCACCGTGCAGGCGCCGCACTCGCCCTCGCCGCAGCCGTATTTGGTGCCGGTCAGGTGCAGCACCTCGCGCAGCATCTCCAGCGTCGACATCGTCACCGGCACCGTCGCGGTGCGGGCGACGCCGTTGAGGGTGAACGTGATTTCACGCGCCAGCGACATCGTTCAGCACCTTCTTCGTCAGGTTGCGGATCATCTCGCGCCGGTACCAGGCGGTTGCGCGGACGTCGTCGATGGGCGAGACCTCGTCGTGCGCGGCCTCGGCGGCGGCGGCGATGGTCTCGGCGTCCAGCGCCCTGCCCTCCAGCGCCGCCTCGGTCGCCCGGCCGCGCAGGGGCGTCGGCGCGGCGGCGCCGAAGGCGACCCGCACCGCGCGGGCGACGCCGCCGTCGAGGCTTGCCGCCACCGCCACCGAAACCGTCGAGATGTCGAGCGCCGGCCGGGTGCCGAACTTGGCGAACACGGCGGGCTTGCCGAGCGCCGCCGCCGGCACGACCACCGCCGTCAGCAACTCGTCGGCGGCGCGCCGGGTGCGGCCGGGGCCGGTGAAGAAGGCGGCGACGGGCAGCCGCCGCGTGCCCTTCTTCGACGCCAGCTCGACCTCGGCGTCGAGCACCATCAGCGGCACCAGGGTGTCGCCGGCCGGCGAGGCGTTGCACAGGTTGCCGCCCACCGTGCCCATGTTGCGGATCTGGCCGCTGGCGAAGTGGTCGGCCGCCTGCCGCAGCACCGGCAGCCGCGCCGCGATCAGCGGGCTGTCGAGCAGGTCGGTGATGGTGGTCAGCGCGCCGATGCGCACTTCCCCGCCCGCCTCGGCGATGCCGCGCAGGGACGCGATGCGGCGGATGTTCATCAGCACCGGCTTGAACTGCACGCGCCCCGCCTGGCTCTGCGGCATCAGGTCGGTGCCGCCGGCCAGCAGCGTCACCTCCCGGGCCGCCAGCGCGTCGAGCGCTTCGGCCAGGCTGGCGGGGGCCAGGTATCCTTGTATCGCGGTCATGTTCGCTCCCTTGGTCGCCGCCGCCTCCCGCCTTCGCGGGCATGATGCTTGTCCTGGCGGCGACTCTCCTTCGTTCTTAGAACCGGATCGGTTCCTGGTAGCGGCCGTAGACCGCGACCAGGCGTTCGGTGATCTCGCCGACGGTGGCGTAGGCCTTCACCGCCTCGACGATGGCCGGCATCAGGTTGACGCCGGCGACGGCATCGGCGCGCACGCGCTCCAGCGCCGCGGCCACGGCGGGCGCGTCGCGTTCGCGGCGGATGGTCTCGAGGCCGTCGATCTGCAGGCGCGCGTCCTCGTCCTGGTAGGGATGGAACTCGACCTGCTTCTCCTCCTCGTCCATGCGGTAGCAGTTGACGCCGACCTTGCGGAAGCGCCCCTCCTCGATCGCCTTCTGCATGCGGTAGGCCTGGGCCGAGACCTCGGCCTGGATCACGCCCTGCGAGATCAGCTCGACGATGCCGCCGCGGGCGTCGACGTCGGCCATGATGCGCTCGATCTCGGCGCGCATCTGGTTGGTCAGCGTCTCGACGTACCAGCTGCCGCCCAGCGGATCGACGGTGTCGCACAGGCCCATCTCCTCGATCAGCAGCTGCATGGTGCGCAAGGACAGCCGGGCCGAATACTCGGTGGGGATGGTGTAGGCCTCGTCGTAGGAGCACAGCGCCATGGTCTGGGTGCCCGACAGCGCGCTGATCAGCGCGTAGTAGGCGCCGCGGACGATGTTGTTCTCGGGCTGCTCGTAGGTCAGGCCGCCGCCGCCGCCGCCGGCGATCATGCGCAGCCACATCGAGCTCGGCTCCTGGGCGCCGTACTGCTCCTTCATGATCTTGGCCCACAGCCCGCGCGCCGCGCGGAACTTGCAGACCTGCTCGAAGATGTTGCCGAAGATGTTGAGGTTGTAGCTCAAGCGGCCGGCGAACTCGTCGATGTGCAGGCCGCGGGCCAGGGCGTCGTCGGCGTAGGCCTTGGCGATGCAGAACGCGTAGGCGATCTCCTGCGCCGGATTGGCGCCGGATTCGCGGATGTGATAGCCGCAGACGCTGACCGGCGTGTATTTCGGGGCGTTCCTGGCGCAGTACTCGATGGTGTCGCCGACCAGCTTGACGCTGGGCTCGACCGGGAAGATCCAGGTGCCGCGGCCGACGAACTCCTTGAGGATGTCGTTCTGGGCGGTGCCGCGCAGCTGCTTGAGGTCGTAGCCGCGCTTCTCGGCCATCGCCAGGTACATGGCGATCATGATCGCCGCCGAGCCGTTGATGGTCATCGACACGGTGATCTTGTCGAGGTCGATGCCGTCGAAGGCGATCTCGAAATCGCGCAAGCTGTCGACGGCCATGCCGACGCGCCCGACCTCGCCCTCGGCCAAAGCGTCGTCGGAATCGAGGCCGCACTGGCTGGGCAGGTCGAAGGCGACGTTGAGGCCGGTCTGGCCGTTGGCGATCAGGTACTTGAAGCGCTCGTTGGTGTCGCGCGGATTGCCGAAGCCGGCGTACTGGCGCATCGTCCACGGCCGCTTGCGGTACATCAGGCCGTGGATGCCGCGCGTGAACGGGTACTGCCCGGGCTCGCCGACCATGTCGTAGCCGCCGCTGGCCTCGACGTCCCCGGGGCCGTAGACCGGCTTGACCTCGATGCCGGATTCGTTGACGACGCGGCGGATGCCGCCGGGAAGCTCGCCGCTCATGCCGCGCCCTCCTTCACGTTGTCCCTGATGAAGTCGACGATGTCGGAGAGCTTCGAGCCGCTGGCGAAGACGCCGTCGACGCCGAGCTCGCGCAGGGCGGCATGGTCGTGGGCGGGGATGTTGCCGCCGACGATCCACAGCTTGTCGCCCATGCCGTCGCGCTCGATCAGCGCCTTGAGCTTGCGGCAGAACGGCAGGTGCGAGCCGGCCATGCTCGAGAGGCCGATGACGTCGACGCCCTCCTCGAGCGCGGCGTTGGCGACCTGCTCCGGCGTCTGGCGCAGGCCGGTGTAGATGACCTCGAATCCGGCCTCCATCAGGGCGCGGACGACGACCTTGGCGCCCTGGTCGTGGCCGTCGAGGCCGGGCTTGGCGATGAGCACGCGGATGCGGCGATTCATGCCGGTCAGCCTCCCAGTTCCTTGGCGATGACGAGCTTGAGGATTTCGCTGGTGCCGCCGCCGATCAGCGTGAAGCGGACGTCGCGCAGGTAGCGCTGCACCGGGTATTCCATCGCGAAGCCGTAGGACGCCAGCACCCGCGCCGCCTGGTCGCAGACCCGGGCCGCGGCCTCGGTCGCGAACAGCTTGGCCATCGCGCTCTCCTTGTGATGCGGCCGGTCGGTGTCCTTGAGCCAGGCGGCGTGGTAGACGATGTGGCGCGCCGCCTCGAGGTCGGTGGCCATCTCGGCCAGCTTGAGCTGGATGGCCTGGAAGCGGTTGATCGGCTTGCCGAACTGCTTGCGCTCGCCGGCGTAGCGCACCGCCTCGTCGAGCGCCGCCTGGCCGACGCCGAGGGCGATGGCGCCGGTGACGATGCGGATCTCGGCCAGCAGCTTCTTCAGGTGCTGCTCGCCGTCGCCGACCTCGCGCGACAGGCAATGCGTGTCGGGCACGAAGCAGTCGTCGAAGGCGACCTCGGAGGTCGGCAGCGCCCAGACGCCGAGCTTGTCGATCGAGCGGCCGACCGTCAGGCCGTGGAAGTCCTTCTCGACCAGGAAGATGGTCAGCTTGCGCTCGTCGCCGGCGCGGGCGAAGACGGTGAAGAAATCGGCGACCGGGGCCGAGGTGATCCAGGTCTTCTGGCCGTTGATCCTCCAGCCGCCCGCGACCTTGACCGCGGTGGTGGCGATGCCGCCGAGGTCCGAGCCGGCGTTGGGCTCGGTCATGCAGATGGCGCCGACCTTCTCGCCTTTGAGCGCCGGCTCGAACAGCCGGGTGCGGATGTCGTCGTCGCCCAGCATGTGCAGGAACTTGGTGCCCATCAGCGACTGCATGGTGGCGCAGCCGGCCACCGAGACCGAGCCGCGGGCGATCTCGGCCACCGCCAGGCAGAACGAGGCCAGGTCCATGCCCAGGCCGCCGGCGGCCTCGGGGTAGCGCATGCCGAACAGGCCCAGCGCCGCCAGCTCGCGGAAGGTCGCCCAGGGGAATTCGTGCGCCTCGTCCAGCGCCGCGGCCTTCGGCGCGATCTCGTGGTCGGCGAAGCGGGCGAAGGTGTCGCGGACCTGCCGCTGTTCGTCGGTGAGGGCGAAGTTCATGGGGCGCTCCCTCCCGTTTCACCCCTCGCCCGCTTGCGGGAGGGTGACGGCAGCGCTCGGCCGGCCGGTGCGCGGCCCTCACCCCGGCCCTCTCCCGCAAGCGGGAGAGGGAGAAACACTGGGACCCTCATCCCTCGCCCTCCCAGCCGTAGGCTTCGCGGGCCGCCTTGGGCGAGACGATGCCGTCGCGGACTTCGCGGGCCAGCAGCTTGCGGTCGCGCTGCTTCGGGTCGCCGTAGCCGCCGCCGCCGCCGGCGATCTGGTGGTAGACGGTGTCCTTGGGCACGCCGGTGATCAGATCCTTGTTCTTGGGCACGACGCGGGTGCCGTCGGGATAGGTCAGCTCGATCAGGTTGAGCGTGCCGTCGCCGCCGCCGAACAGGCCGAAGGCCGGTTCGAAGTCGCCGTCGCCGAAGGTCACGAGCTGGGTGTCGGGCGAGCCGATGCGGAACACCGTCTCGACGCCGAGGCCGCCGCGCCATTTGCCCGGTCCGGCCGAGTCGGTCATGTATTCGTGCTTGACCAGCAGATGCGGCGTCGTCTGCTCGAACATCTCGTAGTCCTGGTCGAGCAGGCCGCCCGAGGCGTCGATCATGCCGATATGGTCGTAGCCGTCGGTGCCCTGCATGGCGCCCGAGCCGCCCTTCAGGCCCATGAAGCCGATGTCGACGTATTTCTCGCCCTTGGCCGGGTCGATGCCGGTGGTCAGCGAGCACAGCAGGTTGTTCCAGCCGGCGGTGACGCGATCGGGGATCACGGGCGCCAGGGCGCGGATGATGGCGTCGGCGTTGGGCGGGCACAGATGGTTGCCGAAGGTCGTCGCCTTGGGATAGCTGGCGTTGAGGATCGTGCCCTCGGGGATGTCGATCCGCAGCGGCTGGATCATGCCCTCGTTGTGGGGCATGTCGGGGTTGACCATCTGCAGGAAGGTCAGCACCGTCGCCGAGGCCGAGGAGGTATAGGTGCCGTTGACGAAGCCGTTGGTCTGGGCGTCGGTCTTGCCGTAGTCGAAGCGGATCGTCTTGTCCTCGACCTCGATGCGCACGCGGATCGTGAACTTGGTGTCGGGATGGCGGCCGTCGTAATAGACGTAGCCCTCGCCCTCGTAGATGCCGTTGGGGATCTTGGCGATCTCGGCTTCCATCATCTTGCGGGTCGCCTCGAACAGCGCCGCCTTGTGCGCCTCGAAGCTCTCCAGCCCGTATTTGTTCAAGAGTTCCAGCATGCGCCGCTCGCCGACCGTGCAGGCGCCCATCTGGGCGCGCATGTCGTGCTGGACGATGTCGAAGCGGATGTTGGCGAAGATCAGGTCCCAGACGTCCTTGCGCAGGCGGCCGCGGTCGTAGACCTTGACCGGCGGGATGCGCAGCGCCTCCTGCCAGACTTCGGTGGCGTTGGGGTTGTAGCCGCCCGGCACGGCGCCGCCGATGTCGGCCTGGTGGCCCTTGACCGCGGTCCAGGCGACCAGTGTCTCGCCGAGGAACACCGGCTTGTAGACGGCGACGTCGTTGTTCTGGTTGCCCATCGAGAAGACGTCGTTGTGGAAGATGACGTCGCCGGGATGGATGTCGTCCTTGAAGTACTCGATGATGTACTTGCAGACGGGCGCCAGCGAGAACGCCAGGATCGGCAGGTTCTCGGTCTGCTCCAGCATGTTGCCGTCGGCATCGTAGAGGCCGGTGACGAAGTCCTTGGCCTCGCACAGGATCGGCGAGCGCGTCGACTTCTGGACCGAGATGCTCATCTCGTCGGTGATCGACTTGAAGGTCCGCGCGTAGACGGACAGCAGGATGGGGTCGACGGCGGTCATGCCTTGCTCCCGTTCAGCGTGGCGGCGACCAGGTCCTCGCGGCCCTTGCGGTAGACGACGAAGGAGCCGAAGCGGTCGGTGATGCAGTCGTAATTGGCCGAGACGAACACCGCGGTGGTGACCTCCTCGATCATCGCCGGGCCGGCGACGCGGTTGCCGTGGCGCAGGGCGTGGCCGTCGTAGATCGGCACCTCGCGGAACGCCTTGTCCTCGGGCACGTAGACCGGCCGGCGGCCCTTGAGCGCGTGGGCGGGATCGGGGCCGTCGCGGTCGAGGGCGCGGAATTCCGGCTTGTCGCTGGCGCCGAGCGCCTGCAGACGCACGTTGATCAGCTCGACCGGCACCTTCTGCTCTTCGAGCGAATAGCCGAACAGGCGGTTGTGCTCGGCGTGGAAGGCGGCGGCGATCGCCGCGTGGTCACGGGCCTCGAAGGCCGCCCACGGCACCGTGAACGAGACCTCGTGGTACTGCTTGAGGTAGCGGCAGTCGAACTTGAGGGTCGCGGCGCGGCGCTCGGCCGGGATGCGCTCGGAGTCGAGCAGGCCCGCGCCCTCGGCCTTCATCTCGGCGACCAGCGCCGCCAGCGCGTCCCAGTCGAGCGCGTCGAGATGGGCGACGAAGGTGCGCACGAAGTCGTGCTTCAGGTCGGCCATCAGCATGCCGAATGCGCACAGGATCGACGAGGTCCGCGGCACGATCTGCAGCGGGATCTCGAGCTCGTCGCAGATCAGGCAGGAATGGATCGGCCCGGCGCCGCCGGCGACCACCATCGGGAACTCGCGCGGGTCGAAGCCGCGCTTGATGGTGACCTCGCGCACGCCCTGGGCCATGTTGTTGCAGATCACCCGGTACATGCCGGCCGCCGCCTCCTCCAGCGACATCCCCAGCGGCTCGGCGACATGGGTGGCGATGGCGGTGCGCGCGGCGTCGAGGTCGAGCCGCATCTTGCCGCCGGCGAAGTAGTCGGCGTTCAGGTAGCCCAGCACCAGATTGGCGTCGGTCGAGCACGGCAGCGCGCCGCCACGGCCGTAGCAGGCCGGCCCGGGATCGGCGCCGCCCGACTGCGGCCCCATGCGCAAGAGCCCGCCCTCGTCGATCCAGCCGACCGAGCCGCCGCCGGCGCCGATGGTGTGGATGCCCAGCATCGGCAGCGCGATCTTGTAGCGGCTGATCTCGCCGTCGTTGACCATGATCGGCTGTCCGACGGCGATCGAGGCCTCGAAGCTGGTGCCGCCCATGTCGACGGTGATGCATTTGTCGTGGCCGTGGCCGCGGGCGTAGAACAGCCCGGCGCCGGGGCCGCCGGCGGGGCCGGACAGCAGCGTCAGCGCCGCCTTGTCGCGCGCCACCTGCGGCGTCATGACGCCGCCGTTCGACTGCATGATCAGCAGCAGGCCCTTGAAGCCGGCCTCGGACAGCCGCCCGAGGAGCTGGTCGAGATAGCGGCTGAGCTTCGGCCCGACATAGGCGTTCAGCACCGTGGTGCTGACGCGGTCGTAGAAGCGGATCGACGGCAGCAGATCCGACGACACGGAGAGATAGGCCTCGGGCAGCTCGGCGCGGACCAGTTCGGCGGCCTGACGCTCCTGCTCGGGATTGGCGAACGAGTTCATGAAGCAGATCGCCACCGCCTCGACGCCCTCGCGCTTATAGAGCGCGACGGCGCCGCGCACGTCGTCGAGGCTCAAGGGCTCGACCGCGGCGCCGTCGCGGTCCAGCCGGCCGCCGACGCCGATGCGCAGGTGGCGGGGGCTGAGCGGCGGCACGTTGGTGTAGCGGTTGTTGTACTGCTCCTCGCGGATGCCGCGGCGCATCTCGACCGCGTCGCGCACGCCCCTGGTGGTGATCAGCCCGGTCCTGGCGCCGGTCAGCGTCAGGGTGGCGTTGGTGGTCACGGTGGTGCCGTGGACGATGGTGTCGATGCGGGCGGCGAAGTCCTCGAGCGACAGCGGCGGCTCCTGCGCCGCGGCGATCTCGCGCAGGCCCTCGACGACCGCGATCGACGGATCGTGCGGCGTGGACAGGGTCTTGAAGATGCCGGGCTCCTTGCCGTCCTGGCTGACCAGGAAGTCGGTGAAGGTGCCGCCGACGTCGATGCCGATCTTGAGCGTCATGTCGTCCCGTGCTCCGGCTGGTTGGCGTCCGCCGCACCGCGCACCATCCGGCGGACCTCGTCCTTCCTGAGCTTGCCCATCGCGTTGCGGGGCAGTTGCTCGGCGAAGACGACCTCGCGCGGGTGCTTGTAGCGGGCGATGCGGTTGTGGAAGAGGGCGAGGACGGCCTCGCGGGTCAGGCGGGCGCCGTCGCGCGGCACCACGACCGCGACCACGACCTCGCCCCAGTGATCGTCCGGACGGCCGACCACGGCGGCCTCGGCGATGTCCTCGCATTCGGCGAGGATGCTCTCCAGCGCCGCCGGATGGACGTTCTCGCCGCCGGTGATGATCATGTCCTTGCTGCGGCCGTCGACGTAGAGCCAGCCGTCCTCGTCGAAATGGCCGAGGTCGCCGGTATGGAACCAGCCGTCGCCGAAGGCCCGCGCGCTGGCCTGCTCGTCGTTCCAGTAGCCGGCGGCGACGTTGGGTCCGCGCACCAGGATCTCGCCCGACTCGCCGGGCGCCACCGGCGCGCCGAGCGGGTCGGCGAGGCGGATCTGGCAATGCACGGCGCAGCGTCCGGTCGAGCCCGGCTTGCGCATGGCGTCCTCCGGCCGCTGGTAGGCGGCGATCGGCGCCGTCTCGGTCGAGCCGTAGACCTGGATCAGCGCCAGGCCGCGTTCCGCCAGCGTGCGCACCAGCGCGTCGGGCACCACGGTCGAGCCGGTGGTGATGCAGCGCAGGCTGCCCAGCGCCGCGTCGGGCCAGCGCGGATGCTCGATCATCAGCCTGAGCTGGGTCGGCACCAGCACGGTCAGCGTCGCCGCCTCGCGCTCGATGGCGTCGAAGGCCGCCGAAGGCTCGAACTTGGGATGCAGGATCACCGTGGCGCCGGCGTGCAGGGCCGGCAGGGTCTGGATGTTGAGCCCGCCGACATGGAACATCGGCAGGGTCGTCAGCACGCGGTCGGCGCTGGTCAGGTCGTGCATGTGGGCGCTGTTGACGGCGTTGAAGAACAGCACGTTCTGGGTCAGCACCGCCCCCTTGGGCGCGCCGGTGGTGCCCGAGGTGTAGCAGATCACCACCGGGTCGGCGTAGCCGGCGCCCTGCGGCCCGGCGATCGGCCGGGCGGCGGCCATCAGCACCTCGTACGAGGACCAGCCGTCGCGCTCGGCGCCGACCGCCACCAGCTCGATGCCGGCGGCGTCGCCGTGCAGCTCGTCGACGGCGGCCTGGAAGTCGGGCTCGACGAACAGCGCCACCGGCGAGGCGTCGCGCAGCACGTAGCCGTGCTCGGCCGGGGCCAGGCGCCAGTTCATCGGCAGGAAGATGGCGCCCAGCCGGGCGCAGGCGAACAGCAGCACCAGCACGTCGGGGCTGTTGTAGCCGAGCCAGGCGACCCGGTCGCCGCGGCGCACGCCGAGGCGCTGGCGCAGCACGCCGGCGGCGCGGGCGATCTGGTCGGCCAGCGCGGCGTAGCTGATCGACGTGTCCTGGAACCGCAGCGCCGTCTTTTGCGGCGTGAACCCGGCCCAGCGATCGATCCAGTCGGACAGATCCAATGTTTCCTCCCTGATCCGGGCGCATTGGGCGCGCCTTCTGATTCGGTTGGTGCGGTGTTCCTTAGGGTTCGCCGACCTCCACCACGACGGCCATCGCGGTATCGCCGGCGGCGCAGCCGGTGAACAGGCCGCGGCCGCCGCCGCGCAGCGCCAGCTCCTCGATCAGCTCGATGATGCCGCGCACGCCCATCGGCGCCTGGGGATGGCCCCAGATCAGCGAGCAGCCGTAGTTGTTCATCGCCGCGACGTCGCGGCCGGTGGCCTGGGCGAAGAACAGGTCGTTGACCGCGAACGGGTTGTGGGTCTTGACCGCGTCCATGTCGGCCAGCGCCAGCCCGGCCATGTCGAGCGCCTGGCGCGCCGCCGGCACCGGCGCCTCGGGCATGAAGGCGCGCTCGGCCCGCGAGGACCCGAAGCCGCGCAGGCGCACGGCGACGGCGCGATCACGCGACAGCTCGCGCGCCCGCTCCGGCGTGGTGACGATCAGCGCGGCGTTGCCGTCGGCGGGGTGGGTCTGGCCGCCGAAGGTGACGGTGCCGTCGGGGCGCACCGGCTTCAGCTTGGCCAGACCCTCGGGGGTACTGACGATCAGGCCCTCGTCGCCGTCGAGCGTGCCGACGGTCTTGCGGAAATTCGGGCTCGGCACCGCGAAGGGCAGGGTCATGAAGCGCTTGAGGAACGCCGCGCCGTCGGCCAGCGCCGCCCGGTACTGCTCCTGGCGCAGCAGCACCACCTCGTGATGGCGCCCGGTGGAGAAGCCGTGGCGGGCGGCGACGTTCTCGGCCGTCTGCACCATCGCGTGGCAGCCGAGCGGGTCGCAGGAGAAGTTCTCCATCACCCAGTCCTCGGACGCGCCGGTGCCGCCGGGCCCCTTGGGATTCGGATAATAGAGATGCGGCCCGTTCGAGGTGCGGTCGCAGGTCACGACAAGCGACGTCGTCGCCAGTCCGCAATCGACCTCCTGCGCCGCCGCCAGCAGCGCGCGGACGCCGGTGGCGCAGGCCTGCGAGACGGTCGGGCCGCCGACCTCGTCGGCGCCGATCAGCCCGGTCAGCCACGGCAGGCCGTAGAAGGAATGCGGCTGCGGCACGCTGATGCCGAGGACGCCGTGATCGAAGACGCCGACCGGGATGTCGCGCCGGGCCAGTTCGGCCTTGGCGACATGGGCCGCGAACTCGATCGAGTGCAGGTTGGCGAAGCTGCCCTGCCAACGGCAGAACGGCGTGCTCCAGTAGGCGCCGTAGGGGATTTCGGCGTTCAGGGACATCGGGACCTCCTCAGGGCAGCGCCACGGTGGCCTGGCCGATCAGGGTCTTGTCGCCCTTCTGGTTCTCGGCGGTGATCTCGAGGTCGACCAGCTTCTCGCCGTCCTCCTGGCGCTTGGCGGCGACGACGCCCTTGCAGGTGATGACGTCGCCGGGGAAGGCCATGGCCGAGAACCGGGTCGAGAAGCCGCGGATGGCGCGCTGCGGCACCCAGCCGGTCAGCATCTGGCCGAGGAAGGCCATCGACAGCATGCCGTGGGCGATCACCCCCGGCAGGCCGCCGTTCCTGGCCGCCTGCTCGTCGAGATGGATCGGGTTGTGGTCGCCCGAGGCGCCGGCGAACAGGGCGAGCTGCAGCGGGCCGATCGCCGGCTTGGTCAGCGCCGGGACGGCGTCGCCGACCTGCAGCGACTCCCAGGTCAGGGGCTTGGAGATCGCGGTCATGTCCGGCCTCATCCGTTGCGCACGACGATGACGGTGCGCAGGTCGCAGACCGGCGCGTCGTCCTGGTTGCGCAGGTTGGTCTCGGTGACGATGAACAGCAGGGCGCCGCCCTTCTTCTCGAACATCTCGGCGATGCGCTGGCGGCCGGTGATCACGTCGCCGGCGCAGATGTCGCCGTGATAGGTGAAGGACTGCTCGCCGTGCACCGACTTGGTCTTGTCGATGCCGAGGTCCTCGAGAACCAGGAACGGCTGCTCGGCGTCCATGGCGATGGTGAAGGGAAAGGTCGGCGGCGCCGGCAGCGAGCGGTAGCCGGCGGCCTTGGCGGCGTCCTCGTCGGTATAGACCGGATCGTCCTCGCCGATCGCCTTGGCGAACAGCCGCAGGCGCCCTTTCTCGACCTCGACGGTAAACGGCGGGTACTCCCGGCCGATGAAGGCTGGATCGAGCATCGCTTCCTCCCTGTCGCGTCCGGATACGTTGCCCGGCCGCATTCGTATTGGAGGAAACGCTAGCGGATTTTTACGGTACCGTAAACAGGCTTTTTACGGAGGCGTAAAAATCGTGTTGCGCGCGGCTGAAGGCGGACATATCTTTCGTAGGAATAATTTTACGCAGGTGTAAGTCCGCGCTGCCGCGCGGCGTATCAGGGAAGGCGGGCCGCATGAGCCGACGCACCGAAATCCTTCGCCGCGCCACCGAGGTGTTCGAGCGCCAGGGCGTCAACCGCACCTCGATCGAGGATATCGCGAAGGCGGTCGGCATCAAGCGCGAAGCGGTCTACTATTACTTCAAGAGCAGGGGCGAGATCCTGCTGCGCATCCTGCTGCCGCAGAGTTCGCGGCTGTCGCTCAACCTGCAGATCATCCTGGGCTCGAGCATGAGCAGCCGCGACAAGCTGACGGCGGCGGTGCGCAACCACCTGGAAAGCTTCAATCCGAACTATCTCGAGATGGCGGTCGCCCTGCGCGAGAAGCACGTCTTCGACGACGAGGAGAAGCTGGAGGAACTGCGGGTGATCTGGCGCGACTACGACCGCATGTGGGTGCGCCTGGTCGAGGAGGGCCAGGCCGCCGGCGAGTTCGACCCGCGCCTCAACCCCAAGGTCGCCGCCTTCGGCCTGCTGGGGATGTGCAATTGGCTGTCGCGCTGGTACGACCCGGCCAAGGAGATCCCGCTCGAGGACGTCATCCACGACTACGCCGCGATGGCGCTCAACGGCCTCTCGTGCCGGATGCCTCCGGCCCTCGCGGCGGAGGCCAGCGAGCCCGAACGCACCGCCGGCCCGGCCTGAGCCGGGGCGGCGCCCGGCTTGCTCACTCGAACGCCACGTCGCATTCCAGGCCGGCCGGCAGGCGGTGGTCAGGATTGTCCAGCAGCAGCCGCACGCCGAAGGTCTGGCTCTTGGCGTCGATGACCGGATCGACGATCGCCACCTCGGCGACGTAGCTGCCGCCGACCACCCGCGGCCGCACCGTCGCCGTCATTCCTTGCGCGACACGCCCGAACTCGCTGGCCGGCACGATCAGCTCGACATGCAGCGGGTCGATCGAGACCAGCGTCAAGACGTGATCCTCGCCGATCAGCTCGCCGGGCGCATGCGTGCGCTCGACGACGATGCCGGAGATCGGGCTGGCGATGGTCTTGAGCTTCAGCTTCTCCTTCGCCTCGCGGAGCTCCAGGACCGAGACCTTGACCTCGGTCTCCATTTCGTCGCGCTCCTGCGCCGACAGCAGTTCCTTGGCGTAGAGCTCGTTGTTGCGCGCCACCTTGCGGCGGCCGAACTCGACCCGGGCCGCCGCCAGCTCGACCGCCGCCTGCTCGACGCCGTTCTCGAGCTGGAGCAGCACCTGCCCCTTCTCGACCCTGTCGCCCCGCTCGACGGCGATCGAGCGGATCAGGCCCGGTATCGGACTGCCGACCGCGACCCGGGTGTTGGGCTCGATCAGGCAACTGATGCCGTCGCCGTTTTCCATCGCCCATGCCGGCGCGGCCAATCCCAGCCCGGCCGCCACGCAAAATGTTCCCAGCTTCGAAACCATGTGCCCCCGCTAAAGCTTGCGCCCCGAAAACGCCACCAGGTCGGCCTGGCGTTCGTCGTCCTTCAACAATAGCGCCCGCGCCCGCGCATGTACCGCCTCCAGCCGCTTCTGGGCCCGGCGGATGGCCAGCGCCGCGATGCGGTCGCGCAGCCGCGACGGCGCCATCGCCCGGGCCAGGTGCAGCAGCATGCCGCCGCGCCCGTCCTCGAACAGCACGCCGTCGAGCGACAGGATCGCCTCGCAACTGCCCGGGTCGCCCTGGCGGGCGCAACGGCCTTCGAGCTGGCGATCGATCCGCGCCGCCTCGTGGCGCTCGGTCAGGATCACGTGCAGCCCGCCGACCGCCGCCACCTCGGGCGCGAGCGCGATGTCGGTGCCGCGACCGGCCATGCTGGTCGCCACCGTGATGCGCCCGGGCTGCCCCGCCTCGGCGACGATCGCCGCCTCCTCGGCATCCTGCTTGGCGTTGAGCACCCGGTGCGGCAGGCCGCGGGCGGTCAGCAGCCGGCTCAGCTCCTCGGACGCGGCGACCGAGGCGGTGCCGACCAGCACCGCCCGTCGCTCGGCATGCAGCGTGGCGACGCGGTCGAGCACGCGCGCCCATTTGTCGTCGCCGCTCGGAAACACCTGGTCCTGCAGGCGCCGGCGGCGCGACGGGCGGTTCAGCGGCACCGCGACAACCGCGAGCCCATAGACGTCCCACAGCTCGCGGCGAATCTCCTGGGCGGTGCCGGTCATGCCGGCGAGGTGCAGGTACTTGCGGAAGAAGCGCTGGTAGCTGATCTTGGCCAGGGTCTTGCGCGGCCGCGTCGGCTCGCAGCCCTCCTTGATCTCGATGAGCTGGTGCAGCCCGCGCTCCCACGAGCGGTCGGCCATCACGCGGCCGGTGAATTCGTCGATGATCTGCACCTTGCCGTCGCGCACCAGGTAGTGGGAGTCGCGGTGGAACAGGTGGATGGCGGTCAGCGCCTGGGTCGCCAGCTCCTCGCGCCGGACGCGGCCGCTCCAGTACGGGCCGAGCTCGGCCGCCGCCGCGCGCACGAACTCGCGGCCGGCGGCGGTCAGCTCGATCTGGCGCCGGCCGGCAATCAGCTGCCAGTGCTCGTCCTTGACCAGCGTCCGGGCCAGCGACATCGCCTGGCGGAACACCGTCTCCTCGCCTTCGTTGGCGGGCTCCGTGCCCGAGATCACCAGCGGCGTCCGCGCCTCGTCGACCAGGATCGAGTCGACCTCGTCGACGATCGCGAAATGCAGCCCGCGCAACAGCACCCGCTGCTCCGCCGAGCCGCCGCCGTGCAGACGGTCGACGTGCAGGTGCAGCGGATGGGTGCGCTCGCCGAGGACGAGCTGGTCCTTCAGGTAATCGAAGGTCAGCTCCTTGTTGGTGCAATAGGTGATGCGGGCCGCATAGGCGGCGCGCCGCTCGGGCGGCGACATGCCCTGCACGACGACGCCGACCGACAGCCCCAGCGCCTGGTACACCGGGCCCATCAGCTCGGCGTCGCGCCGGGTCAGGTAGTCGTTGACCGAGACGACGTGCACCGGGATCCCGGCCAGCGCCGCGGTGACCGCCGGCAGCACCGTGGTCAGCGTCTTGCCCTCGCCGGTCGCCATCTCGGCGACGCAGCCGCGCAGCAGCACCAGCCCGCCGATCACCTGCGAATGGAAATGGCGCATGCCCAGCACCCGCCCCGAGACCTCGCGCGCCAAGGCGAAGCTCTCCGCCACGGCGGCGTCGCCGAAGGCGGTCTCGGCCAGGACGAAGCCCAGGCGCCGCGCCTCGGCGGCGATCGCGTCGTCGCCCATGGCGGCGTAGCGGGATTCGAGCGCCAGCACGCGGTCGGCGACCCGGAGATGCGGCCCGAGCCGCGCCCGCCACGGCCGCTTCACCCAGCCGAGCAGCCGGTGCGCGGCGATGTCGATCGCGTCGCGCCGCACCGCCGGCGTCTCGGGCCGCAGCAGGTGCGAGACGGGGGCCAGAACGGGCTGCTCAGACATCGAAGCGGCGCAGGAACAGCCGTCGGACGTCGCGCCACCAGCGCAAGGCCAGCGGCTCGTTCGGGTGCCGGAACACGACATGGACGCGTTCCGACAAATACGGCCGCGAGTCGGGCGGCACCGCCAGGTGGAACATGAAATGGGCGTCGAAGGCGCGCACGGCGCCGTCCTCGGGCTTGTTCTTGGGATCGCGCGCGATCGTGCCGCCGGCCTCCTTCGTCAGCACCGGGCTGGGCAGCTCGTGGACCGCCAGCGGCACCTCGGCCTGGATGCGCGAGCCGTGCAGGGTGCCGATGTCGGAGGCGAACCGCAGCTCCACCGCCACGGTGCGCTGGCGCACCAGATCGACGGCGTCCTGGACGACCGGCACCTGAATCTGGAGCGTGCCGACGTCGAGAACGTGCCCGACCAGCTGGCCCTGGGCCAGGAACCGGCCCGGCAGGTCGGCGGCGTCGCGCAGGACCAGAATGCCGTCGCCGGGGCTGCGGATCGTCAGCGCCTCGCGGCGCTCCTGGATGCGGCCGAGTTCGCGCGCCAGATACGCGACCTCCTCCTCGATGACCTCGAGTTCGGTCCGGTTGCCGATCGCCGCGTGCGAGCGCGCCCTCGCCTCCTGCAGCTTGGCGGCGGTGACCCGGGCCTGGGCGTCGAGTTCGGGATCGACGCGGCGGATAAGCGGCTGCCCTGCCCCCACCGTCTCGCCGCTCTCGACCAGCAGCTCGGCGACGAAGCCGCCGGTCTCGGCGTTCACCCGCGTCTCCGGCCCGGCCAGCACCACGCCTTCGGCGGCGGTGGCGAGCGGCAGCGGCACCAGCGCCAGCAGCGCGAGCACCACAATCGGGACGCCGCCCAGCACCAGCGCCGTTCGCCTCGGCCGCCGCCGCACCGAAGGGTCGGCGAGCAACCGGACGAGGCCCTGCCAGGCCGGCAGCAGCAGGCTGGTGGTCAGCGACCAGATCGCCAGCACGACCCCGATCACCAGATAGGCGCTGGCGACGAACAGCACGATGCCGACCATGATGACGATGCGGTAGAGGTAAGCGGCGATGGCATAGCCGGCCAGCCACGGCTTCTCCCCCCGCGCCGTCGGCGGCGCCTTGGCCTCGGAGATCCCCAGCAGCCAGCGCCGGAACAGGTAGCCGACGTAGCGGTTGCCGCGCGTGCCGAGATTGGGAACCTCGATCAGGTCCGACAGCACGTAGTAGCCGTCGAACCGCAGCAGCGGATTGCCGTTGAACAGGATCGTCGACACGCCGGCGATCAGCAGGGTGTTGAACGCCACCGCCCGCACCACGCCCGGCTCGACCGCGGCCCATACCAGCATCGCCACGGCGGCGAGACCGATCTCGGCCAGCACGCCGGCGGCGCCGACCACGATGCGGCGGTGCTTTTCCGGGAATCCCGCCGCTGCCGAGGCGTCCAGGTAGGGGACCGGCACGAAGACCAGAAGCATCAGCCCCATCTCGTGAACCCGGCCGCCCCAGCGCTTGACCGCATAGGCGTGCGCGAACTCGTGCACGAGCTTCACGACCGGGTAGACGCCCCACATCACGATCAGATTGTCGACCGCCAGGACGCGGTCGGCGAGGTTGCCGGTCAGGGCCGGCCAATTCAGCGCCAACTGGACCGCCGCCGCCGCGACCAGCACCAGCCACACGGCCAGTCCGGCCCAGGAGAAGACGATCGGGCCGATCCCCGCCGTCGCGGCGAGGAACCGTTCGGGATCGAACAGCGGAATGCGGAAGCCGAGCGGCGACTTGACGTACTGCAGCAGCTTGTTCTGCACCGCCTTGCGGCCGCGACGCACGACCTCCTCGACATCCGGGGTGAGGTCGGCGGCGATGACGTTGGAGCGATGCAGTTGGGCGACCAGCTCCATGATCTCGTCCTGGGTCGGCATGGCGTCGCCCAGGTTCTCGCAAGCGATCTGCCAAATCTCCTGCAGCGTCAGCCGGCCATCCATCAGGCCGACGATCTCGTAGGCCTCGCGGCTGAACCGGTGGAACTGTCCCGTGGCGTGATCCTGCACCACGTACCACGGCTCGCCGCGGTAGACGTGCCTGTGCAACTGGACGTGCGGACGCAGCCGAATCCTGACGTCGGCGACGCGATGCCATGACTGGCTGAACATCGACGTCACGGACTCACCCCCAGAGCACCCACCAGCGCAGCCGCAGCCACTCGACCACGTCGCGCGCCCAGATGGCGATCAGCAGCCGGCGGTCGACCTCGACCTTGGCGATTCCCTCCATTCCCGGCCGCAGCTGGGCCGCCGCCCCGGTCAGGGTCGCCTCGACCTGGAAATACGTCCCGCCGTCCTCGGCGACCGTGACCGGCGTCAGCTTGGTCACGCGCAGCGGAAAGGTCTGGTCGGGCAAGGCCGACAGCAGCAGCCGGCCCTCCTGCCCGACCGCGACGTCGGCGATCCGCCGTTCCTCGACGGCCAGTTTGACCCGATAGGCGGCGAGCGGCGCCACCTGGAACAGCACGTCGCCCTGCGTCAGCGAGGTCCCCAGCTTCTGGCTGAGGTCGCCGGAAACGATGACGCCTTCGAACGGCGCCTTGATGTCGCTGCGGGCGAGCTTGCTGTCGACCAGCGCCAGTTCGGCGTCGGCCTGTTCGATCTGGGCGCGGATGATGTTGATCTTGGCGCGGTCGCGGGCGCCCTGGGCCTCCTGGAGCTGACTCGCCAGTTGCGCCCGCTGGCTTGCCCACTTGAAGCGTTCGAGCTGGAGGTCGCGGTCGTCCAGGCTGGCGAGCACCTGATCGGCGGCGACGATGTCGCCGGCCCGGGCCGGGGCGCTGAGCAAGTAGCCGTCGTACGGCACCGTCGCGGCGCGCTGCACGGCGCCCTCGAGCACGGCATCGGCCGCCAGCCGGTATTCGGTCGTGTAGGTGGCGAAGAACACCGTGGTCGCCACCAGGAACGCGACGACGAGCTTGCGGGCGACCCGGCCCGGCCCCAGCAGGCGCTCGAGCTGACGATGCGCCGCGTGCCACGCCTTGACGATCAGCCAGCGGTCGTTGAGCCGCTTTTCCTCCAGCGCCGCCGTGGCCAGGGCCAGCACGTCCTCGGCGGCGGCGGCCTCCTCCTGGGTGAACGGTCTGGCCTCGATGCGCTCCAGGGTGACCGCCGCCCGGTACGCGCCCCGGCTGAACAGCGGCACGGTCAGGATCGAGCCGGAACCGGCGCGCTTGGCCAGCTCCGCATGGGCGCGCAGAATGGTCGGCTCCTGCTCCGAAGCATGGGGAAAGATCAGCAGCCGGCGCTGATCGACCGCCTCGTCCATCGCGGCGCCGATCAGGCGGATCAGCTCCATCCGATCGCTGAATTGGGCGCTGTGCGACAGCAGCGACACCTTGGCTCGCCCCTTGTGCAGATAGCCGAGACTGACGCGATCGCAGCCGTGCAGGCGCGCCACGTCGCCGATCAGCCGCGCGGAAGCGGCGCGATAGCCTTCCTCGACGAGCACCGAGGCGAGAAGATCGTGGGCCGCCGCCATCCGCTCGCCGTAGGCGCGGGCCCGTTCCATCGCGATCACGCGCAGGCGCGCTTCGAGCCCGGCCGCGCCCCATTGCAGCCGGCCCATCAGCGGCTCGAGCTCGTCGACGCCGCCGGCGGCGACGGCCAGCGCCGCCACCGCCTCGACGCGGTCGTCGACGGCGATCGGGAAGGCTATGCCGTACCACCGCCGCGAGCCGGGCTCGGCGGCCGGCAGCACCTCGATGAGGCCGACATTGTCGGCCATCGCGTTCTCGATGAGATCGGCGAGAACCTGCACCCGCGCTTCGCGCCGAGGCCACAGGGCGACCGGCGCGTAGCGGTCGGCGCCGCCCGCGACGGCGGCGCGGCGCACGACGACGCCGACCTGGGTGCCGGGCGTGGTGGCGCACTGGACGGCCAGCCAGGCGTCGAAGAAATCCTCGTCGTCGGTCGAACGCAGCCGGCGCCACAAATCTGGGCGAATCGCGGGATCGAGGCGGGCTGGAGAATCCAGATTCATGGCGCCAACCGGCCTTCCGCGGCGAAAGGCCGGCCTTCCTGATCAGGCGGCCGCGGCGCGGTCACGCGGACCGCCCGGCGAACGCGTCAGCCCTTCTTGGGCGAGCCCGCCGCCGGCCCCTCCGGCCCGAGCCCGAGCGCGCCGAACCGGCTCTCGTACTCGCCGACCACCTGATTGAGCAGCTGCGCGAGCCGCTTGGCCGCGAACGGGTTGAGGATGACGCGGTTGGACAGCTCCACCGTCACCTCCTTTTGGCCGGCGCGCCAAACCTGGTTGGTACCGAACAGGAGCGTGACCTCCTCGCGCGTGCTCGAGACGTTGCAGACATTGGCATAGCTGGAGCGCAGCTTGCTGTCGTCCCAGATCACCTGCGGCTGCTGAACCTTGTCGTCGGCCGGCGGCTTCACCTTGGTCTCCACTGTCATGATCGCTCCCCTAGTCGCTCAAGGCATCCTAGCATGCCGTCCCGCCGAATACGAAACACTAGCGCCGCGCCAGCCGTCCGTCCTGCCAGCGCAGGAAGCGGCGGTCGGAGTAGCGTTCGGCCAGAGGCGCGAAGGCGCCCCGGTCCAGCTTCGGCGCCGGTTCGGCCTGCTTGGCGCCCGTGCTCAGGACCCGCCAGCCCTGGGCGCTGGCCAGCGCACCCATCGCGAGCAGCTCGGGATCCGCGTCCAGCAAGGCGTCCTCGTCGGGCTCCAGGTTCTGCCCGGCGTTGCCGCCCTCGCCGCCTTCCGTGGCCGGCGGCTGCCCCGACGGACCCGCGCCGCCGTCGCCCGCAGGCGCCGCCCCGCCATCATCCTGCTGACCGGCGGCGGCGCCATCGTCCAGCCGCTGCTCGAGAAGGCCGCCGGTGCCCTGGTCGCCGTCGGCCGGAGCCGGCGAATCGCCGGTCGGGTTCGGGGGCGATTCGGTGCCGGCGCCGGTCGCCTGACCCGCATCCGGCGCGCCGCGATTGCCGCTCAGCACATGGTGGGCGTTGCCCCAGCCGCGAAGGCCGGTCTCGTCGTCGGAAGAAGAGCGCCGGTCCTCAGCACCAGGCTGGCCGGTGGCCCCGCGCGCCGCGCCGGCGCCCGGTTCGAACGGCCCGGCGCCCGGCCCCAGCGCGTAGCCGCCGTCGGCCGGCGACTCGGCATCGTTGGCGGCCGAGGTGGCGACGTGGCTCAGGCTCGCCTGGGTCAGCACCGGCGATTCGATGCTCACCAGCGTGCCGCCCGACAGCACAACGCGGACGTATCCGGGAAGCGAACTGTCCATGCCGAGTTGCGAGACGAATTCGTCGCCCGCCAGCGCGATGGCACCGTAGCCGCCGTACTGGCGATCCCTGCCGGCGCCGCCGTCGAGCTGGTCGTCGCCGCCGACCCGTTCGAGGCCGATGGTCTCGGCGACGATGCTCTCGCCGCGGATGACCACCTCGGCGGCGTCGCCGAACATCAGGTCGTCGCCGCCGCCACCGCGCAGCGCGTCGCCATCCATGCCGCCGAGCAGGATGTCGTCGCCAGCGCCGCCGGCCAGCCGGTCGGCGCCGCCCGCAACATCGTCGAGATCGGTCCACAGGACCGTTTCGTCGGCGCAGCGCCGCAGCCAGCCGTTGTCGCCGAAGACCACGTCGTCGCCGGCGCCGGCGTCGACGTGGTCGTCGCCGACGCCCCCGAACACCACGTCGTCGCCGCCACCGGCGACGATGACGTCGGCACCGCCCGTGGCCACCGCGATGTCGGTGGTCTCGAACAGGCTCTCGGCGCCCAGAACGAGAATACGGCCGTTGTCGCCGACCAGCAGGTCGTCGCCGGCCCCGGTCGCGATCACATCGGCGCCGAAGCCGGCGATCGCCACATTGGCGCCGTCGCCGAGCTCGATGATGTCGTCGCCGCCGATGCCGGTGAACTCGGAGGTGACGCTGCGCAAGGCGCCGGCGTCGTAGGCGATGGCGCCGTGATCGCCGAGGGCGTGGTCGTCGCCGGCCCCGGCCGTCAGGGTGTCGGCCCCGGCGCCGCCGATCAGCTGGTTGACGCCCTCTCCGGCGTCGAGCGCGTCATTGC
>CAZJFH010000076.1:0-24023 GCA_964545205.1 uncultured Rhodospirillaceae bacterium
GTTTGGCGCTCAGGCGCGGCCCCCACCCCGGCCCTCCCCCGCAAGCGGGGGAGGGCCGGAAAGGCTCCCCGGAATTCGGCGATGGCCGAAGGCGAGGCCGTGCGGATCGGCGGGAACGCCCGAAGCGTCACGTCCCCTGCGGCGCCGGCGCGGCGCCGCCGATCAGGCGGCGCAGTTTCTTGATCGCCGCCGCCTCGATCTGGCGCACGCGTTCGCGCGAGATGCCGTAGCGCTGGGCCAGGTCCTCGAGCCGCAGCGGCTTCTCGCGCAGGCAGCGGTCGGCGACGATGCGCTGCTCGCGCTCGCTGAGCTCCTTCCAGGCCTCGGCCAGCAGCCGCCGGCGCAGTTCGAGCTCCTCGCGGACGGCGTAGGCGTCCTCGGGATCGGGGCGGTCGTCGGCCAGCCAGTCCTGCCAACTGCCGCCGTCCTCGCCGTCGTTGCGCCGCGGCGCGTCGAGCGACAGATTGGGCGACAGCAGCGCCGCCATCTCGCTGACCTGCTCGCGCCGGACCGCCAGATCCTTGGCGATCGCCCCGGCCTCCTCGTCGGTGAGGCGGCCGCCGCCGGGCCGCAGCTTGGCGGTCAGCGAGCGCAGCTTGAAGAAGATCTTCTTGCGCTCGGCGGTCAGCGCCACCTTGACCGGCGTCGCCTGCTGCATCGCCGCCTCGAGCATCGCCGCGCGCACCCACCACACGGCGTAGGTCGCGAAGCGCAGGCCGCGGTCGGGATCGAAGCGGCGCAGCGCCTGCACGAGGCCGAGATTGCCCTCGGCGATCATGTCGCCCAGCGGCACGCCGTAGCCCCGCAGCGTGTACGCGACCCGGACCACCAGGCGCAGATGGCTCTCCACCAGCCGGCGCGCGGCTTCCGGATCGCCGGAGTCGCGCCAGCGGCGGGCGAGGGCGGCCTCGTCTTCCGCCGACAGCACCGGAATCCGGCGCACGGCGGCCACGAAGGCTGCGAGTTCGGCGTTCGGGGTCGTCGACATCGTCTGTTCTCCTTGTCGCGGGAGTAGGTTCTTCCCGTTGACGCAGACAGGATAGCGACCGGACCTGTGATAGGTCCAATTGCTATTTTCTTGTGTTTTGATCAGCTTTTCTTATCTATGGGCCATGATCACCCTGAAGCAGCTCCGCTGCATCGCCACCTTGTCCGACACCCTGCACTTCCGGCGCGCCGCCGAGCGCCTGCACGTCACCCAGCCGGCCCTGTCGGCGCAGCTCGCCCAGCTCGAGGCGGCGCTGGGCGCCACGCTGGTCGAGCGCTCGCGCCGCAAGGTGATGATGACGCCCTTGGGCCGCGCCGTCGCCGAGCGCGCCAAGCGCATCCTCCGCGACGTCGAGGACCTGCGCGAGCTGACCCGGGCGCAGGCGGAGCCGCTGACCGGCACGCTGCGTCTGGGCGTGCTGCCGACGCTCGGCTCGTATCTGCTGCCGCACATCCTGCCGGCGCTGCGGGCGCGCTATCCCGAACTGCGCCTGTACCTGCGCGAGGAGCCGGCGACGCGCCTGATGGCCGAGCTCGAGCACGGCGAGCTCGACCTGCTGCTGGTGACCTGGCCGCGGCGCGAGGAATCGGTGGTCGCCCAGCCGCTGTTCTTCGAGCCGTTCTGGGCGGCGCTGCCGCTCGGCCATCCGCTGGCCGGGCGTCCGCAACTCGCGCCGCGCGACCTCGCCGGCGAGCCCCTGATCCTGCTCGAGCAGGGCCACTGCCTGCGCGACCAGGTGCTGGGGCTGGCCCAGCGCGCCGGGGCGCTCGAAGAGCCGGACTTCCGCGCCACCAGCCTCGACTCGCTGCGCCAGATGACCGCCACCGGCCTGGGCGCCACCCTGCTGCCGGCGCTCTACGTCCAGGCCGAAGGCTTCGAGGACGACCAGATCGCCGTCAGGCCGTTCGCCGAACCGCCGCCCGGCCGCCACATCGGCCTGGTCTGGCGGCGAACCTCGACCCGCACGGCGGAGTTCGGCCTGTTCGCCGATCTGGTGCGCGAACACCTGCCCGATGTCGTCCAGCCGACGCCGGCCGACCACCGCTGACGGCGGGGCGGCTCTCAACTGCCATGCGAAACATGTATGGCAGCTACGAAATCGTTCCTACTGACACCGGCATGGGTTTGGTGTGACCATGTTCCCATGTTGAAGCATGCAGACATTTGGGACGCCCTGGACCGGCTCGCACGTGACCGTGGGTTGACGCCTTCCGGCCTCGCCCGCCGCGCCGGGCTCGATCCGACGACGTTCAACAAGAGCAAGCGCATCACCCGCGAGGGCAAGCCGCGCTGGCCAAGCACCGAAAGCATATCGAAAGTTCTCGAGGCGACGGGCTCCACCCTTCGCGATTTCGTCGCGTTCCTGACGCCAGAACCTGAGGTTGATGAATCCCGCGCCCTGCCGTTGCTGAACACCACCCAGGCGCGCGCGGCGGATCGGTTGAGCAACGGCGCGCTGCTGTCGAACGGCGAGCACGATGAGATTTCGTTCCTGATCGATGCCGCCGACGCGGTGGCGATCGAGGTCGCCGGCGAGGTGCTGACCCCGTGCTACCGCGAGGGCGACGTCATCATCGTCTCGCCCACCGCCGAGGTGCGGCGCGGCGACCGCGTGCTGCTGCGCACCGCGGTCGGCGAGCTGATGGCGGCCGAGGTCGTCCGGCGCACCAGCCGCCGCGTGACGCTGATGACCGATCATCAGTTCGAGCTGCCGGCCGACCAGGTCACCTGGATCGCGCGGATCCTCTGGGCCAGCCAATAGGCCGGTTGTTCCGCGCCGCCGCCGCCCCACCTCCGGAACAGGAGGTGAGCGCATGCGCATGTTGGTGATGGCGGCGGCCAGCCTGATCGCCGGACTGGCGTTCGGCGTCCTGGTGCGCGACCCGGCGCCGACCGTGGCCGGGGCCGGCACCGCGCCGCAGGTGGCGGAAGTGCCGCCTACTCCAGATCCTCGCCCCGCGCCGCCTTCTCCAGCAGCGCCACCGTCTCGTTGACGCCGTAGAGCTTGATGAACGAGCCCATGCGCGGCCCCTGGTCCTGGCCGAGCAGGATCTCGTAGAGCGCCTTGAACCACGCCCGCAGCTCGGTGAACTGGTGGCGCTTGCCGACCTCGTAGACCTCGTTCTGCAGCTCCTCGGCGGTCGCCTCCGGCCCCTTGGCGCGCAGCGCCGCGGCCAGCTCGGCCAGGGCGGCGGCCTCCTCGGGCGTCGCCTTGCGGTACTTCTTGTTCGGCTTGACGAAGTCCCGGTAGTAGGTGATGGCGTAGCCGACCAGCTTGTCGAGCGTCGGCGCGTTGGCCGGGCTGGCCTGGGGGGCGTAGCGGCTGATGTAGTGCCACAGCACCGCCGGGTCCTCGGAATGGCAGACGCTGGCCAGGTTGAGCAGGATCGAGAACGACAGATGCGCGTCCTCGCGCGGCGGATTGCCGCCGTGGATGTGCCAGGCCGGGTTGTTGAGCCGGTCCTTGTCCTCCTGGCCCGGGTACTTCTCGAGGAAGGTCAGGTAGTCGTCGACGTTCTTGGGGATGACGTCGAAATACAGCCGCTTGGCCCGCTTGGGCTGCTGGAACATGAACAGCGCCAGGCTCTCGGGGTTGGCGTATTTCAGCCAGTCCTCGACGGCCAGGCCGTTGCCCTTCGACTTCGAGATCTTCTGGCCCTGCTCGTCGAGGAACAGCTCGTAGGTCAGGTTCATCGGCGGCGTGCCGCCGAGGATGCGGCAGATGCGCGAGGACAGCTCGACCGAGGGGATCAGATCCTTGCCGCTCATCTCGTAGTCGACCCCGAGCGCGTACCAGCGCATCGCCCAGTCGCACTTCCACTGGCACTTGACGCGGCCGCCGGTGACCGGCGTCTCGACCAGGCTGCCGTCGAGGTCCTTGTAGACGATGGTGCCGGCATCGGCGTCACGCTCGACCACCGGCACCTGCAGCACCTGGCCGGTCCTGGGGCACACCGGCAGGAACGGGCTGTAGGTCTGGCGGCGCTCGTCGCCCAGCGTCGGCAGGACGACGGCGATGACCTCGTCGTAATGGCGCAGGATCTGCAGCAGGGCCTCGTCGAAGCGGCCCGAGGCGTACCACTCGGTCGCCGACTGGAACTCGTATTCGAAGCCGAAGGAATCGAGGAACGAGCGCAGCCGGGCGTTGTTGTGGTGGCCGAAGCTCTCGTGGGTGCCGAACGGATCGGGGATGCGGGTCAGCGGCTTGCCGAGATGCGCCGCCACCAGCTCCTTGTTGGGGATGTTGTCGGGCACCTTGCGCAGGCCGTCCATGTCGTCGGAGAACGCGAACAGCCGCGTCGGGATCTCGGGCGCGAGCAGGTGGAAGGCGTTGCGCACCCAGGTGGTGCGCGCGACCTCGCCGAAGGTGCCGATATGCGGCAGCCCCGACGGCCCGTAGCCGGTCTCGAACAGCACGTAGCCCTTGGCCGGTTTCTCGCCCTTCAGGCGCTCGTCGAGGAGCTGGCGGGCCTCCTGCAGCGGCCAGGCGGAGGCGGAACGGGCGAGTTCGCGAAGATCGGACATGGGCTTGTCTTGTCTGCTGACGGTTTGCGAGAGCGGCACCGTAGGCCGGCGCCCACGCGCCGTCAATGGCGCGGGGCGCAAGGCACATCTGGTATGACGTTTCGCTGACAGCCGCAATTCCTGCTGAACGGAGCGGCGCGATTCTGCTATCCTGGCTTTGGCGCCAACTGGCAAGGGTCGACAGTTCGACATGCACCGGTCTCGTCCGCCCGCATCTTCCACCGCCTTCGCAGGGCGGCGCCGCCCGCGCCCTTCGCGTCGGACCATCAGCAGTCGATCCGCCACGGCCTCCGCTTCGGAGGCCGTTTTCGTTTCCGTCCCGCGTGTCAGCAAGGAGTAGCGATATGGCCAAGCGATCCCAACGTCATGCCGCCCAGTGCACGGGAGCGGTCGTGCGACCGCTGTTCGACACGGACGACGCGGGCTGGGACCCGCTCGACCTCCAGCGCGACCAGAGCTACGTGCGCAAGGTCCGCCCGCAGGGTCCGAACCAGGGCGAACTGCTCGAGGCGATGGCGACCAGCAACCTGACCCTGGCCCTGGGCCCCGCCGGCACCGGCAAGACCTATCTGGCGATCAGCGCCGCCGTCGAGGCGCTGGAGGACGGCCGGGTCGCCCGCATCGTGCTGTCGCGCCCGGCGGTCGAGGCCGGCGAGAGCCTGGGCTTCCTGCCCGGCGACCTGCAGGAGAAGCTGGCCCCCTATCTGCGGCCGCTCTACGACGCGCTGAGCGACCGGCTGGGCGGCAAGCGGCTGCGCTCGCTGGTCGCCGACGGCTCGATCGAGATCGCCCCGGTCGCCTATATGCGCGGGCGCACGCTCAACAACGCGTTCGTGGTCATCGACGAGGCCCAGAACTGCACCTACAGCCAGCTCAAGATGCTGCTGACCCGGCTGGGCTGGCATTCGACGATGGTGATGACCGGCGATCCCGACCAGACCGACCTTTTGCCCGGCATGTCGGGCCTGGCCGACATCGCCCGCCGGCTGGCGGCGATCGACGGCATCGCGGTGGTCGAGCTCGACGAGCGCGACATCGTGCGCCATCCGCTGGTCGGCGCGATGCTCGGCGTGCTGTAGGCCGCTCAGTTCTTCAGGTTGAAGAACACGTGCTCGCCGAACACCTTGGCGCCGGTCTTGTGGCGGGACCAGGCCGGCGTCAGGTCCTTGCGGTGGAAGAACAGCGCGCCGCCGGTGGGATCGTTCTCGGGGCTGGCGATGGCCCGCGCCGCCGTGTGCAGCGCCGCCAGCCAGCTGCCGCGGTTGGTCGGCACGTCGGGGCGCCCGTCGCACCACCAGCTGAAGGCGCAGGGCGCCTTCGGTCCGTGCTGGGTGATGACCTCGCAGATGTCGTCGGGATAGCCGCGGGCGCGGGCGCGGTTGAGCACCACGTGCGCCACCGCCCGCTGCCCGATCTCGGGCTCGCCGCGCCCCTCCCAGTAGACCGCCAGCGCCAGGCAGGTGACCGGGTTGTCGGACAGGCCGTCGGGGTCGATCCTGGGCGGCCGGTAGGCGGCCTCCAGCAGGTATTCCTCGACGTCGGTCTGGTTGAGGCGCTCGCCGGCATCGGCCGTTCGCGCGCCCGCGAGCACCGCAAGGGTGACCGCCGCAATCGCCATTGTCTTCATCGCCGGAAATGATGTTTCCACGGCGGCGGAAGGCCAACGGCGCAAACGGTGCCGCCTGGGGCGAATCCGAGGGAGGCGGCTACGCCAAGGAGGTAGTCACAGCCCGCACAGCCGCCACGGGCCGAGGTCGACGTGCAGGTGATCGCGGTGGGCGCCGTCGTGATTCGGCGTCAGCACCACCGAGAACCGGTCGCAGGCGCCGCGGGCGACCCGGTGCAGGAACTCCGAGCGGCGCCCGGCGCCGCGCCAGTGGCGCCCGACCTCGACCATGCTGCCGTCGGCGAGTTCGAAGGCGGCGATGTCGATGGCGCGGCCGAAGGCGTGCTCGGACAGTCGGGCGCCGGCGCGGCCGTTGCGGCCGCGGCAGGCATAGGTGCCGTAATGGTGGATCTTGCGCACCGGCTGGCCGAGGACGCCGCGGGCCAGCGGCTGCACCACCGCCGCCTCGAAATCCTGGAGCGCCAGGGCGAAATTGCAGGTGACGACGCCGGGCCGCGCCCAGGGAATGGCGCCGCCACTCATGCGCACGGCACCGGTGACGCCGCAGCCGCCGCCGTCGAGCATGTCGGCCAGCGGCTGGTGGACGGCGCCGGTCGCGGCCAGCCGCATCAGGCAGGCGCGCGCATCGGAGACCGGCGGCGGCGGCGGCGGCGGCGGCGCGGCGCAGCCGGCCAGCGCGGCGGCGAGCGGCAAGGCGAAGCGCCAGCCCTTCACGCGGGCTCCGTTGGCGCGGTGCGGCGCAAGGCCAGCAGCAGCAGGGCGACGGTCAGCGGCAGGCCGGGATGCAGCGGCAGGTGCTGCGCGGCGGCCCCGGGGATCACCGCCACGGTCCAGGCGGCCAGCACCGTCCAGGATTCGGCCGGCCGGGCGCCGCGGACCAGGAGGTCGCGCCACAGCCACAGCACCGGCAGGATCAGCATCGCGAGGTCGTAGTCGAAGGCGTAGGGCGTCGCCAGCGGGACCGCCGCCACCAGCACCGCCGCGCGCAACGGATGGCGGCGGCGCCAGCACCAGACCACCGCCGCCGCCGCCGCCACCCCGGCGACGATCTGCAGCGCCTCGGCGGCGGCGGGCCCGAGCCCGACCTGGCGCGCCTGGGCGAAGACGGTCGGAATGCGCCACAGCGGCAGCAGGCCCTCGTCGCCCCAGCCGGCGACCACGCCGAGGTTGGCGAAGAAGCCGGCGTAGCCGGCGTAGCCGTAGCCGGCGAAGCCGACGAGCAGCAGGCCGGCCCCGGCGAGCGCGAATCCGGCCAGCGCCCGGCGCTCGCCGCCGGCCAGCAGCGCCAGCGGCAGCAGCACGGCCAGGCTGGGCTTCAGGGCCACCGCGGCGAGCAGCGCGCCCGCCGCCACCGGACGGCGCGGCAGCAGCGCCAGGCCGGCGCCGAGCGCCGCCGTCACCCACAGTCCGGTCTGGCCGCTGGCGAGATTGGTGATGGTGCCGGGATAGGCCAGGGCCGCGAGCAGGAACAGCTTGCCCGGCGCGGCCAGCCGAATCGCCGCGGCATAGGCGGCGAGGCCGCCGGCCAGCCACAGCGCCGCCGCCGCGAGATAGGGCAGGCCGGCCAGGGCCGACATCGGCAGCAGCAGGGGCGGCGGATAGTTCCAGGACACGCCGCCGACGGCGACGCCGAAGAACGCCTGGTAGGCGGCGGTGACGACGCGCCAGTCATAGGCGTCGACGCCGAGGCGGCCGGCCGTATGGAAGATGCCGAAATCGGCCAGAACGGGCTCGCCGTTCGGCTTGAGCAGGCCCGGCCCCGACAGCGCCCAGGCGCCGGCGGCCAGCAGCGCCAGCACCAGGACGGCGGAGGTGGCGAGCGCCGCACGGCGGTCGAGCGCGGGCGCGGCGCTCACCGGGTGCGGGACGGCCTCACTCGTTGGCGGCACGCAGCAGCGGCCGATCCTCGCCTTCGGCCTCCATGGCCTCGACGTCGCGAAGATGGGTCTCCCAGTTCTCGACGAACTCGAAAACGGCGTGCTCCAGGCACTGCTCCAGGCTGCGCCCGGTCTGTTCGGCCAGCGCTTCGAGGCGCTGCCGCAGCTCCGGCGCCACGGTCACGGCGAGAGTGTCCATCAATTTTTCCTTTGCCCCAACCCCTTCGGGTAACCGCATCTTATCCCGATTGGGTGCTTCTGGCTACGTTTGACCCTTGCTCTTCGGTGGTAGTAAACAGGCCCATGCGCAAGTCCTCTTCCCAAGGTTCCGCCCAGCCCGAGCTTCGCGTCGACCCGACCGATCGGCCGGCGCGCGCCGGCGGCGGCGGCAAGGCCGGGCCGAAGCCGAAGCCCGCGCGGCGCAAGACCGGACGCAAGGCGCCGGCCCCGACCGGCCGCCGGCGCGGCTGGCTGGGGCGCGTCTTGGTGTGGTCCTTGAGCCTGATGATCTGGGCCGGCGTGGCGCTGGTCGGGCTGGTCGCCTACTACGCCGTCGACCTGCCCGACATCGCCGAGGCGACCGAGGCGATTCGTCGCCCCAGCCTGACCTTCGTCTCGGCCGACGGCGAGTCCTTCGCCACCTACGGCGACGTCTACGGCGACATGGTGCGCCTGACCGAGCTGCCGCGGGCGCTGCCGCACGCGGTCATCGCCGTCGAGGACCGGCGCTTCTACGACCATTTCGGCGTCGACCCGTTCGGACTCGGCCGCGCGATCCTCGCCAACCTGATGGCCGGCCGCGTCGTCCAGGGCGGCTCGACCCTGACCCAGCAGCTCGCCAAGAACCTGTTCCTGACGCCCGAGCGCAGCCTGAAGCGCAAGGTGCAGGAGCTGCTGATGGCGCTGTGGCTCGAGCGCGAGTTCAGCAAGGACCAGATCCTCACCCTGTACCTGAACCGCGTCTATCTCGGCGCCGGCACCTACGGAGTCGACGCCGCGGCGCGGCGCTATTTCGACGTCCCGGCGGCGCGGCTGTCGCTGTACCAGTCGGCGATGATCGCCGGCCTGCTGAAGGCGCCCAGCCGCTACAACCCGGCCGCCAACCCCGAACTGGCGGCCGAACGCGCCGCGGTCGTGCTGCGCGCGATGGTCGACGCCGGCTTCCTGACGCCGCAGCAGGCCGAGGCCGCGAAGCGGGGCGGCACCGGCCCGCTGCGCCGCTACGCCCCCGGCGGGCGCTACTTCGCCGACTGGCTGCACGAGCGGGTGCAGGACTACGTCGGCGCCGGCGCCGGCGACCTGACGGTGACGACGACGCTCGACATGGGCCTGCAGCGCGTGGTCGAGGCCGAGCTGGCCGGACTCCTGGACGGCGCGGGCGCCAGGATGGGGGCCGGCCAGGGTGCGGTGGTCGTGATGACCCACGACGGCGCCATCCGCGCCATGGCCGGCGGCCGCGACTACGGCGCCAGCCAGTTCAACCGCGCCACCCAGGCGCTGCGCCAGCCCGGCTCGGCGTTCAAGCCGTTCGTCTTCCTGACGGCGCTGGAGGCGGGAATGGCGCCCGACGACGCGGTCGAGGACCGGCCGGTGGTCATCGGCAAGTGGCGCCCCGGAAACTACGACGGCAAGTATCACGGCACGATCAGCCTGCGCGAGGCGGCGGCGCGGTCGAGCAACGCGGTCGCCGCCCGGCTCACCGACCGTTTCGGGCCCCGCGCCGTGATCGGCGCCGCGCGGCGGCTCGGCATCACCACCGAGATGCCGGCCGACGCTTCGCTGGCGCTCGGCACCGGCGAGGTGACGCTGCTCGAGCTCACGGCCGCCTACGCGGCCTTCGCCAGCGGCGGCCTCGGCGCCTGGCCGTACGGCATCGACGCCATCAGGGGCGACGGCGGCGGCACGGTGTTCGCCCGCGACGGCGGCGGCCCGGGGCGGCTGATCGCCCCCGAGATCGCGGCGCGCATGAACGCGCTGCTCGGCGCGGTGGTCTCCGGCGGCACCGGCAAGGCCGCCGCCTTCGGCCATCCCGCCGCCGGCAAGACCGGCACCACCTCGGACTACAAGGACGCCTGGTTCATCGGCTACACCGCCCATTTCGTCGCCGGGGTGTGGATCGGCAACGACGACGGCAGCGCGATGAACAAGGTCACCGGCGGCAGCCTGCCGGCCCAGCTCTGGAACAAGGTGATGACCGCCGCCCATCGCGGCCTGCCGCCGACGCCGCTGCCCAGCGACGACGGCGGCGGGCGCGTCCCGGCCGGCGAGCCGGACGAGCCGGCCGCCGCCGGGCGCCGCGGTCCGCAACCCTATTACGAGGGCCAGCCGCAATACGGCGGCGATCCGATCGGCGACTTGTGGAACGACCTCGTCAAGCGGCTGAGCGGCGACTGACCGCGCCGGCTACATCGGCTTCTTGAGCGTGAAGACGCCCCGAATGTCGCCCATCGCGAAGCCGGTGGCGGCGTCGGCGGGGTAGTGCTCGGCGAGCGCCGCCGTGACCGCCGGCGCCAGCTCGGCGCCGTGGCAGTTGAGGCAGACCTCCTGCACCGGGATCGCCTTGGCCATCCGGAACACCCGGGCGCCGCCGTCGTCGACGATCTCGGCCCGCACCAGGCGCTCGGCCGGCTCGCCCTTGCCCAGGCGGGCGAGGAAGTCGTCGAGCACCGCGCGTTCCCAGGCGTCGGGCGCCGAGTCCGGATTGCGGATGCGATGGCTGGTGCGGCCGATGTCCCAGCCGCTGGTCCGCGACAGCTCGGCGGCGATCGCCGGCGCCTTGGCGTTGCACACCGCGATGGCCTCGGTCGGGCCGCCGGCCTGCATCGCGGCCTTCAGCTCGCCCTGAAGCGTGCCGGCGTACTGCTTGATCAGCCCGGCCGCCTCCTGCTTCAGCGGCGCGAGGTCGGCGGCGGCGGCCGGCATGGCGGCCAGCAGCGCCGCCGCGAGCGGCAGAACGATTCGCATGATGTTCCTCCCTGACTCGTTTTTTGGTTTTGGAGGAACAGCTTCGCCTAATTTTCCCTCAGGTTGAATATCCAGTAGGTATGATGCGCGAAATCACCCCTCGGCCAGCGCCCTGAGCTGGCGGTTGGCGACCGTCAGGATCGCCAGGTCGGGCCGGACGGCGGCGTGCAGTTCGGTCATCAGCTGGTCGGCGCGCTCGACCGCCGGGCGGTGGCGTTCGATCCAGCAGTCGATCGCCGCCTCGGGGTCGTCGTCGCAGGCCGCGACCCGCAAGGTCAGGTCGCGCTGCAGGCCGTAGAAGTCCTCGATCAGCGCCGCCACCGCCAGCTTCAGCCAGTGGCCGCCGGTGCCGCCGTTGGCCAGGGTCTCGGCCGCCGAGCGCAGCCAGCCGAAGCCGAAGCGGCCGCCGACCGCGAAATACATGCGGGCCGCCGTCGCCACGTCGCGCTCGGTGCTCTTGGCGATGCGGCCGATGTCGTTGGCCGAGGCCATCACCACCGCCGCGGCGACGCGGCGCGCCAGATCCTCGGGCACGCCCTGGGCGACCAGCTCGGCGCCGCGGGCGTCGACGCCGGCCGCGGTGTCGGCGGGCAGGACCTCGGGCAGCAGGGCCTCCAGCGCGGCGATCGGCACCGCGAGGTCGGTCCGCATCGGTCCGATCTCCATCGGCCGCGGACAATGGCGCAGCAGCCAGATGACGCCGCGCTCCACCAGGCGGTTGAGCTCGGCCATCATCGCGTACTGGGTTTCGGCCGGCACCTCGTTGTCGAGCGCCTCGATCGCCTCCCACATGTCGCGCAGCCCGAAGGCGTCGCGCACGACGATGTAGGCCTGGGCGATCTCCTGCGGCGGCATTCCGGTGCGCTCGATCACGTCGGAGACGAAGGTGCCGCCGACGCGGTTGATCATGCTGTTGGTGATCTGGGTGGCGACGATCTCGCGCCGCAGCCGGTGATTGCGGATCGCCGGGTTGTGGCGCTCGCACAGCGGCGTCGGGAAGTAGCGCTCGAGGTTGTCGATCAATTCCGGGTCGTCGGGCAGGCTGCTGTCGAGCAGATGGTCGTAGAGCCAGATCTTGGAATAGGACAGCAGCACCGCGATCTCGGGCCGGGTCAGGCCCTTGCGCGCGGCGGCGCGGTCGGCGATCGCCTCGTCGTCGGGCAGGAACTCGACCGGGCGGTTGAGCCGTCCCGCCTTCTCCAGCATGCGCATCAAGCGATCGAACTGTCCCAGCAGCGCCGGCGCCGCCATCTCGGCCAGCGAGATCGCCTGCGACTGCAGGTAGTTGTCGCGCAGCACCAGCCCGGCGACCTCGTCGGTCATCGCCGACAGCAGCTCGTTGCGCTGCTTCGGCGTCATGTCGCCGTCGGCGACGACCCGGTCGAGCGCGATCTTGATGTTGACCTCGTGGTCCGAGGTGTCGACGCCGGCGGAATTGTCGATGGCGTCGGTGTTGAGGCGGGCGCCGGCCAGGCCGCACTCGATGCGGCCGAGCTGGGTCATCGCCAAGTTGGCGCCCTCGCCGATCACCCGCGCCCGCACCTCGCCGGCGTCGACCCGCAGCGCGTCGTTGGTGCGGTCGCCGACGGCGGCGTTGCTCTCGGCGGCGCTTTTCACGTAGGTGCCGATGCCGCCGAAATAGAGCAGGTCGACCGGCGCCCGCAGGATGGCGCGGATCAGCTCGGCCGGGGTCAGCACCGCCGCCTCGATGCCCAGGGCCCGCCGCGCCTCGGGCGACAGCGCGATGGCCTTGGCGTCGCGACGGTAGACGCCGCCGCCCTTCGAGATCAGCTTGGGATCGTAGTCGCTCCACTGCGAGCGCGGCATCTCGAACAGCCGCCGGCGCTCGGCGAAACTGGCCGCGGGGTCCGGATCGGGATCGATGAAGACGTGCAGGTGGTTGAAGGCGGCGACCAGGCGGGTGAACGGCGACTGCAGCATGCCGTTGCCGAACACGTCGCCCGACATGTCGCCGACGCCGACGGCGGTGAACGGCGTCGTCTGGACGTCGATGCCGAGCTCGCGGAAGTGCCGCTGCACCGAGACCCACGAGCCGCGCGCGGTGATGCCCATCGCCTTGTGGTCGTAGCCGTGGCTGCCGCCCGAGGCGAAGGCGTCGCCGAGCCAGAACCCGTACTCCAGCGACAGGCCGTTGGCGATGTCCGAGAAGGTGGCGGTGCCCTTGTCGGCGGCGACGACCAGGTACGGATCGTCGGCGTCGCGGCGGACCACGTCGCGCGGCGGCACGACGCCGTCGGCGTCGAGGCTGTCGGTGATGTCGAGCAGGCCGCGGATGAAGGTGCGGTAGCAGGCGATGCCCTCGTCGAGCAGCGCCTCGCGCCCGCCGTCGACCGGCGGCCGCTTGACGACGAAGCCGCCCTTGGCGCCGACCGGAATGATGACCGCGTTCTTGACCATCTGGGCCTTCATCAGGCCCAGGACCTCGGTGCGGAAATCCTCGCGCCGGTCCGACCAGCGGATGCCGCCGCGCGCCACCTTGCCGCCGCGCAGATGCACCGCCTCGACCCGCGGCGAATAGACGAAGACCTCGACCCAGGGCCGCGGCAGCGGCAGGTCCTCGATGCCGCGGCTGTCGAGCTTCAGCGACAGGTAAGGCTTCGGGCGGCCGGCGGCGTCGCGTTGGTAGTGATTGGTGCGCAAGGTCGCGCGCACCAGGTTGAGCAGCCGGCGCAGCACGCGGTCGTCCTCGGCGCTGGGCACGTTCTCCAGCGCCCGCTCGATCTCGCCGAGCACGTCCGACTCGCCGGTGCCGGCGACGGCCGGGTCGAACTGCACCTCGAACAGCCGCACCAGCAGCCGCGCCAGATGCGGGTTGGCGGTCAGCGCCTGTTCGACGTAGCTCTGGCTGAACATGGCGCCGGCCTGGCGCAGATACTTGGCATAGGCGCGCAGCACCGTCACCTGGCGCCAGTCGAGGCCGGCCAGCAGCACCAGCTTGTTGAAGCCGTCGCTCTCGGCCTCGCCGCGCCAGACGCGGTCGAACGCGTCGTGGAAGCGGTCCTTCAGCGCGCCGATCTCGACCGCCGTGCCGGTGGCGGTCTCCATCGAAAAGTCGTGCAGCCAGACGACGTTGCGGTCGGGCCGGACCTGGTGCGGCATCTCGCTGATGACGCGAAAGCCCATGTTCTCCATCACCGGCAGGATGTCGGACAGCGGCAGCGGCCGGTGGGCGTTGTAGAGCTTGAACTTGGCCTCGTTCTCGCCGGCCTCGACCGGGCGGTAGAAGCTCATGCCCAGCCCGCGGCCGGCCAGCACCTGCTCGACCCGCTCGACGTCGAGCACCGCAGCCTGGCCGCCGTGCCGCTCCTGGTAGGACGAGGGAAAGGCGTTGGCGTAGCGTCGCCACAGCGCCAGTCCGGCGTCCTCGCCGTGGGTCGAGACCAGCGAATCCTGCAGGCGATCGTTCCACGACCGCGCCGCCTCGGCGATGCGCGCCTCGATGTCGGCGATCGGAATCTCGGTCACCGGCCCGGCGGTGCGGACGATGAAGTGCAGCCGCGCCAGGGGCATGTCGCCGACCTGGGTGTAGTAGTTGACCACCGTGCCGTCGAAGGTCTGCTCGAGGATCTGCTGGGTGGCCAGCCGCAACGGCGTGTCGTAGCGGTCGCGCGGCACGTAGACCAGGCAGGAGACGAAGCGGCCGAAATCGTCGCGGCGCACGAACGCCGCCACCCGGGGCCGTTCCTGCAGGTGCAGCACGCCGATCGCCGCCTGGTAGAGCTGCTCGTCGGAGAGCTGGAACAGCTCGTCGCGGGGATAGCTCTCGAGGATGTTGAGCAAGGCCTTGCCGTCGTGGCTCGACGGGCGGAAGCCGGCGCGGCGGATGCACTGGGCGATCTTGCGCCGCAGGCCGGGGATCAGCGTCGGGCTGCGGGTGTAGGCGGCCGAGGTGAACAGGCCGATGATCGCGTGCAGCGCGACGACGTTGCCGTCGTCGTCGAAGCGCTTGACGCCGACGATGTCGAGCGGCACCGGCCGGTGGACCGTCGAGACGCGGTCGGCCTTGGTGATCAGCAGCAGCCGCGGCTCGCGCAGGAAGCCCTGGATTCCGGGCGGCATGGCGCCGAGGTCGCGGGATTCGTCGAACACCCGCAGCGCGGGATCGCGGACGATGCCGAGCCCGCTCTCGGGCTCGACCACGGCGGCGCCGTCGGCGCCGAAGGTGAAGGTGCGGAAGCCGAGGAAGGTGAAATGGTCGTCGTGGAGCCAGCGCAGGAAATCGCGCACCTCGGCGACCTCCTCGCCGCCGAGCCCGACCGGCGGCGTGCCCAGCCCGTCGAGGATGTCCATGACGCGGTCGCGCATCGGCTGCCAGTCCTCGACGGCGGCGCGCACGTCCTCCAGCGCCACCGCGAGCCGCTGCGCGATGTCGGCCTCGCTGCTCTCGGGCTGGCGGCTGATCTCGACATGCATGAAGGATTCGAGCTGGCTCTCGTCGCACGAGCCGACCTCGACCAGCCCCGTCATGCGGCCGCCCGCGTCGCGGGTGACGCACAGGATCGGATGGACGACGAGGTGGATGGCGCAATCCATGCCGTGCAGCGCCATGGTCACCGAGTCGACCAGGAACGGCATGTCGTCGTTGACGATCTGGACCACCGTGTGGTCGCTGCGCCAGCCATCCGCCTCGACCGTCGGCGTGTAGACCCGCACCTTGGCCCGCCCGCGCGGCCGATGCCGGGCCAGGGCGCGCAGGGCCATCACCGCGCCGTAGAGGCTTTCGAGATCGCGCGACAGCACGTCCTCGGCGGTCACGTTGGCGTAGAATGCGTGAATCAGGCGATCGACGCCGTCCGCGTCGCCGGCCTCGAGGCGCTGGCCCGCCAGGCGCTCGACCTTTTCGATCTGCTCGGTCTTGAGGATTTCGGCCCGTTGTGCCATCCAGGTTCCTCCGGTGCGACGAGACGCGCGGTCAATCGATGAGGCTAGCCTCTCCCCAGGGAAATACAACCCGACCGCGGCGCGGGTTCCGCCGGCGGCCACCGCCGTGCTGACGCTTCGGGCCGTCGACGCGGGCTACGGCAGGGCGCAGGTGCTGTTCGGGATCAGCCTGGACGTCGCCGCCGGCGAGGCCGTGGCGCTGATCGGACGCAACGGCGCCGGCAAGAGCACCACGTTGCGCACCATCATCGGCGCCGTGCGCCCCAGCGCCGGGCGCATCGTCTTCGACGGCCACGATCTCGCGCGGCTGCCGACCCACGCCGTCGCCCGCCTCGGCATCGGCTACGTGCCCGAGGACCGTCGCGCCTTCAGCGAACTGACGGTGGCCGAGAATCTCGAAGTCGGCCGCCGGCCGCCGCGTCCCGGCCAGCAGCCGTGGACCGAGGCGCGGCTGTTGGCGCTGTTTCCGGCATTGGCCGAACTGCGCGACCGCCGCGCCGGAACGCTGTCGGGCGGCGAGCAGCAGATGCTGGTGATCGCCCGCACCCTGCTGGGCAATCCGCGGCTGCTGCTGCTCGACGAGCCGTCCGAGGGGCTGGCGCCGATCGTCGTCGCGGCGCTGGCCGAGGCGTTGCGCGCGGTCAAGCGCGACGGCGTGGCGATGCTGCTGTCGGAACAGAACACCGGATTCGCCACCGCGCTGGCCGAGCGCGCCTATGTGATCGAGAAGGGCCACATCCGCCATCACGGGACCATGGCGGCGCTGGCGGCCGACGAATCGGCGCGGCGGGACTGGCTCGGACCCTAGCCGTTTCGGCTAGGCTGGCGGCGGCGGCCGCGCTACTGTGATCGGCGGACCGCGAGGAGGGCGAGATGGCGGCGGAAACCGAGACCAACGACATCGACAGCGGCGACGGCGCCGCCGGCGGCGTCGACGTGCAATGGCTGCTGTCGAACCTGCCGCCGGACGTCCTCGGCACCTTCTCCCCCGAGCAGCGCGCCGCGCTGTGGCAGGCGGCGCACGCGCCGAGCTGGCGGCGCTATCCGGTCAATATTCGGCTGAACATGCCGTTCTTCGGCACCCGCTATTTCCTGACCCTGGTCGCCGGCGCCGACCGCCGCAACGCCGAACGCCGGCTGCGCGAGCGGCGGCTGCATCCGCTGCGCACCGTCGGCAACCTCGTCTTCGTGCTGGCCGCCATCGGCTGCTTCTACCTGGCCGCCGTCGCCCTGCTGTTCCTGGGCAGCGCGCTGGTCGAGTTCTGAGAACAGGCTAGACCTCGATCTCGAGGCCGTCGTAGGCCATCGACACGGCGAGCGGCCGCTCGGGCGCGTGGTGTTCGGCGTAGCGGCGCGATTCGGCGAGGCGGCGGTCGAGGGCCTCGTCGTCGAGCATCGGGTCGTGGTGGAACAGGCACAGCCGCCCGATCGCCGCCCGTTTGGCGATCTCGATTCCGGTGACGTTGCTGCTGTGGCCCCAGCCGGCCTTGTCCGTCACCGCCTCGGCGAAGGGATACATCGCGTCGAAGATCAGCAGGTCGGCGTCGCGGCAGAAGGCGACGAATTTCTCGGTGCGCGGGTCGGCGGGGCCGTTGTGCTCGGAATCGGTCGAATAGACGGCCGAGCGGCCGCCGCGCGCCAGGCGGTAGCCGTAGGAGGCGCCGGGATGGCGCTGGGCGAAGGGGGTCACGGACAGGCCGGCGATTTCGACCGTGCGGCCCGGCCTCAGGCGCACGAAGGAGAACTCGGCCGCCAGGCGCTCGAAGCGCACCGGGAAATGGGGCGCGGCGAACAGCGTCGCGATTCGGCCTTCGAGGTCGGGATGGCAGCCGTAGACGACGATGCGGTTGCCGGCGACGAAGGCCGGGCGGAAGAACGGCAGGCCCGAGATGTGGTCCCAGTGGGTGTGCGACAGCAGCAGGTGATAGGTTCGGCCGACGGCGGCGTCGGCCCGCTCGCCGCAGCCGCGCAGGCCGGTGCCGGCGTCGAGGATCACCGTCTCGTCGCCGCCGATCACCTCGACGCAGGAGGTGTTGCCGCCGTAGGTCGCGCGCAGGTGGAAGGGCAGCGCCGCGATCGCCGCGGCGTCCGTGGCCTGGCCGGCCAAGGCCGCCAGCGCGCGCTCCAGCTTGTCGGCGACCGCCGCCGCCGTCAGCGGCGCCGGGGTCGAGCCGCGCGTGCCCCAGAAACGGATCTTCATCGCGCCGCCGTCACGCCGCGCTCGTCAACTCGCGCAGCGCCGAATCGCGGCCGGCATGGATGCGGAAGGCCCGCGCCAGGCCGCTGATCTCGAAGACGTCGAGCACGTGCTCCTGCGCCGAACACAGGCACAGCCGCCCCGCCGTCTGGCGCAGGCGCTTGCTGGCCAGCAGCAGGATTCGCAGCCCGGCGCTGCTGATGTAGTCGACCTCGGACAGGTCGACCAGGATGCTGGCCGGCCCCGAAACCCGCGCCATCAGCCGCCGCTCCAGAGCCGGCGCGGCGACATTGTCCAGGCGCCCGACCGGCTTGAGCACGACGACGCCACCTTCCTCGAACTCGTCGACCTTCATGTTCCCCTCGCCCCGCCAGCGACCCGCTTGACGAGTATAAGCCGATTTTCATCGCCTGCGCGCTCGTATTCGACGGAATCTACCATAGAGCGCATTATGTGTATCCCCAAACCACCGACGGGAATGTCCTCGGCGGCGGGTTCCTGCAGCGGCCGGGCCTGGCTGAGCGGATCGAAGGCCCGGCAGCGGTCGCGGATCTCGATGCGAAGGACGTCCCCGCGCAGCTCCAGGCGCACCCGGATGTCCTGCGATGCTGCCCCGTGCGGCCGGCCGTGGGAAATGACGTTCGTCACAGCTTCGTCGAGCGCCAGGCAGACGTGGTTGGCGATCCGGTCGGGCAGCCGGTGGCCGAGGCAGAAGCTGGCGGCGATCCGGGTCAGGCGCCGCACCTCGTCGGGCGTCGGCGCCACCGCCAGCTCGACGGCGACCGCCGGCTGCCGCCGGGCGCCGCCGCGGCCGCCGAAGCGCACGGCGGCGCAGGCGATGTCGTCGAGCAGCGGATGCCCGGCGGCGTAGACCCGGACCTCCTCGACCAGCCCCTCGCAGAGCTCCTGCGGCGAGGCGGCGCTCAGCCGGCGGGCGCGGGCGAGGAGGCGCTCGATGCCGAACGCCGTCGCGTCGGGCGCCAGCGCCTCGACGATGCCGTCGGTGTAGAGCAGCACGACGTCGCCGGGGGCGAGGGGGACCTCGATGTCGGCATAGCGGCCGTCGCCGAAGGCGGCCAGCGCCGGACCGGCATGCGGCGGCAGCACCCGCGCCTCGCCGTCGGCGCCGAGCAGCAGTGGCGGGCCGTGTCCGGCGTTGGCGTAGGTGAGCGTCGCCCGCTCGGCGTCGAGGATGCCGTAGACCACGGTCGCGAACATCGCATGGTCGTTGGCGGCGCCCAGGAAGCGGTCGAGCCGCGCCAGGCAGTCGGCCGGCGGCGTTCCCAGGCTGGCGGCGACCCGCAGCATGCCGCGAACGATGCCCATCAGGTAGGCGGCCGGGACGCCCTTGCCGGAAACGTCGCCGAGCGCGATGGCGACGCGGTCGCCGCCCAGCGGGATGAAGTCGAAGAAATCGCCGCCGACCTCGCGCGCCGGCACGGTGAGCCCGTGGCCCTCGAGCCCGGGCACGGCGGGAAAGCCGCGCGGCAGCACCGAGCCCTGCAGGCGGCGGGCCATGGTGAGCTCCCACTGCAGGCGCTCGAGGTGCGCGCGCTCGATGTCGCGTTGGCGCTTGCGGTCCAGGACGGTGGCGATGCGGGCGGCGAGCAGGCGCGCGTCGACGGGCCGCGCCAGGCAGTCCTCGGCGCCGGCCTCGATGCACCGCGCCGCGGTGGCGCCGAGGTCGGGCGCCCCGAAGGCGACCACCGGGACGTCGCGCAGCGCCGTGCGGCCCTTCAGCCGGCACAGCAGGTCGACGCCGTCTTCCGGGCTCGGGCCGAGATTGAGCAGGATGATGTCGAGGCCGGGCAGCGGCAGCATGGCCAGCGCCTGGGTCTCGTCGGCGGCGAGATGGACGCTGTGGCCGGCCGCCCGCAGCCGCCGCTCGAGCAGCATCCGGCCGTCGCGGTCGGCATCGACGACCAGGATGCCGCCGACCGTCGCCGCGGGCCCGGCCTCGCCGACGATCGCCGCCATGCACACCGGCTCGGTGGCGAATCGCGTCACCGCGTCGATCGCCCATTGCAGGCGCTCGCAGGCGGCGCGCAGCCGCGTCAGGCGGGGCCGCGACCACTCGCCGTCCAGCTCGTCGCCCTGGTCGAGCAGGAGTTCGGCGTAGCCGCGCACGGCCTCCAGCGGCGTGTGAAGCTCGTGCCGCAGGGCGGCGCGCAGGACGACGGCGTCGACGAGCGGCGCCGAGCGCTCCGGCGACGGCACCAGCAGGCCTTCGACGGCCTGGCCAAGGCGGCGCGCGGCCTGGGCCAGGGCATCGACGTCGGCGCACAGCGGCTCGGCGACGTCGCTGGCCTCGGCGGATTCGGCCAGGCTCAGCGCCAGGCCGAGCACCGCCGCCGCCGGCGCCGCCAGTTCGGCATGGACATGGGCCAGCACGGCCGGCGGCGGCCCCGGCAGCGTGGGAGCCGCCTGGCCGGCGCCGGCATTCGTCTCGTCTTCGGTGGTCCGCACCCTGGCCTCCCGTCGCGCCTAGAGCCTAGGGGATGCGGCGACGGGCGGCAAGTGGCGGCGCGGCGCCGGGCCGGCCGTTCGCCGGCCGCTACTCGGCCGCCGAGGCGAGCTTGCCGGCGACCGCCTGCTCGATGGCCGCCACCGCGTCGGCGGCCTTGGCGGCGTCGGGGCCGCCGGCCTGCGCCATGTCGGGGCGGCCGCCGCCGCCCTTGCCGCCGACCGCCTCGGAGCCGGCGCGGACGAGGTCGACGGCGCTGACGCGGTCGGTGAGATCGGGGCTGACCGAGACGACCAGCGACGCCTTGCCGCCCTCGGTCGAGACCAGCACGACGACGCCCGAGCCGATCTGCTTCCTGATCTCGTCCGCCATGCCCTTGAGGTCCTTGGCCGGGACGCCGTCGAGCACGCGCGCCGCCATGGTGATGCCGGCCACCGTCTTGTTGCCGCCGCCGCCGCCGCCGGCGCCGCCGGTCGCGAGCTGCTTGCGGACGTCGGCCAGCTCCTTCTCGAGGCGCTTGCGCTCCTCGAGCAGGTTGACGATGCGGCCGGGCAGGTCGGCGGGATTGGTGCGCAGGGCTTCGGCCGCCTTGCCGAGCAGCGCCTCCTGTTGGTCGACGTAGTCCTTGAGCGCCGTCGAGACCACGGCCTCGATGCGGCGGACGCCGGCGGCGACCGCGCTGTCGGCCAGGATCTTGAACAGGCCGATGTCGCCGGTGCGCCGGACGTGGGTGCCGCCGCACAGCTCGACCGAGAAGTTCTGGCCGGCGTCGTCGCCGCCCATCGACACGACGCGGACCTCGTCGCCGTACTTCTCGCCGAACAGCGCCATGGCGCCGGCCTTGACCGCCTCGTCGGGGCTCATCAGCTTGGTGCCGACCTCGCGGTTGCGGCGGATGTGGCGGTTGACCTCGTCCTCGATCAGCCTGGTCTCCTCGGCGGTCAGGGCCTTGGGATGGCTGAAGTCGAAACGCAGCTTGTCGGCGGCGACCAGAGAGCCCTTCTGGGTGACGTGGTCGCCGAGATACTTGCGCAGCGCCGCGTGCAGCAGGTGGGTCGCCGAGTGGTGGGCGCGCAGGGCGTCGCGGCGCTCGACGTCGATGACCAGCTCGGCGTCGTCGCCCTCGCCGACCGCCGCCTCCTCGACCGTGCCGTAATGGACGATCAGGTCGCCCAGCTTCTTGTGGGTGTCGCGGACCGCGACCTTGCCCTTGCCGAAGGCGCGGATGACGCCGGTGTCGCCCATCTGGCCGCCGGATTCGCCGTAGAACGGGGTCTGGTTGAGGATCACCGCGACCTCGTCGCCGGGCGCCGCGGTCGGCACCACCTGGCCGTCCTTGACGATGGCGACGATCTTGCCCGCGGCGCGATCGGCGTCGTAGCCCAGGAACTCGGAGGCGCCGACCTTGTCGCGCAGGTCGAACCACAGCGCCTCGGTCGCCGCCTCGCCGGATCCGGCCCAGGCCTTGCGCGCCTCGGCGCGCTGGCGCTCCATCGCCGACTTGAAGCCGTCGACGTCGACGCCCATGCCCTTGCCGCGCAGCGCGTCCTGGGTCAGGTCGAGCGGGAAGCCGTAGGTGTCGTAGAGCTTGAACGCGACCTCGCCGTCCAGCGTGCCGCCTTCCGCCATCCTCGCCGTCTCCTCGTCGAGCAGCTTCAGGCCGCGGTCCAGCGTCTGCTTGAAGCGGGTCTCCTCGAGCCGCAGCGTCTCGGTGATCAGCGGCTGGGCGCGCGTCAGCTCCGGGAAGGCCTCGCCCATCTGCTTGACCAGGGCGGGGACCAGCTTCCACATCAGCGGCTCGGCGCAGCCCATCAGGTGGGCGTGGCGCATGGCGCGGCGCATGATGCGGCGCAGGACGTAGCCGCGGCCCTCGTTCGACGGCAGCACGCCGTCGGCGATCAGGAACGAGCACGAGCGCAGGTGGTCGGCGATGACCCGGTGCGAGACGCGGTGCGGGCCGTCGGGATCCTGGCCCGAATCCTTGGCCGAGGCCTCGATCAGGCTGCGCAGCAGGTCGACGTCGTAGTTGTCGTGCACGCCCTGCAGCACGGCGGCCAGGCGCTCGAGGCCCATGCCGGTGTCGATCGACGGCCGCGGCAGGTTGATGCGGGTCGCGGCGTCGACCTGCTCGAACTGCATGAACACGAGATTCCAGATCTCGATGAACCGGTCGCCGTCGGCGTCGGGGCTGCCGGGCGGGCCGCCGGGGATGTGCTCGCCGTGGTCGTAGAAGATCTCCGAGCACGGGCCGCACGGGCCGGTGTCGCCCATCGCCCAGAAATTGTCCGAGGTCGGGATGCGGATGATCTTGGCGTCGGGGAAGCCGGTCAGCTTCTTCCAGATGTCGAAGGCCTGGTCGTCCTCGGCGTAGACGGTGACCAGCAGGCGGTCGGCGGCGAGGCCGAATTCCTTGGTGATCAGGTTCCAGGCCAGCTCGATGGCGCCTTCCTTGAAGTAGTCGCCGAACGAGAAGTTGCCCAGCATCTCGAAGAAGGTGTGGTGGCGCGCCGTGTAGCCGACGTTGTCGAGGTCGTTGTGCTTGCCGCCGGCGCGCACGCATTTCTGCGACGAGGCGGCGCGCGCGTAGTCGCGCTTCTCCGCCCCGGTGAACACGTTCTTGAACTGCACCATGCCGGCGTTGGTGAACATCAGCGTCGGATCGTTGCGCGGCACCAGCGGGCTGGACGGCACGACGGTATGGCCGTGCTTGGCGAAATAGTCCAGGAACGTGGCGCGGATCTGATTGGCTGTCTGCATGGCGATAACGTGACCATCCCGGCGTTGACGCCGCGTCCCCGCCGCATTGCGGCGGAAACGGGGCAAGAACCGGAGTATTTAGCGCGCCGGCGCCTTCAAGTCCAGGGAGCGCAAGGGGCGCTCACTTCCGTCCGCCGGCGGGGTCGGCGCGGAAAGGCGGCCTGGGGGCGCGCCGCGCGCCGATACGGGATCGCTCGCGCCCGATCTCCCGGGCGCGCCTGGGTCGAGGCCGGGCACGGCCGGCGGAGGCGGCGGCCGCCGCCCTCACTCCTCGACCGGGTTGCCGTCGATGTCGCCGGGGCCGCCGGCCAGCGCGTCGGAGAGGATGCCGGCGTTCTGGCGGATCGCGGTCTCGAGCTCGGCCGCCACCGCCGGGTTGTCCCTGAGGAACTGCTTGGCGTTCTCGCGGCCCTGGCCGATGCGCTGGCTGCCGTAGGAGAACCACGAGCCCGACTTCTCGACCAGGCCGGCCTTGACGCCGAGATCGATCAGCTCGCCCATCTTCGACACGCCCTCGCCGTACATGATGTCGAACTCGACCTGCTTGAACGGCGGCGCCATCTTGTTCTTGACCACCTTGACCCGGGTCTGGTTGCCGACGACCTCGTCGCGGTCCTTGATGGCGCCGATGCGGCGGATGTCGAGGCGCACCGAGGCGTAGAACTTCAGCGCGTTGCCGCCGGTGGTGGTTTCCGGGCTGCCGAACATGACGCCGATCTTCA
>CAZJFH010000077.1:0-22801 GCA_964545205.1 uncultured Rhodospirillaceae bacterium
CACCTCGTCACAAAACACGGAGCGTGTTATTGCGCGATGCGCTTGCGTTGCAAGTTACCGGAGTTCTCCGGCAACCGCGCCGCCTGCGCATCCCTTCCTCTTCACGTGTCAAAGAGCGTTCCGGCGAACGACGGTGCCGCGCCGGCGGACCGGCGCAATCTCGCGTCTTCTGTCGGAAGGCGGCACGACCGGAAGATCATGCCGCGGCAGTGTCATATGGGCGGGGGCCTGGCGGTCCGCAAGGGGTGCCACGCATTTTCCCCGGCCCATCGGACAGGCGAGGATATAGTCCGGCGGGCCGGGCGGCGCAAGGGGGAAAGCGGGGGGCGGCCGAGATTTGCCGCCCCCCGGCGTTCAGAACCGATAGGCGAGGCCCAGCGAGATCTCATGCTGGTGCATGCGCAGGGTCTCGCGCTGGCCCATCATCCCGACTCCGTCCAGTTCGGCCTGGAAGGCGAAGGTGTAGGCGAGATGCGCCGCCCAGTCCGGCGCGAACCGCCACGTGGCGCCGGCGCTGGCGTGGTTCTTGATCGTTCCGGGCGCCAGGGTGTTGAACAGCACCTCGCGGCCGTTGCTGAAATCGGTGGCGTGGCTGAAGCCGGTGCGCACCGTCCAGGCGTCGGAGACGTCGTACTGCAGTCCGATCCGGAACACGTCCATGTCGTTCCAGCCGAAGCCGGGGCCGTTGCTGGATCCCAGCGGGCGGGGGATGCTGCCGCTGTTGCCGACGGCGTCGACCGCCTCGTAGAAGATGCGCTGCCACTCGAGCAGCACGGACAGGCCCTGCATCGGCTTCAGCCCGACGCCGACGGCGACGTAGGGCGGGATGTCGAAATCGCCCTCGTCGGCGAACAGTCCGCGGTAGTCCTCGAACTTGCTCATCCACATCCGCGACTGCAGGCTGGCGCCGATGTCCAGCCACTCGGTGGCGTTCCACAATACGCCCAGCTTGACGCCGCCGCCCCACGAGACGTCGTGGCCGCGATTGGTCACGTTGGCCGGATCGGCGGACATCGCCGCGAACGGTTCGAGGCCGTAAGCCTCGAAGGTCTGCACCGCCAGCACCGGCGCCACGCCGACGGTGATGCCGGGCGCGAGTTGGTGCGCGACGTTGAGCGCCAGGAAGGCCTGCATCAGGTCGACGCCGGCCGGCGAGGTCCCGCCAATGGCCGCGAACGGCGAGGGGCCGTAATCGGTGTTCATGCCGCCGTTTCCGAACAGCACCAGGCCGACGGCGGTGTCGTCGCGGGCCATCCAGTTCACGCCGCCGCTGGGAACCAGGAAGATCGGGCTGTCGCTCTGGTAGACGCCGGCCGGGACCGGGCCGGGCCCATAGAACTCGGCCTCGCGGTTGGGCATGAACACGGTCGCGTCGCCGCCGGCGGCATTGCCGAGGCCGACCCCCAGGGCCGGATTCTGGGCAAGCGCCCCGGGTCCTTCGCCCATCGTCAGGCCGGCGCCCGCCATCCCCTTGGCGACGGCGCCCTGTCCGTGCGCGAAATAGCCGTTGGTCGCCTGCGCCGGCATCGCCAGCGTGGCGCAACCTATGGCGGCCAGCAACGCCGCCGTTCCGGGAAATCCCTTCATCGCCCCACTCTCCTCCTCGATTTTCGGTTCTCTTATTTAGGACAAGCTAATCTGTGGCGGTTCGGTGCAGGTAGTATTGCCATACTACGAACGAAACATTTCCGTTCGTCGGCGCCGTGTCGGGGGCGGCCGCTTCTCGGATGTCGTAACGCCAACGACGACATGACGCGCCGGGTGTCTGATCCCATGTGGCTGAATAGGTTTTCCCGACTGGGAGGAGGCATGTTCAGGAACCACAGCGACGCCGGGCAGCGGCTGGCGAAGGAGCTGATGCGCTTCAAGGACGAGGATCCCGTGGTGCTGGCGCGCCCGCGCAACGGCGTGCCGGTCGCCTACGAGGTCGCGTCGGCGATGGGCGCGCCGCTCGACATCGTGCTGGTGCGGCGCATCGAATCGCCCGACGGCCCCGGCGAGCCGGTCGGTTCGGTGGTCGGGCCGCGCAAGGTCGAGGTCTACGTCAACGAGCCGGGCGTCCAGGCCAGCGGCGTGCCTCTGGAATACGTCGACGCCGAGGCCGCCCAGGAGCTGCAGGAGATGCAGCGCCAGCGCCAGCTCTATCTCGGCGACCGCGAGGGCGAGCCGCTGAAGGGGCGCACCGTCATCGTGGTCGCCGACGGCATGGCCTCGGGCGCCACGACGCGGGCGGTGCTGCGCAACATCCGTCACTGCGGTCCCAGGAAGCTGATCCTGGCGGTGCCGGCGGCGCCGCGCGAGACCGTGGACCGGATGCGGCCCGAGGCCGACGAGATCGTCGCCCTCGAGGTTTCGCCCGAGTTCAAGGCGGTCAGCGCCTTCTACGAGAACTACGACCAGACCAGCGACGCCGAGGTCCGCCACTTCCTCGACCTCGGCAAGAAGCACTAGGCGCCGGGCGCGGCCAGGGCGCCCGCGTCGAGCGCGGCCAGGCAGGCGTCGACCGCCGCCGGATCGTAGAGCTGGCCGCGTCGCGCCCGGATCTCCTCGCGCGCCGCCGCGATGCCCATCGCCGGGCGGTAGGGGCGATGCGACGACATCGCCTCGACCACGTCGGCGACGGCGAGGATGCGCGATTCGAGCAGGATGTCGTCACCCGCCAGGCCGAGGGGATAGCCGCTGCCGTCCAGCCGCTCGTGGTGCTGGCCGGCGATCTCGGCGACCGGCCACGGGAAATCGATGCCGGCGAGGATGTCGCGCCCGGTCGCGCAATGGCCGCGGACGATCGCCAGTTCGATCTCGGTGAGCTGGCCGGGCTTGCTGAGGATGTCGGCGGGCACCGAGATCTTGCCGATGTCGTGCACCATGCCGGCGAGCAGCAGTCCGCGCAGCCTCTTCTCGTCGAGCCCCAGGCGGCGGCCGATCGCCACCGCCATCTCCGCGACCCGGCGCTGGTGGCCGGCGGTGTAGGGGTCGCGCATCTCCAGTGCCGCCGCCAGGGCGCCGACCGTCTGATCCATGGCGCGGTCCAGGCGTTCGCGGTCGGCGCGGCTGTCGGCGCGCATCCGCAGCGTGCGGATGCCGAAGGACAGGTCGGCGGCCATTTCCTCCAGCAGCCGCAACTCGTCGGCGTCAAAGGCGTCGGGTTCCTCGGAGAGGATGGTCAGCACGCCGGTGGCCGCGTCTCCGCCAATGCGCAGCGGCAGCGCTGCCGCCGAACGGCAGCCGCAGGTCCCGGCCGCGCCGCCCGCCGTGGGATCGTCGTGCACGACCACGCCGCCGTCCGCGTGCAACGCCGCCGCGACCGGCCCGTCCGGGCCGAGGATCCAGGGCGGCATCGCCTCTTCCAGGCGGTGGCCGTCGCCGTCGAAGGCGACGGTCTGCGGCGCCAGACCCGGCGCCGGCGCCATGCCGACCCAGGCGAGGCGATAGCCGGAGCGGGTGATGATCCGGCACATGCGAGCGATCAGCCACTGCTCGTCCTCGGCATGGAGCAGCGCCTGGTTGCCGGCCGAGAGCGTGCGCAGGGCGCGATTGAGCTTCTGCAGCGCCCGTTCGTCGCGTTTGCGCTCCGAGATGTCGTGGGCGATGCTGGCGACCCCGGTCAGGCGCCCGTCGGGAGCACGGATCGGCGACAGCGTCAGCAGCACGTCGACCAGGCGGCCGTCCTTGTGCCGCCGCCGGCACTCGACGTGCTCGACGCTTTCGCCCTGACCGACGCGCTCCAGCATTTCGGCGAAGTGGCGCTCGGCGCCGGGCGGCGCCAGGCGAATGATCGACTGTCCGATCATCTCGGCCGCCGAATAGCCGAACATGCGTTGGGCGCCGCGGTTCCAGCTCGTCACGATGCCGTCCAGGCGCTTGCCGATGATGGCGTCGTTCGAGCCGGCGACGATCGCCGCCATCTGCTTCTCGACGGCGCGCAGCCTGCGGCTCTCGAGGCTGCGCTGGCGGAAGGTCTCGATCGAGCGCGCCAGGCCGCCGAGGCCGTCCTGGCGGTCGCTGCCCGGGACCGGCCGGTCGAGTTCGCCGCGGCTGATCTGGTCCAGCGCCCGCGTCGCGCGCATCAGCGGCCGGTTGATGCTCTCGCCGATCAGCCAGGCGAGGCCGGCGCCGACGACCACGATGCCGGCGCCGATGCCGATGGCCGTGTGGGTGGCGGCGCGGAGCTGGGCGACGTAGTGGCTGGCGTCGGTGCTCAGCTCCGCCACCCCGACCACCCGGCCGGAGAAATCGTGCAGCGGCGCCACCATCAGCGCCACCGGCGTGCCGTCGCGCATCGCCCGTCGGACGGTGCTGGCCTCGTCGACGGCCCGCGCCCATTCGTCGCGGGTGCCCAGCACCGGCGCCGTGCCGGCCGCCAGCATGGCGTCGCCGCCGGTGCCGAAGACGAGCGCCAGGTCGGTGCCGAACCGCGCCTGGAACCGGGCGACGAAATCGTCGGCGACGTCCATGCCGAACTCGACGGTGCCGACGTGGCCCGCGGTGCCCGCGACCGGCACCACGGCGCGAATGCCGAAGCCGGCGACCCCCTTCTCCAGGCCGATCACCGCGGCGCCGTCCCGGTTGGCGGTGTTGACGGTGTGGCGGAAGGCCGACAGGTCGTCGCCCCAGCGTTCCGGCATGTGCAGGCGCAGGAACGAGCGGCTGTCGGGAAGGTGGAACTGGAACTGGTCGACCTTGTCGCGCAGGGCGGCGAAGGACGGCAGCAGCAGGGATTCGAGCCGCTCGCGGTCGCGTTCGGCGAAGGCCTGGCGGACTTCGGGAATCGCCGCGACCAGCTCCGCCATCGCCGCGCCGGCCCAGCCGCGCTGCGCGATGCTCGCCTGCAGCGCCTGGTAGTGCGCCTCCAGCTCGCGCCGTTCGGCCGCGTGGATGGTCTCGGCCAGGCGATGGAGCATGAGCGGCGCCAGGACGGCGGCCACCGCGATCAGGAGAACGAGGTAGCCGCCGATCAGGCGTTGACGGATTCCAAGGTGCCGGAACATGCCGGCCTCCGGTCGGCGCAGGCGGCGGCGGCCGTTCAGGCCGCGCGCATCTCCTGCAGGGAATGATCGACTTCGGTCTTCAGGACTTCGGCCTGCTGCGAGAGCTTCTGGCCGGCCTCCAGCACGCTGTCGGCGGCCCGTTCGGTCTCGACCACCGCGTCCTCGACGCCGTGAATGTTGTCCGAGACCAGGCGGGTGCCGGTGGCGGCTTCGTTGACGTTGCGGGCGATCTCCTGCGTCGCCGCGCCCTGTTCCTCGACCGCCGAGGCGATGGCCGTGGTGATCTCGCTGATCGTGCCGATCACCTTGTTCATCTCCTCGATCGAGCCGACGGCGTCCTTGGTCGCGTTCTGCACCGCGGCGATCAGTCCGGCGATCTCGTCGGTGGCCCGCGATGTCTGGAGGGCGAGGTTCTTGACCTCGCCGGCCACGACCGCGAAGCCCTTGCCGGCGTCGCCGGCCCGGGCCGCCTCGATCGTGGCGTTCAGGGCCAGCAGGTTGGTCTGGCCGGCGATGTCGTTGATGAAGTGGACGACCTCGCCGATCTTGCGCACCGCCTCGGCCAGTCCGCCCATGCGCTCCTCGGCGCGGCGGGCCTCGTCGACGGCGTTGCCGGCGATCTTGGTCGACTGCGACATCTGGCGGGTGATCTCGGCGATGGCGCTGGACAGCTCCTCGGCCGCCGCCGCGACGGTCTGCACGTTGGACGAGGCCTCCTCGGCCGCCTGGGCGACGACCTCGGCGCGGTGGTGCGCCTGCTCGACGACGTGCGACAGGCCCTCGGCGGTGGAGACCATCTGGGTCGAGGCCGAGGCGATGGTGTCGACGACCTCGCCGACATGCTCCTCGATGTCCTCGGCGATGTGGCCGATCGTGGCCTTGCGGTCGGCCTCGGCGCGTCGGCGCACCTCCTCCTGATCGGCGACCAGCCGCCGGTTCTCGACCGCCTGGCGCTTGAACACTTCGACCGCCTGGGCCATGCGGCCGACCTCGTCGCCGCGCTCGAGCGCCGGCACGTCGAGATCCAGCCGCCCCTCGGCGAGGCCGTTCATCACCTTGGTCATCTTGACCATCGGCGCGCTGATGCCGCGGGCGAGCAGCCATGCCGTCGCCAGCCCGACGATCAGGATGGCGCCGCCGACCGCCAGGGCGTTGCGCCGCGCCGCGGCGTATTCGGCGACGAATTCGCTGGAATCCATGACCAACTCGACCACCGCCGCCGGCTTGCCCGAATAGTCGGGCATGGTGGCGACGAGACTCGTCACCGGGACCTCGCCCATGAAGCCGTGGCTCATGACCGTGTCGCCGGCCAGCGCCGCCGTCTTCTGCTCCGCGGTCGCCATGCCGGAGGCCATCGTGGTGGCGATGGTCTTGAAGGCGCCGCCTTCCTGGGCGATGTGGATCGCCAGGTCGATGCCGAACATCGCCTTGAACTGCTGCACCAGGTCGTCGCCGAAATCCATGCCGAACTCGACGGTGCCGAGATGGCGGCCGTCCAGCGCCACCGGCTGCACGGCGCGGATGCCCAGGCCGGCCACGCCCCGTTCCAGACCGGTGATCGGCTTGGCTGTTTCGTTGGCCTGGACGACGGTGTGGCGGAACGACGACAGGTCGTCGCCGAATTTCTTCGGCATGTGCAGGCGCAGGAACGAGGTCGCCGGCGGCAGGTGGAACTGGAACTGCTCGACGGTCTGGCTGACGGCCGAGAAGGCCGGCAGCAGCATCGCCGCCAGCGCGTCGCGGTCGCGGACCGCGAAAGCGCGTTGCGCATCGGGCATCGCGGCGACGAAACCGGCCATCACGCCCCCGGTCTCCGAGCGCAGGTTGACGGTGGCCTCGAGGGCCTTGAGATGGTTCGACAGTTCGCGTTGTTGCGCCCGGTCGGTGGCGTCGGACAGCGACGCCAGCATGACCGGCGTCAGGATTCCGGTCGCGAGCACCAGCAGGGCGGCGAACGCCAGGACCAGACGGTGCTTGATTCGCAGGTTCTTGAACATGGCACCCTCCGCGGAGACATGCTCAAGTTTGCGCTACGCGGCATTTTCGTCGAATTGTCACGATCAAGCGCCTGCCCTGCGGGGGCGGCATGGCTGGATGGTGCCGAATCCGCCGAAGGGCGGAGCGTGGTTCAGGCGGCGTCCACCGCCTGGGCGAGAGCGCAGAACTGCTGCACGCTCAGCTCCTCGGCGCGCGCGGTCGGCGGCAGGCCGGTGGCGGCGAGCAGGGCGTCGGCGTCGCCCAGCGGCTTGAGGCTGGAGCGCAGCATCTTGCGGCGCTGGCCGAAGGCGGCGGCGGTGACCCGCTCCAGGGTCGCGAAGCGCGCCGGCGCCAGCGGCTCGGGGCGCGGCTTCAGGTGGACCACCGCCGATTCGACTTTTGGCGGCGGGGTGAAGGCGCGCTGCGACAGGTTGAACAGCGGCCGGACCTCGCACAGCCACTGCGTGATCACCGACAGCCGGCCGTAATCGGGGCTGCGCGGCTTCGCGGCCAGGCGGTCGACGACCTCGCGCTGGAACATCAGGGTCAGGCTCTCGAAGGCGTCGATGCGCCGCAGCCAGCCGAGCAGCAGGGCGGTGGCGATGTTGTAGGGCAGGTTGGCGACGATGCGCCGCGGCGCATCGCCCAACGCCGCCGCGTCGATCTCCATCGCGTCGCCGGGCACGATCTCCAGGCGGCCGGGATAGGCGGCGGCGACGTCCTGCAGCGCGGCGATGCAGCGGTCGTCGCGCTCGATCGCGATCACCCGCCGCGCGCCGGCCTCCAGCAGGCCGCGCGTCAGCCCGCCGGGGCCGGGGCCGATCTCGATCGTCGTGCCGTCGCCGAGCCGGCCGGCCGAGCGGGCGATGCGGCCGGTCAGGTTGAGGTCGAGCAGGAAGTGCTGACCCAGCGACTTGCGCGCCGCCAGGCCGTGCGCGGCGATGACGTCGCGCAGCGGCGGCAGGTCAGTCATGGTCGCGGAGCGCGGCGGCGCGGCGGCGCCCCATCTGGTCGGCCAGCCGCAACGCCGCGATCAGGCTGGTCTCCGAGGCGCGGCCGGTGCCGGCGAGGTCGAACGCGGTGCCGTGATCCGGCGACGTGCGCACGAAGGGCAGCCCCAGGGTGACGTTGACGCCGCCGGCGAAGTCGATGGTCTTGATCGGGATCAGCGCCTGGTCGTGATACATGCACAGCGCCGCGTCGTAGCGGGCGCGCGCTTCGGCGTGGAACATCGTGTCGGGAGGCAGCGGCCCGAAGGCGTCGATGCCGGCGCGCCGCAGGGCCTCGATCGCCGGCAGGATCAGGTCGATCTCCTCGCGGCCCATGCTGCCGCCTTCGCCGGCATGGGGATTGAGCCCCGCGACCGCCAGCCGCGGCGCCGCCAGGCCGAGATCGGTCTTCAGCGCCGCGGCGGTGACGCGGCCGCAGGCGACGATGGCCTCGGTGCTCAGCGCCGCGACGGCGTCGCGCAGCGCCATGTGGATGGTCACCGGCACCACCCGCAGCCCGGGGCAGGCCAGCATCATCACCGGCCGGCATCCGTCGCCGGCCAGCTCGGCCAGGAACTCGGTGTGGCCGGGGAAGCTGAAGCCGCCGGCGTACATCGTGCCCTTGTGGATCGGGTTGGTGACCACGGCCGCCGCCGCGCCGTCCATGACCAGCCGCACCGCGCGCTCGATCGATTGGCGCACGGCGGTGGCGTTGGCGGCGTCGGGCTCGCCGGGGGACGGGGCCTGGGCCAGCGGCAGCGGCAGCACCGGCAGCGCGTCGGGAAAGGCCGCGACCGCCTCGGCCGGCGTGCCGATCGGCCGCAGCGGCACGTCGACGCCGATCAGCCCGGCCAGCCGCTCGAGCCGGCGCGGATCGTCGATCAGGAAGAACGGCGGCACCTGCGCGTCGTGCCGTCGCGCCCAGGCCTTGAGCGCGATCTCGCCGCCGATGCCGGCGGGCTCGCCCATCGTCAGCGCGAGGGCCGGGCGCCCCGCTCTCACAGCCTGACCTCGACGAAGGCGGCGCGGCGCAGCTCGCGCAGCACGCGCTGCGCCATCAGCTCCAGCCGCTCCCTTTCGAGCTGGGCACGGACCTGTTCGGCGTCGGGCAGCCTGATCTCGGGCTCCTCGCTGGCCCGGGCCGGCTCGGTCCCCGAGCGGCCGCAGACCATGAACACGCGGAAACCGGCCTCGTCCGCCACCGGCTGCGAAGCCTGCAGCAGGTCGAGCTGCGCGACCAGCGTGCGCAGGGCATCCGGCAGGTCTTTCATCTCCAGCGTGCCCAGCCGGCCGGATTGCGGCAGGCCGTGCCGCTTGGCGACGGCCTCCATTTCGGCGCAGTTCTTCACCGATCCGGCGATCTCTTCGGCCAGCCGCCGGGCGGCGGCGCGGTCGTCGCCGGCCGGGATCAGCGCCTGGGCCAGCGCCACCGAGCCCGTCGCCGGCGCCGTGCTTTGCGCGGCGGTGGTCTGCTGGCCGAAGATGCGACGGTCGCGCAGCAGCAGGATCTGGTAGCCGTCGATGGTGCGGATCGGGTCGCTGACGCTGCCCGGGGGCATGCGCGAGACCAGTTCGGCCACCTCCGGATCGAGCGCGTTCGACGGCACCCAGTCGAGATCGCCGCCGCGCGCGGCCGAGGCGCTCTCCGAGAACTGGCGCGCCAGCGACTGGAACGGGATGCCCTGCTTGAGCTGCTCCAGGATGCGCTCGGCGAGGCGGGCGACCTCGGCCTCGTTGTCGGGCGAGTCGACGCCGAGCACGATCTCGGCGAGCAGGAATTCGGGCCGGCCCACCGCCTCGCGCAACCTGTCCAGCCGGTCCTGGACCTCGTCCTCGCCGATCTTGATGCGCGGCAGCATGCTCATGCGCATCACCTTGGCCCAGGCGTAATCGGCCTTGATCTGCCGTTCGAGCACGCTGACCGGCACGCCGGCCGCCGCCAGCGTGCTGGCCAGCTTCTCCGGATCCATGCGGTTCTGCCGCGCCACCTGGGCGAGGCCGGAGCGGATCTCCTCGTCGGTGACGCTGATCTTCAGCCGCTCCGCCTCCTGGAGCTGCAGCCGCTCCTCGATCAGCTTGCGCAGAATCTGCGGCACGATGCGCCGGCGCACCTCGGGGCCGTCCTGCAGGCCCGCCGACATCAGGGTCATGCGCGTCCGCATCTCGAGATCGACCAGCGACACCACGTCGTCGTTGACCACGGCGATGATGCGATTGGCTTCGGCGGCGGCCGCCGTGGCGGGAGCCACCGTCATCGCGGCCGCGGTCAGGCAGGCGCAGGCGAGAAGATGGCGAAAGACGGAATGCATGTGCTTGTTTTCCTCGACTTTTTCGGTCGCGAGCCTCAGAAGATGCCCAACGGCAGTTCGCCCAGCGGCTTGAACACCACCCTCAGCATACCGGAATAGCCCTCTTCGACGTCGCGGTCGCGCGTGCGGTCGTTGCTCACGCTGGTCACCGCGGTGAAGCACTCGTCGTCGTAGGCGATCGAGAAGCCGGTCTTCACCAGGTCGGTGCCGTCGGCGAGGTTGAAGCGGGCGAAGGTGGAGGCCGACCAGTTCCGGCTTATCCGCGAGCGCAGCGAGAAGGCGACGCCCTCGCGCTCCGAGATCTCGCCGAGGCTGCCGGTGCCCTCGACGACCGCGTAGTCGACCCCGAGCCGCAGCGCCGGCGGGCCGAGCAGCGAGGTGATCTCGTGGCGCAGCGGCGAGAAATTGGTCTTGTCCAGGCGGAAGCGATAGTAGACGTCCAGGTTTTCCGACATCGACGCCGACACCCGGCCGACCACGTCCGAGAAGTTGTCGTCGAGACCGGACCCCGTCGGGGCCGAATCGTCCTGCTTCATCAGATAGCTTTGGCCCAGCATCACGTTGAAGGTGCTGCCGCCGTGCCCGAAGAAGCCGTAGCGCAGCCCGTAGCTGACGCGCGGCCCGGTCTCGACGCGGTCGAACCCGGTGTAGCGGTTCAGGCGGAAGATGTTGGTGTCGTTGAACTCGAACTCCAGGCTGTCCTCGTTCGGCAGGTCGTCGTCGTCCCAGTGCGGGCTCAGCACGCCGAGGACGATCGGTTCGATCACGTGCGAGGCCAGGCTGTCGGTGCGCACGAACGGGTGGCGCCATTCCAGCGCCAGTTCGGGCATCAGCCGGCCGTCGGTCTTGCTGTCGCCGCCCTGGGCGCTGCCGCGATCGAACTGGTAGACGTCGCCCTGCGCCGCCGCCGTGAAGGTGTAGACGCCGCCCCACGATCCGGTCCAGGGCAGCACGAAGCTGGGCCGCACCGACAGCCGCCGGGTGTCGGTGCCGCCGCCGCGCACCAGGGACAGGAAGTTGGCGTCCAGGCCGATGTAGCCGCCCAGTGCGTTGGGGCTGCTCAGATACGAGTACTGCAGCAGCGGCGCCACGTACGGCACGCCTTCGACGCCGCCGGCGGTCTGATCCTGGAACGCGTAGCTCTCGGCCAGGGCGTAGCTGCGGGCGCCGAAGCCCTCGACGAACGCGCGGCTGGTCAGGTAGGGCTTGTTGGAGCGGGCGTAGTCGTAGCGGCGCAGATAGGTCTCGTCGCTGGAACGCTCGAGGTCGTAGCCTGTCCGCCAGACGTCGTCGATCTCGAACGTGCCTTCCGCGAACAGGTGGCCGCGCACCTCGCCGTGCGAATCGACGGTGCCGGTGCCCGAGGTCGCCATCTCGCCGAAGCTGAAGCGCTTGCGGTGCTCGATCCCCAGCACCGGACCCTCGGCGGTGGTGATCCGCGGCGAGATGGTCAGGTCCTGATGCGGCGAGATCACGTAGTAGTACGGCGCCGTGACCGAGGTGCCGAGGCTGTCGGTTTGGCTCAGGGTCGGCGCCAGGAAGCCGCTGCGGCGCTTGACGGTCGGATCCGGATGCGACAGGTAGGGCGTGTAGGCGACGGGCAGGCCCAGGAATTCCAGCCAGGCGTCCTCGTATTCGATGTCCTTGGTCGCCTGGTCGTGGGTGACGTGCAGCGCCTTGATCTGCCACAGCAGCGGCCGGCCGGGGTCCTCGGCGCAGGGCTGGCACGACGAGTACACCGCGCGCTCGAGCTCCATCACCTCGCCGTCGATCCGGCGCCCGACCGCGGCCGCCATGCGCGACTGGTCGGTGAGCAGCAGCATGATGTCGCGGGCGATGGCGTTCTTGAGATCGCCGGTGACCTCGGCCTCGTCGGCGAACAGCACCTCGCCCGTCGGCTCGAGCAGGGAGACGTCGCCGCTGGCGACGATGCGGTCGGCGTTGAGGTCGTAGACGACCTTGTCGGCCAGCAGGATGCGCTGGTTCTGCGCCACCTCGACGTGACCGACGGCGGTCACGACGTTGCGCTCCTTGTCGTGGATGACTTGCTCCGCCGTCAGCAGGACCGGCGCGGAAGTGTCCGCGGGCTCGACCTGCGCCAGCGCCGGCATCGCCGCCAGCAGCACCAGCAACGACGGTGTGCCCAACCAGCGAGCCTTCACCGATTTCCCCCCCTCGATTCTCATGCCGCATCCGGCGCCGCGCGGCGCGATCCGGGCACGGCCAACCGTCTGCTCGGCGGACCGAGCAGCATGTAGGCGCCGCCGGCGATGGGCAGCAGCGCGTTCGCGTAGAGCAGCCACGCGAGCTGCGGGTTTCGGGACACGAGCTGCGCCCCGGCAAGCGCCCCGGCCTCGACCAGGATCATCAGGCCGACCGCCGCCAGCACGCGGCCGGTCTGGCCGCGGCGGTTGAAGCTGCCGGTCAGCAGGCAGGCCAGGGCGATGGCGACGAACGACAGGTTGTGCAGCGGCACCGTCAGCCGCTGATGCGCCTCGACGGTCATTTCCCGCAGCTGGCGGGTGTCGAAGGCGCCCGGCTCCGGCCACAGCAGCTCCGAGGTCGGGCGCTCGCGCACGTCGGTGCCGCGGCTGCCGCGGCGCGAGCCGGCGATCTCGACCTCGACGGTGTAGCGGTCGAAATACAGCATCGACATGCGACCGTCCTCGGCCGTGACCTCCTGGCGGTTTCCGTTCTCGAGCAGCACGCGGGGGCCGTCCTCGCCCTTCATCAGCACGCCGCGTTCGGCCATCACCGTCGAGACCTTGTCGGGCACGCGCTCGTCGTAGAGCATGACGTTGCGGAGTTCGCCGGCCCCGGTGCGGTCCTGGACGAACAGGGTCAGCCCCGGCGCGAGATGGTTGAAGCTGCCTTCCTGGATCAGCAGCGCCGACAGGTCGTGGCGCACCGCCCAGTGATACTCGCGGAAAGCCTGGTTCGACAGCGGCGTCAGCAGGGTGGTGATGCCGTAGGCGAGGAGGGTCGCCACCAGCGCCAGTCCCAGCGCCGGACGGCCCAGCGCCCAGGTCGACAGCCCGGCCGCGCGCAGCACGACCAGTTCGCGGTCGGTGTTCATCTTGTTGTAGACGAACAGCACCACCACGAACAAAGCCACCGGCATGATGTAGGCCAGGAAGTTCGGCAGCAGCATCAGGGTGAGCTTGAGGAAGCCGAAGATCGACAGCCCCTTGGTGACGATCAGTTCGACGAAGCGCAGCGACTGGGTGAGCCACAGCACGCAGGCCAGACCGATGCCGGTCAGGGCCGTGCCCACCAGGAGTTGCCGAAGGATATAGCGCGAGATCCCGAGCATCGGCGCGGATTATATGCACCGCCCCCTGCGGAAGATAGGGGAAAAGCGGAGGCGGCGCGGGCCGCGCCGTCGCGAATCCGGTGAGTTGACGCGCGATCCGGCCAGGCGCGATCCCGCCCGCCGCCGTCGCGGCCAGATGCCCTAGAACTGGTCCTCGGCCAGGGCCATCACCGTCGCCGGGCCGGCGGTCGCCGCCGCCCGCAGCGCCGTCGCGGCCGGCAGGATCGCCTCGGCGTAGAAGCGCGCGGTGACGATCTTGGCCGACAGGAAGGCGGCGTCGCCGCCGCCCGCCGACAGGTCGAGCCAGGCGGCGAGCGCGGCGCGCGCCATCGTCCAGCCGCCGGCGACGGTGCCGAACAGCTCCAGATAGGGCGTCGCGGCGGCGCCGGCCGCGACCTCGTCGTCGGCGGCCAGCAGCCAGTCGGTGGCGGCGCGCAGCTCGGCCAGGCCCTCGGCAAGGCGAGCCCGGATCACCGCGGTGTCGCTGGATTCGACGGCGGCCAGCTTGCGCCCGGTGGCCTCGACGTCCTCGAACAGCGCCCGCGCGGCGGCGCCGCGGTCGCGCAGCAGCTTGCGGCCGACCAGGTCCATCGCCTGGATGCCGTTGGTGCCCTCGTAGATGGCGGCGATGCGCGAATCGCGCAGATGCTGCGCGGCGCCGGTCTCCTCGACGAAGCCCATGCCGCCATGCACCTGCACGCCGATGTCGGCGATGCGGATGCCCGTCGCCGTGCACCAGCCCTTGACCACCGGGGTCAGCAGGTCGACGCGCGCCTGCGCCGCCCGGCGCGCGGCGGCGTCCGGGTGGTGCCTGGCCTTGTCCAGCTCGGCCGAGGTGACGTAGGCCAGCGCGCGCGCCGCCTCGGTGCCGGCCTTCATGGTCATCAGCATGCGCCGCACGTCCGGGTGGTGGACGATGGTGACGCCGCCTTGGACGCGTTCGTAGGCGTAGGCGCGGGCGCGCTGATAGGCGCGCTCGGCGATCGCCACGCCCTGCAGGCCGACCGCCAGGCGGGCGTTGTTCATCATCGTGAACATGCAGGCCAGGCCGCGGTTCTCGGCGCCGACCAGCCAGCCGACGGCGCCGCCGTGGTCGCCGAAGCTCATGACGCAGGTCGGGCTGGCGTGGATGCCCAGCTTGCGCTCCAGCGACACCGCGTGGACGTCGTTGCGGCTGCCGTCGGGCAGGAATTTCGGCACCAGGAACAGGCTGATGCCCTTCGAGCCGGCCGGCGCGTCGGGCAGGCGGGCGAGCACCAGGTGGACGATGTTGTCGGTGAAGTCGTGCTCGCCGTAGGTGATGAAGATCTTCTGGCCGCTGACGCGGTAGGTGCCGTCCGCGGCCGGCACCGCCTTGGTGCGCAGCGCGCCGAGATCGGAACCCGCCGAGGGCTCGGTCAGGCACATGGTGCCCGTCCACTCGCCCGAGACCATCTTCGGCAGATAGAGCGCCTGCTGCTCGGGGGTGCCGTGGACCTGCAGCAGCTCGACCGCGCCCTGGTTGAGCATCGGGCACAACGCGAAGCTCATGTTGGCGGCGTGCCAGATCTCGGCCACGGCGGTGGCGACGAGCCAGGGCAGGCCCTGGCCGCCGTGCTCGGGCTCGAACGGCACCGCGTTCCAGCCGCCTTCGACGAAGCGGCCGTAGGCGGCCTTGAAGCCGGGCGGCGTCGCGACCGAATTGTCGGGGTTCTTCCTGCAGCCGGCGCGGTCGCCGACCGGATTGAGCGGCGCCAGCACCTCCGACGCGAACCGCCCCGCCTCCGCCAGCACCGCCGCCACCAGGTCGGGCGAGGCGTCCGAGCATCCCGGCAGCGCCGCGATCTCCTCCAGCCCGGCCAGGCGGTTGAGCACGAAGTTCATGTCGCGGACGGGGGCGGCGTAGGCGGGCATGGCGACTCCAGCGGCTTCTCCTTGGAGCGCGGGTCTCCGGACCCGCTGGACTTGCGTGTCCAAAGACGCGCGCTCCTGCCAGGGAGCCTAGCACCAGGAAGATGCCTAGACCACCTTGCCCGGGTTCATGATCCCCTGCGGATCGAAGGCGCGCTTGACCCGCCGCATCAGCTCGATCTCCAGCGGGCTCTTGTAGCGGGTGATCTCGTCGCGCTTGAGGCGGCCGACGCCGTGCTCGGCGCTGATCGAGCCGCGCATGGCGGCGACGATGTCGTGGACGACGCGGTTCATCTCACCCCAGCGCGCCAGATAGGCCTGCTTGTCCATGCCCGGCGGCTGGCTGAGGTTGAAGTGGATGTTGCCGTCGCCGACATGGCCGAAGGCGACGACGCGCACGCCGGGCAGCGCCCGGGTCACGGCGGCGGTGGCGGCGTCGATGAAGGCGGGGACCTCCGAGACCGGCACGGCGACGTCGTGCTTGATGCTGCCGCCCTCGCGCTTCTGCGCCTCGGGCACCGATTCGCGGATCTTCCAGAGCTGGGCGCGTCGTTCCAGGCTGTCGGCCAGCACCGCGTCGGCGAGGATGCCGTCCTCGAACGCCTCGGCGAGCATGCCTTCCAGCGCCGCGCGCAGCTCGCCGCCCTGGCGCGACGAGGCGAGCTCGATCAGCACGTACCACGGATGCGGCGCCGCGAAGGGGTCGACGACGCCGGCGACGTGGCGGCAGCCGAACTCCAGGCCGATGCGCGGGATCAGCTCGCAGGCGGTGACCGCGTCGCCCGACGCCGTGCGCGCGCGCGACAGCAGCGCCAGCACCTCGTCGAGGCTGGTCACCGCCACCAGCGCCGTCTGCACGTCGGTGGGGCGCGGATAGAGCTTGAGCACCGCGGCGGTGATGATGCCCAGCGTGCCCTCCGAGCCGATGAACAGGTCCTTGAGGTCGTAGCCGGTGTTGTCCTTGCGCAGGATGCGCAGCCCGTCCCAGACCTCGCCGTCGGGCAGCACGACCTCGAGGCCCAGGGCCTGCTCGCGGGCGTTGCCGTAGCGCAGCACGTTGACGCCGCCGGCATTGGTCGCCAGGTTGCCGCCGATCTGGCACGAGCCCTCGGCGGCCAGGCTCAACGGGAACAGGCAGCCGGCCTCGGCCGCCTTGTCCTGGATGGTCTGCAGCACGCAGCCGGCCTCGACGGTGATGGTGTAGTTGAGCGGGTCGAAGGCGCGGATGCGGTTCATGCGCTCCAGGCTGACCACCAGCTCGCCGCCATGCTCGAACGGCACGCCGCCACCGACCAGGCCGGTGCGGCCGCCCTGCGGCACGAGGCCGACGCCGGCCTCGGCGCACAGGCGCACCACCGCGGCGACCTCTGCGGTGCTGGCCGGCCGCGCGACGGCCAGGGCGGCGCCGCGATAGAGCCCGCGCTCCTCGACCAGATACGGCTCCATGGCGTCGGCGGCGACGATCCCCGACGGGCCCAGAATCTGCTGCAGACGATCGAGGAATTCGGTCATCGGCGCAGTGTACACGCTCACACGGTGGCGCTCCAGTTGTCGGGCGAGACCCGCAGCATGCCGGCGAGGATGCGCAGGCCGCGGCGCAGTTCGTCCCGGTCGGTCGGGGCCGAGATGCTGACCCGCACCGCCTCGTAGCGCGGCCGCGCGGCGGCGAAGGCCGAGCCGCTGGCCACCAGCACCCCGTTCGAGCGCGCGTCGGCGGCGAAGTCGTCGGCCTTCCAGTCGTCGGGCATCCGCAGCCACAGGTTCAGCGACACCTCGGCCGGGCAGGTGTCGGCGCCCAGCATGGCCCGGGCGATGCGGGTGCGCGCCGCCGCCTCGGCGCGCTGGCGCTCGGCGCAGGCCTGGGCGGTGCCGTCCTCGATCAGCACGGCGGCGATCTCGGACATCACCGGCGGCACCATCAGCGTCGTCGTGGTCACGCCGCGGGCGAGCCGCCCGACGAAGCCCTCCGGCGCCGCCAGGTAGCCGATGCGCAGGCCCGGGGCGATGCTCTTGGACAGCGAGGTCAGATGCACGGTGCGTTCGGGAATCAGCGTCGCGATCGCCGGCGGGCCGTCCGGCAGCAGGAAGGCGTCGACGCAGTCCTCGATCACCGTCAGGTCGTGGCGCCGGGCCAGCGCCGCCAGCGCCTCGCGCCGGGCGCGCGACAGCGTCGTCGCGGTCGGGTTCTGGACGGTCGGGTTGGTGTAGAGCACCCGGCCGCCGGTGGCGGCGACGGCGCGTTCGACCGCGTCCGGGATCACGCCTTCGCCGTCCATGGCCACCGGCGCCAGCTCGCGGCCGAGCAGGGCGGCGGCGGTCTTGAGGCCGGGATAGCAGAATTCCTCGACCAGCAGCGTGTCGCCGGGCCGCGACAGCGCGGCGATGACCGCGACGATGCCCTGCTGGCCGCTGGCGGTGACGACGACGCGCTCCGGCGGCACCTCGACGCCCTCCAGCGCCAGCCACCGGCTGCCGGCGGCGCGATGGCGCAGCGGCGCCGCGTCGAGGTGATAGCCGAGCAGGGCGGCGAGGTCGGCGCGGTCGGCCACCGCGCGCATCGCGGCGGCGATCTCGCCGGCGCCCTGGTCGCCCGACGGCAGGTTGGTCGCCATGTTGATCAGCCCGCCGTCGACGCCCTTCCACGACCACGCGAAGTAGTCGGCCTGGGTCGGCCCGCCGCCGCCGGGATCGCGCACGAAGGTGCCGCGCCCGACCTCGCCCGAGACCAGGCCCAGGCGCTCGGCCTCGGCATAGGCGCGGGCGACGGTGCCGACGGTGACCTTCAGCCGCCAGGCGAGGTCGCGGTGGGTGGGCAGCCGCGCGCCGGGCGCCAGACGGCCGGCGCGCAGGTCCTCGGCCAAGGCGTCGACGATGGCGCGGTAGCGGGGGCCGGAGCGGCCGGCGAGATCGGGGAGCCAATTTGACATGGTGTCAATGTAGCGATTGATTCCATCCCCGCACAAGAGGATCGTGTCAATCCCAGTCATTTGCACCAGAGGGGGACAGCATGCCGAGCAGTCAATGCTCACAGTCGCTCCCCCGGTTCGCCGGGGAGTGGATCGAGGCCTGGAACAGCGGCGACGTCGACCGCATCGTGGCGCATTACGCCGCGGACGTCCGTTTCCGCTCGCCGGCGCTCAAGGCGCTCGCCGCCGACGGCACGCTCACCGGACGCGACGCCTTCGCGGCGCATGTCCGCGCCGGCCTGTCGACCCGCCGCAATTTCGATTACCGCCTGCTGGCGGTGGCCGAGGGGGTGGAGCACGCCACCATCATCTATCGCGGTCCCGGCAGCCGGCTGGTCTGCGAGACCGTGCGCCTGAACGGCGACGGCCGCATCGTCGAGGCCGACGTGCAATGGGCGGAGCCGGGGCCGTCGCTGCGCCGCCTGCTCGGCCAGGCGCTGATGCGGGGCTTCGACCGTCTGGCCGACTGGCTCGAGCGCGGGCGCTCGCGCCGCGCGCTGGCCGGGCTCGACCACCGCATGCTCAAGGACATCGGCCTCAGCCGCGCCGACGCGCTGGCCGAGGCGGAAAAGCCGTTCTGGCGGCGGTGATCAGGGCCGCGGCGCGGCGGCGCGGCGCAGGCGGTCGTTGATCGCCGCGCCGAGACCGCTTTCGGGCACCGGCGCCACGGCGATGCCGCCGAATTGCGGCCGGTCGAGGGCGCGCAGCATCGCGAACAGGTTGGCCGCCGCCTCGACCGGATCGCCGGCCTCGCTCAGGTTCAGGGTGGCGCCGGGGCAGGGGCCGAAGCCGAGCAGCGCCTCGCCGGGCGCCGCTTCGGTGGCGTTCAGGCGCACCGGCAGGCCGGGGGCGTAGTGGCTCTCCAGCATGCCGGGCGCCTTGACCGGGCCGGCCGCCGCCAGCTCGACCGGCCCCAGCAGCTCTTCGAGCGCCTCGCGGGCGACGCCGCCGGGGCGCAGCAGCGCCGGCCGGGCGCCGGACAGGTCGAGGATGGTCGATTCGATGCCGACCCGGCAGGCGCCGCCGTCCAGGATCAGGTCGACGGCGTCGCCCAGCGATTCGGCGACGTGCTCGGCCCGCGTCGGGCTGACGGCGCCGGAGCGGTTGGCGCTCGGCGCGGCGATCGGCCGGCCGGCGGCGCGCAGCAGCGCCTGCGCCACCGGATGCTCGGGCACCCGCAGCGCCACCGTGTCGAGGCCGGCGGTCGCCAGCAGCGAGACCGGACCCTGGGGCAGGCGCGGCAGCACCAGCGTCAGCGGTCCCGGCCAGAACCGCGCCGCCACCGCGCGGGCGCGGTCGTCGAAGACCGCCAGCGCCGCGGCGGCCTCGGGATCGGCGAGGTGGGCGATCAGCGGATTGAACCGCGGCCGCCGCTTGGCCTCGAAGATGCGCGCCACCGCGCGGTCGTCGGTGGCGTCGGCGCCGAGGCCGTAGACCGTCTCGGTCGGGAACGCGACCAGGCGGCCGGCGCGCAGCAGGGCGGCGGCTTCGGCGATCGAGTCCTCTGAGGCGGGCAGGATGCGGCTCATGGCGGCGGAGTTATAGCGCGGCGCCGGCCGCGGCGGAAGCGGCTCGCCGAAAAACAGGAGGGCCCTCCGCACCGGGGAGGGCCCTCGTCTCTGCTTCAAGCTGGTCGGACCGATCCCCGCGGGAATTTCGGCCCGGAGCCACGTCACCGTAAGTGCGATACGGCGGCGATCACGGTGTTCGGGCGGATCGCCCTATCACCGAAATCATAATACCCCCGGCCGGTTCCGCGGGCAATCGAAGCCGACTGCGTCGCGGTGTCGCAGGGCGGCCGCGGTGTGCGGCGCACACGTCGCGGGAGCCCGGAAAATGGGCGAGAAAAAGCCCCGGCGCCTGGAAACGCCGGGGCGAGTTGGGAGGTAACTTACCGAAACGCGGCGCAATATCGCCCTGTTGCGGTGCACGCACTTTGATTTTGGTCAAATCTTCACGAGCCGTTCGTATCGTAGCCTCGCCCAGCACGCTTGGACGCGGCGTGCCGGATCGACTATCATGGCGCGCCCGCTCGGCGGGCTCGGGGGAGGGATTTTCTTGACGATGGGGTCCGACCGTACCGCGCTGGTCGTGTTCGACATCGGCGGCCGCCGCTGTGCGCTGCCGGCGGCGGCGGTGCGCGAGGTCGTCCACTACCCCGAGCTGTCGCGGCCGCCGGGCATGCCTGGCATCCTGGAAGGATTCCTGAACTACGGCGGCAGCGTGCTGCCGGTGGTGCGGCTCGGGCGCCTGTTCGGCGGCGCGGCGGAGCCGCCGGGCCTCTACGCGCCGATCCTGGTTCTGCGGGGCTCGCCGGTGGCGCTGCTGGTCGGGGCGGTCCGGGCGGTCGCGGAAATCCAGGACGGATCGCTGCTGCCGGTCGAGGGCGAGGCCGTGTTCAACGACTGCCTCGCCGGGCAGGCCGAGATCGGCGGCGAGCCGGTGCACGTCCTGCTGGCCGAGCGCCTGCTGCTGGCCCAGGAGCGCCGGCGCCTCGACGAACTGGCGGCCCAGGTCGCCGAGCGGCTGACCGGGCTGGAAGGCGGGGCCGCATGAGCGCCGCGCGAAGCAAGCCGCCGATCGTCTCCGATCCGTTCTATCCGCGGCTGAAGGCGCTGGTGATCGAACGCACCGGCATGGCGTTCTACCGCGAGCGCGACGACGACCTCGCGCGCATTCTCGGCGTGCGCTTCCAGGTGCGCGGCGTCAAGGACTGCGCCAGCTATCTCGAGCTGCTGACCGACCGCGCCGAACTCGAGGAGCTGATCGGCGAACTGACGATCGGCGAGACCTACTTCTTCCGCTACCGCGAGCAGTTCGACGCGCTGCGCGACCTGGTGCTGCCCGATGTCGTCGAGCGCAACAAGCCGCGGCGGCGGCTGCGCATCTGGAGCGCCGGCTGCGCCACCGGGCCCGAGCCCTACACGGTCGCCATCATCCTCAAGCAGCGCTTCGGTCATCTGATCGACGGCTGGGACGTCGACATCGTCGGCACCGACATCAACCAGCGATTCCTGGCCCGCGCCCGCGAGGGCCTCTACGACGACTGGGCGTTCCGCGCCACGCCGGACGCCATGCGCAACGCCTGCTTCGACCGCGTCGGCCGCCAGTGGCGCATCAAGCCCGAATACCGCGACTGGGTGCGCTTCGCGTATCACAACCTGGTCGACGATCCCTATCCCTCGCTGGCGCATGGCCTGACCGAGTTCGACGTCATCCTGTGCCGCAACGTGGTGATCTACTTCACCACCGAGACCTTCCGCAGCGTGCTGGCCGGATTCCGCGCCAGCCTGGTCGAGGGCGGCTGGCTGGTGGTCGGGCATTCCGAGCTGAACACCGAGCTGTTCCGCGCCTTCCGCCTGGTCGAGGCGCCCGGGGCGGTGCTCTACCAGAAATCCGCCGCTCCCGACGCGCGGCGTCCGTTCGACCCGCCGCCGGTGTCCGAATTCGTCGAAGCCGAGCCGGAGCCGGAGCCGACGCCGCCGTGGTTCGCCGAAGAGCCGCCGCCCGCGCCGCCGGTCGAGCCGCAGGCGATCGAGCCCGCGGTCATCGCCGTCGAGGCGCCCGACGGCCCCGACCCCGCCGCCGAACTGCGCGCGCTCGCCGATCAGGGGGCTTGGCTGGAACTGGTCCGCCGCGCCGACAAGCTGATCGCCGAGGAGCCGCTGCAGCCGCTGGCCCATCTGTTCCGCGGCCTCGCGCTGGAGAACCGCGGCGACGGCGCCGCCGCCGCCGAGGCGTTGCGGCGCGCCATCTATCTCGACCGCTCGCTGGCGCTCGCGCATTATCAGCTCGGGCGGGTGCTGCGCGAGGCCGCCGACGCCGCGGGTGCCGAACGCTCGTTCCGCAACGCGCAGCGCCTGGTCGAGCGCGCCGATCCCGGCGCCATCGTGGCCGGCACCGAAGACATGACCGTGGCCGAGCTCGCCGGCCTGTTGCGGATTCAGTTCGAGGCGTGTGGCGGATGAGCGGGGGACGGATCGACTGGGCCGCGGTGAGGCGGCGGCTGGCGGAAGGCGAAGCGGGGATCGAGCGCTCGCTGGCGCCCGACGGCGCGCGGCTGCAGGCGCTGCTTCGGCGCCGCGCCGCCAGGCTGGCCGAGCGCCGGCTCGATGCCGTCGTCGAGCCGACGGTCGAGATCCTCGGCTTCCAGCTCGGCGCCGAATGGTGCGGCCTGCCGCTGACCGTGGTGGCCGAGGTGCAGCCGTTCCGGCGCTGCACGCCGGTGCCGGGGCTGGTGCCCGAGGTGCTGGGCGTGATCAACCTGCGCGGCCAGATCCGGCCGGTGCTCGATCTGCGCCGCCTCGTCGGCGCCAAGCCGGCGGACGGCGAGGCCGAGGGATACATCCTGTTCCTGCGCGACGGCGCC
>CAZJFH010000078.1:0-22634 GCA_964545205.1 uncultured Rhodospirillaceae bacterium
AGGTGGTCAAGGGCGGTCGCCGCTTCGCCTTCGCGGCGCTGGTGGTGGTCGGCGACCAGAAGGGCCGCGTCGGCTTCGGCACCGGCAAGGCGCGCGAGGTCCCCGAGGCGATCCGCAAGGCGACCGAGCAGGCCAAGCGCAACATGGTCCGCATCGCCCTGCGCGAGGGCCGCACCCTGCACCACGACGCCAACGGCCGCTTCGGCGCCGGCCGCGTCGTCGTGCGCGCGGCGCCGCCCGGCACCGGCATCATCGCCGGCGGTCCGATGCGCGCCGTGTTCGAGACCATGGGCGTCCAGGACGTCGTGGCCAAGTGCGTCGGCACCTCGAACCCGCACAACATGATCAAGGCGACCTTCGAGGCGCTGGCCAACGTCGCCAGCCCGCGCGCGGTCGCCGCCAAGCGCGGCAAGAAGGTCGGCGAGATCGTCGGCCGCCGCGACGGCGCCGCCGCGGCCCAGGCCGCGGCCGGTTGAGGAGGGGTATGATGGCCAAGACCAAGAACACCGTCACCGTCACCCAGACGGGCAGCCCCATCGGCCGGCGCAAGGACCAGGAGGCGACCCTGGTCGGCCTCGGTCTCAACAAGCGGCACCGGACCCGCACCCTGGAGGACACTCCGTCGGTGCGCGGGATGATCAACAAGGTCAAGCACCTCGTGCGCGTCGAAGGCGGCGAATAGCCGCGGAGGAATGTGGGAATGAAACTCAACGATCTTCGCGACAACCCGGGCGCGCGCAAGGACAAGATGCGCGTCGGCCGAGGCATCGGGTCGGGCAAGGGCAAGACCGCCGGCCGCGGCGTCAAGGGCCAGACCTCGCGCACGGGCGTCGCCATCAACGGCTTCGAAGGCGGCCAGATGCCGATCTACCGGCGTCTGCCGAAGCGCGGCTTCACCAATCCGTCGCGCAAGGAGTACGTCGTCGTCAATCTCGGCCAGATCCAGGCCGCGATCGCCGACGGCCGCATCCCGGCCGATCAGACGGTGGGCGCCGACGCGCTGAAGGGTGCCGGCCTGGTGAGCAACGTGCGCGATGGCGTGCGCCTGCTTGCCAAGGGTGAGATCACGTCCAAAGTCACCATCGAAGTCGCCGGCGCCTCGAAGGCGGCGGTGGCCGCCGTCGAGAAGGCGGGCGGCCAGGTGGTGGTGCCGCAGGGCAAGGCCGCCGGCGAGAGCGCGGCCTGATCCCTTTGCCGCACGCAGCGGGTACAGCGAGTCCGGAGTAACGCATGGCATCGACCGCCGAACAGTTCGCGGCGAACCTCAACTGGTCCGTCCTCGCCAAGGCGACGGAGCTGAAGAAGCGCATCTGGTTCACGCTGATGGCGCTGGTGGTCTTCCGCCTGGGAACCTGGGTGCCGGTGCCCGGCATCAATCCGCAGGCGCTGGCCGACATCTTCGCGCAGCACGGCGGCGGCATCCTCGGCATGTTCGACATGTTCGCGGGTGGCGCCCTGTCGCGCATGACGATCTTCGCCCTGGGCATCATGCCCTACATCTCGGCGTCGATCATCATGCAGCTGATGACCTCGGTCATGCCGAGCCTCGAGCAGCTCAAGAAGGAGGGCGAGCAGGGGCGCAAGAAGATCAACCAGTACACCCGCTACCTGACGGTGGCGATCGCCGGCTTCCAGGCCTACGGCATCGCCGTCGGGCTCGAAGGCATGAGCGGCGCCCGCGGCGCCGCGGTCATCGATCCCGGCATGTTCTTCCGCTTCGTCACCGTGGTGACGCTGCTCGGCGGCACGATGTTCCTGATGTGGCTGGGCGAGCAGATCACCGCCCGCGGCATCGGCAACGGCATCTCGCTGATCATCTTCGCCGGCATCGTCGCCGACCTGCCGAGCGCCCTGGCCGGAACGCTGGAACTGGGCCGCACCGGCGCGCTGTCGCCGCTGCTGATCGTGTTCCTGCTGGTCATGGTGTTCGTGGTCATCGGCGTCATCGTGTTCGTCGAACGCGCGCAGCGGCGGCTGATCATCCAGTATCCAAAGCGCCAGGTCGGCAACAAGATGTTCGGCGGCGAGAGCTCGCACCTGCCGCTGAAGCTCAACACCGCCGGCGTGATCCCGCCGATCTTCGCCTCGTCGCTGCTGCTGCTGCCGATCACCGTCGCCAGCTTCACGGCCGGCCAGGGCCCGGAATGGCTGACCACGGTCACCGCCTGGCTGGGTAGGGGACAGCCACTCTATCTGCTCATCTACGTGTCGTTGATCGTGTTCTTCGCGTTCTTCTACACGGCCGTGGTGTTCAATCCGGAAGACACCGCCGACAATCTCAAAAAGTACGGTGGGTTCGTTCCTGGTATTCGTCCCGGCAAGAACACGGCCGAATATCTCGATTACGTGCTCACCCGGCTCACCACGGTCGGCGCGATCTACCTTTCCATTCTCTGTATCTTGCCCGAGCTGCTGATTTCGCGGTACTCTGTGCCGTTCTACTTCGGTGGCACCAGCCTGCTCATCGTGGTCACGGTCACGATGGACACGGTCGCCCAGGTGCAGTCGCATCTGCTCGCGCACCAGTACGAGGGGCTGATAAAAAAAGCAAAACTGAGAGGGAAAAGGGGATAGAAACGTCATGAATATCATTCTGATGGGGCCGCCCGGCGGCGGCAAAGGCACGCAGGCGAAGATCCTCCAGGACAAGTACGGCATGATCCAGCTGTCGACCGGCGACATGCTGCGCGCCGCCGTCGCCTCGGGCAGCGAGATCGGCCGCAAGGCCAAGGCGGTGATGGAGGCCGGGCAACTGGTGTCCGACGATATCGTCATCGGCATCATCGACGAGCGCCTGGACCAGCCCGACGCCAAGAACGGCTTCATCCTCGACGGGTTTCCGCGCACCGAGGCGCAGGGCAAGGCGCTGGACGCGCTGCTGGCGCGCAAGGGCCTGAAGATCGACTACGTCATCGAGATCCGCGTCCCCGACGATTTCCTCGTCGAGCGGATCACCGGCCGGTTCAGCTGCTCCAAGTGCGGCGCCGGCTACCACGACAAGTTCCAGAAGCCGAAGAAGGACGGCGTCTGCGACGTCTGCGGCAGCACCGAGTTCACCCGGCGCGCCGACGACAACGCCGAGACGGTCAAGAAGCGGCTCGACGCCTACCACGCCCAGACCGCGCCGGTGCTCGCCTATTACGGCGGCAAGGGCAACGTCAAGGTGGTGGACGGCACCAAGGCCATCGACGAGGTCACCGCCGATCTTTCGAAGATCGTCGATTCCGTCGTGGTCAGTTGACATTGGGGTGCGGGTCCCTATAATCGCGCACCTTCGGATCCGCCGACTCCTTGCCGAGTCGGACGCGTAGCCATTGATTTGCAAGGAGTAACCGGCTTTGGCGCGTATTGCTGGCGTAAACATCCCAACCAACAAGCGGGTTGAGATCGCGCTGACCTACATTCACGGCATTGGCCGCGCCAAGGCGGCGGAGATCTGCCAGAAGGTCGGCATCACCGAGGAGCGTCGCGTGAACCAACTCTCCGACGAGGAGGTTCTGCGCATCCGCGAGGTCATCGACCGCGAATACCAGGTCGAAGGCGACCTGCGGCGCGGCGTGGCGATGAACATCAAGCGGCTGATGGATCTGGGCTGCTACCGCGGCCTGCGGCATCGCCGCGGGCTGCCGGTGCGCGGCCAGCGGACCCACACGAACGCCCGGACCCGCAAGGGCCCGGCCAAGCCGATCGCCGGCAAGAAGAAAGCCACGAAGTAAGGTTGGGGATTTAGGCTATGGCCAAGGCAGCCGCGACTGCTCAGCGTCCGCGTCGGCGCGAGCGCAAGAACATCACCTCGGGCGTGGCGCATGTCGCCGCGACCTTCAACAACACCATGATCACCATCACCGACGCGCAGGGCAATGCGATTGCCTGGTCGTCGGCCGGCATGCAGGGCTTCAAGGGGTCGCGCAAGTCGACCCCCTACGCCGCGCAGGTCGCCGCCGAGGACGCCGGCCGCAAGGCGATGGAACACGGCATGCGCACCCTCGAGGTCGAGGTGAAGGGTCCCGGCGCCGGCCGCGAGTCGGCGCTGCGTGCCCTGCAGGCGATCGGCTTCGCGATCACCTCCATCCGCGACGTCACGCCCATCCCGCACAACGGTTGCCGTCCGCGCAAGCGCCGTCGGGTCTGATCGGGACGTCGTGGCTTTATTTCTACGGGCGTACGCCGCCAGCCGGGGGTATACCGGCTGGCGGCGACGCCGTTGCGACTGACAAGGCGGAGTCATGCTCGTGCTTCAGAAGAACTGGCAAGAACTGATCAAACCCAGCAAGCTCCAGGTGGAGCCGGGGGACGATCCGGCACGCGTTGCCACCATTGTCGCCGAGCCCCTCGAGCGCGGCTTCGCGATGACCCTCGGCAACGCCCTGCGGCGCGTGCTGCTGTCGTCGCTGCAAGGCGCCGCGGTGACCGCGATCCAGATCGAGGGCGTGCTGCACGAATTCTCGTCGATCCCCGGCGTGCGCGAGGACGTCACCGACATCATCCTCAACATCAAGGCCATGGGCCTGCGCATGCACGGCGAAGGCCCGAAGCGCATGCAACTGCGGGCCACCGGCCCCGGCGAGGTCCGCGCCGGCATGATCGAGACCGGCCATGACATCGAGATCATGGATCCGGACCTGGTGCTGTGCACCCTCGACGACGGCGCGACGCTGAACATGGAACTGACGGTCGGCACCGGCAAGGGCTATGTCCCGGCCTCGCAGAACCGCCCCGAGGATTCGCCGATCGGCCTGATCCCGGTCGACGCGATCTACAGCCCGGTTCGGCGCGTCGCCTACAAGGTCGAGAACACCCGCGTCGGCCAGGTCACCGACTACGACAAGCTGTCGATGAACGTCGAGACCAACGGCGCCGTCACCCCCGAGGACGCGCTGGCGCTCGCCGCCCGCATCCTGCAGGACCAGCTGCAGCTGTTCATCAACTTCGAGGAGCCGCAGGCGGCGACCGAGGAGGAGAAGCGCGACGAGCTGCCGTTCAACAAGAACCTGCTGCGCAAGGTCGACGAGCTCGAACTGTCGGTGCGCTCGGCCAACTGCCTCAAGAACGACAACATCATCTATATCGGCGACCTGGTCCAGAAGACCGAGGCCGAGATGCTGCGCACGCCGAATTTCGGCCGCAAGTCGCTCAACGAGATCAAGGAAGTGCTGGCCCAGATGGGCCTGCACCTCGGCATGGAAATCCCCAACTGGCCGCCGGAGAACATCGAGGAGCTGGCCAAGAAGTTGGAGGAGCCCTACTGAGTTAGGAACCACAGAGACACGGAGACACAGAGGGGGCACAGAGGAAAGAGGCCGCGCGGCGGCTCGGAGCTCTCCTCGGTGTGTTCTCTGTGTCTCGGTGTCTCCGTGGTTCATTCTTGTTTCCCCGCCGTACCGGCCTTCGGGCACTGGCGACGGGTTTCGCAATCGGTCGCGCGCGCGCGGCCAAGCCCAGAGGAGTGAGTGATGCGTCACGGAATGAGCGGCCGCAAGTTCAGCCGCACCAGCGCCCATCGCAAGGCGATGTTCGCCAACCTGACCTGCGCGCTGTTCAAGCACGAGCAGATCAAGACCACCCTGCCCAAGGCCAAGGACCTGCGTCCGGTCGCCGAGAAGCTGATCACTCTGGGCAAGCGCGGTGACCTGCACGCCCGCCGCCAGGCCTTCGCCATGCTGCGCGACGACGCCGTCGTCAAGAAGCTGTTCGAGGTGCTGGGCCCGCGCTACAAGGAGCGCAACGGCGGCTACACCCGCGTGCTGAAGGCCGGCTTCCGCTACGGCGACGCCGCGCCGATGGGCCTGATCGAACTGGTCGACCGCGACCCCGAGGCCAAGGGCCAGGACAGCGGCCCGACCGCCGAGCAGGAAGAGGCCGCGGAAGAGGCGTAAGCCGCCCGCCGGCAGACATCCGGAAAGGCCGCCCCTCGGGGCGGCCTTTTTGCATGTGCGGCCGGCGCGGACGCCGGGTCCCGCTCAGCCGATCGCGCCGCCGCCGTCGCGCGTGATCGCCACCACCGCCGGCCGCGGCGGCATGCGCGGGTCGAAATCCGGCCAGCGCGTCGAGGGCCGGTCGAAGGTCGATCCCTCGCCCGGGTGCTGGACGGCGACGAACAGGGTCGTGCCGTCGGGGGTGAAGGCGGGGCCGCACATCTCGGCGCCGCGCGGCGCGGCGTAGAAGAACTTCGGCAGCGCCCGTCCGGGGCCGTCGACATCCATCGCGTACATCCCGTCGGGAATGCCGTTCCGGCGCTGCGATCCGCCCTGATCGGTCGAGACCCACAGCCGGCCGCGGGCATCGAAGGCGCAGTTGTCGGGGCAGCTCAGCCAGCGTCCGAACTGCGCCGTCGCCGGATGGTATCGGGCGCCGGGCGCGTCCAGCGGCCCGGCGATCACCAGGATGTTCCAGCCGAAGACCTCGGCGGCGTGGTCGGCGCGGGCGCCGGCATCGGGGCGTCCGGCGGGCGGCGGGATCAGCTCGACGATATGGCCGTGGCGGTTCTCGGCGCGCGGGTTGACGGCGTCGACCTGATCCGGTTTCCGCCGGGTGTTGTTGGTCAGCATCATGTAGACGCGGCCATTGACCGGATTGACCTCGACGTCCTCGGGACGGTCGAGCGGCGTCGCGCCGAGCAGGTCGGCGGCCCGCCGCGTCTCGATCAGCACGTCGGCCTGGCTGGCGAAGCCGTTGGCGGCGGTCAGCGGGCCGACGCCGTGGACCAGCGGCAGCCACGCCAGCGCGCCGTCGGCGCCGAACCGGGCCACCGACAGCGTGCCGTGGTCGAGCAGGTCGGCATTGGCGGCGCGGTCGCGGCGGTCGACGGCGTCGCGGCTGACGAACCGGTAGAGATGCTCGAAGCCCTCGTCGTCGCCGGAATAGACGACGAGGCGGCCGTCCGGCGCGATCACCGTGGTCGCGGCCTCGTGCTTGAAGCGGCCGAGGGCGGTGCGTTTGACCGGCACCGAGTCGGGGTCGTAGGGGTCGAGCTCGACCACCCAGCCGAAGCGGTTCGGCTCGTTGGGCTCCTTGCCGACGTCGAAGCGGTCGTGGAAGCGCGACCAGGCATAGTACGGGCGGCCGCGGATTCCCAGGCGGGCGTGGTTGGCGGCCTCGGGCGAGCCGGCCGGGTCGCCGCCGAAATAATTGTCGAAGTTCTCTTCGGCGATCAGCACCGTGCCCCACGGCGTGGTGCCGCCGGCGCAGTTGTTCAGGGTGCCGATCACCGTGCGGCCCGACGGATCGGCGCCGGTCTTCAGCCGGTCATGGCCGGCGGCGGGTCCGGACAGCCGCATTTCCGTCGAGCGCAGCGAGACGCGGCGGTTGTAGCGGCTGTCGGGCACCACCCGCCAGCCGCCGGCGGCCTTGCGGATCTCCAGCACCGAATGCCCGTGCGCGGCCATCTCGGCGTCCACCTGCCGCCTGCTCAGCGCGGCCTTCTTGTCCTTGCGGGTCAGGCCCGGCCACATCAGCTCGGCGTTGGTGTACTCGTGATTGACGCACAGCAGGCCGTGATCGCTGGAACCGGATCCCGGCGGCAGCGGCATGAAGGCGATGAAGTCGTTGTTGTAGCCGAACTGCCGCTCCTGGTCGTCGGCCGAGGCGATGCCGGGCGCGAAGGCCGGCGCGCCGGGCAGCACCGGATCGCCCCAGCGGATCAGCACCTGGGCGCCGTGGTCCGGCGCCACCTGATGGTCGTCGGCGATCACGTGCGGCGCCTGCTCGAATCGCAGGCTCGACGGGTCGCCGGCGGCCAGGGCGACGCGGGCGGTCAGGGTGGCGGGCAGGGCGCCGAGCGCGACGCCCGCCGCCAGCCCCCGCAAGGCCTGGCGGCGACTGAGGCGGCGGTTGGCGACGGCGGCCGGGCTCGGGCTCGATGACGACGGAATGCGGGCCATGCGTCCTCCACGGAATCGGGTCGAGAATAGCTGAAACCGCGGCGACTGTACGCGTCCGTCGTTGCCGGCGGATCGCCGCGGCGCGACTCTTTCGCGATTCTAAATTTGTTGGGCGGCCAAACGTTTTTCTGGTCAACCCGCTTGCCGCGCGCGTACAGTCGAGCCATGACCGCCGCCGCCGACGCCACCCGCCGCCCCGATCCGCTCGCCGCCATCGCGCCGGGGCTGTTCGTTCTGCTGTGGAGCACCGGGTTCATCGGCGCCAAGTTCGGTTTGCCCTACGCGCCGCCGCTGACCTTCCTGGCGACCCGCTACGTGCTGGTGATCGCGCTGATGGGGCTGGTGGCGCTGGCGCTGCGGGCGCGCTGGCCGCAGAGCCGGCGCGAGGTCGCCCACATCGCCGTCGCCGGCCTGCTGGTCCATGCCGGCTATCTCGGCGGCGTGTTCCTGGCGATCTCCAAGGGACTGCCGGCGGGCGTCACCGCCCTGGTCACCGGCCTGCAGCCGCTGCTCACCGCCGCCGCCGCCGCCGTCGTGCTGGGCGAGACGGTGGCGCGCCGCGCCTGGATCGGGCTCGGGCTCGGCCTGGTCGGGGTGACGCTGGTGGTGTGGGACAAGATCGAGTTCGGCGGCGGGCTCGGCGGCCTGCCCTTCGCCTTCGCCGCGGTGCTGTCGATCACCGCCGGCACCATCTACCAGAAGCGCCATTGCGGCGGCATGGACCTGCGTTCGGGCGCCGTCATCCAGTACGTCGCCGCCTTCGCCGCGACGCTGCCCCTGGCGCTGGCCTTCGAGGACAAGGCGATCGCCTGGACCGGCGAGTTCGTGTTCGCGATGGCGTGGCTGGTGCTGGTGCTGTCGGTCGGCGCCATCACCCTGCTGTACCGCCTGATCCGCGCCGGCAGCGCGTCCAGGGTCGCCAGCCTGTTCTACCTGGTGCCGCCGTCGACGGCGCTGATCGCCTATTTCCTGTTCGGCGAGACGCTGACGCCGCTGGCCCTGCTGGGCATGGGCGTGGCGGTGGCCGGCGTCGCGCTGGCGACCAGGAACTGAATCGCCTACCAGGACTCATCGACCGTTAACCACTCGCCGGTTACGATCCGAGTATGGATCGAGGAGAGCGGCGATGACCCACCAGCTCGAATGGCACGACGACGAGGCCCGCGAGGCCTGGTTTCAGCGGCACCCGGATGTCGCCAGGAAGCCGGTCGCGGAGACGGAGTATGTCCTGGCGACCCTGATGCCGCCGGCCGTCGACGAAGACCGTCGCACCGAACTCGCGGCCTGAGATCAGAACCGGCCGGCGGTGCCGGCGCGCGGGTCGAGCGCTTCCTGCAGGCCGTCGCCGAGGAAGTTGAACGCCAGCACGGTCACGAAGATCATCGCGCCCGGCCACACCGCCAGGGCCGGCGCCGACCAGATCAGCTCCAGCGCCCCGGTCAGCATGTTGCCCCAGCTCGGCAGCGGCGGCTGGATGCCGAGCCCGAGGAAGCTCAGCGCGCTTTCCAGCAGGATGATGTTGCCGACGCTCAAGGTGGTCGCGACGATGATCGGCGAGGCGACGTTGGGCAGCACGTGGCGGCGCATGATCCGCGCCGCGCCGGCGCCGGTGGCGACCGCGGCGCGGACGTAGAGCTCCTCGCGCACGCTCAGGGTGGCGGCGCGGACCAGCCGCGCCACCGTCGTCCAGCCGACCAGCCCGATGATCACCACGATGCGCGTCAGCGCCGCGCCCTCGCCGGCCAGCGCGTCCGGCGGCAGGCCCAGCTTGGCCGGATCGACGGCGGCCAGGATGATCAGCAGCGGCAGCAGCGGCAGGGCGATGACCCCGTCGGTCAGGCGCATCAGCACCGCGTCGAGGCGGCCGCCGACATAGCCGGCGGTCAGCCCGACCAGGGTGCCGATCACCGCGGCGACCAGCGCCGTCGCCAGGCCGACGCTCAGCGACACCTGGCCGCCGCGCAGCAGCCGCGCCAGCACGTCGCGCCCCAACTCGTCGGTGCCGAGCGGATGCGCGGCCGAGGGCGGCGCCATGCGCTCGAGCAGCGACACCGTCTCGGCGTCGACGCCCAGCGCCGCCTCGATCAGCGGCGCCGCGAACGACGCGACGGCGACGACGATCAGCACGCACAGGCTGGCGACCGCCAGGCGGTTGCGGCGGAAGCGGCGCAGGGCGGCGGCGGTGGGGGAGTTGGCCCTCATCGGTAGCTGATCCTGGGATCGAGCACGGCGTAGGCGATGTCGGCTAGCACGTTGCCGACCAGCACCAGCAGGGTCGCCAGCAGCAGGCCGGTGAGCGCCAGGTTGAAGTCGTTGCCCATCACCGCGTCGTAGATCAGCTTGCCCATGCCGGGATAGGCGAACACCGTCTCGGTGATCAGCGCGCCCGAGAACAGGGCGCCGAAGTCGAGGGCCAGCACGGTCACCACCGGCACCAGCGCGTTGCGCATGGCGTGGCGCACGACGACGCGGCGCCACGACGCGCCCTTGGCGCGGGCGGTGCGGATCCAGTCCTGGCGCAGGGTCTGCAGCATGCTGGCGCGGACGTAGCGCAGGTATTGCCCCGTGCCGGCCAGCGCCAGGGTGACGACCGGCAGGACCATGTGGCGCAGCCGGTCGGCGACGCCGCCGCCGCCGACCGTCTCGACGCCGCTGGCCGGCAGCCAGCCGAGCTGCACCGCGAACACCACGATCAGCATCAGTCCGAGCCAGAAGGTCGGCATCGAGATGCCGGCGAAGGCGGCCAGGTTGACCAGGTTGTCGAAGGCGCTGCCCGGCCGCAGCGCGGCCATGGTGCCCAGCGGCACCGCGATCAGCACCGCCAGCACCAGGCTGCAGGCCAGCAGCAGCACGGTGTTGAGCAGCGGCTCGGCGAGCACCGCCAGCACCGGCTTGGCGTAGAGGCGCGAATAGCCGAGATCGCCCTGCACCGCCGCCCCCAGCCATGTCAGGTAGCGCTCGAGCAGCGGCCGGTCGACGCCGTAGATCGCCCGCAGCCGCTCGGCGTCGGCCGGCGTCAGGTCGGGCATGGTGGCGATCATCACGTCGACGGGATCGCCCGGCATCAGCCCGATCAGCATGTAGATCACGAACGACATCACCAGCAGCACCAGCGCCGACTGGCCGAGGCGGCGGAGCATGTGGCCGGTCATGCTCCCTCCCCCGCTCGCGGGGGAGGGTTGGGGTGGGGGCGGCGCCTGGGAGCGGGGGCGAGCGATCGTGCGCCACCCTCACCCTCCCGGCCTGCGGCCGGGCCCCTCCCTCTCCCGCAGGCGGGAGAGGGGATGTTCATTCCGCCCGCCACTGCTCGATCCACATCGTGGTCGGGAACTGGTGGCCGGTCGGCACGACGCCCTTCAGCCAGCTCGGCAGCACGTAGGCGTCGGCGCGGAAGTACAGCGGCAGTGCCGGCAGTTCGGTGGCGTAGATGGTCTGCAACTCCTGCCACAGCGCCTTGCGCCTGTCGCGGTCGAGTTCGAGCTCGATCGCCTCGATCAGGTCGTCGACGCGGGGATCGGAAAAGCCGGTGTAGTTCTGGCCGGCCCAGTTGTTGGCCTCGGTGGGGATGCTCTCGGAGTGCAGGGTGGTGCGCGGCACGCTCTCGGGCGAGCTGATCCAGGCGAACATGGCCAGGCCGGGGAACTTGCGCTTGCTCACCGTCTCGCCGAAGAACACCCGCGCCGGCTCGTTGCGGATGCGGGTCTCGACGCCGATCTGCTTCCATTGCGCCTGGATCACCTGCTGCACCAGCTCGCGCGAGCGGTTGCCGGCGGTGGTCATCAGCTCGAGGACCAGCGGCTCGCCCTTGGCGTTGCGCCGCGCCGCGCCGGCCTTCCTCCAGCCGGCGGCGTCGAGCAGCGCCGCCGCCTTGGCCGGATCGTAGCCGTAACGCGGGATGTCCTCGGCGTGGACCCAGTCGAGCGGATTGACGTTGGAATGGGCCACCGGCTGCTGGCCGCCGAAAAGCTGCTGCGACATCGCGGCGCGGTCGAGCCCGTGCAGCAGGGCCTGGCGCACACGCCGGTCGGCCAGCGCCGGGTTCGACAGGTTGACGTCGATGTGCTCGTAGATCAGGCCGGGCTTGTAGACCACCGTGAAGCGGTCGCCGTGGCGCTTGTCGAAGGCCAGCGCCTGGTCGAGCGTCAGGCCCAGTTCGCCGGCGATGTAGTCGACGCCGCCCGACAGCAGGTTGGCCTCGAGCGCGGCGGTGTTCTCGATCGCCTTGACGACGATGCGCTCGAAGGCCGGCGGCGGCCCGTACCAGGTCGGATTTCGGGTCAGCACGACATGGGCGCCGCGCGACACGTCGGCGATGCGGTAGGGTCCGAAATAGAGGCCGGGATTGGTGGTCTCGGCGTCGTAGGCGGTCTTGTTCTTGTACTCCAGCGCCGGCGCGAACCGTCGCTCCTCGATATGCGCCGGCAGCAGGTTGAGCGCGAAGGCGTTGTAGTCGAAGGTCAGCTTGTCGAAATGCACGATGAAGGTCTTGTCGTCGACGATCTCGACCTCGGTGATGCGCTCGAACATCTCGGTGGCGCCGAAGCCGCTCTGCGGGTCCTTGCCGGCGGCGACGGTGAAGGCGACGTCCCTGCTGGTCACCGGCGTGCCGTCACCCCAGGTCGCCTTCGGCTGCAGCGCGAAGGTCAGCGCCACCCCCTTGCGCCCGTCGGGCAGTTCCTCGACCACCGCCAGCCCGTTCTCCAGCGTCGGCAGCTCGACGCACAGCGCGCAGACCAGCTTCCAGTCGGCGTCGAAGGCGGTGATCGGCCGCATGGTCATCGCCTGGATGTAGGTCTTGGCCATCATCGAGTCGATGTGCGGATGGAAGGTGCTGGGATATTGCGTGATGCCGATCACCAGCGTGTCCTTGGCGGCACGGGCTTGCGGCGGCAGCGCGAGCAGGGCGAGCAGGCAGGCGATCAGGCGAAGGCTGCGGGGCATCGGCGACTCCGGAGATGGGCGCTGGGGCGATCCTAGCAGTTCGGGTGCCGGCCGTCAGGCCCGCGAGCGGGGACGGCCGTCGTTCTGACCTCGGTATAGGTATGATCCGTATGGCTTGACCGTTATGGCCGGGTGGTCCCAAACTGCTTGCAAAAAAACAGTGATCGGGGTGGGGAAATGATCGGTTGGTTGGGCCGCGGCGTGCTCGCGGCGTGTTGCGTTACCGGCGGCGCCGTCGCCGGCGAGCTCGGCGGGCGTCCGTTCAGCGACCCCGCCTATGTCGTGCCGATGTCCGAGGAATGGCGCGGCCGCGGCATCACCCACATGACGCCGGAGCCGGTGGACCTGGTGCTGGCGATCGACCAGCAGCTCCACCCGGCGATCGTGCCGCTGGTCGAGGAGTTCGCGAAGGCGCGCGGCGTCAGGATCGCCATGCAGGAAGGCACCTGCGGCCTGGCCACCGGCGCCGCCGCCGACAAGGCCGCCGACGTCGCCGGCTACTGCTGCCCGCCCGGCGATCTCGACCGGCTGCCGGGCCTGCGCTACCACACGCTGGGCATCGGCGCGCTGGCGCTGATCGCCCATCGCGACACCGTCGCCGACGGCATGAGCCTGGACCAGGCGCGCAAGGCGTTCGGCGGCCAGACCCGGGACTGGTCGGAGCTGCCGGTCTCGGGCGTCTCGACCGGCAAGGGAAGCGTGCGGGCGGTGGCGCGGCTGCATTGCAAGGTGCGCCCGACCGGCTGGCAGATGCTGCTGCGCGACGAGAACCTGTTCGGCTACGACATCACCCAGGTGCCGGCGATCCGCGACATGATCGAGACGGTGGCGGCGACCCCCGGCGCCCTCGGCTACGAGACGCTGTACCACGTCGCCCAGTATCCGGCCAGCAAGGTCAAGGTGCTGAAGCTCGACGGCATCGACCCGCGCGACGCCGAGGCCGTCGCCGCCGGACGCTATCCGCTGTTCCGCGTCTTCAGCGTCTCGAGCTGGGCCGAGCCGCCGGCGCGAAAGCCGCTGGCCGACGCGCTGGTGCGCCATCTGCTCGACAACGTCGAGCGCATCGATCCCGCCTACCACATCGTCCCGGTGACCCGGCTGCGGGCCGCCGGCTGGGCATTCCACGGCGACGAAGTCGTCGGCCGGCCGGACTAGCCGATGGCCGCGGCGCGCCAGGGCTGGTTACGGCGGCCGCCGCTGGCGGCGCTGCTGATGTCCGTCGCGCTGCTGGTCGGCGCCGCCGTCTGGCTGGTGCTCGACCGCTACCAGTCGGCGGCGCTGGAGGCGATGTTCACGGCCGAGCTGCAGCTCAGCCTGCAGGACAAGGCGCGCCGCGACCGCATGCGCTTCGACGCGCATTTCCGCGGCCTCTACAGCTTCGTGCGCAGCCTGGTCGCCCACCAGCCGGCGCTCGAGCATTTCCGCCTGGCGCCGCTTGCCGCGCCGCCGCCGCCGGCCCCGGCGGTGCGGCCGGGACTGCCGGCCTGGCTGCCGGAGCGCGCCGTGCTGCGCGCCTTCGACCTGCCCGATTTCCTGCTGGTGCTCGACGCCGACTACCGGCCGCGCGAGGTGCACGTCGCCGGCGACATCGAGCCGCCGCCGCGGCTGCTGGACATCGACCGCCGGCTGGTGCGCATGGCCGAGCCGCAGCCGTTCCTGGTCGCCTTCGACGGCCACCCCTACGTGCTGGCCAGCGCCACGATGGCGCCCAACGGCGCCCCGCCGGTGCGGTTCCTGGCCGCCACCGCCCTCGACGGCAGCTTCCTGATGCGGGCGCAGAACCATTTCATGGAGCCGGGGCACCTGGTGGCGCTGATCGGCGGCGGTGCCGAGCAGCGGGTGCTTGCCAGCTCGGACGAGGATTCGCTGCCGGTCGGCACCCGGTTCGCCGAGCTTTCCGCCCGCTACCTGGTCACCGGCAAGACCTTCTTCGACTACGGCAGCGCCGAGGTGCGGGCCAACTTCGTCAGCCTGATTCCGCGCGCCCAGGTCGCCGCGCAGGTGGCGCGGGTGATGGACCAGGAACGGCGGCACCGCAGCGTGCTGGCCTTCGTGCTGTCGGGCTGCGCGCTGGCCGCGCTGATGTACCTGTCGTGGCGCCTGCGCCGCCTCGTGCTGAACGTCGGCCGCGTCACCCAGGAGGTGTTCGGGGTCGAGCCCGAGGACTACCGGGCCGGCAACGAGCTCGACGGGCTCGAGCGGCAGGTCGCGCGGCTGACCAGCGAGGTGGTCGAGTCGCGGGCCAAGCTCGAGACCGAGGCGGCGGCCAAGCTGGCGCTGCTCGCCGAGCAGGCCGACACGCGCGCCGAGAACGAGCGGCTGCAGATGCTGCTGGCGGTCACCGACCTGCTCGGGGTCGGCATGATCCGGCTCGGACCCGAGGGGCCGTACCCCGGCAATGCCGTGATGGCCCGGCTGGCGCAGGAGTGCGGCGGACTGGAGCCGTTCCTGGCCGTGCCGCCCGAATCCCGCGAGGCCGAGATCGCCTGTCGCGGCGGCGCCTCGCTCGCCTTCGAGATCGACCGGCCGCAGCAGCTCGAACCGGGGCTGCTGCTGGTGCGCGACGTCACCGAGCAGCGCCGGGCCGAGAAGGAGATCCGCGACCTCGCCCTGTTCCCGGCGCAGGATCCCAACCCGGTGATGCGCATCGGCGCCGACGGCACCCTGCTGCACGCCAATCAGGCCGCGCAGCCGCTGATGCGGGTGTTCGGCGCCGCGCGCCACCACCGGGTCGGCCGGCGCTGGCGCGACATCGTGGCCGAGACGCTGGCGGCGGGCGGCGTGCGCACCGAGGAATTCCACGTCGGCAGCCGCGTCTTCGCCGCCACCCTGGCGCCGATCGCCGAACACGGATACGTCAACATCTACGCCAGCGACGTCACCGCGCGCCGCCATGCCGAGCACGCGCTGCACGATCTGAACGGTGGCCTGGAACGCCAGGTCGCCGAACGCACGCGGGCGCTGCAGGCCGAAATCCAGCGCCACCTCGACACCGAGGCGGCGCTGATCGCGATGAAGGAGACGGCGGAGCTGGCCAGCCGCTCGAAGAGCGAGTTCCTGGCCAATGTCAGCCACGAGCTGCGCACGCCGCTCAACGCCATCATCGGCTTCTCCGAGGTCATGGCGAGCGCGGTGTTCGGGCCGCTGGGCAACGAACGCTACGCCGGTTACGCCCGCGACATCCAGAATTCGGGCCAGCACCTGCTGGAGGTGATCAACGACATCCTCGACATCTCGAAGATCGAGGCCGGGCGCATGGAGCTGTACATCGAGGACGTGCGCCTCGACGAGGTGGTGACCTCGGCGGCGCGGCTGGTGCGGGGACGCATCGACGAGGCCGGGCTGCGGCTGGTGGTCGAGGTGGCGCCCGGCCTGCCGGTGCTGCGCGGCGACCGCCGCCGGCTCAAGCAGGTGCTGGTCAACCTGCTGTCGAACGCGGCCAAGTTCACGCCGTCCGGCGGCACGGTGACGGTGCGGCTGCGCGCCGAGGCCGCCGACCTGGTCCTGGAAGTGGCCGACACCGGCATCGGCATGTCGGAACAGGAGCTGGCGCTGGCGCTGCAGCCGTTCCGCCAGGTCGACGGCGGCCTCGCCCGTCGCCAGGAGGGCACCGGCCTCGGCTTGCCGCTGGCCCGCTCCTTCGTCGAGATGCACGGCGGCAGCTTCACTGTCCGCAGCCGCCGCGGCGAGGGCACCACGGTGCGCATCGCCCTGTCGGCGGCGAAACTCCCGGCGATGGCCGGATAGGCCGGCGGCCCCCGAAGGGGCCGCAGCCGTCACTCCGTCACTCCGTCTCGTCGGGAGTGGCCGGCGGGGCGCGGTCCAGCCACCACGGGCCGGTGCCGTCGCAGACGCCGGGCACCTTGACGGCGCCTGCCGGCGGCGTGGCGATCTGACCGCCGAAGCGCGGGCAGGTTCCGTCGCGCAGCCGCTGCATCCGATAGGCCGGTCCCATCGGCACGGCGGCGCGGGGGGTCTCGGCGAGCTGCTCGTAGCGCGGGCAGTTCGGGTTCATGCCGGGGCCGAAGCCGGGGCCGAAGCCCCATCCGGCGCCGGGGCCGCGGGCGAGCGCCGGCGCCGCGATCGCGGCGGCGGCCAGGCCGAGGACCAGCGCGGTCTTGGTGAGCGTCCTCATGGCAGCCTCCTCTGGCTGACCTTTCCATGGTTCCTATTGAACCACGCCACGGTGACGCGCCGATGTCGGCCGCGTAACGGATGGTAACGGTCCGCCGTTCCCACGTCCGAGCGGGTGAAGAAATCGTCGAGAGCGGCGAATTCCGGCGTCACGCCCGCGAAAGCGGGCATCCATTCCTGTGGCATTTCAACAGGTTGCGACGCCTCAGGAATGGGCTCCCGCTTCCGCGGGAGCGACGGATCGGATTTCTTCACAAGCTCGTTCCCGGGCACGACGCCCGCAATCGAGGCGCTCGCTCACTCGGGCGCCAGCTCCACCGCCTGGAACCGCCAGGCGCGCAGGTGGGGCGCCGGGGCGCCCGGCGGCAGGCCGGCCTTGTGCTTGAGCTGGGCCAGGAACGCGGCCGGCTCGGGCAGGCTCTCCCAGACGGCCGGCAGGAACAGCGCCCGGCGGCCGTGGCTTTCGATGATCAGGCCGTCGGTCCTGGGCCGCAACTGGCGCAGCAGGTCGTCCTCGCCGGCGATGGTCATCGGCTCGGGCGGCGTCAGCACCGCGACCGACAGGTCCAGCCCGGCGAGTTCGGCCTCGGTCAGCGGCGCGAAGCGGGGATCGCGGAAGGCGGCGGCGAAGGCGTTCTCGGCGACGTCCTGGGCCAGCGGCCGGTAGGCGCTGGGCGAGCCGATGCAGCCGCGCAGATGGCCGCCGTTCTTGAGGGTCACGAAGGCGGCGCCGGGGGCGCGCAGGGCTTCGGGCAGGCTCGACAGGTCGACCGGCAGCGGCCGTCCGCTCGCCAGACCCATGCGGATCGACGCCTGGGCCAGTTCGATCAGCGTCCTGGCGTGACGGCGGATTTCGACGGCGGCCGTGTCCTCGTCCTCGTCCCGCGCTTTCGCCGCCGGTTCGAAGAACGCCCAGGCGCCGTAGCCGACGACGCCGTCGCGCGGCCCGGCGGTGTCGCCGGAATTGCGCAGATCGAGCCGCTGCACCGTCATGGCGCGGCGCTTCGCCAGCGCCAGCAGCCCGCGCAGCGGAACGCGCCCGCAGGCCTGGTCATCGCCGATCTCGTCGCCGGACAGCGCCTCGATCGCGGCGGCGGTGCGGCCGTCGACGGCGCGGGCGCTGTCGTAGTCGAGGTAATGCGACAGGTCGGAGCTGACGACGATCGCGGTGTCCTCGCCGCCCCACACCGCCTCCAGCGCCCGCGCCACCGCCTCGGCCGAGGCGGCGCCGGCGACGATCGGCACCAGCGCGAAATCCCCGAGCACCGTCTGCAGGAACGGCACGTGCACCTCGAGGCTGTGCTCGGGCCCGTGCGCCGCGTCGAGCACGCCGACCTCGGGCAGCGCCATCAGCAGGGCCACCGCCTCGCGGTCGATCGGCACGCGGCCGAGCGGCGTCTGGTAGGCCTCGGCCTCGGTGACGGCGAGGCCGCGGAACGGCACCCGGTGCGACGGGCCGATCAGCACCACCCGGCGGACGCGGCCGCGCGCCGGCAGCAGCCGCGCGTAGGCGCTGGCGGCGATCGGCCCGGAATAGACGTAGCCGGCATGCGGCGCGACGACGGCCTTGGGCACCGGCCCTTCGACCGAGGTCGCGGCCAGGTACGACAGGATCACCGCTTCGAGCTGCCGCGGATCCGAGGGGTAGAAGGTTCCGGCGACGGCCGGCGCGCGGACCATGCCCATGGCTGTCCTCCTGTCATCGAGAGCCATCCAGGTAAGAATTGTACGCTTCCGTGTAAAGCGGGTCACTCGTTCCGGTGCGCCATTGCGCAAAGGCGGTGCTCGACTTACCCTTTATTGTATGACCGACATTCCTGAATTCCAGCGTCATCCGGCGCGGCATTGGCACCGCCTGGACGACGGCCGGCTGCAGTGCGACGTCTGCCCCCGGCTGTGCAAGCTCCACGACGGCCAGCGCGGCCTGTGCTTCGTGCGCGCCCGCGCCGGCGACGAGGTGGTGCTGACCACCTATGGCCGCTCCTCGGGCTTCTGCATCGATCCGATCGAGAAGAAGCCGCTCAACCATTTCCTGCCCGGCACGCCGGTGCTGTCCTTCGGCACCGCCGGCTGCAACCTGACCTGCAAGTTCTGCCAGAACTGGGAGATCTCGAAGGCGCGCGAGTGGGACCGCCTCAACGACGAGGCCTCGCCCGAGACCATCGCCGCGACCGCCGAGCGCCTGGGCTGCCGCTCGGTCGCCTTCACCTACAACGACCCGGTGATCTTCCTGGAATACGCCACCGACGTCGCCGAGGCCTGCCATGCCCGCGGCATCAGGACGGTGGCGGTGACCGCCGGCTACGTCACCCCCGAGGCCGGTCGCGACTTCTTCGCGCGCATGGACGCCGCCAATGTCGACCTGAAGGGCTTCACCGAGGACTTCTACGCCCGCCTGGCGACCGGCCACCTGCAGCCGGTGCTCGACACGCTGAAGTACCTGAAGCACGAGACCGGCGTCTGGCTGGAGATCACGACCCTGCTGATCCCCGGCGAGAACGATTCCGACGCCGAGCTCGACGCGATGACCAGATGGGTGGCGAGCGAGCTCGGTCCCGACGTCCCGCTGCACTTCACCGCCTTCCACCCCGACTGGAAGATGACCGACAAGCCGCGCACGCCGCACGCCACCCTGATCCGGGCGCACGACATCGCCAAGGCCAACGGCCTGCACCACGTCTATGTCGGCAACGTCGTCGACAGTTCCGCGTCGAGCACCTGGTGCTCCGGTTGCGGCGGGCTGCTGATCGAGCGGGTCGGCTGGAACATCGGCGCCTGGAACCTGACGCCGGAGGGCGCCTGTCCGGCCTGCGGCACCCGCTGCCCGGGCGTGTTCGACGCGCGGCCCGGAACCTGGGGCGCCCGGCGCCAGCCGGTGCGGCTGGCGGCGGTGTGACGCCGCGCCGGACGTCGAAGGTCTCCCCCGCGAAGCCGGGGGGCGTTTTTCAGGTTCATCGCCGAATTCCGCGGAGGCGCAACTGCCCCTCTCCCGCCTGCGGGAGAGGGAGGGGCCCAGCCGAAGGCTGGGAGGGTGAGGGGAGCGGCGCGTGGCTCACATCCGGCCTTCGGCCGTAAGACACCCTCACCCCGACCTTCTCCCGCAGGCGGGAGAGGGAGAGGAGGAAGCGCCCGTGGCTCTCCCCGGGATTCGGCGATGAACCATTTTTCAGAACGGCGTCGCCACATGCCGGCCGCCTCTGGGGCCAGCCTATTGTGACGGCCGTCCTTTCCAGGCGCGGTGCCGCCGTGCTACTCGTTCGGCGCGCTTTCACGATCCGGTGCGGATTTCGATGCTGAAGGGATGGCTGGCCTGGGTGCTGAAGATCGGCTTCACGGCCGCCGTCTTCGGCTATCTGCTGGCCACCATCGACCTCGAAGACGCCTGGCGCCAGGCGCGCACCATGGACCTGGGCATGCTGGCGGCGGCGGTGGCCGTGCTGCTGCTGCAGTTCCCGATCGGCGCCCGGCGCTGGCTGTCGGTGCTCAAGGCGATCGGCGCGCCGATGGACTTCCGCCGCGTGTTCGGCATCTACTACATCGGCTGCTTCTTCAACCTGACCCTGCCGTCGGCGGTGGGCGGCGACGCGGTGCGCATGTGGAAGGCGCGCCGCGCCGGGCTGTCGGTGGCGGCGGCGGTCAATTCGGTGATGCTGGAGCGCGTCGCCACGGTGTTCGGTCTGGTGCTGCTGGTCACCGTGCTGCAGCCGCTGCTGCTGCGCCGGGTCGAGCTTCCCGGCACCTGGGTGTTTCCGGCGCTGGCGGGGGTCTCGCTGGCCGGCATCCTGCTGCTGACGGTCCTCGACCGCCTGCCCGCCGACCTGCGCCGCTGGCGGGTGGTGCGCGGGCTGGCGACGCTGGCGCACGACGCCCGCAGCGCCTTCCTGAACGCCGGCAACGCCGGCGCGACCCTGGCCTGGGCGATTCTCGGCCACGTCAACCTTTCGATCGTCGTCTATCTTCTGGCCCGCGGCCTCGATCTCGGCCTCGGCGTGCTCGACTGCCTGGTGCTGGTGCCGCCGGTGATCCTGATCACCACCCTGCCGATCTCGATCGCCGGCTGGGGCGTGCGCGAGGGCGCGATGGTCGCCGCGCTGGGCTTCGTCGGCGTGCCGGCCTCGGCGGCGCTGGTGCTGTCGCTGACCTTCGGCATCCTCAACGTGCTGACCAGCCTGCCCGGCGGCGTCGTCTGGGTGGCGAGCGGCGAGCGCATGACCGCCCCGGCGGAGCCGGCGCCGGACGCCTGAGCTTTCGACCGGGCCGAAGGATCGAACATCGTAAGCCCTTGGCCCTCTTTCCTTTGCCGCCGCGATCATTAGATTGGAATCCGATTTCATCCATCGAATTCGTTTAGATCGCGAGGCCTCCCCATGAAGATCAGTTTCGCCAAGCCCGTCCTGCCCGACGAGGGCGCGCTCGCCATCGGCGTGCTCGAGGACCGCTCGCTGGGCCCGACCGGCGCCGCACTGGACGAGAAGACCGGCGGCGTGCTGACCCGGGCCATGAAGAACAGCCGCTTCGAGGGCAAGAAGGACCAGACCCTGGCCGTCGTCGCCCCCGCCGGCACCGAACTGACGCGCATCGTGCTGGTCGGCCTGGGCAAGGCCGACGCGATCGACGCCGCCGCCGCCGAATCCTTCGGCGGCACCGCGACGGCGGCGCTGCTGGGCACCGGCGACACCGAGGCGGCGCTGGTCGTCGACGGCTTCGACGGCGCCGGCGTCGCGCCGGGCGAATTCGCCGCCCGCGCCGCGCTGGGCGCCCGCCTGCGCTCGTACCGCTTCGACAAGTACCTGACCAAGCAGAAGCCCGAGGACAAGCCGGCGCTGAAGAAGGTCTCGGTGCTGGTCGACGGCCACAAGGCGGCCAAGGCGGCGTTCGAGCCGCTGGACCGGGTCGCCGACGGCATCTTCCTGACCCGCGACGTGGTCAGCGAGCCGGCCAACGTCATCTATCCCGAGACCCTGGCCGCCGAGTGCAAGAAGCTGGCCGAGCTCGGCGTCGACGTCGAGGTCCTGAGCGAGAAGCAGATGCGCAAGCTGGGCATGGGCGCGCTGCTCGGCGTCGGCCAGGGCTCCGAGCGCGAGAGCCAGCTCGTGGTGATGCGCTGGATGGGCTCGTCCGACGAGGACGAGGCGCCGGTGGCCTTCGTCGGCAAGGGCGTGTGCTTCGATTCCGGCGGCATCTCGATCAAGCCCTCCGCCGGCATGGAGGACATGAAGTGGGACATGGGCGGCGCCGGCGTCGTCGTCGGCCTGATGAAGGCGCTGGCCGGCCGCAACGCCAAGGCCAACGTCGTCGGCGTCGTCGGCCTGGTCGAGAACATGCCGTCCGGCACCGCGCAGCGCCCGGGCGACGTCGTCACCTCGATGAGCGGCCAGACCATCGAGGTCATCAACACCGACGCCGAGGGCCGGCTCGTGCTGGCCGACGCGCTGTGGTACACGCAGGACCGCTTCAAGCCCAAGTTCATGATCGACCTGGCGACCCTGACCGGCGCCATCATCATCTCGCTGGGCAGCGAGCATGCCGGCCTGTTCACCCCCGACGACGAACTGGCCGAGCGCATCGCCGCCGCCGGCAAGGCGGTCGGCGAGTCGTGCTGGCGGCTGCCGCTGGGCGACGCCTACGACAAGCAGATCAAGTCCGACATCGCCGACATGAAGAACGTCGGCGGCCGCG
>CAZJFH010000079.1:0-22246 GCA_964545205.1 uncultured Rhodospirillaceae bacterium
CAGAAGGTGCCGTTGTCCGCCCGTTCCCCGCTAATCCGCGATGAACCAAAAAAAGAGCCGGGGCGCATGCCACCGGCTCTTTTCGAATTGGCTCCCAGGGAGGGACTCGAACCCCCGACCAAGCGGTTAACAGCCGCTCGCTCTACCGACTGAGCTACCTGGGATCAGGGCATCGGCCGAAGCCGCTGCGGAAATCCCTGCGCACCCTGGGGTGCGCGACACCATGTACTTCACCACGACCGGTTCCGCAAGCCCCGACGTCGTCGATCCGTCGTCGCTGCGGCGGTTGGAGGCCGGGGCCGGAATTGAACCGACGTACGGGGATTTGCAGTCCCCTGCATAGCCACTCTGCCACCCGGCCACCGTCGGCCGCGATGCGGCCGATCGTGAGAAGCGGTCTTATAGAGGGTGGCGGCCGGTGCGTCAAGCGGTGCGCGCGCCATTGTCTTGCGGTTCGGCAGGGGCTATAAAACGCCCACATTCACGAGCGCCAGATCGCGCGCCAACAGGATTCCGGAGCTGACGATGGACTACGCTGCCGCCCGGTTCAACATGGTCGAGAACCAGATCCGCACCAACCGGGTCATCGCCCCCGACGTGCTGGAGGCGATGTCCGAGCTGCCGCGCGAGCTGTTCGTGCCCAAGCAGCTTCGCGGCATCGCCTATGTCGACGAGGACATCGATCTCGGCAACGGCCGCTACCTGATGGAGCCGCTGGTCCTGGCCAGGCTGCTGCAGCTCGCCCAGGTGCGGCCGAGCGACGTCGTGCTCGACGTCGGCTGCGGCACCGGCTACTCGGCGGCGGTGCTGGCGCGCATGGCCTCGACCGTCGTGGCGCTCGAGACCGATCCCGACCTCGCCACCCGTGCCGGCGGCCTGCTGTCGGAGCTCGGCGTCGACACCGTCGCCGTGGTCACCGGCGAACTGCGCGACGGCTATCCCCAGCAGGGGCCCTACGACGTCATCTTCGTCGACGGCGGCGTCCAGGAGATCCCGCAGGCGCTGTGCAACCAGCTCGCCGAGGGCGGCCGGCTGGTGACGGTGGTGATGCGCGACGACGGATTCGGCCGCGGCGTTCTGCTCGAGCGCATCGGCGGCCGGTTCAGCCGCCGCGAGGCGTTCGACGCGGCGACGCCGCTGCTGCCCGGCTTCGCGCGCGCGCCCGGTTTCATTTTCTAGTCCGGCACCACATATCAGCGGCATGACCACCGCCATGCCGCCGGAGATCGAGGTCGAGGAACTGGCGCGGCTGCGTGCCGGCGACCCGGCGCCGGCCCTCGTCGACGTGCGCGAGCCGTGGGAGGTGGGCATCTGCGCCATCCCCGGCAGCGTCAACCTGCCGCTGACGATGCTGGCCGGCGGCGCCGGCGAGCTGCCGCGCGACCGGCCGCTGGTCGTGATCTGCCACCACGGCATCCGCAGCCTGCACGCCACCGGCTGGCTGCGGCGGATGGGATTCGACAACGCCGTCAACCTGCGCGGCGGCATCGACGCCTGGGCGCGGCGAATCGATCCGGATATGGCGACGTATTGAGGCGTCGCCGGCCTAAACGTCCTTGATATTCCGTCTCTCCAAGATATTGTGTGCGGAAGACTTTCGCCTGTTGGGGAGAGGCAGGCCTTCAGTGCGACAGTGAAGAGGCGACGATGAACAGAAGTTTTGCCGTTCTGCTGGGCTCCCTTCTCGCGTCGACGGCGCTGGCGCCGCCGGCGTCTGCCGAATCGCTGCTCGATGCAATGGCCGCCGCCTACAACAACAACCCGACGCTTCTGGCCCGTCGCGCCGCGCTGCGGGCCACCGACGAGACCGTGCCGCAGGCGCTGTCCGGATGGCGGCCGACGGTCCAGGTGACCGGCGAGGCCGGCGTCACCGGCATCAACCGCAGCGTCGGGCGCAACGACAGCTCGACCAAGATCTTCCCGCGCGGCGCCAGCCTGCAGATCAGCCAGCCCCTGTACACGGGCGGTCGCGTCGCCGCGGCGCTCGAGGGCGCCGAATATTCGGTGCTGGCCGGCCGCGCCGATCTCGCCGCGACCGAGCAGCGGGTGATGTTCGACGTCGCGACCGCGTATATGGACGTGCTCGCCGCGCAGGCGGTGGTCGAGCTCAACAGCAAGAACGTCGAGGTGCTCAAGCGCCAGCTCGAGGCGGCGCAGGACCGCTTCCGGGTCGGCGAGATCACCAAGACCGACGTTGCCCAGGCCGAGGCCCGCTACGGCGGCGCCATCGCCGGCCGCGTGCAGGCCGCCGGCCAGCTCGAAGCCGCCCGCGCCCGCTACGCCAGCCTGGTCGGGCAGCCGCCGGTCGACCTGCAGCCGCCGGCGGCGCTGGTCAACCTGCCGACCAGCCTCGCCGAGGCGGTGGCCATCGCCGCCGACGAGAACCCGTCGGTGACCGCCGCCGCCTATGCCGCCAGCGCCGCCCAGGCGGGCGTCGATCAGATCGAGGGCGAGTTGTATCCGCGGGTCTCGGCCGTCGCCTCGATCGCGCGTTTCGACGAGCAGTCGGCCCGCGACACCGACACCGAGTCGGCCGAGGCGACGATCCAGGTCTCGGTGCCGCTCTACCAGTCCGGTTCGGTGTATTCGCGGGTGCGGAGCCAGAAACACACCGCCAACCAGCGCCGCATCCAGGTCTACGAGACCCGCCGCGCCGCCGTCGAGCAGGCGACCGCCGCCTGGGAGACCTGGCAGGCGTCGAAGGCGCAGATCGAATCGCTGGGCACCCAGATCCGCGCCGCCGAAATCGCGCTGGAAGGCGTGCAGCGCGAGGCGCAGGTCGGCGCCCGCACCGTCCTCGACGTTCTCGACGCCGAGCAGGAACTGCTCGAGGCGCGGGTCAATCTGGTCAGCGCCCAGCGCGACGAGAAGGTCGCCGCCTTCCAGTTGATGCAGGCGATGGGCCGGATGACGGCGGCCAGTTTCGGCCTGTCCGTCGAGTTGTACGATCCGACCGAGCATTACCGCGCGATCCGGAACGTTTGGTTCGGCACCGACGTGGAGCTCGTTCCCGAGCGCGAGTGAACCAGGCGGCGGCGTTCTGACATGAGCTGAGTTGAGACATGAGCGACGACAAGTCCCAACAAGAACCCTCGATGGAAGACATCCTGGCGTCGATTCGCCGGATTCTTTCCGAGGACGACATCGAGGAACCGCCGCCGAAGCCGGCCGCGGCCAAGCCTGCGCCGGAGCCCGAACCGGAACCCGAGCCCGAGCCCGAGCCCGAGCCGGAACCGGAGGAGGACGTCTTCGAACTGACCGAAGACATGATGGCCGCGCCGGAACAGGAAGAGCAGCAGGACACCGACACCTTCGACCTGTCGGGATTCGAAGTCGAACCGGAACCGGAACCCGAGCCGGAACCCGAACCCGAACCGGAGCCCGAGCCCGAGCCCGAGCCCGAGCCGGAGCCGGAGGAGATGTTCGCGCCGGAGCCCGAGCCGGAGCGCCGCCCCAGCTTCCGCGACGCGGTCGAGGACAAGGCCGAGAGCCTGGTCGCGCCGGCGGTGGCCGAGGCCTCGACCCAGGCCCTGACCGAACTGGCCCGTGCCGTGGCGCGCGAGCGCGGCATCGGCCTCGGTGCGCGCGGCGTCACCCTCGAGGACCTGGTCCGGGAAATGCTGCAGCCGATCCTGAAGGACTGGCTCGACCAGAACCTGCCCTACATGATCGAACGGATCGTGCGCAAGGAGATCGAGCGCATGGTCAACCGCGCCGAGAAGATGTAGGCGGCGGTCGCATCGGAAGACCCCCGGCTCAGTCCTCGTAGAGCCGCCGCAGCATGTCGACCAGCTGCGTGCGCTCGGCGGCGGAGAGCCTGGCCGTCATGCGGTCGTCGTGCTGGCGCACCAGCTCGTTCAGCTGCTGCAGCATTTCGTGGCCCTGGGGCGTGAGCACGATGGCGTGGGTGCGGCGGTCGACCTGCGACGGCATGCGCAGGGCCAGGCCGCGGCCCTCGAGGGCGTCGATCAGGGTCACCGCGCCCGAGCGGTCGATGCCGAGAATCGACGCGAGCTGCGTCTGGCTGAGGCCGGGATGGCCGGCGATGACCGACAGCGCCGCGAACTGCGCCGGCCGGATCTCGAGTTCGCCGATCGTGCGCATGTAGTCCTGGTAGACCGTCACCTGTGCCCGGCGCAGGGAATAGCCGACGATGTCGCCGAGGATGCCCATGTCGCCGCCGGTTCCCGGCTCCGGCATCGAGCCCGCCATGGCCGTCTTGCTGCGTCGCTTTCCCATCACCGTCATATCCCACCTCCGCGGCAATTATTTTGCCGGCGGACTGTTATGGCAACCGATTATTGCGCAATTCGCGGATTTGCGCAGCCGTGGCGGCCGGGTTGGGCTGACCCACCCATTAGGATGATTTTCAGTTTCATTCCAGTTTGCTAATGTCGCGTCGTGATTCGGATGCATTCGAAGGAGGACACGATGGGCATTCAGGCACAGGTCAACGGCCGGATCGTCGAGCTGAGCGAGGCCGGCTGGCTCGAGGACGTCACGGATTGGGACGAGGAGGTGGCGAAGGTGATCGCCGCCAACGAGAAGGTCGAGCTCACCGAGGCGCACTGGGACGTCGTGCGCACGGCGCGGGAGTATTTCGAGGAGTACGGCATCGTCGCCGAGCCGCGCCAGTTCCTGAAGCTGATGAAGGAGAAGTTCGGGCCGGAGCGGGCGACCAACCAGCACATCTACGCGCTGTTCCCCTACGGGCTGGTGAAGTCGGCCAACAAGGTCGCCGGCCTGCCGCGGCCCAAGGGCTGCAGCTGACCGGGCGCGGCGCCTATTGCGCCGCGGCGCGCGCCTTTCCCAGATAGGGCGCGCACATCCGCGCCAGTTCGGCCGCCGAATCCTCGACCGAGCGGTACGAGGTGTCGAGCACGGCGTCGGCGCGGCCGTACAGGCCGCGGCGCGACTCCAGCATCGTCTTGAGGTCCTCCATCGCCTGGCGGTGGCCCTCCATCGGCCGGACGTCGCCCTGTTCGAACACCCGCTGCATGTGCTCCTGCGGGCTGGCCTGCAGCCAGACGGTGAAGCAGTTCTCCAGCAGCAGTTCGTAGGTGTCGGGCTCGGAGACCAGGCTGCCGCCGGTCTCGATGACGACGTGCGGGTGGCGTTCCAGCGTCGCCTGCAGCGCGCTGCATTCGAGGCGGCGGTAGCCTTTCTGGCCCATGGTCATGAAGATCTCGGGCATGTCCATGCCGGCCATCTGCTCGACCAGCATGGTGATGCGCACGAACGGCACCCCGTAGCGCTCGGCGAGCAGGCGGCCGAGCGTGGTCTTGCCGGCGCCGCGCAGGCCGACCAGGCTGACGCGGCCGATCTCGGAGCGGTCGGGGCGGAAGCGCTGGCGCAGCAGCGTGACCGCCGCCGCGAGGTCGTCGGCCGCCAGCCCTTCCAGCAGGCGCTTGGCGGCCAGCAGGTCCGGCCGGTCCTCGCCGCGATCCTCGATCAGCGCGGTGATCGAGGTGTTCATGGTCTGGGCCAGGCTCCACAGGATGTGGAAGCTGACATTGGCCTGGCCGTTCTCGAGCTGGGCCAGATAGCGTTCGGACACCCCGGAGTGCTGCGCCAGCACCTTGCGCGACATGCCGCGCCGGGCGCGCAGCCGCTTGACGCGCTCGCCGAGGCGGCGGGCGAGGGCGGCGACGTCGGAGCCGCCGTCGGCTGGGGTGGGGGCGTCCTCGCCGGCCGGCGATGACCATCTCGGCATTTCGGTTCGTTCCCGTAGCTTGCGAATCGGAACTATAACGCATCCAGCGCCGCTTCGGTACCCGGCAATTGGGCATGGCGGCGCCGCGCCGCCACCGGGGCTATGCAATATAGTGCGTTGAAGGCGGCCGGCGCGGTCGTTAGAGTGAGAGCGAATCGCACCAGACAGCTCCGGAGGACCGATGCGCGACCTGGAACCGGCCGGCTTTCTCGACCTCGGCGACATGCGCCTGGAGTACCAGTGGATTCCGCCGGCGGCGGAGGGGCGTCCGGTCCTGGTGATGCTGCACGAGGGCCTGGGCTGCGTCGCCATCTGGCGCGACTTCCCCGCCAGGCTGGCCGCCGCGACCGGCTGCGGCGTCTTCGTCTATTCCCGCGCCGGCTACGGCGCCTCGTCGCCGGTGCCGCTGCCGCGGCCGCTGCGCTACATGCACGACGAGGGCCTCGACGTGCTGCCGCGGCTGCTGGCGGAGCTGCGGGCCGGCAGGACGGTGCTGGTCGGCCATTCCGACGGCGCCTCGATCAGCCTGATCCACGCCGGCGGCGACAAGGCCGATCCGGGCGTCGCCGGCGTCGTCTGCCTGGCGCCGCACGTGTTCAACGAGGAGGTCTGCGTCGAGTCGATCCGCCAGGCCAAGACCGCCTTCGAGGCCACCGATCTGCGCGCCAAGCTGGCGCGGCTGCACGGCGACAACGTCGACGTCGCGTTCTGGGGCTGGAACGGCGCCTGGCTCGATCCCGGCTTCCGGCACTGGAACATTGAGGAATACCTGCCGCGAATCCGGGTGCCGCTGCTGGTCGTCCAGGGCCGCGACGACGAATACGGCACCCACGCCCAGTACGACGCCATCGCGGCCAAGGCCGGCGGTCCCGTCGAAGTCGCGGTGCTGGAAAACTGCCGCCACTCGCCGCACAAGGACCAGCCGGAGACGGTGCTGCGGCTGATCGCGGAGTTCGTCGGGCGAATCGGCTGAAAACCGGTCGATCTGGAGACCCGCGCCCCATCGACGGAGCGCGGATCTCCAGACGATTGCGATCACACGGTCTTCACGGGCGTGTTCGCGTCGGTGCTCTTGAGCAGCTTGATCGCGTGGTCGCAGTCTTTCTCGTTCTTGTAGCTCTCGCCCGAGGCGATGATTTCGTGGTTCTCCGCCTTCAGGCGCCAGCGCCACTCCCCGCCCGACTTGTACTTCTCGAAATACATTTTGGTTCTCCCATGTTTCGCCGCTCCGTTCGGCCCTTGAAGGCTACGCGAAACGGGATGCGAGTCCAGGAGAAATACGCGCGAAACGAGTCGATGCGCCGGCGATGCATGATTCGCTGCCGAGGCGCGCTTTTCTATGCCGTCCGGACGCGCGTCCTCCCCCGAAAGCGATAGCCATATCCAATATCCCTCAACGCACTAGGCACTTTTATACATTTTATCTGATTGTGGTTCTCAAGAACGTGCATTATAGTGCATCTCATCAAGGCCGGCACAGGTCGGCGCAACGTCCGAGGAACGGCAGCCAGATGATCGACTTTCAGACCCACCCCGACCGCTACAAGCACTGGAAGCTCAGCTTCGACGGCGACATCGCGACGCTCACCATGGACGTCGACGCCAATGGCGGACTGTTCGACGGCTACGAGCTGAAGATGAACTCCTACGACCTCGGCGTGGATATCGAGCTGCACGACGCCATCCAGCGCCTGCGCTTCGAGCACCCGGAGGTGCGCGCGGTCGTGATGGCCTCGGCCAAGGAGAAGATCTTCTGCGCCGGCGCCAACATCCGCATGCTCGGCAAGTCGAGCCACGGTCACAAGGTCAACTTCTGCAAGTTCACCAACGAGACCCGCAACGGCATCGAGGACGCGTCCGAGAACTCGCGCATCAAGTTCGTCTGCGCGGTGAACGGCGCCGCCGCCGGCGGCGGCTACGAGCTGGCCTTGGCCTGCGACCACATCATGATGGTCGACGACGGCAACACCTCGGTGTCGCTGCCCGAGGTGCCGCTGCTGGCGGTGCTGCCGGGCACCGGCGGCCTGACCCGGGTCACCGACAAGCGCAAGGTGCGCCGCGACCGCGCCGACATCTTCTCCTCGACCGAGGAGGGCGTGAAGGGCAAGCGCGCGGTCGAGTGGCGCCTGGTCGACGAGGTCCTGCCGGCCTCGAAGTTCGCCGAGGCGGTCAAGGCCCGCGCCGCCGCGCTCGCCGCCGACTCGGACCGGCCGAAGGACGCCAAGGGCGTCGCGCTCGGGCCGCTGAAGCGCGAATTCACCGACAACGGCGTGACCTACGAATACGTCAGCGTCGCGATCGACCGCGGCAACCGCGTCGCCAACATCACCCTGCGCACGCCGAAGAAGGCGCCGCCGGCCGACGCCGCGGCGATGGCCGCCGAAGGCGACGCTTTCTGGCCGCTGCAGCTGGCGCGCGAGCTCGACGATGCCATCCTGCATCTGCGCCTCAACGAGGCCGCGCTGGCGAGCTGGGTGTTCCGCACCGACGGCGATCCGGCGACGGTGGTCGCCTATGACGAGTTCCTGCGCGCCAATGCCGGCGACTGGCTCGGCCGCGAGGTCTGGCACTTCTGGAAGCGGGTGATGAAGCGCCTCGACGTCACCTCGCGCACGCTGTTCGCGCTGATCGAGCCCGGCTCGTGCTTCGCCGGCTTCCTGGCCGAGATCGCCTTCGCCGCCGACCGCTCCTACATGCTCGACGGCACCTTCGAGGGCGACAACCGCGCCCCGGCGACGCTCCGCCTGACCGAGAGCAATTTCGGCCCGCTGCCGATGGGCAACGGCCTGTCGCGGCTGGCGACCCGCTTCCTCGGCGAGCCCGAGACGCTGGAGGCCGCGCGCGGCCTGATCGGCAAGGACCTGGAAGGCGCCGACGCGGAGGCCGCCGGCCTCGTCACCGCCGCGCCCGACGACATCGACTGGGAGGACGAGATCCGTCTCGCCATCGAGGAGCGCGCCAGCTTTTCGCCCGACGCGCTCACCGGCATGGAGGCCAATCTGCGCTTCGCCGGCCCCGAGACGATGGAAACCAAGATCTTCGGCCGGCTGACCGCCTGGCAGAACTGGATTTTCCAGCGCCCCAACGCCGTGGGCGAAAACGGCGCGCTGAAGCTGTACGGCACCGGCAAGCGGGCCGACTACAATTCTGAGAGGGTTTGAGGAATGTCCATCTCCTATCTCGACAAGATCCCCAACAACGTCAATCTGTCGGAAGACCGCAAGCTGCAGCGCGCGCTGGAATCCTGGCAGCCGCACTACCTCGACTGGTGGAAGGACATGGGGCCGGCCGGCTCCACCGAATACGACGTCTACCTGCGCACGGCGATCTCGACCGACGCCGACGGCTGGGCCCAGTTCGGCCACGTCAAGATGCCGGACTACCGCTGGGGCATCTTCCTGGCCTCGCCCGAGGAGGGCCGCAAGATCTCGTTCGGCGCCCATAAGGGCGAGCCGGTCTGGCAGGAGGTGCCCGGCGAGTACCGCGCCACGCTGCGCCGCCTGATCACCGTTCAGGGCGACACCGAGCCGGCCTCGGTCGAACAGCAGCGCCAGCTCGGCGCCACCTGTCCGTCGCTCTACGACCTGCGCAACCTGTTCCAGGTCAATGTCGAGGAAGGCCGCCACCTGTGGGCGATGGTCTACCTGCTGCACGCCTATTTCGGCCGCGACGGCCGCGAGGAGGCCGAGGAGATGCTGGCCCGCCGCTCGGGCGATCCCGACAAGCCGCGCATCCTCGGCGCCTTCAACGAGCAGACGCCCGACTGGCTGTCGTTCTTCATGTTCACCTTCATCACCGACCGCGACGGCAAGTACCAGCTCGCCTCGCTGGCCGAATCGGGCTTCGATCCGCTGGCGCGCACCTGCCGCTTCATGCTGACCGAGGAAGCGCACCACATGTTCGTCGGCGAAACCGGCGTCGGGCGCATCATCGAGCGCGCCTGCCAGCTGATGAAGGAGCACAAGACCGACGACGTGCGCAGGTTCGGCGCCATCGACCTGGCGACGATCCAGAAGTACCTGAACTTCCACTACTCGGTGACCGCCGACCTGTACGGCGCCGAGGTCTCGACCAACGCCGCCAACAGCTACAACATGGGCCTGAAGGGCCGCTTCCAGGAAACCAGGATCGAGGACGACCATCGTCTCGAGCAGACCTCCTATCAGGTGCTGCACCCGGTCGACGGCCAGTTCAAGCTGATCGAGGTGCCGGCGCTGAACGCGCTCAACGAGCGGCTGCGCCAGGACTGGGTCGAGGACGTGCAGAAGGGCGTCGGGCGCTGGAACAAGATCTGCCAGCGCTACGGCATCGACTTCGAGTTCAAGCTGCCGCACATCGCCTTCCATCGCGCCATCGGCCACTTCGCCGGCATGTACGTGACGCCGGAAGGCAAGGTGGTCTCGGCCGAGGACTGGAAGCGCGGCGCCTCGAACTGGCTGCCGACCGACGAGGACAAGGCCTACATCCAGTCGCTGATGGCCGCCCCGGTCGTCGAGCCCGGCAAGTTCGCCAACTGGATCGCCCCGCCGGCCCGCGGCATCAACAACCAGCCGGTCGACTTCGAATACGTCCGGTTCGCCTAAGTGTTCCCCCTCTCCCGCCTGCGGGAGAGGGAGGGGCCCACGAAGTGGGAGGGTGAGGGCGGCGCTCCGACGACTCGGCGCCGCCCCCACCCCGACCCTCCCCCGCAGGCGGGGGAGGGAGTGCAAGAGGAACCCCCATGACCGCCGTCACCATGAAGCGCCAGCACCTGATCGATCCGGCGATCTGCATCCGCTGCAACACCTGCGAGGACACCTGTCCGATCGATGCGATCACCCACAACGACGACAACTACGTCGTCGATTTCGACAAGTGCGAGGAATGCCGCGCCTGCGTGTCGCCGTGCCCGACGGGCGCGATCGACAACTGGCACCTGGTCAGCCGGCCGTGGACGCTGGACGAGCAGTTCTCGTGGGAAGACCTGCCGCCGCAGCAGGAAGCGCCGGCCGAGGAGCACGCGCCGGCCTCCGAGCCGACCGAGGTCGCGGCGATCATGGAGGTGGCGACCAGCGCCACCGGCGGCCGCGTGCCGCCGCCGTGGTCGGCGGCGCATCCCTACGTCAATCTCTATACCCGCGAGACGCCGATCAAGGCGCGGGTCGCCGGCAATTTCCGCATCACCGACGCCGACGCCGAGTCGGACATCCGCCACGTCGTGCTCGACTTCGGCCATCTCGCCTTCCCGGTGATCGAGGGCCAGAGCATCGGCATCATCCCGCCCGGCACCGACGCCAAGGGCAAGCCCTACAAGATGCGGCTGTATTCGGTCGCCAGCCCGCGCGACGGCGAGCGGCCCAACCGCAACAACCTGTCGCTGACCGTCAAGCGCGTGCCCGGCGGCGTCGCGTCGAACTACGTCTGCGACCTGAAGAAGGACGACGAGGTCACGGTCTGCGGCCCGTTCGGCGAATCCTTCCTGATGCCGAACCATCCCGAAGCCAACATCGTCATGATCTGCACCGGCACCGGCTCGGCGCCGTTCCGCGCCTTCACCGAGCGCCGCCGCCGCAAGCAGGCCGACGCGCCCGGCAAGCTGATGCTGTTCTTCGGCGCCCGGACCAAGGGCGAGCTGCCGTATTTCGGGCCGCTGATGAAACTGCCCAAGAGCCTGATCGACACCAACCTGGCGTTCTCGCGCACGCCGGGCGAGCCCAAGGTCTACGTCCAGGACCGCATGCGCGAGCGCGCCGACGACCTGGCGGCGCTGCTGAAGAGCGAGCACACCTTCGTCTTCATCTGCGGCCTGAAGGGCATGGAGCAGGGCTGCGACGACGCCTTCGCCGAGATCTGCGACCAGAACGGCATGGACTGGCGCACCTTGCGCGACGGCATGCGCCGCGCCGGGCGTTACCACGTCGAGACGTATTGATTGGCTATCCTGGGAGCGCGGGCGTCCCGCCCGCCATACGCTTCAGGCGGCGGTGCGGGCGTCCCGCCCGCACTCCCAGGGCGCTCCGGTCGGAGATTTCGGCCCTTCCTACCACCATTTCTCGCCTCCCACTTTCGGTGAATCTCACCATATGGCGTCGGGGCAGGGGATTCTTGACGGCGCCTTAATCGGCTTCGGCTAGGCTCCCGCCCGTTTCCCGTTCCATGCCATCATGGAGGCCCCGATGGGCAGCCTCGACCAGTTCTTCCGCCATCTCGCCCCCGAGTCGCAGGCGTCGGCCGCGCATGCCTGGCGCGGCTTCGCGCCGGGGCCGTGGCAGCACGCCGTCGACGTGCGCGACTTCATCCAGCGCAACTACGCCGTCTACGGCGGCGACGAGTCCTTCCTCGCCGAGGCGACGCCGCGCACCAGGGCGCTGTGGGCCAAGGTCCAGGAGCTGCTGGCGGCCGAGCGGGCGCGGGGCGGGGTGCTCGACGTCGACGCCCGCACGCCGTCCTCGATCACCGCCCATGCGCCGGGCTACATCGACCGCGACGCCGAGCTCATCGTCGGGCTGCAGACCGATGCGCCGCTCAAGCGCGCCATCATGCCGTTCGGCGGCCTGCGCATGGTCGAGACCGGGCTCGAAGCCTACGGCTTCGAGGCCGATCCGCAGGTGCACGAGGTCTTCACCAAGTACCGCAAGACCCACAACGAGGCGGTGTTCGACCTCTACACCCCCGAGATCAAGAAGGCGCGCTCGTCGCACGTCGTCACCGGGCTGCCCGACGCCTACGGCCGCGGCCGCATCATCGGCGACTACCGCCGGGTGGCGCTCTACGGCGTCGACCGCCTGATCGCCGCCAAGCAGACCGAGCGCGACGAGCTCGACGCGATGCATTCCGCCGAGGACGTGCTGCGCGCCCGCGAGGAGATCGCCGAGCAGATCCGCGCCCTCGACGAGCTCAAGCGGATGGCGGCCTCCTACGGCTTCGACGTCGCCCGTCCGGCCGCCAGCGCCCGCGAGGCGGTGCAGTGGACCTATTTCGCCTATCTCGGCGCGGTCAAGGAGCAGAACGGCGCCGCGATGAGCCTGGGCCGCGTCTCGACCTTCCTCGATCCCTATTTCGAGCGCGACCTCGCCGACGGCACGCTCGACGAGGCCGCCGCCCAGGAGCTGATCGACGATTTCGTCATCAAGCTGCGCATGGTCCGCTTCCTGCGCACGCCGGAATACGACGCCCTGTTCTCGGGCGATCCGACCTGGGTCACCGAAAGCATCGGCGGCATCGGCGAGGACGGCCGGCCTTTGGTCGCCAAAAGCTCGTTCCGCATGCTCAACACCCTGCGCACCCTCGGGCCGGCGCCCGAGCCGAACCTGACCGTGTTCTGGTCGCCCGACCTGCCTGAGGGCTTCAAGGCGTTCTGCGCCAAGCTGTCGATCGAGACCAGCTCGCTGCAGTACGAGTCCGACGACCTGATGCGGCCGCGCTTCGGCGACGACTGCGGCATCGCCTGCTGCGTCTCGGCGATGAAGCTCGGCAAGCAGATGCAGTTCTTCGGCGCCCGCGTCAACCTCGCCAAGACCATGCTCTACGCCATCAACGGCGGCCGCGACGAGATCACCGGCGAGCAGGTCGGCCCCGAGGCGCCGCCGATCACCGCCGAGGTTCTCGACTACGACGACGTGCTGGCCCGCTTCGACGACATGATGGACTGGCTGGCCAAGGTCTACGTCAACGCGCTGAACTGCATCCACTACAGCCACGACCGCTATTGCTACGAGCGGCTGGAGATGGCGCTGCACGACCGCGAAATCCTGCGCACCATGGCCTGCGGCATCGCCGGCCTGTCGGTGGTCGCCGACAGCCTGTCGGCGATCAAGCACGCCAAGGTCCGCCCGGTGCGCGACGCGACCGGCCTGATCGTCGATTTCGAGACCGAGGGCGAGTTCCCCAGCTTCGGCAACAACGACGACCGCGTCGACGACATCGCCCGCTGGGTGGTGGCCCGCTTCATGGAGAAGGTGCGCAAGCACCCGACCTATCGCGGCGCCGTCCACACCCAGTCGGTGCTGACCATCACCTCGAACGTCGTCTACGGCAAGCACACCGGCAACACGCCCGACGGCCGCCGCAAGGGCGAGCCCTTCGCGCCCGGCGCCAACCCGATGCACGGCCGCGATCGTCACGGCTTCATCGCCAGCGCGCTGTCGGTGGCCAAGCTGCCCTACGAGCACGCCCAGGACGGCATCTCGCTGACCGCCTCGCTGCTGCCCTCGGCCTTGGGGCGGAGCGAGGAGGAGCGGGCCGGCAACCTGGTCGCCGGCCTCGACGCCTACTTCGCCTCCGAGGGCTTCCACATCAACGTCAACGTGCTCAATCCCGAGACGCTGAAGGACGCGATGGCGCATCCCGAGAACTATCCGCAGCTCACCGTGCGGGTGTCGGGCTACGCCGTGAACTTCATCAAGCTGACCCGCGAGCAGCAGCTCGAGGTCATCTCGCGGACCTTCCATGGACGCGCCTAGCGCGCGGGCCATGGACGCGCCTGGCGCGCGCCGGCTGATTTCCGAGCCCGACGGGGAGGTCTGCCCCGTCGGCTGGGTGCATTCCTACGAGACCTCGGCCGGGCTCGACGGGCCCGGCTGGCGGTTCGTGCTGTTCCTGGCCGGCTGCCAGATGCGCTGCCGCTACTGTCACAACCCCGACACCTGGCACCTGAAGAAGGGCCGGCCGATGGGCCTCGACGCGGTGATGGAGCGCATCGGCCGCTACGGCAAGGTGCTGCGCTCGGGCGGCGTCACCATCTCGGGCGGCGAGCCGCTGGTCCAGGCGCCGTTCGTCGCCGCCCTGGCGCGGCGCTGCAAGGCGCGCGGCCTGCACGTGGCGCTCGACACCGCCGGCGGGCTGGGCGGGCGGCTCGACGATGCGGCGCTGGCCGACATCGACCTGGTGCTGCTCGACGTCAAGTCCTGGGATCCCGCCACCTATCGCTGGCTGACCGGCGCCGACATCGCGCCGACGCTGGGCTTCGCGCGGCGCCTGGCGGCGCTGGGCAAGCCGGTGTGGCTGCGCTTCGTCCTGGTCCCCGGCTGGACCGACGATGCCGCCAACGTCGAAGGCGTCGCCGACTTCGCCGCCGGCCTCGGCAATGTCGCGCGCGTCGACGTGCTGCCGTTCCACCAGCTCGGCCGCGACAAGTGGCGCGAGCTCGGCCTCAACTACACCCTCGGCGCCGTGCGGCCGCCGACGGCCGAGCGGTTGGCGGCGGCCGTGGCGGTGTTCCGCGAGCGCGGGCTGGCGGCGGTGTAGGCCGCATTCCCGCCTTGGTCTCGCCGCGGATTTGCGCTATTTCCTTGGCCCTCGCGCGAGCAAGACAGCCAGAAGGATCAGCGGCGATGCTGGACAAGACGTACAACGCGGCCGACGTCGAGCCCAAGCACTACGAGGCGTGGGAGCGCTCCGGCGCCTTCCGTTGCGACGTCGCCTCGGCGGCGCGGCCCTACACGATCATGATGCCGCCGCCGAACGTCACCGGCAGCCTGCACATGGGCCACGCGCTGACCTTCACGCTGCAGGACGTGCTGACCCGCTACTGGCGCATGAAGGGCCGCGACGCGCTGTGGCAGCCCGGAACCGACCATGCCGGCATCGCCACCCAGATGGTCGTCGAGCGCCAGCTCGCGGCCGAGAACGTCACCCGCCACGACCTGGGCCGCGACAGGTTCATCGACCGCGTCTGGGAGTGGAAGGCGGAATCGGGCGGCACCATCACCCGCCAGCTCCGCCGCCTCGGCGCCTCGCCCGACTGGAGCCGCGAGCGCTTCACCATGGACGAGGGGCTGTCGTCGGCCGTGCGCAAGGTCTTCGTCGACCTCTACAAGCAGGGCCTGATCTACCGCGACAAGCGCCTGGTCAACTGGGACCCCAAGCTGCACACCGCGATCTCCGACCTCGAGGTCGAGCAGCGCGAGGTGCAGGGCCATATGTGGCACTTCAAGTACCCCGTCGAAGGCCTTGAAAACACTTACATCACCGTCGCCACGACCCGGCCGGAGACGATGCTGGGCGACACCGGCGTCGCGGTGCATCCCGAGGACGAGCGCTACCGCCACCTGGTCGGCCGCCACGTCATCCTGCCGATCGTCGGCCGCCGCATCCCGATCGTCGCCGACGAGTATTCCGACCCGACCAAGGGCACCGGCGCGGTCAAGATCACCCCGGCGCACGACTTCAACGACTTCGAGGTCGGCCGGCGGCACGATCTGGCCATGATCAACATCCTGGACGCCAACGCTCACCTGAACGACGAGGTCCCCGAGGCCTATCGCGGGCTCGAGCGCTACGAGGCGCGCAAGAAGGTGGTCGCCGAGATCGAGGCGCTGGGCCTGCTCGACAAGATCGACAGCCACACGCACATGGTGCCCTACGGCGACCGCTCGGGCGTGGTCATCGAGCCGTGGCTGACCGACCAGTGGTTCGTCGACGCCAAGACCCTGGCCAAGCCGGCGATCGACGCGGTCGAGCGCGGCCGCACGGTGTTCGTGCCGCGGCACTGGGAGAACACCTATTTCGAATGGATGCGCAACATCCAGCCCTGGTGCATCTCGCGCCAGATCTGGTGGGGCCATCAGGTGCCGGCCTGGTACGGCCCCGACGGCAAGGTGTTCGTCGAGCTGTCCGAGGAGGAAGCGCTCGAGGTCGCCGAGAAGCATTACGGCCGCCGCGTCGAGCTGACGCGCGATTCCGACGTCCTCGACACCTGGTTCTCATCGGCGATGTGGCCGTTCTCGACCCTGGGCTGGCCCGACCGCACGCCCGAGCTCGACCGCTACTATCCGACCGACGTGCTGGTCACCGGCTTCGACATCATCTTCTTCTGGGTCGCCCGGATGATGATGATGGGCCTGCACTTCATGGGCGACGTGCCGTTCCGCGAGATCTACATCCACGCCCTGGTCCGCGACGAGAAGGGCCAGAAGATGTCGAAGTCGAAGGGCAACATCATCGACCCGCTGGTGCTGATCGACAAATACGGCACCGACGCGCTGCGCTTCACCCTGTGCGCCCTGGCGGCGCAGGGCCGCGACATCAAGCTGGCCGAGAGCCGGGTCGAGGGCTACCGCAACTTCGCGACCAAGCTGTGGAACGCGGCCCGCTTCTGCCAGATGAACGAGTGCCGCCCGCCCGAGCGCTTCGAGGTCCGCGAGCTGACCCAGACGGTCAACCGCTGGATCGCCGGCAAGGTCGCCGAGACCGCCGGGCGCACCGCGCTGGCGCTGGAGACCTACAAGTTCAACGACGCCGCCAACGCCGTCTACCAGTTCACCTGGGGCACCTTCTGCGACTGGTACCTGGAATTCGCCAAGCCGATCTTCGGCGGCGCCGACGAGGCGGCCAAGGCCGAGACCCGCGCCACCGCCGCCTGGGTGCTCGACCAGATCCTGACCATGCTGCACCCGTTCATGCCCTACATCACCGAGGAGCTGTGGGAGAAGACGGCCGAGGGCGGCCGCGCCGGCATGCTGATCGGCGGCGACTGGCCGCAATACGACTTCCGCGCCGACCAGGCCGCCGACGCCGAGATGGACTGGGTGGTGCAGCTCGTCACCGCCGTGCGCGCCGTGCGCTCCGAGATGAACGTGCCGCCGGGGGCGAAGCTGCAGGCGATCCTGCGCGGCGCCGGCGACGAGACGGCCAGGCGCCTCGACGCCCACCGCGACATCATCCAGACCCTGGCCCGCCTGGACTCGGTGACGCTCGGCGACGAGGCGCCGAAGGGCTCGGTGCAGGTGGTGGTCGGCGAGGCGACGGTGGTGCTGCCGCTGGCCGGCCATATCGACGTCGCCCAGGAGCAGGCGCGCCTCTCCAAGGAGCTGTCGAAGATCGAGGCCGAGATGGCCAAGATCGACAAGAAGCTCGGCAACGAGGCCTTCATCTCCAAGGCCGATCCCGAGGTGGTGCAGGAGCAGCGCGAGCGCCGCGACGACTACCTCGCCAAGCGCGCCAAGATCGCCGAGGCGCTGGAGCGGCTGCGGGCGATGTAGCCGGGCGGTTTGTGACGTTCTTTCCGGGCCGCCGCTGCTATAGTGGCGTCGGGGCCGGAAGGGGGGCTGTCATGGGCGATCGGGGTCGGCCGCAAACGCAGGAGCTGTTCGTCAGGCCGCCGGCGACGGCGGAGATGCGCGACCCGCTGCGCGCCGACTGGAATCTGGCGCTCGCCGAGCTCGCCGCCGACCCGGCCGCGACGATCGATTTCGGCCTGATGAGCGGCATCTTCGAGAATTTCCTCGACGTCGTCGGCCTGCCGGTGGCGATCATCGACCTCAACGGGCATGTCCTCGCCTCGTCGCGCTGGCAGCGGGTGTGCGCGGACTTCCACCGCGCCAAGCCCGGCACCCTGGCCCGCTGCGTCGAAAGCGACGTCAGCCTGTCGCGCGACATGGCGGCCGGCAAGAGCTACGCCATCTACCGCTGCCGCAACGGCCTGACCGACTGCGCGACGCCGATCGTCGTCGAGGGCGTTCACGTCGCCAACCTGTTCGTCGGCCAATTCCTGCTGGCGCCGCCCGACCCGGACTGGTTCCGGGATCAGCAGCGGCAGTTCGGGTTCGAGCCGGCGGCCTATGCCGAGGCGCTGGCCGAGGTGCCGATCATCGCCGAGCACAAGCTGCCGGCGATCCTCAAGCTGATGGGCGGGCTGGCGGAACAGCTCGCGCGCCAGAGCCTGGCCTATGCCGCCGTCGAGCGGCAGGTCGCCGAGCGGACGCGCGAACTGGCCGAAGCCCATGATCGCCTGCGCCAGATCGCCGCGCGGGCGCCGGGCGTGCTCTACCAATTCCTGCAGCGGGCCGACGGCGGCTTCTGCATGCCTTACGCCAGCGACGCGCTGATCGACCTGTTCGGCCTCGCCCCCGCCGCGGTGCGCGAGGACGCCGGCGCGTTGCTCGCGCTGGTCCATCCGGACGACCTCGACGCGCTGCTCGATTCGGTGCGGGTCTCGGCCGAGACGCTGACGCCGTGGCGCCAAGAGTTCCGGTTGCGCGACGCCGACGGGGCGGTGCGCTGGATCGGCGGCGACTCGCTGCCGCAGCGCACGCCGGACGGCGAGACCCTGTGGCACGGCTTCATCAGCGACGTCACCGCGCGCAAGCAGGCCGAGGAGGCCGCGCAGCGGCGGGCGCGCGAGCTCGCCGCCTCGAACAACGACCTCGAGCAGTTCGCCTATGTCGCCTCCCACGACCTGCGCCAGCCGTTGCGCATGGTCAATTCCTATCTGGCGCTGATCGAGCGCCGCTACGCCGACAAGCTCGACGACGACGGCCGCGAGTTCATCGGCTACGCCCGCGACGGCGCCCTGCAGATGGACAGGCTGATCCTCGACCTGCTCGAATATTCGCGCATCGGCCGCGACGGCCGGCCGGCCGAGACCGTCGATCTCGGCGAGGCGCTGGACAAGGCGCTGCATCACCTGCAGCCGGTGATCGACGAGGCCGGATGCGCGGTGCGGGTCGAGCGCCGGCCGGCGCCGGTGGTCGGCAACCGCTCGGAGCTGGTGCGGCTGTTCGTCAATCTGGTCGGCAACGCCGTCAAATACCGCGAGCCCAGCCGCCGGCCGCGCGTCCAGGTGCGCTGGTGCCGCGAGAACGGCCACTGGCAGGTCTCGGTCGGCGACAACGGCATCGGCATCGCCCCCGAGTTCCAGGCCGACATCTTCAAGATCTTCCGCCGCCTGCACACCACCCAGCAGTACGAAGGCACCGGCATCGGGCTGGCGGTGTGCCAGAAGATCGTCGAGGGCCACGGCGGCCGCATGTGGGTCGAGTCCGAGGCGGGCAAGGGCAGCAGCTTTCATTTCACGGTTCCGGCGGCACCGTGAGAGCGGTTCGCCTTTTGATCGGGCTGGTGCTGCTGCTCCTGGCGCTGGCTGTGCCGGCGGCGCTGCTTCTGCCGGTGCCCGTTCCCGAACGGGCGCCGTTGACCGAGACGGCCGACGCCGTGCTGGTCGAGAAGTCCAGCCGGCGCCTTCTGCTGCTCAAGGCCGGGGAGGTTCTGCGCGAATACCCGATCTCGCTCGGCCGCCAGCCGGTCGGCCACAAGCGGATGGAAGGCGACGGGCGGACGCCGGAGGGCCTGTACGTGCTCGACTGGCGCAATCCCGACAGCCGCTATCATCTGTCGCTGCACGTGTCCTATCCCGACGCCGCCGACCGCGCCGCGGCCGCCGGGCGGGGCGTTCCGCCGGGCGGCGACATCATGATCCACGGGCTGCCGAACGGCCTCGGTTGGCTCGGCCGGCGCCACCTCGACCGCGACTGGACCGACGGCTGCATTGCCGTAACCAACCAGGAGATCGAGGAAATCTGGGGCGCCGTACCGAACGGCACGCCCATCGAGATACGGCCCTAACGACAGCCCTGCGCCGACTCAAGTCAGGGCGGCAATCGGCGGCGGCGATGCACATATCGAGTCCCGGATCGGTAACGACGGGAGGACCCTGCGATGCCCCTATCGGCGAGTCTGCGTGTGCTGGCGCTGGCCGGCGGCATCGTCGTGGCCCATCCCGCGACGGCGGCGGCGGGCACCTATCCCGATCCCGAGGCGCCGTCCTTCGACGCCACCGCCTGGCGCTCGCTCGACGTCAAGACCCTCGACACCGAGTTCGCCGAGACCCACCTGACGGTGCCGCTGCAGGCGGTGACCAGCGTCCACATGCGCCGGGCCACGGCCGGCGACCCCGGCGAGGTGGTGTCGCTGTGGATCGAGCTGACGCTGCCCGAGCTGCGCACCGTCGGCTGGGACACCATCGAACGCTTCCGCCAGCCGGGCGCTCCGGACGTGCTGTGGATGCGGCTGCACGCCGACCTGCCGCCGGGTCAGATGCAGCGACTGGAGCACCAGTTGCAGCAGGCCAAGGCGCGCGGGCTGTACCGCGAGATCACCAGGGACCACTGGCACGGCCTGCGCCTGTACGCGCTTTCGAATCCGAACCTGCCGCAGGTGATGGAAGGCTTCTACGAGGGCGCCGCCGGCCAGCGCTACGTCGAGTGCCGGCTGGAGACGGCGCAGCCGTCGTGCAGCGCCACGTTCCAGCGGCCCGAGGGCATCACCGTCGAATACAGCTTCGGCCTGTCCTGGCTCGACCGCATGGAGTGGCTCGACGGCAAGGTCCGCGCCCTGCTGGCCAGCTTCGTTCCCGACCCGCAGGTCGGCGCCGCCGAGTGACGCCACGCCGCCTGCGGCTAGCGCGGATGCCGGTCCGCGCTGTTGCGCGACGGTGTCGTGAAACCCCGGTGCGAGATTCGAAGGTCCGGGCGGCCCCCCCTCCCGAACGCCGCCCGGACCCACGGAGCGGCGGCCGTCGGCGCCGCTCCGGCAGGATCACGCCGCCTCGGCGGCGCAGGAGGTGCCCAGCATCCGATCCGAACCCAGGATATGGCCGAGGAACCACAGCGATATGAACCGCAGCATGTCCTCGTGCAGGGCGATGCCGCCCGTGCCGAATTGCCGCGCGAACCGCTCCATGTGGTCCAGGAAATCGTCGTGCTCCAGCTTGTGCAGGCCGTATCCGGCGAAGCCGTTGCGGCGCATCAGGCTCTCTTCCTCGGCGAAATGGGCGCGGGTGTCGACGATCATCCGTGCGAACGCCGCCTTGGCGTCGGCCAGCCGGCCCGCCGCCACCATGTCCTGGATGTCCGCCAGTTCCGCCAGCACCTGGCGGTGGTCCTCGTCCATGAACGCGACCCCGGAACTCATCACCGGATCCCATCGCAGCACGTTCATCGCCAGCCTCCACGATCTCCGAACAACGGTGATCGAATAAAGGCTAACACCCGTGCCGCGGCGTCCTAAGTGAATGTTGCGGGACGAAAAGTCACGGCAACAGTGCCGTCGGCCGCGAGCAAAGTCCTCGCCGGCGCAAGGGCCGAAACATTCTTGAAACTTGTGGAGCCGGACGCGTCAGTGCGCGAAGGCGGGCACCAGGCCGCGGGCCTCGACCAGTTGTTCGGCCGGGGAACCGGCGACGGTGCACACGACCGTGACTCCCGAGAGGCGCCCCGTCGACCACAGGGTGTCGACGCGGCGGAGCGCCTGGCCGAGGTCGTCGGTCCCCAGCCCTCCGGCGGCCGGCCGCAGACTGCCGGCGGGATCGCGCACATACGGTTGAACCGTGTAGTACCCGGTCATCGACGCCTCCCTGGTTTTTTGGTTGGCGAACATCCTAGCCATCCGGGACTGATCGGGGAATCACCCATACGGATGCGACCCCATGCCGCGCCTCATACCAAGGGGTAGGGAACCGGGTGGGACCGGGGTACCGGCAAATGCCCCGGGAGCGCGGGCGTCCCGCCCGCCAGGCGCCTCAGGCGGCCGACGGTGCGGGCGAGAATCCGCGCCGGTCAAACAAAAGGCACCCCTTAGCGCCTCCATCTCGGCCCGGTCCCGGCCGGGTACCGGCAAGCGGCAAATGCCCTGGGAGCGCGGGCGTCCCGCCCGCCAAGCGCCTCAGGCGGCCGACGGTGCGGGCGAGAATCCGCGCCGGTCAAACAAAAGGCACCCCTTAGCGCCTCCATCTCGGCCCGGTCCCGGCCGGGTACCGGCAAGCGGCAAATGCCCTGG
>CAZJFH010000080.1:0-21445 GCA_964545205.1 uncultured Rhodospirillaceae bacterium
CCATGGCGACCGGCGCCGCCAAAAGAACGCCCGTCGCGACGACGGCGGAAAGCAGGTTTCGCATGTTGTGTTCTCTCCCGTTTTCTTGGTCCGCGGGCGGCGATCGGCCCGTGGTAACACCTGTGTAGCAATTGCCGGGCCAAGCCATTCCGGGCGGAAATGCCTGCATTGCGCCGCCCGCATGTCACGATTCCCGCACAGGACGCGCAAACGCGTGTGCGGATTTCCGCACACCGGGCTTGCGCAAGGCCGCCCCGGCCTGTCATGATCCGCCCCGCTTCCTGGGGTTCTCCGCCATGCCGCATTCCCGCCGTGCCACCGGGCCGCTGATCGCCGCGGCCGTATGGCTGCTGGTCCTCGTGCCGGCGGTCGGCTGGCTGGCGGCCGAGTGGGGCCGCGACAAGGCGCTGGCCGGGCTGCAGCGCGAGGCCGAGGCCCAGCTCGCGCTCTACGCCACCAATCTGCGCCGCCAGCTCGAGAAGTACGGCTCGGTGCCGTACGTGCTGGCGCGCGACCCCGAGGTCGCCGAGGCGCTGCTGCACCCGCGGGACGCCGGGGCCGTCGCCCGCCTGAACCAGAAGCTGGAAGAGATCAACGCCACCTTCCAGACCTCGGCGCTGTACGTGATGGACCGCGACGGCACCGCGATCGCCGCCAGCAACTGGAACACCGCGACCAGCTTCGTCGGCGAGAACTACGCCTACCGGCCGTATTTCAAGGGCGCCGTCTCCGGCGGCGTCGGCCGCTATTTCGCGCATGGCCGTTCGTCGGGCGTGCCCGGCTACTACGTGGCGTTTCCGGTCCGCGTCGAGACGCGCGTCGCCGGGGTCGTGGTCATCAAGATCGGCATCGACAACATCGAGGACGGCTGGAAGGAGGCGGGCGACGGCCTGATCGTCACCGACCGGCACGGCATCGTCTTCATCACCAGCGTCGAGGGCTGGCGCTACCGGTCGCTGACGCCGCTGCCGGAGGCGACGCTGGCCGGCGTGCGCGACAGCCGCCAGTACGGCGACAACGAGATCGTGCCGCTCGAGGTCGGCGAACGCCGCCCGGCCGGCGAGGGCTCCGAGCTGGTGCGCCTGGCGGTGCCGCGGCGCTTCGGCGCCTCGGTCGACAACGGATACCTGCACCAGTGGATGCCGCTGGCCGAGTTCGGCTGGCAGCTCCACGGCCTGTTCGACGCCGGGCCGATGGCCCGGGCGGCCGGATTGTCGGCATCGACGGCGGTGCTGACGGCGCTGACCATCGGCTCGGCGCTGTTCGTGGTCTGGCAGCGGCGCACGGCGCTGCAGGCCCGCGTCGCCGCCGAGCGTCTGGCCAAGATCGAGCTCGAGCGCCGGGTCGAGGAGCGAACCTTCGAACTCACCATCGCCAACCGCGGCCTGGAGCGGGCGATCGAGGAGCGCATGCGCGCCGAGGGCGAGCTGATCCAGGCCGCCAAGCTGGCGGCGATCGGCCAGATGTCGGCCAGCATCAGCCATGAGATCAACCAGCCGCTGGCGGCGATCCGCACCTATGCCGACAACGGCCGCGTGCTGCTGGAGCGTGGCAAGCTCGAGACCGTGGCGGCCAACCTGTCGGGGATCGCCGGGCTGACCGAACGCATCGCGCGCATCACCAGTCAGCTCAAGACCTTCGCCCGCCGCCCCTCCGACGAGCTGCGGCCGATCCAGCTCGAACGGGTGGTCTCGGAGGCGCTCGGGCTGGTCGGGCCGCAACTGCGGCAGTGGCGGATCACGGTGGCGGACGGAACGGTCGAGTGCGGCCTCTGCATCCTGGCCGAGACCGTGCGCATCGAGCAGGTTCTGGTCAACCTGTTCCGCAACGCCATCGATGCCATGCGCGACGCGCCGCTGCGCCGGCTCGACATCTCGGCCGAGCGTGACGGCGGCGAAGCGGTGCTGCGGGTGCGCGACACCGGCACCGGCATCGCCGAGACCGCCCTGCCGCAACTGTTCGACCCGTTCTTCACCACCAAGACCGAGGGCGAGGGGCTGGGCCTGGGGCTGTCGGTGTCCTACGGCATCGTCAAGGCCTTCGGCGGCTCGATCACCGCCGGCAACCATCGCGAGGGCGGCGCCGAGTTCGTGCTGCGCCTGCCGCTGTCCGAGAAGGTGACCGCATGAACGACATCCGCACCGTGCTGCTGGTCGAGGACGACGAGCCGCTGCGCCTCGCCGCCGCCCAGGCCTTCGAGCTGGCCGATCTCGACGTCGTCGCGGTCGCCGACGCCGACGCCGCCCTGGCGCGGCTGACCGACGACTGGCCGGGCGCGGTGGTCAGCGACATCCGCATGCCGGGCATGGACGGCATGGAGCTTCTGCGCCGCATCCAGGGCCTCGATCCCGATCTGCCGGTCGTGCTGGTCACCGGCCACGGCGACGTCGCCATGGCGGTTCAGGCGATGCGCAGCGGGGCCTATGATTTCATCGAGAAGCCGTTCGCCTCGGACCACCTCGTCGACGTCGTCAAGCGGGCGCTGGAGAAGCGCCGCCTGGTGATGGAGAACCGCAGCCTGCGCCAGCGCCTGGCCGAGACCGACTCGCCGCTGATCGGCCGCAGCCCCGGCATCGAGCGCCTGCGCAAGACCATCGCCGCCGTCGCCGACACCGACGCCGACGTGCTGGTGATCGGCGAGACCGGTTCGGGCAAGGAGATGGTCGCCCGCGCCCTGCACGAGGCCAGCCGCCAGCGGGGCGGCCCGTTCGTCGCGCTCAACTGCGGCGCGATGCCCGAGAGCATCTTCGAAAGCGAGCTGTTCGGCCACGCCGCCGGCGCCTTCACCGGCGCGGCGCAACGCCGGGTCGGGCGCATCCAGCATGCCCATCGCGGCACCCTGTTTCTCGACGAGATCGAGAGCATGCCGCTGGCCCTGCAAGTCAAGCTGCTGCGCGTGCTGCAGGACCGCATGGTCGAGCCGCTCGGCACCAACGAGCAGGTGGCGGTCGACCTGCGCGTCGTCGCCGCCAGCAAGGTCGACCTGAGGAGGGCCGCCGCCGAAGGGCTGTTCCGCGAGGATCTTTACTACCGGCTGAACGTGGTCGTCGTCGCCATCCCGCCGCTGCGCGAGCGCCGCGACGACATCCCGCTGCTGTTCCAGCACTTCCTCGACCTCGCCGCCCAGCGCTACGGCCGCGCGCCGCCGGCGCCCGATCCCGACCAGATGCGGCGGCTGCTGGCGCATTGCTGGCCCGGCAACGTGCGCGAGCTGCGCAACGCCGCCGACCGCTACGTCCTGGGGGTCAGCGGCCTCGACGACTTCGAGACCGAGGCGGTCGCGAGCGGCGGGACTTCGCTGTCGGACCAGGTCGAGGCGTTCGAGAAGGCGCTGATCGAGCAGGCGCTGGCGCGCCACAACGGCAGCGTCAAGGCGACGATCGAGTCGCTCGGCCTGCCGCGCAAGACCTTCTACGACAAGCTGCGCCGGCACGGGCTGTGCCGGGGAGACTTCGTCTGAGGCTCACGGCGACAGCGCCTCGATGATCCGGCAGTCGGCGATGCGCCGGCCGCCGCGGCACACGTTCGCGAGCCGGTCGAGTTCGTCGCGCAGGCGCCCAAGGTCGGCGATCTTGCGCTCGACGTCCTGCAGTTGCTCGCGCACGAGGGCGTCGACCTCGCCGCACGGCCGGTCGGGCTGATCGGCCAGGTCCAGCATCGCCCGAACCGTCTCCAGCGGGAATCCGAGATCGCGAGCCCGCCGGACGAAGCTGAGCCGCCGGACGTGCTCGGGGCCGTAGACGCGGTAGTTCCCTGCCGTGCGCCCGGGCCGCGGCAGGATGCCGACCTTCTCGTAGAAACGAATCGTCTCCACCTTGGTGGCGGTCGCCTTGCCCAGCGCACCGATCGACAGCGACGATTTTTCCGACATCGCCCTTGACCCTGTAGTGACTCCAGGGTCCATCTTCAGGCCCGAGACACACGAAGGCAAGGAGTTCCGCCATGGCAGCGTCGTGCTGCGGCAGCAGCTGTTCGCCGTCCAAGCCGCCGGCAGACCGGGCGTACCGCCGCGTGCTGTGGATCGCGCTGGCGGTCAACGCGACCATGTTCCTGGTCGAGATCGTCGCCGGCGCCATCGCCGGGTCGGTGTCCCTCCAGGCGGACGCGATGGACTTCCTCGCCGACGCCGCCAACTACGTCATCTCGCTCCTGGTCCTCGGCCTGGCGCTGACCTGGCGCGCCCGGGCGGCGCTGCTCAAGGGGCTGTCGCTGGGCGCCGTCGGGCTGTGGGTGGCCGGGCAGACGGCCTGGAACGCGATCGCGCAGACCGTGCCCGAGGCCCAGGTGATGGGCATCGTCGGCACGCTGGCGCTGTTGGCCAATCTCGGCGTCGCCGGGCTGCTGTATTTCCATCGGGACGGCGATTCGAACCGCCGCTCGGTCTGGATCTGCTCGCGCAACGACGCCATCGCCAACCTGGCCGTGCTGGCCGCCGCCGCCGGGGTGTTCGGCACCGGCGCGGGCTGGCCGGACATCGTGGTCGCGGCGATCATGGCGGCGCTGGCGCTGACGGGCGCGTTCCAGATCGTCCGGCACGCCTTGGCCGAGCTGAGGCAGCCGCGGCCCGATCTGGCGCCGGCCGGGCGGACGGCGGCGCCCGCCCCGGACGCTTAGCCTTCGCAGGCCCCGCAAAAAACGAAAACGGCCCGGATCGCTCCGGGCCGTTCGCATTCACGAGATGGCGACGCTCAGTCGGCGACGACCGGCGGGTCCAGGTCCTGGTCCCAGTTGGGCTCGGGCTCCGGCGTGCGCGACAGCCATTCCTCGAGAACCTGGACGTGCTCCAGCTCCTCCTCGGCCATCTGCTCGGCGAGGCGCTTGACCTCGGGGTCGGCGTTGGCGTCGGCGACCGACTTGTAGAACTCGTGGCCGCGGCGCTCGTTGTGCAGCGCCAGCTGCAGGCAGTGGAAGGGGGTCATGAGGTAGTGCGTGCGCTCGACGGGAGCGACCTCCGGCCCCTCGGCTTCCTTCCACTGGAACTGCCACGGCTTGAAGTGCGGCAGTTCGACGTCGCTGGCGCGACCCTTCACCGCGTCGGCGTGCATGCGCGAGAAGTTCGCCATGCGCCGGAAGAGCTGGGCGACGTCCTTGTTGCGGTGGACATCCATGGTATCGGCCAACTCGTCATAACGCTCGGCGGCCTCGTTCTCGAAGGCCAGGGCGTGGGCGAGGAAGCTTGCGACGTCGAAGGATGCGCTCATGCAACGAACTTCCTTTCGATGGCGTCGATGTCCTTCACCGTCTTCTGCGACGGCTGGAACGCGGGCCGGTTGCCGGCGTAGAGCACGCCGGTCTTCATGCCGTTGTCCTCGGCCAGCAGGGCGAAGGCCTCGGCGACGTTGTCGGTGGCAGCCAGCGTATCCTTCTCGACCACCTCTTTCCAACCCCTTTGCTCGGCGCGGAAGGTCACGCACGGGCTGAGGATCTGGACGAACGAGAAGCCGGGGTGCTGGATCGCCTCGGCGATCAGCCTGGCGACGTGGTTGGGATCGCCGGAGAAGCCGCGGGCGACGAAGTTGGCGCCGCAGGCCAGCGACAGGTGCAGCGGCTGCAGGGCGGTGACGCCGGGGCCGTTGGGGGTCAGCTTGCTCTCGCACCAGTCCGGGGCCGTGGTCGGCGAGGCCTGGCCCTTGGTCATGCCGTAGACCTGGTTGTCCATCAGCACGTAGGTCATGTCGACGTTGCGGCGGCAGGCGTGCAGGAAGTGGTTGCCGCCGATCGACAGGCCGTCGCCGTCGCCGCCGGTGGCGATCACCGTCAGGTCGGGGCGGGCCAGCTTGAGGCCGGTGGCGGCGGCCAGGGCGCGGCCGTGCACGCCGTGATAGCCGTACACGTTGGTGTAGGCGGGGATGCGCGACGAGCAGCCGATGCCCGAGACGACGGCGACGTTCTCCGGCGCGAGCTGCAGCTCGGCCAGCGCCTTGGTCATCGACGAGAGCACCGAGTAGTCGCCGCAGCCGGGGCACCACACGGGCTTGATGTCGGACTTGTAGTCCTTAGCGGTGTAGTTCTGGGTCACAGCAGTCATGGCTCACATCCAGGCGGCAAGGCGGTTGGACACTTCGGCGGGGCGGATCGGCAGCGGGCCCGGGCGGTTCAGAACCGCGACCTCGGCGGGCAGCTCGAAGTGGCCCTTGAGGTAGTGGTAGAACTGCCGGCCGTGCGTCTGCTCGACGATCAGGACCTTCTTCACGCCCTTCAGCGCCGCGTCCATCTTGTCGGGCAGGGCCGGCAGCAGCAGGCGCATCGAGATCAGGCGCACCTTCTTGCCGGCCTCGCCCATGCGCTCGATGGCCTCGCGGCACGGCGCGGTGATCGAGCCCCAGGTCAGCACGGCGATCTCGCCGTCGCCCTCGATGTCGGCCCAGTGATTGCCGTAGTCGTGCTGCAGCAGCTTCTTCAGGCGCTTGTCCATCTGCGCCTGGTGGTCGTGCGCCTGGCTCGACGGCGTGCCGCGCTCGTTGTGCTCGAGGCCGTCCGAGGTGTACATGCAGCCCGGCGTGCCGGGGATCGCCATCGGCGAGACGCCGTTGGCGGTCAGGGCGTAGCGCTTGTAGCCCTCGGCCATGTCGGCCGTCGCGGTCAGGCGGCGGGCGATGAAGGCGAGATCGGCCGGACGGTCGATGATCGCGCGCGACTGGCCCATGAACTGATCCGACAGCACGATCGCCGCGGTCTGCAGGTTCTCGGCCAGATGCACCGCCCACTGGGTCGAGAAGACGCAGTCGGCGATCGAGTTGGCGGCCACCACCAGATGCGGCGCGTCGCCGTGCAGGCCGTAGATGGCCATGTTGAGGTCCGACTGCTCGCACTTCGTCGGGATGCCGGTCGAGGGGCCGCCGCGCATCACGTCGACGACGACGACCGGGGTCTCGGACGCCACCGACAGGCCGATCGCCTCGGTCATCAGCGCCAGGCCCGGGCCCGAGGTCGCGGTGATCGAGGGCACGCCGCCGTAGGAGGCGCCGATGCACATGTTGATCGAGGCGATCTCGTCCTCGGCCTGCACCAGCATGCCGCCGATGTCGGTCAGGTTCGGCGCCAGCCATTCCAGAATCTCGGTGGCCGGGGTGATCGGGTAGGCGGCGCAGAAGCGCACGCCGCCGCGCACGGCGCCGAGGCCGGCGGCCTCGTTGCCCGAGATGTTCCAGTGGGGAACGTCGCTCTGCGGCGCCGGCTTGAGGTCGGCGCGCCAGGACAGCGCCTCGGCGGCGTCGGCGCCGGCGAACAGGCCGTCGGTCGACGCCTTCAGCGCCTCGGGGCCCTTCTTCTTGAGCGCGTCGGCGATGACCTCGACGATCGGGTCGATCGGCAGGCCGAGCAGCTTGGCCGCGGCGCCCAAGGCGACCATGTTGACGCGGCCGCCGGGGATCTTCTTCGCCATCTCGGCGATCGGCAGCTGCGCCACCTCGGAGCCGTAGCTGGTGAAGGCTTCCGGAACCTCGCCCTCGGCCGGATCGCACAGGATCAGGCTGCTGGGGTCCATCGGCAGCTCGGCCTTGAAGCGGCTCACGCCCTGCCAGTCGATCGCCACCAGCATGTCGTAGCGGTCATCCAGCGACGACACCGGCTTGGTCGAGATTCGAACCAGCGCCGCGGCTTCGCCGCCGCGGATCTGCGGGCCCGAGGAGCGGCCCATGAGGCCGTAATAGCCAGCCTTGGCGGCGGCATCCAGAAGGATCTGCCCCGCCGTCATCACACCGGCGCCGCCGCTTCCGGCCAGCGCAATCGAAACCGAATCCGTCGCCATCTTCCCACTCTTCAGGTCAGTATTGCCCATTCGTATGGGTAGCGTGACGATTACGTGACCGAGCTTCGGAAATCAACAGCAAATTTTGCGCCGCAAAAAGTAACAATATTGCGCAAAACGCGATACCCGATATTCCCGATCCGTCCGTCCGCTCCCTGGATCTTTACCGGCGCAGGTCGGAACGCCGCTGCCAGTCCGGGTGGGCGGAAAACCGCCCCGACCTACCCGCCATACCATGCACTATGAACTTGGGAACCGTGATGCGCAAGCGCAATCCGCATTGCGGTACCGATTTACGAATTAGCGGCCTCCAGCCCCGCCAGACACCGTTCGGCGGCCGACCGCAGCGCCGCCCGGTCGCCGGTTCCGACCGCCGCGCGCATCTCGGCCGCCGCCGATTCCGGCAGCGGCCGCGGCGGCAGCGCTCCGATGGCGCGGCGCTCGTGCCAGCGCAGCACCGCGCGCGCGATCAGGTCGGCCAGGGCGGCGGCGAACAGGATGTAGAGCAGAACCTCCGCCGAGGCCCGGCCGGTCAGATAAAGCATCCCGGCCAGCACAGCGGCCGGCAGCATCACCACCATCAGCAGCGCCGCGCGCGACTTCCAGATCGCCTGCAGCCGCCGGAACGATGCGTCGTCGACAACGCGCAGGCTTTCGAAACCGCCGTCGACCCACAGCTTCACCTTCCGCCCGTTGGGACGCGCGGCATCGAAGACGTAGTAGCGGCTCATGGCGATTCCCCACGGATGTCGGCGGCAATGTAGGCGCCGGCGCGACGAAATGCCAGCGCTTGCGGCATAGGCCCTGGGCAAGGCCGCGATTTCGGCATATCTCTAGGAATCAGAGCCACTTGCGGGAGGCGCCGCGGATGCCGGCCGAAAACATCGAGCTGTTCCAGCCGCTCGCCGTCGCACTGGTGATCGGACTGCTGATCGGCATCGAGCGCGGCTGGCACCAGCGGGACGAGCCCGAAGGGGCGCGGGTGGCCGGCGTGCGCACCTTCGCGCTCATCGGCCTGCTGGGCGGCGTGCTGGGGATGTTGTCGCGGGTGGTCGGCGACGTCGTGCTGGCGCTCGGGCTTCTCGCCGTCACCGTGCTGGTCGTCGTCGCCCACTGGGTGCGCAGCCGGCGGGCCGAGGATGTCGGCATGACCACCGAGATCGCCGAGATCCTGACCCTGAGCCTGGGCATGCTGGCGGTCCGGGTCGACATCGAGGCGGCCGCCGCCGGGGCCGTTGTGGTGGTGGCGCTGCTGGCGGCCAAGGAGCCGCTGCACCGCTGGCTGAGCACGCTCGAGCGCCTCGAACTGGTCGCCGCGACCAAGCTGCTGCTGATCTCGGTGGTGCTGCTGCCGATCCTGCCGGACGAGGGCTACGGCCCCGGCGAGGTCATCAACCCGTTCAAGCTGTGGCTGCTGGTGGTGCTGATCGCGGCGCTGTCGTTCACCGGCTATTTCGCCATCAAGCTGGCGGGGGCGCGGCTGGGAACGCTGCTGACCGGCGTGTTCGGCGGCCTGGCCTCGTCGACCGCCCTGACGGTCAGCTTCGCGCGGCTCGGCCGCAACGCCCCCGGTCTGCAGTCGAACCTGGCGGCGGGGGTCGCGGTGGCGGCTTCGACGATGCTGTTGCGGCTGGCGGTGATCGTGGTGGTCATCGAGTGGCGGCTGCTGCCGCTGCTGGCCTGGCCGCTGGGCGCCATGGCGGCGGCCGGTTTCCTCGGCGCGCTGGCGCTGTGGTGGCGGGCCGAGGACCGTTCGGCCAAGACCGGCGCCGACACGCCGTTGCAGAATCCGTTCGAGTTCGGCATGGCGCTGAAGTTCGCCGCCTTCCTGGCCGCCGTCCTGGTTCTCGCCGAACTCTCCAAGCGCTGGCTGGGCGACGCCGGCCTCTACGCCCTGGCGGCGATATCGGGACTGGCCGACGTCGACGCCATCTCGATCTCGGCCGCCAACGCGGCGGCGACCGAGACCTCGCTGTATGTCGGCTTCACCGCCATCGTCATCGCCGCCGTGGTCAACACCGGCGTCAAGGCGGCGATGGTGTGGGGCCTGTGCGGCGGCACCATGGCCTGGCGCATCAGCGCCGTGGTCGCGGCGATGATCGCCGCCGCCGGCCTGGGCTGGTGGGTCGGCGGCGGCTGACGCGGCTCGCGCCGGTGGTGCCGGCGGCCCGGTTCCCGGCTACACTGCCGCGATGCATGTCGCCGTCGCCGTCACACGCTGGCCCGTGATCCTCGCCGTCGTCCTCGCCGGCGTCTGCGCCGCCTTGCACGTCGGCAAGGTGCCGCCGGCGATTCCCCAGCTTCGCGCCGAATTCGGCCTCGGCCTGACCGCCGCGGGCTGGATCCTGTCGAGCTTCGCCGCGGTCGGCGCCGTCGCCGCCGCGGTGGCCGGCAGCCTCGGCGACCTGCTGACGCCGCGGCGCGCGATGCTGGGGGGATTGGCGCTGCTGGCCGCGGCCAGCCTCGCCGGCGCGGCGGCGCCGTCCGGCGGCGCGCTGCTGGCGCTGCGATTCGTCGAAAGCGCCGCGGCGCTGATGGTGGTGGTGTCGGGACCGGCCCTGATTTGGGGCGTCGTGCGCGCCGAGGACGTCCGTCCCGCCTTCGCCCTGTGGGGCTGCTGGATGCCGCTCGGCGCCGGGCTGATGATGCTGGTCTCGCCGTTGCTGCTGATCCATGGCCCCGGCTGGCGCGCCGCCTGGGCCTTCGCGGCGGCGGCGAGCGCGGCGGCGGGCCTGCTGCTGTGGCACGTCACTCGCGGGCTGCCGCGGGCGCGCGCCGCGATCGGCTTCGACCTGCCGGTCCTGGTGCGGCGGCCCGGGCCGTGGCTGCTGGCGGTGGCGTTCTGCGTCTACAGCCTGTCCTACAATGCGCTGGTCGGGTTCTTTCCCGTTCTGCTGGTCGAGCGGCTCGCGCTGGCGCCCGCCTGGGCGATGGTGCTGTCGGGGCTGGTGGTGCTGGTCAACGTCTTCGGCAACCTGGGCGCCGGCCGCCTGGCGCGGCGGGGCTGGCCGCGCTGGACGAGCATGGTCGCCGCGTTCCTGGCGATGGCCGCCACCGCCCCGCTGGTGTTTTCCGAGCTGCTGCCCGACGGCGGCCGTCTGCTCGCCGCCGCCGCCTTCTCGGCGCTCGGGGGGCTGCTGCCGGCCACGGTCCTCGGCGCGGCGGCGCTGTTCGCGCCGCGGCCGTCGGCGGTCGGCGGCGTCAACGGATTCGTCGTCCAGGGCTCGAATGTCGGCCAGCTTCTCGGCCCGCCGCTGCTGGCCGCGGTGGTGGTGGCGGCGGGGTGGACGGCGGCGGCCGGTCTGATCGTCGCCGCCGCGACGGTCGGCCTGGCGGCGGCGCTCGGACTGCGGCGGCTGGAGGGCAGGGGATGAGGCGCCGCTTCGTCTGGAGCCTGCGCGAGCTGTCGGGTGCCTTCGGCGATCTCGGCACCTTCCTGCCGCACGTCGTCGGCGCCATCACCCTGGTCGGCATGGCCCCGGCCGCGGTGCTGGCCGGGTTCGGCGCCTTCTACGTCGCCAGCGGCCTGTTCTATCGGCTGCCGATGGCGGTGCAGCCGATGAAGGCGGTGTCGGCCGCGGTGCTGATCGAGGGCATGACGCCGGGCGCCGTCGCCGCGTCCGGAGCGATCCTCGGGCTGCTGCTGCTCGCGCTGGCGCTGAGCGGGGTGCTGGCGCGGCTCGTGCGGCTGATACCCGGCACGGTCACCGCCGGCCTGCAGCTCGGCCTCGGCGTCGCGCTGGCCTGGCTGGGGATTCGGCTGATGGCCGAGACCTGGTGGCTGGGGCTGCTGACCGGCGCCGCGATCCTGGTCCTCGGCCGCGGCCGCCGGCTGCCGGTGGCGCTGATCGCGCTGGCGGCCGGCACCGGGGCGGGGGCGCTGGCCGGGCTGGTGCCGGCGCTGCCGCCGCTGGACCTCGGCCTGCATCTGCCGGCGCCGGTGGTCCCGGCCTGGGACGAAGTCCTGTTCGGCCTCGAACACGCGGTGCTGCCGCAACTGCCGCTGACCGTGACCAACGCGGTGATCGTCGCCGCCTCGCTGACCCGCCACTTCTATCCGGAGCATGCGGCCCGCGCCAGCGAGCGGAACCTGGCGCTGAGCCAGGGCGCCGCCAACCTGCTGCTGGCCCCGTTCGGCGCCTATCCGATGTGCCACGGCAGCGGCGGCATCGCCGCCCACCACCGGTTCGGCGCCCGCAGCGGCGCCGCACCGGTGATCATCGGCGTCGCGCTGCTGGCGCTCGGGCTGGTGCTGGGACCGGGCGGCTACGCCTTGCTGGCCGCCATTCCGGACGCCGTGCTCGGCGCGCTGCTGGCGTTTTCCGGCCTCGAACTGGCGGCCTCGGCCAAGCTTGCGCGCTGGCGCGGATCAAGGCTGGGAATCGTCGCGGGGATGGGCGCGCTGTGCGTGGCCGCGAATCCGGCCGTCGCCTTCGCGCTGGGCTGGCCGGCCGCGGCCCTCGTCGAGCGCCTGCGGCCAGCGCAGCCGATCAGGTGAAGGCCTTGAAGGCGATGATCGTGAAGGTGTCCTTGACCCCGGGCAGGATCTGGATGGTGCCGTTGACGAAATGGCCGATGTCGTCGCCGTCATCGAGATAGCACTTCAGCATCAGGTCGTACTGGCCTGAAATCGAATGCACTTCCGACACGCGCTCGGTCTCGACGGCTTCCGCCGCGACGTCGTAGGAACGGCCGAGTTCGCACTTGACCATCACGAAGATCGTCTGCATCGCCTCATTCCTCCTCGTCGGCCGCACCCTTGCGGGCGGCCTTCGGCAGCTTGAAGGTCCGCTGGATGAAGTCGGGGACGTGATCGCCGAAGCCGACGGCGTCTTCGGCGTGCTTCATCTCGCCGATGCCGTACTCGTCGAACTCGCGGCGGCGGACGCGCCGCGCCTTGCCGTCGCCGCGCGGCGGACGGCGTTCCTCGCGGCGTTCCTCGCGCCGTTCCTCGCGGCGTTCCTCGGGCTGGGGCTCGCGGCGTTCCTCGGGCTGGGGCTCGCGGCGTTCCTCGGCGCGCGCCTCGGGCTTCTCCTCGCGGGGCTCGCGGCGCTTCTCCTCGCGGGGCTCGCGGCGCTTCTCCTCGGGCTTGCGGCCCTTGCGCGCGCCGCGGCGGCGGCGATCGCCTTCCTCGAACTGGAGTTCCTCCACGCCTTCGAGGTGCACGCGCGGGATCGGCCGGCCCATCATCTGCTCGATCGCCTGGACGTACTTGCCGTCGTGCGGCGTGGCGATGGTGAAGGCGCGGCCCTCGCGCCCGGCGCGTCCGGTGCGGCCGATGCGGTGGACGTAGTCCTCGGCGTGGATCGGCACGTCGAAATTGAAGACGTGGCTGAGCTCCTTGATGTCGAGGCCGCGGGCCGCGACGTCGGAGCACACCAGCAGCTTGGCGATGCCGGCCTTGAACTGCTCCAGCGTCTCGGTGCGGGCCGGCTGCGACATGTCGCCGTGCAGCCGCGCCGCCGAGAAGCCGTGCTTGGCAAGCGAGCGGTACAGCACGTCGACGTCGCGCTTGCGGTTGCAGAAGATCAGCGCGTTGCGGACGTCCTCGGTCCGCAGCAGGTGGCGCAGCGATTCGCGCTTGTCGATCTCGTCGACGAGGACCAGCCCCTGGGTCACCAGCTCGGCCGGCGAGGCGGGCGGCGCCACCGAGACCGTCTTCGGGTTCATCAGGAAGGCATCGGCCAGGCGGCGGACCTCGGGCGGCATCGTCGCCGAGAAGAACAGGGTCTGGCGGATCTTCGACAGCAGGCCGACGATGCGCTCGACGTCGGGGATGAAGCCCATGTCGAGCATGCGGTCGGCCTCGTCGATGACCAGGACCTTGACGTCGGTCAGCAGCACGCGACCGCGCTCGAACATGTCGATCATGCGCCCGGGCGTGGCGATCAGCACGTCGACGCCGCGGTCCAGCACGCTGATCTGGTCGCCCATCGACTCGCCGCCGATCAGCAACGCCATGTTCAGCTTCTGGTACTTGCCGTACTTCTCGAAGTTCTCGGCCACCTGCGCCGCCAGTTCCCGTGTCGGACACAGGATCAGCGAGCGCGGCATGCGCGCCTTGGCGCGCCCGGCGGCGAGGATGTCGATCATCGGCAGCGTGAACGACGCCGTCTTGCCGGTGCCGGTTTGCGCAATGCCCAGGACGTCGCGTCCCATGAGCACGTAGGGGATGGCCTGTTCCTGGATCGGCGTGGGCGTCAGATACCCAGCTTCCTCCACGGCACGGAGGGTTTCGGGCGACAAGCCCAGATCGGCGAAGCTCATATTATCGATTCGAACCGCTCGCGTTGGAAACGCAGGAAAAAAACGGACACATGTGCGAAGCCGGATAATAGAGTGTCGCGTCCGGCTGTCAATCGCGCCGCGGGCGGGGTTGGCGCGATCGGACCATTCGGATAGCGTTTATACGGAAAATGCGGGAGAACGCACATGCTGATGACGGCGCGCGACAGCGGCTTGGTGATCGTGGACGTGCAGGAACGCCTGCTGCCGGCGATGGCCGATCCGGATTCGGTGGTTCGCGGCTGCGGCACGCTGATGCAGGCGGCGCGGCGGCTCGACCTGCCGATGCTGGTTTCCGAGCAGTACCCGAAGGGCATCGGCCCGACCGTGGCGGCGCTGAAGGCGCTGATGGCGCCCGACGCGGTGCTCGAGAAACTGCATTTCTCGTGCGGCGAGGATCCCGGCGTCACCGACCGGCTGCGCGGCTTCGGCCGCCGCCAGGTGGTGGTGGCGGGCATCGAGGCGCATGTCTGCGTGCTGCAGAGCGCGTTGCGCTTCCGACAGCAGGGCTACGAGGTCTTCGTCGCCGCCGACGCCTGCTCGTCGCGGGTGCCGCGCAACGCCGAGATCGGCTTCGACCGCCTGCGCCAGAACGGCGTCTCGGTGGTCTCGGTCGAGATGGTGCTGTTCGAATGGCTGAACTGCGCCGGCACGCCGGAATTCAAGGATTTGATGAAGCTGATCAAGTAAGGCGCTGTTCGACATGGAAAACTTGGTTCTGCTGCCTGGGCTGCTCAACGACGCCGACCTGTGGGCGCACCAGGTCGGGACCCTGGCCGACATCGCCGCCGTCACGGTGGCCGACCTGACCCGCGACGACGACATGGCGGCGATGGCGCGGCGCGTGCTGGATGCGGCGCCCGCGCAGTTCGCCCTGGCCGGGCTGTCGATGGGCGGCTACGTCGCCCAGGAGATCATGCGCCAGGCGCCGGAGCGCGTGACCCGGCTGGCGCTGATCGACACCGCCGCGCGCGCCGACCTGCCGGAGCAGAAGGAACGCCGGCTGCGCGCGATCGAGATCGCGCGCGGCGGCCGTTTCGATTCGATCATGCCCGAGCTGCTGCCCAACCTGATCGATCCCGACCGCCTGAACGACGCGGTGCTGACCGGACGGGTGATCGCCATGGCGCGCAATGTCGGCGCCGAGGCGTTCGAGCGCCAGCAGACGGCGATCATGAACCGCCCGGACGGCCGCGACGACCTGAAGCGCATCGACTGCCCGACCCTGGTCCTGGTCGGCCGCCAGGACGCGCTGACCCCGCCCAAGGTCGCCGCCGAGATCGCCGCGAATCTGCGGCGCGGCCGGCTGGTGATCGTCGAGGATTGCGGCCATCTGGCGCCGATCGAGCGGCCGCGGACGGTCAGCGCGGTGCTGCGCTACTGGCTGCAGGACGGCTAGGGCGCTCAGGCGACCGGCATCAACTGGTCGAACCGCGCCCGCTTGAGGCCGTCGAGGACGCGGCCCGAGGCGTTGCGCAGCGACAGCGCCGCGCCCTTCGCCCTGGCGGCGTCGTGCGCGAGCACGAACAGGCTCATGCCGCTCGAATCGAGGAAGTCGACGCCGCCGAGGTCGAATTCCCAGGTCTTCGCCACCGCGCCGCTGAAGCGGCCGATGATCTCCGGGTACTTCGAGACGTCCTTGAAGGTGACGGAGCCCCGCAGCGCGGCGCGGGCGGTGCCGCCGGATTCGGTGAAGGTGTATTCCATCGGGCTGTTCCTTGTCAGGCGGTGCGCACGTTGCTGAGGAAGGAGTTGACCTGCTCGCGCAGGCTCGCCGAGTTCCGCGCCAGGCCCTTGGCGGCCTCCAGCACCTGACGGCCGTTCTTGCCGGTGACCTGGGCGGCTTCCGACACCCCGTTGACGTTGCCGCTGACCTCGCCGGTGCCGGCGGCGGCCTGCTGGACGTTGCGGGCGATCTCGCCGGTCGCCGCGCCCTGCTGCTCGATCGCCGCCGCGATGGCGGCGCCGATCTCGCTGATGCGCTGGCTGGTGGCGTTGATGTTGGCGATCGCGGTCACCGCGCGGCCGGTCGAGTTCTGGATGGCGCCGATCTGGGAGCCGATCTCCTCGGTGGCGCGGGCGGTCTGGTTGGCCAGCGCCTTGACCTCGCCGGCCACCACCGCGAAGCCCTTGCCGGCCTCGCCGGCGCGGGCGGCCTCGATGGTGGCGTTGAGCGCCAGCAGGTTGGTCTGGCTGGCGATGTCGCTGATCAGGCTGACCACCTCGCCGATCTTCTCGACCTCGCCGGCCAGCGCGCCGATCAGCGCGTTGGTCTCCTCGGCCTCGTGGCGGGCGCTGCCGGCGATGCGCGAGGATTCGTGGACCTGGCGGTTGATCTCGGAGATCGAGGCGGTGAGCTCCTCGGTGGCGCTGGCGACGGTCTGGACGTTGGCCGAGGTCTGCTCGGTCGCGGCGGCGGCGATCGTCGCCTGCCGCGCCGTCTGCTCGGCGGTGGCGGCCATCGACTGCGCGACCTGCTCCATCTCGGTGGCCGCGCTGCCCATGTCGTCGAGGGCGTGGGTGACCTCGGCGTTGAACTCGCGCAGCAACTGGTCGATGACCGCGGCGCGGGCCTGCTTGCTTTCCTGCTCGCGCCTTTGCGCCTCGGCGAGGCGGTCGGCCTCGATCTTGTTGTCGCGGAAGACCGCCACGGCGCGCGACATGGCGCCGATCTCGTCCTTGCGCTCGCTGCCTTCGATCGTCAGCCCGACGTCGCCGCCGGCCAGCCGGCGCATGACCTCGGCCAGGCCGAGCAGCGGCCGCGTCGTGCTGCGCACCGCGACCAGGGCGAGCAGCACCGCCGCCGCGACGGTCAGCGCCGCCAGGCCGCCGCTCCACACCAGCGCCTCGACGGCGCCGCCCTTCTTGGCGGCGGTGAGCGCGCGAAGATCGTCGGCCAGGCGATCCTCGACGGCCTTGAGCAGGTCGATGCGCTTGGTGGTGATGGCGAACCAGTCCGGCGCCTTGACGCCCTGGGTGCCGGCGCCGCCGAACACGCTGGCGTAGGCGACGTCGCGCAGGCGCGCGACCTCCTTGACCGGCTCGCCGACCAGGGTCGCGTCGAAGAATTGCCGTTGCGCGGCGCCCGCGTAGCTGCGGAAGACGGAATAGAACGCCTGCTCCTCGGCGCCGAGCTGGACGAGGCGCAGGTAGAGCGGCTTGTCGAACGTGCCGGCGGCGAAACCGGCCGATCCGGTGGCGCGCTCCTGCCCGGCGCGCTCCTTGCCCTCCATCAGCGCGACATAGGCCGAGACCTGGGCCGAAACGGCGGTGTCGGGGCTGGTCAGCGACAGATCCTTCACGACGCCGATCAGCTCGGCGATCGTGCGGGTGTAGGCGCCGATCGCCTGCTTGGGATCGATCGCCTGGTCGTCGACGGCGGTCCGTTGCGTGATGAGCTTCTCGACGCTCTGGCGGGCCTTGGCCACGTGCTCGGCGACGGCGCCGGCCAGCGAGGTCGAGGCGACGGTCGCCTCGAGGCGGGTGCGGGCGGCGTCGCTGTCCTTGCGCTGCTGGCCCAGCTCCTTGACGAATTGCGTGCCCTTGCTGCCGAGGAACAGCGCCGAGGCGCCGCGTTCCTTCTGCAGCTCGTGCACCAGCCCGCTGGCGTCCGACGCAAGTCCGGCCAGCCCGATCAGGCTTTCGGCCTGACGGACCATCGCCAGCCGATCCGAGATCAGCCAGCCCGAAAACACCAGAAGACCCAGCACGGGAAGCGTCAGCGCGATGGCGATGCGCGCCCCGATCGACCTGTCATTCCACCACTGCATCGAAGTCGTCCCCCAACTACCCTGCGCAATCTATAGCTCAGTTCGTCGATTTCGAATTCACAAAAAAATGGACCGTCGCGGAACTCCGGGGAGAGCCCGATTCGAACCAAAAAAGAGGCGCCCCGCGAGGGGCGCCGAGAGGAAGAGCGAGGGAGGGGAGGAGGCCGGCGGCGCTTGGCACAGGGAGGGGAGAGGTGCGTCGCGCCGTCCGGCTTCCCGTCTCGATCCGCATCATGGCGGCGCCAGGGCGGTCGGTCTTTGCGCGGCAGCAAATAACCGAGGAAAATGATCGGAGAATGGGCCGCCCTGCCGAAGGCCGCATTTTTCCTGCCGACTCGGCGGGATTCTTCACTTTGGGGTATTGCAGGTATATGCCGTTTCCTAAATAAGGGTTCGTGGAGCCGACCAGCCTGAGTATCCCGAAGGAGAGAGGAATGTCCGACACGATCGTTCTGCCCGGTGCCGAGGCGCGGACGCAGGCCGACATCGACCCGTTCATGGATCTCCATGCCGAGATCTCGCGCCTGCGCCGCGAACGGAACGCGGTGATCCTGGCCCACTACTACCAGGACGGCGAGATTCAGGACCTGGCGGACTTCGTCGGCGATTCCCTCGATCTGTCGCGCAAGGCCGCGGCGACCGACGCCGAGGTCATCGTGTTCTGCGGCGTGCGCTTCATGGGCGAGGTGGCGAAGATCCTGTCGCCGCACAAGACGGTGCTGATCCCCGACGCCGAGGCCGGCTGCTCGCTCGAGGATTCCTGCCCGGCCGAATCGTTCCGCCGCTTCCGCGCCCAGCATCCCGATCACGTGTCGCTGACCTACATCAACTGCTCGGCCGAGGTGAAGGCGGCTTCGGACATCATCGTCACCTCGTCGAACGCCGAGTCGATCATCAATCAGCTTCCGGCCGAGCAGCCGATCCTGTTCGCGCCGGACAAGCATCTCGGCGCCTATCTGCGCCGCAAGACCGGCCGCGACATGGTGCTGTGGCCGGGCACCTGCATCGTGCACGAGACCTTCTCGGAGAAGGAACTGGTCAAGCTCAAGGTCCGGCACCCGCGGGCCAAGGTGGCGGCGCATCCCGAATGCCCGGAGACGATCCTCGCCCACGCCGACCAGATCGGCTCGACGCGGGCGATCCTCGACTACGTGATCGCCTCGGACGCCGAGGAATTCATCATCGCCACCGAGCCGCACATCATTCACCAGATGCAGAAGGCGGTGCCGCACAAGCGCTTCATCCCGGCGCCGGGCGCCGACGGCAGCTGCAACTGCGCCAACTGCCCGTTCATGGAGAAGAACACCCTGGAAAAGGTGTATCTGGCGCTGTTGAACGACGCGCCGCGCATCGAACTGCCCGAGCCGCTGCGGGTGGCGGCGCTGGAGCCGCTGGAGCGCATGCTCGACATGTCGACCGCGATCCCGGTGCGCCATGCCGCCGAGTGACGCGGCCGACATCCGTCGCGTGATCGACGTCGCCCTGGCCGAGGACATCGGCCAGGGCGACGTCACGTCAGAGACCGTGATTCCGGCCGACCTGCGCTTCCACGGCATCCTGGCGGCGCGCGAGCCGATGGTGGTCTGCGGCCTCGACATCGCCGGCGAGGTGTTCCGCACCGTCGTTACCGAGTCGGAATGGACCCCCCGCAAGCGCGACGGCGATCTGGTGCCGGCCGGCACCATCCTCGCCGAGGTTGCCGGGCCGGCCCGCGGCCTGCTGACCGCCGAGCGCACGGCGCTGAACCTGCTCCAGCATCTCTCGGGCATCGCCACCCTGACCAACCGCTACGTCCAGCGCATCGCCGGCACCGGCTGCGTGCTGCTCGACACCCGCAAGACCATTCCCGGCCTGCGCCGGCTGGCCAAATACGCCACCCGCACCGGCGGCGCCCGCAACCACCGCATGGGCCTCTACGACGCCATCCTGATCAAGGACAACCACATCGCCGTGTGCGGCGGCGTCGGCGCCGCGGTGCGGCGGGCCAGGACCGCCGGCGTGCCGGTCGAGGTCGAGTGCGACACGCTGGAGCAGGTGGCCGAGGCGGTCGAGGCGGCGGCCGACATCATCCTGCTCGACAACATGCCGGCGCCGGTGTTGCGGCAGGCGGTCGCCCTGGTCGCCGGGCGGGCCAAGCTGGAGGCGTCCGGCGGGGTCAACCTGGAGACCATCCGCGCCATCGCCGAGACCGGAGTCGACTTCGTCTCGGTCGGCCGCATCACGCAGTCGGCCGGCGCCGTCGACATCGGCCTCGACTGGCGGGCCGAGCCGCGATGAACGGCGGTTTCGACGTGCTGGTGATTGGCAGCGGCGGCGCCGGCCTCAGCCTGGCGCTGCAACTGCCGGACAGCGTGCGCGTCGCGGTGCTGTGCAAGGCGGCGCTGACCGAAGGCAGCACCTATTACGCCCAGGGCGGCATCGCCGCCGTGCTCGATTCCACCGACAGCCTCGATTCGCACGTCGCCGACACGCTCGACGCCGGCGCCGGCCTGTGCGATCCGGACGTGGTCCGCTTCGTGGTCGCGAACGCGCGCCCGGCGATCGAGCGGCTGATCGGCTACGGCGTGCCCTTCACCAAGACCCCGACGCCGCAGGGCGGGCTCGCCTACCACCTGACCCGCGAGGGCGGCCACAGCCACCGGCGCGTGATCCACGCCGCCGACGCCACCGGCCGCGCCGTCGAGACGACGCTGGCCGAGCAGGTCGCCGGCCGGCCGAACGTGACGGTGATCGAGAACCACATCGCCGTCGACCTGGTGGTCGGGCGCGACGAACTCGGGCGGCCGTCGCGCTGCATCGGCGCATACGCCCTCGACCTGGAGGCGGGCGAGGTCAAGGCGGTCGCGGCCAAGGCGGTGGTCCTGGCCACCGGCGGCGCCAGCAAGGTCTATCTCTACACCTCGAACCCCGACACCTGCACCGGCGACGGCATCGCGATGGCCTGGCGGGCCGGCTGCCGGGTGGCGAACCTGGAATTCTCGCAGTTCCACCCGACCTGCCTGTACCACCCGCAGGCCAAGTCGTTCCTGGTCACCGAGGCGGTGCGCGGCGAGGGCGGGGTGCTGCGCCTGCCCGACGGCAGCCGCTTCATGGACCGCTTCGATCCGCGCGCCGAACTGGCGCCGCGCGACATCGTGGCCCGGGCGATCGACCACGAGATGAAGCGGCTCGGCATCGACTGCGTCCATCTCGACATCAGCCACAAGCCGGCCGCCTTCATTCGCGAACACTTCCCGACCGTGTACGAGAAGTGCCTGGAACTCGGCATCGACATGACCCGCGAGCCGATCCCGGTGGTTCCGGCCGCCCATTACACCTGCGGCGGCGTCGTCACCGACCTGGCCGGGCGCACCGACGTCGCCGGGCTGTACGCGGTCGGCGAGGTGTCGTGCACCGGACTGCACGGCGCCAACCGCATGGCCTCGAACTCGCTGCTCGAATGCCTGGTCTTCGCCGAGGCGGCGGCCGCCGACATCGCCGCCACCCTGGCGACCGTGCCGGCGCCGGCGCCGATCCCGGCCTGGGACGAAAGCTGGGTCACCGACTCCGACGACGAGGTCGTGGTCTCGCACAACTGGGACGAGCTGCGCCGCTTCATGTGGGACTATGTCGGCATCGTGCGCACCACCAAGCGGCTCGA
>CAZJFH010000081.1:0-21060 GCA_964545205.1 uncultured Rhodospirillaceae bacterium
GGCGCGGTCGCACTCCTGTCGGGAACTGACCGCAGGCGGAAACACGTGGATGGCCGGGACAAGCCCGGCCATGACGCGATTGGTGCGGATTGCCGAACGCAGCACAACCTGTTTCGTTAGACCGGACAGCCTGGGACAAGCCCGGCCATCACCGATCGACTGTTGCGCGACGCCCGGCTTTCGCCTTTCATGACGGCATGAAGCCCGCCACCAACAGCACCGCGCTGCGCGTACAGGCCGTCCTCGGCGATGGATTCGAGATTCTGGAATTCGAAGCCGGAACGCGCACCGCCGCCGATGCGGCGGCGGCGATCGGCTGCACCGTCGCCCAGATCGCCAAGTCGCTGGTTTTCCGTGGGCGGACGAGCGGGCGGCCGGTCCTGGTCGTCGCCTCAGGCATCAACCGCGTCGACGAGGCCAAGGTCGCCGCCTGCCTCGGCGAGCCGATCGGTCGCGCCGACGCCGCCTTCGTGCGCGAGCGCACCGGCTTCGCCATCGGCGGCGTGCCGCCGGTCGGCCATGCCGAGCCGCCGCTGACGGTCATCGACGCCGACCTGGGCGCCTTCGACGAGATCTGGGCCGCCGGCGGCACCCCCAACGCCGTGTTCCGCCTGACGTTCCAGGACCTGGTGCGACTGACCGGCGGCACCGTCGCCGACGTCGCCGCCTGACGGCGGCGGCACCGTCGCCGACGTCGCCGCCTGACGGCGGCGACAGGGCCGGAAAGACCCCGCCTACTCGGCCGCCTGGCGCGGGCTTCCCGGCGCGCGGAACTGCTCCAGCAGCTCGGCCTCGCGGGCCTTGGCCTCGGCGACGTGGCGCTGCTTGACGTGGCCGTAGCCGCGCATGGTCTGCGGCAGCGCGGCGATGGCCGCCGCCAGGCGGCGGTTGTCGGCGGTCAGCCCGGCCAGCAGCTCGGTCACGGTCTGCCGGTAGTCCTCGATCAGCCGCCGCTCCATCCGCCGCTCCTCGCTGCGGCCGAACGGGTCCCAGGCGGTGCCGCGCAGGCGCTTCATCTTCGCCAGCGCCCGGAACGCCTTCATCATCCACGGACCGTAGGCGGTCTTGATCTGCTCGCCGGTGTTCGGGTCGCGGCGGGCGAGCAGCGGCGGCGCCAGATGGAACTCCAGCCGGTAGTCGCCCTCGAAGCGTTCGGCGATCTCGTCGGCGAACGGCGTCGCGGTGTAGAGCCGCGCCACCTCGTACTCGTCCTTGTAGGCCATCAGCTTGAACAGCGAGCGGGCGACGGCGTCGGTCAGCGCCTCGCCGCCGGGCGCCTTCTGGCTCTCGACCTTGCGCACCCAGTCCACCGTCTCGCGGTAGCGCGCGGCGTAGGCCGCGTCCTGGTACTCGGTCAGGAACGCCACCCGGCGGGCGACGACCTCGTCCAGACTGGTCGACAGCCTGAGGTCGTCGGGGACGGTCCGCGGCAGCGCGACCTTCTCGACGGCGGCGAGGTCGTGGGCGGCGCGGCGGCCCCACAGGAAGGCCTGCTTGTTCTGCTCGACCGCGGCGCCGTTGAGCTCGATCGCCCGCAGGATCGCCTCCTCCGACAACGGCAGCAGCCCCTTCTGCCAGGCGTAGCCGACCATGAACAGGTTGGTGGCGATCGAATCGCCCATCAGCCCGGTGGCGATGCTGCTGGCCTCGACGAAGTCGGCCGCGTCGGCGCCGACCGCGTCGGCGATGTGCTTGCTCAGCTCGGCCTTGGGGAACTGCAGGTCGGGGTTCTTGGTGAAGTCGGCGGTCATCGTCTCGTGACCGTTGATCACCGCCCGCGTGAAGCCGGCGCGCGCCTTCGACAGCGCCTCGAAGCCGCCGGCGGTGACCTCGTCGCAGCCGAGCAGCAGTCTGGCGTTGCCGGCGGTGATGCGCACCGCGTGCAGCGAGGCCGGGTCGTCGGCGATGCGCACGTGGCTGACGACGGCGCCGTTCTTCTGCGCCAGGCCGGTCATGTCGAGCACCGAGACGCCCTTGCCCTCGAGATGCGCCGCCATGCCGAGCAGCGCGCCGATGGTGACGACGCCGGTGCCGCCGATGCCGGTGATCACGATGCCGTAGGGCTCGGCGGCCGCCGGCACCTCGGGCACCGGCAGCGGCCCCCAGTCGCCGGCGCCGCCGGCCGAGCCGGCGTGCTTGCGCAGCTTGCCGCCGTGGACGGTGACGAAGCTCGGGCAGAAGCCCTTCAGGCAGCTGTAGTCCTTGTTGCACGACGACTGGTCGATGGCCCGCTTGCGGCCGAATTCCGTCTCGATCGGAACCACCGAGACGCAGTTCGACTTGACGCCGCAATCGCCGCAGCCCTCGCAGACCAGCTCGTTGATGAACACCCGCTTCGGCGGATCGGGCATCTTGCCGCGCTTGCGCCGGCGGCGTTTCTCGGCGGCGCAGGTCTGGTCGTAGATCAGCACCGACACGCCGGGGATGTCGCGCAGTTCCTTCTGCACGGCGTCGAGATCGTCGCGGTGGTGCACGGTGGTGCCGTCGGGGAAGCCGGCCGACAGGCCGTACTTCTCGGGCTCGTCCGAGACCACGGCGATCCGCTCGACGCCCTCGCCGCGCACCTGGCGCGCGATCATCGGCACGCTCAGCGGCCCGTCGACCGGCTGGCCGCCGGTCATGGCGACGGCGTCGTTGAACAGGATCTTGAAGGTGATGTTGACGCCGGCGGCGATGCACTGGCGGATCGCCAGCGTGCCCGAGTGGTAGTAGGTGCCGTCGCCGAGGTTCTGGAAGATGTGCCTGGTCTTGCAGAACGGCGCCTGGCCGACCCAGGGCACGCCCTCGCCGCCCATATGGGCGAAGCCGTAGGTCTCGCGGTCCATCCAGGTGACCATGTAGTGGCAGCCGATGCCGCCCATGGCGCGGCTGCCCTCGGGCACCACGGTCGAGGTGTTGTGCGGGCAGCCCGAGCAGAAATAGGGCACGCGGGCGATCGGCGCCTGCGCCTTGGCCAGGCTCTTCTCCTTCTCGTCCAGCCATTCCAGGCGCTTCTTGATGCGCTGGCTAGTGTAGAAGCGGTCGACGCGCGCGGCGATGACGCGGGCGATGCGGGCCGGGGTGAGCTCGCCGGCGCTGGGCAGGATCCACTCGCCGTTCTCGTCGAACTTGCCGATCACCCGCGGGCGCACGTCCTCGCGCCAGTTGTAGAGCTGCTCCTTGAACTGGTTCTCGATCAGCGCGCGCTTCTCCTCGACGACCAGGATCTCGTCCAGGCCCTCGGCGAAGTGGCGGGCGCCGTCGCGCTCCAGCGGCCAGCTCATGCCGACCTTGTAGACGCGCAGGCCGATCTCGGCGGCGTGCTTCTCGTCGATGCCGAGGTCCTCGAGCGCCTGCATGACGTCGAGATAGGCCTTGCCGGTGGTGACGATGCCGAAGCGCGGCTCGGGCGCGTCGACGACGATGCGGTCGAGCCTGTTGGCGCGCGCGAAGGCCAGGGCGGCGTAAAGCTTGTGCTTCATCAGCCGGTATTCCTGGTCCAGCGGCTTGTCCGGCCAGCGCACGTGCAGGCCGTCGGGCGGCGGCTGGAAGTCGTCGGGCTCGACCAGCGCCAGGCGCTCGGGGTCGACGTCGACCGAGCCCGAGCTGTCGACCATCTCGGCGATCGCCTTCATCGCCACCCAGCAGCCGGAATACCGGCTCATCGCCCAGCCGATCAGGCCGTAGTCGATCAGCTCCTGCAGCGTCGACGGGTTGAGCACCGGGATCATCGCGTCCATGAACGCGTATTCGCTCTGGTGCGCCAGCGTCGACGACTTCGAGCCGTGGTCGTCGCCGGCCAGCACCAGCACGCCGCCGTGCTTCGAGCTGCCCGACGAGTTGCCGTGCTTGAAGACGTCGCCGGTGCGGTCGACGCCGGGGCCCTTGCCGTACCACATGCCGAACACGCCGTCATAGGCCATGTCCGGGAACAGCGCCGCCTGCTGGGTGCCCCAGACCGCGGTCGCCGCCAGATCCTCGTTGACGCCCGGCTGGAAGCGGACGTGGTGGGAATCCAGGTACTTGCGCGCCTTCCAGAACTCCTTGTCGAGCCCGCCCAGCGGCGAGCCGCGATAGCCCGAGACGAAGCCGGCGGTGTTCAGCCCGGCCGCCAGGTCGCGCTGGCGCTGCAGCATCGGCAGGCGCACCAGCGCCTGGGTGCCGGTCACGTAGACCCGGCCCGAGCTGAGGGCGTACTTGTCTTCCAGGGTGACGCGCGTGGCGATGGTCATGCGATCTCCTCCCGCGGTGCCTTACCGTCGGTTCTTTTGCCTGAAAGGTAAGTGCTCCTTCCCTTTTCGGCAATCCGAGCGCCGCGGCCGGGACGGAAAAAGCAAGCTTGCTGCGGCCGCGCGGCGGCGCCCGTTCGAATGTTGCCGGCCCGGCCCCGGAAGCTTTCGCGACCGTTCACCCGCCCTCGTCGGCGCTGGCGACCAGTTTTTCCAGCAGCGCCAGGAACTGCCCCCGCTCGTCGGGCGACAACGGCGCCAGCATGCGCTGCTGGGCGCGGTCGACGGCGTCCTCGATGTCGTCGAGCAGGCGTTCGCCGTCGACGGTCAGCGACAGCAGCTTGACGCGCCGGTCGGCGCCGGGCGCGCGGAACAGCAGTCCGCGCTCCTCGAGCCGCGCCGCCACGTCGGCCATGGTCGAGCGGTCGACGGCGACCAGCCCGGCCAGCGTCGCCTGGTCGACCCCGGGCCGCTGCCTGAGCAGCCGCAGCACGCCGTACTGCACCGGGGTGACGTCGTAGGGCCGGCACTCCTGCAGGAAGATCGCCACCGCCGCCTGCTGGGCGCGGCGGATCAGGTAGCCGGGCTTGCGCTGCAGCTCGTCGGGGATCATTCCGGCTCGGCGATCGCGAGTTCGATGGTCCCGAGCCCGTCGATGGCGCCCTCCAGGCGGTCGCCGGGCCGCACCGCGCCGACGCCCTCGGGGGTGCCGGTGTAGATCAGGTCGCCGGGCATCAGATGGTAGAAGCGCGACAGGTGGGCGATGATCTCGGGCACCGCCCAGATCATGTCCGACAGGTCGGCCTGCTGCCGGACCGTGCCGTTGACCGCCAGCCGGATCGCGCCCTTCGCCACCGTCTCGACCGCGGCCTTGGGCACGATCGGCGAGATGATCGCCGAGTTGTCGAAGGCCTTGCCGAAATCCCACGGCCGGCCCTTGTCGCGGGCCTGGGCCTGCAGGTCGCGCCGGGTCATGTCGAGGCCGCAGGCGTAGCCCCAGACCGCGTCCAGCGCCGCCTCCGGCCCGACGCGAAAGGCCGGCGCGCCGAGCGCGATCACCAGCTCCATCTCGTGGTGGAGGTTCTCGGTGCCCGGCGGATAGGGAATCGTCGCCCCCGAGGGCACCACGGCGTCGGCCGGCTTGGTGAAGTAGAACGGCTCCTCGCGCGTCGGATCGCCGCCCATCTCGCGCGTGTGCGCCGCGTAGTTGCGGCCGACGCAGAAGATGCGGCGCACCGGGAAGCGCCTGTCGTCGCCCTGCACGGCGACGGAGGGCTGCGGCTGCGGCGGGAAGACGTAGTCGGTCATGGTGTCGCGAACTCCTCGTAGATGCCGAGCTTGCGATGCAACGGCGCATCGTCGACGTGGAACAGGAAGGCCGGCTTCGGCCCGCCGGCGCGGTGGCGGACGGCGGCATGGGTGGGAACGGCGACGGTGTCGCCCTCCTGCCAGTCCAGGGTGACGCCGTCGATCTCGGACTGGCCGTGGCCCTCGACGACGTGGAAGACCGCGCTGGCCGAGCGCCTGGGCGGCGCCAGCTCCTCGCCGGCGCGCAGCATCTGCGCCGAGAAGCCGAGGACCGGCAGGCATTCGCCGCCGGTCTCGGGGTTGACGTAGGCGAGATGGCACGGCTCGGCCGGGGCCAGGCCCGAGTCGAGGTCGGCCAGCGCCTGGCGCACCTCGCGCCAGGGATAGCGGACCAGCGGGAAGTCGGCGCGGCGCCGGCCCAGCGCGCCGTAGGGCAGCAGCCCGGCGCGGCGATAGGCGGTCTGCGACGAATCGGGCGCGTTGCGCGGCGCCTGCGGCGGGCCCTCCAGCGCATAGGAGGCTTCGAGGTGATAGATCAGCGGCAGGTCGAGCGCGTCGAGCCACACCACCGGCCCGCCGCCGTGGTGGCCGTGCTCGTGCCACAGGCCGGCCGGCGTCAGGATCAGGTCGCCCTTCTCCATCGGCAGCTTTTCGCCCTCGACGGTGGTGAAGGCGCCGGCGCCCTCGACGACGAAGCGGATGGCGCTCGGCGTGTGGCGGTGGTTGGGCGCCGTCTCGCCGGGCAGGATGAGCTGCAGGCCGAGATAGATCGTCGGCGTCGCCATCATCCGCTCGAGCCCGTGGCCGGGATTGGCCAGCACCAGGACGCGGCGCTCGGCCTTCTCGATCGGCGTCAGCTCGCCGGCGCGCAGCAGATGCGGCCGGATCGCCTCGTAGCGCCAGCGGTGCGGCCGCGTCGCCCGGCCGGGCTTGCCGTGCGGCAGCACCTGTCGCAGACCGGGCCAGAGCGGGGTGACGCTCTGCGCCGCCAGCGCCTCGATGTAGTCGGCCGGCAGATCGGCGAGCGATCCGAGCCGTGTCGCCATGTCATGTCCTCCGCGTGTCGGTTCTTTTTCGTCAGTATACTGACGATCGCGGCGCCGGCAATCGCCCGTGGGGCACATAGCCCAATGTCGTAGCCGCCCCCACCGGCGGGGTGATTGACCGGACCGCCGCCGCGACTAGATCCTGGGGGCCATGGCCCGCGCCGCTCCCGCCCGCAACCGCCGTCGCGTCCTGTGCGTCTTCCCGGCCTACGTGCCGTCGTTCGGGACCTTCCAGAGCGCCTATCCGCTGCTCGCCGGCGTGCGCGCCTTCATGCCGCCGCAGGGCCTGCTGACCGTCGCCGCCTACCTGCCCGAGGCCTGGGAGGTGCGCTTCGTCGACGAGAACATCCGGCCGGCCGCCGACGCCGACTTCGCCTGGGCCGACGCGGTGCTGGTCTCGGGCATGCACATCCAGCGCCGCGGCATCCGGGAGATCGCCAGGCGGGCGCGCGCCGCCGGCTGCGTCTCGGCGCTCGGCGGCCCTTCGGCCTCGGCCGATCCCGAGGCCTACGGCGATTTCGACTACCTGCATCTCGGCGAGCTCGGCGACGCCACCGACGCGCTGATCGCAGCGCTCGACGAGTCCTGCGCGCCGCCGCCCGAGCAGCGGCGGCTGGAGACGGCGGCGCGGCTGCCGCTGGAGGCGTTCCCGCCGCCGGCCTACCGGCTGGTGAACCTCGACCGCTATTTCCTGGCCTCGATCCAGTTCTCCAGCGGCTGCCCCTACGCCTGCGAGTTCTGCGACATCCCGGCGCTGTACGGCCGGGTGCCGCGCCTGAAGGCGCCGGAACAGGTTCTGGGCGAACTCGACGCGATGCGCCGGCAAGGCCGCGTGCACGCGGTCTACTTCGTCGACGACAACTTCATCGGCAACCGCAAGGCGGCGCGGCTCCTGCTGCCGCACCTGATCGACTGGCAGCGGCGCAACGGCTATCCGCTGGAATTCGCCTGCGAGGCGACGCTCAACATCGCCAACCAGCCGGAAATCCTCGAACTGATGCGCGAGGCGCGCTTCACCACCCTGTTCTGCGGCATCGAGACGCCCGAGCTCGGCGCGCTGGCGGCGATGAACAAGGGCCACAACGCCAGGCTGCCGATGCTCGACGCCATCCGTACCCTGAACGGCTACGGCATCGAGGTGGTCAGCGGCATCATTCTCGGCCTCGATACCGACGGCCCGCAGACGGCGCCGGCGATCTCGGGCTTCGTCGAGGCCTCGGCGATCCCGATGCTGACCATCAACCTGCTGCAGGCCCTGCCGCGCACGCCGCTGTGGGAGCGCCTGCGCCGCGAGGACCGGCTGATCGAGGACGATCCCGAGCGCGAATCGAACGTCCGCTTCCGCCTGCCCTACGACATGGTGCTGGCGACCTGGCGCCGCCTGGTGGCCGAGACCTTCGCGCCCGCGGCGGTCTATGGCCGCTTCGCCCACCAGCTCGCCCACACCTATCCCAACCGCTTCCGCCCGCCCAGGCGCGCCGCCGGGCCCGGCGACGTCGCCGAAGGCCTGCAGGTGCTCGCCAAGGTGCTGTGGCATGTCGGACTGCGCGGCGACTACCGCCGCATCTTCTGGCGCACGGCGGTGCCGCTGCTGAAGGCCGGGCGCGTCGACGACCTGCTGCACGTCGCCATCGTCGCCCACCACCTGATCACCTTCGCCCGCGCGGCGACCGAAGGCGGCCAGAACGCCTCGTTCTACTCCGCCAAGCTGCGCCAAGCCGAGGGCGCGGCCTGACCGCGCTCATCTGCGCCTCGACCTGACCCGTCGGCCCTGGGAGCGCGGGCGTCCCGCCCGCACCGTCGGCCGCCTGAGGCGCTTGGCGGGCGGGACGCCCGCGCTCCCAGGGCGGTCAAGCAGAACCAAGCTGGAGATGCGAAATCGATGGGCATGACGAGGGAGCGCTGCAAACGCCTTTCCCGCAAATCCGCCCCCGCAAATCCGCGATGAACCCGATTTCAGGCGTCATGCCCGCGAAAGCGGGCATCCATTCCTGTGGCATTTCAACAGGTTGCTCGAACCGGCGTCAGTCCTCCGTCGGCACCGGTCGCGGCCGGCGGTCGTCGCCGATGGCGACATAGGTGAAGATCGCCTCGGTGACCTTGACGTGCTCGCGGCCTTCGCGGCGGCGGACGAAGGCGGTGATGCGGTAGGTCAGCGAACTCCGCCCGATCTTCAGCAGCTCGGCGTAGAACGACAGCTCGTCGCCGACGAACACCGGCAGATGGAACTGCATGGCGTCGACCGCGATCGTCGCCACCCGGCCGCGGGCGCGGGCGATGGCGGCCGAGCCGCCGGCCAGGTCCATCTGGCTCATCAGCCAGCCGCCGAAGATGTCGCCGGAGGGGTTGGTGTCGGCGGGCATGGCGATGGTGCGGATCGCCAGCTCGATGCGGTTGCCGGAAGTATCCTGCGGGCTCATCCGTCTCTCCAAGGTGGGAGATGCCGATTGTACCCCTCCTCCTCGCCGCCGCAAGGCCGCGGCCATGCTTCGGGGTGGGGTCGACCCGCCACAAGGGCGATACCGGCGGCGCTGGTTCGGGCGTAGAATCATGTTCGATGGGGCGAGGGAGGCGAAGATGCCTCGGACGGATCTCGAAACGGCGCTCGGAGAGCATGTCGACTGGCTCGGCCGGCTGATGGCCGCGCACATGACGGGCCGCGTCGGCGCGGCGCTCCTGCACGAGACCGCCGAGTGCGACTGCGCCTTCGGCAAATGGCTGCTCTCGGCGGTGCCCGAGTCGGACGAGGACGGCGCCGCGCTGGCGCTGGTCGGGGACCTGCACGCGACGATGCACCACGCCGCCCGCGATCTGCTCGACGACATCGGCCGCGCCGCGGACACCGAGGTCGCGTTCACGGCCCTGCTCAGCTGCGTGCTGGCGTTCAACGCCGCGGTGCGCCGGCTGCGGCTGCTCAAGAGCGCGCCCAGGGACGAGCCCGCCTGGTAGAGCATACAAGATGTGGTGTCGCGCGGCATTCGCGCGCCCCAGCCTTGCCTAAATCGGCCGAATCGGCTACGACTCGGCGCCATGCCCGACGATCTCTTCGAGAACGGCCTCGCGCCGAAGACCCAGACCTACTCCGCCAAGGACATCGAGGTCCTGGAGGGGTTGGAGCCCGTCCGCCGCCGCCCCGGCATGTATATCGGCGGCACCGACGACCGCGCCCTGCACCATCTGGTGGCCGAGGTGCTGGACAACGCCATGGACGAGGCGGTGGCCGGCCACGCCACCTTCATCGAGCTCGAACTCAAGGCCGACGGCAGCGTGCTGGTGCGCGACAACGGCCGCGGCATCCCGGTCGACCCGCACCCGAAGTTCCCCGACAAGTCGGCGCTGGAGGTGATCCTCACCACCCTGCACTCGGGCGGCAAGTTCGGCGGCGACGCCTACAAGGTCTCGGGCGGCCTGCACGGCGTCGGCGTCTCGGTGGTCAACGCGCTGTCGGACCGCATGACCGTCGAGGTGGCGCGCGACCGCAAGCTGTGGCGCCAGAGCTATTCCCGCGGCACGCCGCAAGGGCCGCTGGAGGATTGCGGCGCGGTGCAGAACCGCCGCGGCACCACGGTGGTGTTCCATCCCGACCCCGAGATCTTCGGCGAGCGCGCGCATTTCCGCCCCGGCACGATGTACCGGATGGCGCGCTCGAAGGCCTACCTGTTCCGCGGCGTGCAGATCCGCTGGACCTGCGATCCGCTGCTGATCAAGGAGACCGACCAGGTCCCGGCCTCGGACACCCTGCACTTCCCCAACGGTCTCGCCGACTTCCTGGCCGCGACGGTGAAGAACCGCACGCTGCTGACCAAGCCCTTCGCCGGCCAGGGCAGCTTCCCCGACGACCAGGGCCAGGTCGAGTGGGCCATCGCCTGGCCCGAGGACGAGGAGGCCTACTGCTCGTCCTACGTCAACACCATCCCGACGCCCGAGGGCGGCACCCACGAGGGCGGCCTGCGCAACGCGCTGACCCGCAGCTTGCGCGCCTACGGCGACATGATCGGCAACCGCAAGGCGGGGCAGATCACCGCCGACGACGTCATGGGCGGCGCCTGCATCCTGCTGAGCGTGTTCGTGCGCGAGCCGCAGTTCCAGGGCCAGACCAAGGAGAAGCTGGCCTCGGCCGAGGCCACCCGCCTGGTCGAGAACGCCATCAAGGACCATTTCGACCACTGGCTCAGCGCCGATCCCGAGGCGGCCAAGACCCTGCTGGCGCGCATCCTCGATCGCGCCGAGGAGCGCCAGCGCAAGCGCCAGGCCAAGGAGCTGAGCCGCAAGACCGCGACCAAGCGGCTGCGGCTGCCGGGCAAGCTCGCCGACTGCACCCGCAACACCGCCGCCGGCTCCGAGGTGTTCCTGGTCGAGGGCGATTCGGCCGGCGGCTCGGCCAAGCAGGGCCGCAACCGCGAGACCCAGGCGGTGCTGCCGCTGCGCGGCAAGATCCTCAACGTCGCCTCGGCCTCGGCCGACAAGATGAAGGCCAACCAGGAGATCAAGGACCTGATCGAGGCCCTGGGCTGCGGCATCCGCGACCATTACGACGAAGAGAAGCTGCGCTACGACAAGGTCATCATCATGACCGACGCCGATGTCGACGGCGCCCACATCGCCAGCCTGCTGATGACCTTCTTCTACCAGGAGATGCGCGGCCTGATCACCGGCGGCCACCTCTACCTGGCCTGCCCGCCGCTGTACCGCATCAGCCACGGCGGCCGCATCGAATACGCCCGCGACGACGCCCACAAGGACGAGCTGCTGCGGACGGCGTTCAGGAACAAGAAGCCCGAGATCAGCCGCTTCAAGGGCCTGGGCGAGATGCCGCCCCAGTACCTCAAGGAAACCACCATGGACCCGGCCAAGCGCACCCTGCTCCAGGTCCAGGTCCCGCACGGCCGCACCGAAGAAGACCAGGAAGAGGCCCACGAGACCGCCCGCCTGGTCGAAAGCCTGATGGGCCGCAAGCCGGAACTGCGCTTCCAGTTCATCCAGGAACGCGCGAAGTTCGTGCAGGCCGACCTCGACGTGTGAGCCTTCCTGGCCGGCGCCGTTTCGCCGCTCCCGCGGAAGAGCGTGTTGCCGTCATGCCGGCGAAGGCCGGCATCCATCCTGTTGCGTTTCAATACGTTGCGACGCCTCAGGAACGGGCTCCCGCTTCCAAGCGGGAGCCCAGGCCTGACCGGGGCCTGCGCGACCGGCGCCCCGCCGGCCGCTGTCGCGAATCTTTACACGCCGTCCGTACACGGACCGGCAAGTCTTTGAACCGCCGGCACTTGTTTCCTACGGCATAGCCGTTGCAGCTCGCCCCATGCATATCGGCATAGGAGGAGAGTATGCGAAAAATACTGACCGTGGCCGCCTGCCTGACCCCGTTGCTCGCCGCCGCGCCGGCGGCCCAGGCGGCGCTGGTCTACACCGGCAGCTTCACGGCGCTCAACGAGTCCGGCGTCACGGGCAGCGCCACGCTGACGCTCGACGGTCCGATGCTGACGGTGGCGATCGAGGCCGCCGGGCTCGAGGCCGGCATGACCCATCCCCAGCACATCCATGGCCGGTTCGAAGGCGGCGACCCGGTGGATTCGGTCATCCCGCCGCCGGCCGCCGACACCGATGGCGACGGCTTCATCGAGCTGGCCGAGGGCCTGCCCTTCTACGGGCCGGTGATCCTGCCGCTGCAGCCGTTCCCGACCGCCGACGACGGCACCGTCTCGTTCCTGCAGACCTACGACCTGACCGAGACCGACCTGCTGGGGGAGGACCTCACCGCCGACGACCTGACGCCGCTGCATCTGCGCGAGATCGTGCTCCACGGCATGACCGTCGCGCCGGGGCTCGGCGAGGGCACCGAAGGCGAGGTCGATGGCGCGGGCGGCTATCTGCCGACGCTGCCGATCGCCGCCGCCGAGCTGGTGCGGGTCCCGGAACCGGGCACCCTGGCTCTGCTCGGCTTCGGCCTCGCGGGGCTGGGCGCCGTCCGGCGCCGGCGCTAATCGGTCGCCAGATCGGCCGGCCGCTCCGGCCTGTCCGTCCCGGCCCGGCCCTCGCGTTCCCGCCAGGCGATCTCGCGGCCGCCGGCGGCGGTGGCGCGGCCGTGGGTGCGCAGGCCGGCGCGGCCGGTGATCTTGGCGACATAGGCGCGGGTCTCGCGATAAGGCGGCACGCCGTCGTAGCGGTCGACCGCGCCCTCGCCGGCGTTGTAGGCGGCCAGGGCCAGGCGGACGTCGCCGTCGTAGCGCCGCAGCAGCCAGGCGAGATAGGCGCAGCCGCCGCGCACGTTCTGGGCCGGATCGAACACGTCGCGCACCCCGAAGCGCCGGGCGGTGCCGGGCATCAGCTGCATCAGCCCCTTGGCGCCCTGCGGCGACACCGCGCGCGGGTTGTACGACGATTCGGCGCGGATGACCGCCAGCACCAGGCCGGGGTCGAGGCCGTGGCGCTCGGCCTCCCGGTGGGCCAGCGCGGCGATGGTTGCGGGTGCCTCGGCGGCGGCGGAGGGGCTCAGCAGCAGGCCGAGCAGAAATACGATCCGGCGCATGGCCGGCGTACATAGCCGAAACGGCCGCGCGGCGCGCGGGCGCAGACGGCTTACCCCTTAAGGCCCCGCCCGTCGGCGCCCCGGGCCGGCGGGGCCGAACAGGCCCGGAACGCCTCGCTCGGCGCGCCATTCGACGCTCAGCGGCGGCCGCGGGAACTCGGGGCGGCCGGGATAGAGGCGCCGCAGCGCCGCGACATAGGCCCGGGTCTCGGCGAAGGGCGGCACGCCGCCATGGGCGTCGACCGCCCGCTCGCCGGCGTTGTAGGCCGCCGCCGCCAGTTCGAGGTCGCCGTCGTAGCGGTCCAGCAGCCAGGCGAGATAGGCGCAGCCGCCGCGCAGGTTCTGCGCCGGATCCCAGGCGTCGCGCACGCCGAAGCGTCGCGCCGTGCCGGGCATGAGCTGCATCAGCCCCATCGCCCCCTTGGGACTGCGCGCCCGGACGCGAAATCCGGATTCGATGCGGATGATCGCCAGCACCAGGTCGGGGTCGAGGCCGTGCCGCCGCGCGGCGGCGCGCGCCAGCCGCTCGATCTCGGGCGGCGGCTCCAGCCTCGGTGCGGACTCGGGAGCCGCGACGGCGGGCGGGGCGACCAGCAGGGCGACGATCAGGATCAGTCGGCGCAGCGGCATGCATGAGTCATGGGGACGCCGCGGGCGACGCCAACCGGGCATCGGTGGATACGACGCCGGTGGCAGCCGTCCACCGGAACTTGTTGAACCCCGAGGAATTCGGGTTCACCCTGCTGGCATGGTCACCCTGCCGGACTTCATCGCCCGCCAGATGCCGGCGCAGCTTGCCGAACTCGTCGGCAGCCGCCGGCATCCGCCCTATCTCGACCGCCACCGCGCCGAGGCGATCGTCGCCCGGGTGCGCCTGGTCTCGGCGGCGTTCGCCGCGTTCACGCTGTTCTGGATCGTGCTCGACCACCTGACCCTGCCGTCGCCGCTGTGGATGGTGATGGCCGGGCTGCGCGTCGTCTCGGCCGCCGTGTTCACATGGCTGGCGGTGTACTCGCCGCGCAATCCGAGCCGCGCGACCGCGCTGGGCTGGCTGGGGGCGATGCTGGCCAATCCCGTCGTCTTCTACGTCGTCGCGCAGGCGCTGTTCATCGGCCACGAATTGCCCGAGGTGGCGATGGTCAACGCGCGGCTGTACGCGATGCTGCCCTTCGTGGTGGTCGCCGGGCTGAGCGTGTTCCCGCTGACGGTGATCGAGGGGCTGATCTTCGCGGCGCCGGTGCTGGCGATGACCACCCTGGGTCCGATCGCGCTCGGCCGTTTCGACTGGGTCGACCAGTTGCCCACCCTGTGGGTGCTGCTGCTGATCCTCGGCGTCTACCTGATGTCGGGGATGATCCAGCTCCACTACATGATGGCGCTGCTGCGCCGCGCCAGCCACGACGCCCTGACCGGCACCCTGACCCGGCGCAGCGGCAACGAGATCGTCGAGCTGTATTTCGCGGCGGCGCGCCAGCGCGGCGCGCCGTTCGCGGTGGCGTTCCTGGACATCGACAACTTCAAGAGCGTCAACGACCGCTTCGGCCACGAGGCCGGCGACGCGCTGCTGCGCGACGTCGCCGCCAATCTCAACCGGTTGCTGCGGCGCGGCGACATGGTCGTGCGCTGGGGCGGCGAGGAATTCGTGCTGCTGCTGCCCGACACCGACCTGCCCGGCGCGCGCATCGTGATGAAGCGCATCGTCCAGGAATGGCTGGGCGAGCGCCCCGACGGCGGCCCGGTCACCGCCAGCATCGGCGTCGCCGAGATGCTCAGCGACGGCGTCGACGACTGGCCGCATCTCGTCGACCTCGCCGACCGGCGCATGTACCGGGCCAAGCACCGCGGCAAGGCGCACTGCCTGCTCAAGGACGGCGAGATCCTGCCGGGCGCCGGCCCCGGCGCCGCGGCGGTCGAGAACGAACTGGTCAGCGCCTGACCCTTCAGGGGCGGTTGATCCCCCGCCCGCGACGCGTAGACTGGGACCACACCTTCGCTCACGGGAGGGCTCGATGCAGTCCGGCGATCCGTTCGCGCCGTTCTTCGCGGCGCTGCAGCAGTTCAATGAGCTCGTGTTCCGCGGCGGCAACGACGCCGTCGCGCAGGCCTACCGCCGCAATCTCGACGCGATCGAGCACGCCAACCGCGTGATCATGGACGGCACCCTCGACGCCTCGCGCCGCCAGGCCGAGATCCTGCGCAAGACGATGGAGGACATCGCCCAGGCGGCGCAGACGGTGCTCGCGGCCAAAAGCCCGGGCGACGCCGCCCAGGCGCAGGTCCGCTACGTCGAGGACGCCGTCGGCGCGGCGGTGGACCGCATGCGCGAGCTCAACGAAGCGATGGCGAAGGCCAACACCGAGGCGCTGGAGGTGCTGCGCGACCGGCTGATCGCCAGCTTCGAGGAAGCGGTCGACGTCCAGCGGGACTCGAAGCCGAAGGACTAGTCGTCCTCGTTTGCAAGGCGTCGTTCGGGCCGGCGCGTCCACGGCCGCTCGCCCTGGACGCCCCTGACGGTTTCGACCCGCGGGCTGCTGTCGTTCAACCACACCGCATGGGCGCCCTCGCGCCAGACGTCGAAGCGGTCGATCACCACCGGCGCCCGGCACAGCCGCCGCGTCGGCTCGGCGCTGACCACCACCTGGGCGACGGCGCAGTCCTCGGCCAGGGCTTCGAGGCGGCGCGCCAGCGCCACCGTGACGCCGTCGCGGCGCCACAGGCAGCCCAGGCTGTCGCAGCGCAGGCCGTCGGCGGCGGCGGCCTCGGCGAAGACGCGCGCCGGCAGGCCGGCGCCGTGGCGCTCGAGCCAGGCGTCGCGGACCATGCGGCCGCCGCGGCCGCTCGACAGCAGCAGCCCGCCGTCGGCGCCGCGCACCGCCATCAGCCGGGCGCGGCCGTCGACCAGCAGGTCGGGCGGCCGCACCGCCGCGGTCGCCGCCACCGCGACGGCCAGCGCCGGCACCCCCCACAGCCGCAGGCGGCCGCGCCACAGGCACAGCCACGCCCCGCCGAGCGCGAACACCGCCACCGCCCATGTCGGCGGCGCCGGCAGCGCCAGCGCGGCGCCCGGCCAGGCGGCGACGGCGGCGGCGGTGCGGTTGACCAGCCCGACGCCCCAGCCGGCCAGCGCCAGCGCCGGCCCGTCGAGCCCCAGCGGCATCAGCAGCAGCCCGAGCATGCCCAGCGGCATGACCACGGCGCCGGTCACCGGCACCGCGACCAGGTTGGCGGCCACCGACCAGGAGGCGAAGCGGCTGAAGTGGTGGGCGGCGAAGAAGGCGGTGGCGAGGCCGGCGATCACCGTGGTGCCGGCGATGCCGCCGACGTAGAGGCCGACGCCGCGCGCCCAGCCGCCCTCGCCGCGCCACGCCGCCAGCCGCGGCCCCAGCGCCTCGTAGGCGGCGATCAGCGCCACCACCGCGGCGAAGGACATCTGGAAGCTGGCGCCGACCAGCGCCTCGGGCTGCCAGGCCAGGACCGCCGCCGCCGCCCAGGCGACGGTGCGCATCGAGATCGCGGTGCGGTCGACCAGCACCGCCAGCAGCACGATGGCGATCATCACGAAGGCGCGCTGGGTCGGCACCGGCGCGCCGGCGACCAGCAGATAGGCGAAGGTGGCGGCCAGGGCGGCGACGGCGGCCCATTTCTTGATCGGCCGCCGCAGCGCCACCGCCGGCACCAGCGCCAGCGCCCCGCGCACGACCAGGAACGCCAGCCCGGCGACCATGCTCATGTGCAGGCCCGAGATCGCCAGCAGATGCGCCAGCCCGGAATCGCGGTAGGCGTCCCAGGTCTCCTGGCCGATCGCCGCGCGTTCGCCGGTCAGCAGCGCCGCCAGCACCGCGCCGGCCTCGCCCGGCACCACGGCGGTGACCCGCTCGGTCATCTGCCGCCGCGCCGCCGACAGCCCGAGCCGCAGCCGCTCGAAGGGGCCGGGCTCGGGAGCGGCGAGCACCTCGACCCTGCGCACCGCGTAGCCGACGCCGCCCAGCCCCTCGAACCAGGCCCGGCGCGCGAAGTCGTAGCCGCCCGGCACCGAGGGCGGCGGCGGCGGCGCCAGCACGGCGGTCACCGCGATGCGATCGCCCGGCGCCACCGGCTGGCTGCGCGAGGTCAGGGTCACCCGGACACGGCGCGGCACCGGCAGGTCGCGGCCGAGCGTCAGGTTCTCCAGCAGCACCCGCTGGCCGCGCGGCGTCGCCTCGACGACCGCCGCCCGGCCCTCGACGCGCAGCGGCCCGACCTGCCGCTCGAGCACCGGCGCCGCCGCCAGCGCGGCCGCCCACTGCGCCAGGGCGAACCCCGAGGCGGCGGCCAGGAGCGCGATGCCGAAAGCCAGCGGCATCAGCCGCCGGCGCAGGCTCCAGGCCAGCAGCGCCGCCGCGGCGAGCGCCGCCGGCCCGACGGCGGCGTCAGGCTCGGTCGGCAGCGCGAAATAGAGGCCGATCCCGACGCCCAGGAAAACCGGCAGCCACGCCACCCAGCGGTCACGCTGGGCGGCCAGCGCCGACACGAAAACCCCCGTCTTTTCAGTGGCTTCAAGGCTCTCCGCCATGAGCCGCACACCCTTGCTGCAAGTGCGTGAAAACTGTGGTACACAACGCCCGACCGACCGACCGACAGAGAGGTTAGCTGATCCAGATGCCCGTGGTCACTCGCTTCGCCCCCTCGCCCACCGGCTATCTGCACATCGGCGGCGCCCGCACGGCGCTCTTCAACTGGCTTTACGCCAAGCACCACGGCGGCACCTTCCTGCTGCGCATCGAGGACACCGACCGCGAGCGCTCGACCCCCGACGCGGTCGAGAAGATCTTCGACGGCCTGCGCTGGCTCGGGCTGGACTGGGACGGCGAGCCGGTGATGCAGTTCGCGCGCGCCGCCCGCCACGCCGAGGTGGCGCACCAGCTGCTGGCGGAGGGCAAGGCCTACCACTGCTACGCCAGCAAGGAAGAACTCGACCGCATGCGCGAGGAGCAGCGCGCCGCCGGCAAGCCGATGCGCTACAACGGCCTGTGGCGCGACCGCGACCCGGCCGAGGCGCCGCCCGGAGTCAGGCCGGTGGTGCGCCTGAAGGCGCCGCAGAGCGGCGAGACGGTGATCGACGACCTCGTCCAGGGGCAGGTCCGCGTCGCCAACGAGCAGCTCGACGACATGGTGCTGCTGCGCTCGGACGGCACGCCGACCTACATGCTCTCGGTGGTGGTGGACGACCACGACATGGGGGTAACCCACGTCATCCGCGGCGACGACCACCTCACCAACGCCTTCCGCCAGACCCAGCTCTACAGGGCATGCGGCTGGGAGGCGCCGGTGTTCGCGCATATTCCGCTGATCCACGGCCCCGACGGCGCCAAGCTGTCGAAGCGCCACGGCGCGCTGGGCGTCGAGGCCTATCGCGACATGGGCTATCTGCCCGAGGCGATGCGCAACTACCTGCTGCGCCTCGGCTGGGCGCACGGCGACGACGAGATCATCTCGACCGAGCAGGCGATCGAGTGGTTCGACCTCGACGCCGTCGGCCGCTCGCCGGCCCGCTTCGACTTCACCAAGCTCGCCAGCCTGAACGGCCATTACCTGCGCCAGGCCGACGACGCCCGCCTGCTCGAGCTGGCGGCGCCGCGCATCGCCGAGAAGGCCGGCCGGCCGCTCGGCGACGACGACCGCGCCCGCCTGCTGGCCGGCATGACCGGGTTGAAGGATCGCGCCAAGACGCTGGTCGAACTGGCCGACAGCGCCGCCTTCTACGCCGCCCGGATCGGGCCGGACGAGAAGGCCGCGAAGCTGCTCGACGACGACGCCCTGGTCGCCCTGGCCGCCTACGGCCGGCGCCTGGCGGAACTCGACGAGTGGACCCAGGACCGCCTGGAGCAGGCCGCGCGCGAGCAGGCCGAGGCCCTGGGCATCAAGCTGGGCAAGCTGGCCCAGCCGTTGCGCGCGGCGCTGACCGGCAGCACGGTCTCGCCGCCGATCTTCGAGGTCATGCAGGTGCTCGGCCGCTCGGAAACGCTGGCCCGCATCAACGACAAACTGGACGGCGACAGCCGGATTCCGTAACAACGGCGCTGAAAGAGCGCAGCTAAACAGAGAGAGACTGGGAAGGTTGCAATGACGAAGGAAGCGACGACGGCGAACGACACCGTCACCCTCACCAACAACGCCACGGGACAGACCTATACCTTCCCGGTGCTGCACGGCTCCACCGGACCCGACGTGGTCGACATCCGTTCGCTCTACGCGCAGACGGACATGTTCACCTACGATCCGGGCTTCACCTCGACCGGCAGCTGCGAGTCGAAGATCACCTTCATCGACGGCGACCAGGGCGTGCTGCTGCACCGCGGCTACGACATCGCCGACCTGGCCGAGCACTCGGACTATCTCGAGGTGGTCTACCTGCTGCTGAAGGGCGAGCTGCCGAACGCCGAGCAGAAGCGGAAGTTCGAGGGCGACATCACCCGCCACACGATGCTGCACGAGCAGATCAACTACTTCTACCGCGGCTTCCGCCGCGACGCCCACCCGATGGCGGTGATGTGCGGCGTGGTCGGCGGCCTGTCGGCGTTCTATCACGACTCGCTCGACATCTCGGACCCCAAGCAGCGCATGATCGCCAGCTACCGCCTGGTGGCGAAGATGCCGACGATCGCCGCCTGGGCCTACAAGTACTCGATGGGCCAGCCGTTCGTGTATCCGAAGAACGACCTGAGCTACGCCGAGAACTTCCTGCAGATGATGTTCGCGGTCCCCTGCGAGGAGTACAAGGTCAACCCGGTCCTGGCCCGCGCCATGGACCGCATCCTGATCCTGCACGCCGACCACGAGCAGAACGCCTCGACCTCGACCGTCCGCCTCGCCGGCTCGTCGGGCGCCAACCCGTTCGCCTGCATCGCCGCCGGCATCGCCACCCTGTGGGGCCCGGCGCATGGCGGCGCCAACGAGGCGGTCCTCAACATGCTGCACCAGATCGGCAGCAAGGACCGCATCCCCGAGTTCATCAAGCGCGCCAAGGACAAGAACGATCCGTTCCGCCTGATGGGCTTCGGCCACCGCGTCTACAAGAACTACGACCCGCGCGCCAAGGTCATGCAGCGCACCTGCCACGAGGTGCTCGACGAGCTCGGCGTGCGCGACGAGCCGCTGCTCGAGCTGGCGATGGAGCTGGAGCGGATCGCGGTCGAGGACGATTACTTCGTCGAGAAGAAACTGTATCCCAACGTCGACTTCTACTCTGGTATCATCTTCCGGGCGATGGGCATCCCGGTGACCATGTTCACCGTGCTGTTCGCCGTCGCCCGCACCGTCGGCTGGATCGCCCAGTGGAACGAGATGATCGAGGACCCGCACCAGAAGATCGGCCGCCCGCGGCAGCTCTACACCGGCTACACGCGGCGCAAGTTCGTGCCGCTGCACCAGCGTGGCTGAGCGGCACGCCATAGCCGACCCCGAAGGCCGGCGCCCCACGATCGGGGCGCCGCCGCCGCGCGGGCGTCTGGCCGCGGCCAACGACAACACGCCGCCGGTCCGGCATCTGGTCGCCAAGCTGGCGATCGCCGGCTCGACCTTCGCGGCCACCTTCGGCGTCGCGCTGTGGTGGCTGGCCTGATCCGCCGGCGCGTCCTTCGGGATCGACGAAGCCCCGCGAACCTCGCGGGGCTTTTTGTTTGGATGGGCGCGGATTGGCGGGGAAGGCGTTTCCGGCGCTCTCTCCAGCTTGGTTCTGCTCGACCGCCCTGGGAGCGCGGGCGTCCTCGCCCGCACCGTCGGCCGCCTGAGGCGCTTGGCGGGCGGGACGCCCGCGCTCCCAGGGCATTTGCCGCTTGCCGGTACCCGGCCGGGACCGGGCCGAGATGGAGGCGTTAAGGGGTGCCTTTTGTTAGCGGGAAAGGCGTTTCCGGCGCTCTCTCCAGCTTGGTTCTGCTCGACTGCCCTGGGAGCGCGGGCGTCCTCGCCCGCACCGTCGGCCGCCTGAGGCGCT
>CAZJFH010000082.1:0-20726 GCA_964545205.1 uncultured Rhodospirillaceae bacterium
GAGTGTGCTCCAGGATCAAGTGTCCGACGCTCCAAGTTCAAACGTCGCGCTTCAGCGACCCCCACCCCGGCCCTCCCCCGCGAGCGGGGGAGGGGGGCCGCGTCTTGGGCGGCATCCTGCCTCTTTCCCTCCGGCCTCCGGCCGGCTATCCTCCCCGGCCTAATCCGAGCGGCCAGGTGCCGCGCGGCATGTCTGGAGCACGTATACATGGCCAAAGCCCGCACGCTGTTCGACAAGATCTGGGACGCCCACCTGGTCGACGTCCAGGACGACGGCACCTGCCTGATCTACATCGACCGCCACCTGATCCACGAGGTCACCAGCCCGCAGGCCTTCGAGGGCCTGCGCCTGGCCGGCCGCCAGCCGCGCCGCCCCGAGCTGGCGCTGGCCGTCGCCGACCACAACGTCCCGACCACCGACCGCTCGCGCGGCATCGAGGACGAGGAGAGCCGCGTCCAGGTCGAGACCCTGGAGAGCAACGCGCGTTCGGTCGGCATCGAATACCTGTCGATGGACGACATCCGCCAGGGCATCGTCCACATCGTCGGGCCGGAGCAGGGCTTCACGCTGCCGGGCACCACCATCGTCTGCGGCGACTCGCACACCTCGACCCACGGCGCCTTCGGCGCGCTGGCCTTCGGCATCGGCACCTCGGAGGTCGAGCACGTGCTCGCCACCCAGACCCTGGTGCAGAAGCCGGCCAAGAACATGCTGGTCAAGGTCGACGGCGCGCTGCCCGACGGCTGCACCGCCAAGGACATCGTGCTGGCGATCATCGGCAAGATCGGCACCGCCGGCGGCACCGGCTACGTCATCGAGTTCGCCGGCGACGCGATCCGCGCGCTGTCGATGGAAGGCCGCATGACGGTCTGCAACATGACCATCGAGGGCGGCGCCCGCGCCGGCCTGATCGCCCCGGACGACAAGACCTTCGAGTATCTGAAGGGCCGGCCCAAGGCGCCGAAGGGCGCCGCCTGGGAGGCCGCGGTCAACTACTGGAAGACGCTCTATACCGACGAGGGCGCGCATTTCGACGCCGTCGTCGAGATCGACGCCTCGTCGCTGGTGCCGATGGTCACCTGGGGCACCAGCCCCGAGGACGTGCTGCCGATCACCGCCACCGTGCCCGATCCGGCGTTGATCGCCGACGAGGGCAAGCGCAAGGCGGTGCAGCGCTCGCTCGACTACATGGGCCTGACCCCCGGCCAGCCGCTGACCGAGGTCCCCGTCGACGTCGTGTTCATCGGCTCGTGCACCAACGGCCGCATCGAGGACCTGCGCGCCGCCGCCAAGGTGCTCGAGGGCCGCAAGGTGAACCCCAGCGTCCAGGTGCTGGTCGTCCCCGGCTCGGGCCTGGTCAAGGAGCAGGCCGAATCGGAAGGCCTCGACAAGGTGTTCCTGGCCGCCGGCGCCGAGTGGCGCGAGCCCGGCTGCTCGATGTGCCTGGCGATGAACGCCGACAAGCTCAAGCCCGGCCAGCGCTCGGCCTCGACGTCCAACCGCAACTTCGAGGGCCGCCAGGGCCGCGGCGGCCGCACGCACCTGGTCAGCCCGGCGATGGCGGCGGCGGCCGGCATCACCGGCAAGCTCACCGACGTGCGGTCGCTGTAGGGGGAGGCGAGACGATGGAAAAGTTCACCGTACTGACCGGCGTCGCGGCGCCGCTGCCGATGATCAACGTCGACACCGACATGATCATCCCCAAGCAGTTCCTGAAGACCATCAAGCGCACCGGCCTGGGCAAGAACCTGTTCGACGAGATGCGCTACGACGAGCAGGGCAACGAGAAGCCGGACTTCGTGCTCAACCAGCCGGCCTACCGCAAGGCCGAGATCCTGATCTCGGGCGCCAATTTCGGCTGCGGCTCGTCGCGCGAGCACGCGCCGTGGGCGATCCTCGATTTCGGCATCCGCTGCGTCATCGCGCCCAGCTTCGCCGACATCTTCTTCAACAACTGCTTCAAGAACGGCATCCTGCCGATCGTGCTGCCGCAGGCCGAGGTCGACAAGCTGATGGACGACGCCCGCAACGGCGCCAACGCCCGGCTGACCGTCGACCTCGCCAAGCAGGAGATCACCCGGCCCGACGGCTCGAAGATTTCCTTCGACGTCGACCCGTTCCGCAAGCACTGCCTGCTCGAGGGCCTCGACGACATCGGCCTGACCCTGCAGCGCGGCGACAAGATCGACGCCTTCGAGGGCCGGCGCAAGCAGTCGACGCCCTGGCTGGCGGCCTGAAAACGAAATTAACCACAGAGGCACAGAGACACCGAGAGGGCACCGAGATCAATTCCGCTCCGTGACGTCTCTGTGCCTCTGTGTCTCTGTGGTTCAATCTCCCTGGGGGGCAAGAACGAATGACCAAGAAGCTGCTGATCCTGCCGGGCGACGGCATCGGCGTCGAGGTGATGGCGCAGGTGCGCCGGATCATCGACTGGATGGCCAAGAAGCGCGGCATCGAGTTCGAGATCGAGGAAGGCCTGATCGGCGGCGCCGCCTACGACGCCCACGGCACGCCGCTGTCCGACGAGACCCTGGCGCTGGCGATGGCCGCCGACGCGGTGCTGCTGGGCGCCGTCGGCGGGCCGAAATGGGACGACCTGCCCTTCGACAAGAAGCCCGAGCGCGGCTTGTTGAAGATCCGCAAGGAAATGGGCCTGTTCGCCAATCTGCGTCCGGCGCTGGTGTTCGACGCCCTGGTCGACGCCTCGACGCTGAAGGCCGAGGTCGTCTCGGGCCTCGACATCATGATCGTGCGCGAGCTGACGGGCGGCATCTATTTCGGCCAGCCGCGCGGCATCGACACCCTGCCCGACGGCAGCCGCAAGGGCTACAACACCCTGGTCTACACCACGCCCGAGATCCAGCGCATCGCCCGCGTCGCCTTCGACCTGGCGATGAAGCGGAACAAGCGGGTGTGCTCGGTCGACAAGGCCAACGTCCTCGAATCCACCGTGCTGTGGCGCGAGGAGGTGATCAAGGTCGGCAAGGAGTATCCCGAGGTCGGGCTGTCGCACATGTATGTCGACAACGCCTCGATGCAGCTGGTGCGCAACCCGAAGCAGTTCGACGTGATGGTCACCACCAACATGTTCGGCGACATCCTGTCGGACTGCGCGGCGATGCTGACCGGCTCGCTCGGCATGCTGCCCTCGGCCAGCATCGGCGCCGCCGACGCCGCCGGCAAGCGCAAGGCGCTCTACGAGCCTGTGCACGGCTCGGCGCCCGACATCGCCGGCAAGGACCTCGCCAATCCGCTGGCGACCATCCTGTCCTTCGCGATGATGCTGCGCTACTCGTTCGACATGGACGAGGACGCCGGCATGATCGAACAGGCGGTCAAGAACGTGCTGGCCGGCGGCCTGCGCACCGCCGACATCATGCAGCCGGGCAAGGCCAGGGTGTCGACGACCGTGATGGGCGAATCGATCACCCGCGAGCTCGACAAGCTGCTCAAGGGCTGACGCGGCCGTTCACCCTCCCCCGGCGGCGGGGGAGGGTGCCGCCTCAATGCGCCCGGTCGCGCAGCTCGCCGTGGCCCTTCTGGCCGGCGCAGCTCGCGCAGCAATACATCTCGCCGTCGGCCTCGTGGCCGTGGCCGATGATCCGCATGCCGCAATTGGCGCAGTTCGGCGCCAGCGCGTGGATCGCGCATTCGAAGCTGTCGAAGGTGTGGCTCTTGCCGGCCATCTCGACCTTGAAGGCCTTGTCGTAGTCGTTGCCGCAGGTCTCGCAACGGGCCATGGCGTCCTCCTCGGAATGTCGTCTCCAAGGCCAAACGCCGCATCCGCTCGATTGTTCGCAGCCCGCCGGCGACGTATGATCGCCCGATGCCGGAGGACCATCCGCCCTGTCCGCTGTGCGGCCGGCCGCTGGTGCCGGGGCCCAGCGTCAACGCGCATCATCTCGTGCCCAGAACGTTCGGCGGCCGGGTCGCCGAACCGGTGCACCGGATCTGCCACGACAAGATCCACGCCGTGCTGGACGAGAAGGAACTGCGCGACCGCTACAGCACCTGGGAGGCGTTGCGCGCCCATCCCGAGATCGCCGGCTTCGTCGCCTGGGTGCGGCGCAAGCACCCGGAATTCGTCGACTGGAACCGGAGCCCGCGGCGGCGGTGATCCTCAGCGCGTCAGCCAGGTCCACAGCGTCTGGGTGGTCCAGGTCGCCGCCATGCCGAACACGACGACGCCGGCGGCGCCCGGCGCCTGATTGCCGGTGAGGATGGCGGCGGCCGAGGACAGCACCAGGATCACCAGCACCACGGTCGAGGCGGCGAGGCCGCCGATGCCCAGAAGGCTCGCCATCGGATCGTCGGGTTTCTGCATGGGTATCGCTCCGCCACCGAACTGATGCCGGTCATGGTGCCAGCGCCGGGTTAAAGCTTCGTTGTCGCCGATCGGCGCTTGAAAACTTGCGCGCGCTCGTATACATCTCGCCGCCTGACGGAGGATAGACCCATGGCCCTGGCCGGCTTCCAGCCCGAGTTCGCAGCCGCCGCCCCGACGGGCGGGCGGGCGGGCGTTTCCGTCGCCACCACCAAGACCACCACCAAGACCACCACCGCCAAAGCGGCGGGGTGACGCGGGCTGGTCGATCGATCGCAACCGAAAAAGGCCCGCGGAACACCTCGCGGGCCTTTTCGCTTGGGGAAGGCCGCGCGGACACGCACCGGGCCGGAGCATTGGAGAGGAAGGTTATGGGGTACAAAGTCGCGGTGATCGGCGCCACCGGCAATGTCGGGCGCGAAATCCTCCAGATCCTGGCCGAGCGCCAGTTCCCGGTCGACGCCGTCGCGGCGCTGGCCTCGGAGCGCTCGGTCGGCAAGCAGGTCTCGTTCGGCGAGGACGAGGTGCTGAAGATCCAGGATCTGGCCAAGTTCGACTTCTCGGGCTGGGACATCGCCCTGTCCTCGCCCGGCGCCAAGGTCTCGGCCGTGCACAGCCCGCGCGCCGCCGCCGCCGGCTGCGTGGTGATCGACAACACCAGCCATTTCCGCATGGAGCCGGACGTGCCGCTGGTGGTGCCCGAGGTCAACCCGCAGGCCATCGCCGGCTACAGGAAGCGCGGCATCATCGCCAACCCCAACTGCTCGACGATCCAGATGGTGGTGGCGCTGAAGCCGCTGCACGACCTGGCGAAGATCCGGCGCGTCGTCGTCTCGACCTACCAGTCGGTGTCGGGCGCCGGCAAGGAGGGCATGGACGAGCTGTTCAACCAGACCCGCGCCATCTACGTCAACGATCCGGTCGAGAAGACCAAGTTCACCAAGCAGATCGCCTTCAACGTCATCCCGCACATCGACGTGTTCATGGACGACGGCTACACCAAGGAAGAGTGGAAGATGGCGGTCGAGACCCGCAAGATCCTCGACCGCGACATCGCGGTGTCGGCGACCTGCGTGCGGGTGCCGGTCTTCATCGGCCACGCCGAGGCGATCAGCGTCGAGTTCGAGAACCCGATCACCGAGGACCAGGCCCGCGCGGCGCTGCGCCAGGCGCCGGGCGTGTCGGTGATCGACCACCGCGCCAACGAGGGCTACGTCACCCCGGTCGAGTGCGCCGGCGAGGACGCCACCTTCGTCAGCCGCATCCGCAAGGACCCGACGGTCAAGAACGGCCTGACCTTCTGGTGCGTCTCGGACAACCTGCGCAAGGGCGCGGCGCTCAACGCCGTGCAGATCGCCGAGGTCCTGGCGCAGGACTACCTGCGCAAGTGATTCGGCCGCGAAACGAAAACGCCGCCCCCGACCGGGGCGGCGTTTTTTGATGGCTCATCGCCGAATTCCTGCCAGAGGCGGTTCGGAGCACGCTGCGCGGGGGCGGCGATCCGGGGCTCTGCCCGGACTTGGGCGCCGGCCTCAGCACTTGGCCGAGTTCGGGTTCTTGGGCGCGAAGCTCTGCGGCTTGGCGCGGCTGGGTCCCTGGCGGACGACGCCGCCGGACAGCATGATCGCCTCGATCTCGCGGTTGGCGGCGTGCTGGAAGGCCTTGTCGGCGCCCAGCATCACCGCGCGGCTCAGGTAGCGGCGGGCTTCGGCCAGGCTTTTGGCGCGGTCCTTCATCTTCTCGGCGCGGGCGAAGGTCGCGGCCCAGCGCAGGGCGCCGTCGGTGGCGCGCATGTTGGCGTCGCGCTCGAGCCGCCGGGCCACTTCGCCGGCCTTGCGCCTGAACTCGAAGGGCAGCCGGCTGTCCTTGAGCTTTTCCTTGACCCGTTCGGCGATGCGTTCGGCGTCCTTGGGATGCGCGTTGCGCATCGAGGCCAGTTCCGCCCGGCATGCGGCGACGAGTCGATCCACGGTCGCCTGATCGGCGGCCTTGCCCGAATTGCCAAATCCGAACATGGCGCGCCTCCTTTGATTGGGGGCATTAATCGACTCTTATCAGAATATCAAATGAATAGCAAGAACAGACAGAGTGGTCGCCAAGTAAAGGCAAAACCGATAAAACTTTATCTATTGCGGCGATCACAGCCCGCGCAGGGCGCGCCATTCCTTCGCCTGCTTGCGCGCCTCGGCGCGCTGGGCCTTGGTCATGCCGGCGGCGAGGCGTTCGGCCTCGGCCACGGCGGCGGTCGATCCGAGATCGCCGGCCAGCAGCGCGTACATCAGGCTGCGCACCGGATCCTGCGGCTGGGCGTGGCCGTCGCGGTGGAACCCCGCCATCGCCAGCAGCGCCTCGGGCAGGCCCTGGTCGGCGGCCTGGCTCATCAGGCGCACCGCCCGCGCCCGGTCGAGCGGCGCGTCGACGCCGCCGAAACAGGCCAGCGCCAGATGATAGAGCGCCGGCGCGTGGCCCTGCTGCGCCGCCGCCTCCAGCCACTTCATGCCCTCGATGGCGTTGGCGTCGATGCCGGCGCCGCTGCGCAACATCAGCGCCAACGCGGTGCGGCCGGCGGGATCGCCGAGTTCGGCCGCGGAACGGTACAGCCGCTCGGCGGCGGCGGGATCGCGGCGCACGCCCTCGCCGCGCTCGTAGAGGCGCCCGAGCATCACCTGCGCCCGCGGCGCCCCCGTCCTGGCGGCGGTTTCCAGCCAGCGGGCGGCGTCGGCGGCGTCATAGGCGACGCCGCCGCCGGCCAGCAGCATGCGCGCCAGCGCCACCTGGGCGTCGGTGTGGCCGGCCTCGGCCGCCTTGCGGAACCACTTGGCGGCGGCCGCCGGCTTCTTCGCCACGCCCTGGCCGCGCTCGTGGCGCAGGCCGAGCTGGTAGGCGGCCTCGGGGAGGCCGGCGGCGGCGGCCTTGGCGTACCACTCGGCGGCGCGTTTGTCGCTGCGCTTGACGCCGCCGGCGCCGAGCGCGTAGCGCGTCGCCAGCTCCATCTGGGCGGCGGCGTCGCCCTTGCGCGCGGCGGCGGTGACCTGCTTGAGCGGCAGCGAGTCGGCGAGAGCGGCCGGCAACGGCCAGGCCAGGAGGGCGGCGAGCAGGACGAGGAGCTTCATGGGCGCGACACGCGGGTGCGGGGAGGTGGCGCATCATAGCAGCGTCCGTGCCCGCCGCAATCGGGATCCCACGCCGGCGCTGGCACCGGTATGACCGATTGATGTAACATCGTCGCCATCATGCCCGTCGCCCGCAAACGCAGCATCGAACAGGCCATCCTGGCGCTCGCGCCGAGCATTCCGGCGCGCGACCTCGCCGAGGTGACGGCCCACGCCCTGACCAGCCGCGGCCTGCGCACCGCCGCGCCCGAGAACGCCGCCTGGCTGTCGCTGGTCGCCTATGTCCGCCACAACTTCACCGAATACGAATCGATGCTCGAGGAAGGCTACGGCGTCGAGGCGGCGCGGCACTTCAGCCTCGAGCCGATGAACGCCCTGCTCGCGCAGTGGGGCGCGCGGCGGCTGGTCTCGGCCGAGGACGCGGGCGAGACGACTTGATCGCCGCCGGCGTCCGCCCCAATATCAGGGCATGCTCATAAACGCCCGTCCGCTGCGCGGTGCCGCCGCCGCCGTCGCCACCTTCGCCGCCGTCGGCACCATCACCGCGCTGTGGCCGAATCCGATCTTCGGCCGCATGACGCCGGCGCAGGGCTTCGAGATCTGGCTGCTGGCGCTGCAGGCGGTGCTGGTCGGCGTCTACGTCGCGACCAAGCGGCCGGTCTGCTCGGCCAAGCCGATGGGCGTCGGCGCGCTGCTCGGCTTCCTCGGGGTCGCCTGCCCGACCTGCAACAAGGTGCTGATCCTGCTGTTCAGCAGCGAATTCCTGGTCGCCAGCGTCGAGCCGCTGCGGCTGCCGGTCGGCCTCGCCGGCACGGCGCTGATCGCCGGCGCGGTGGCCTGGGAGTGGCGTCAGGCGCGGCGGGTTTCGGTTGCCGCCTGAGGCGCCTCGGCGCGGCGGAAGCAGGCGGCGAGGCCGTCGAAGGTGGCCGTGAGCTGCTCCAGTGCGAATCCCAGCGCGAACAGCCGTTGCGCCTCGCGCACCGGCAGGTCGGCGGCGTCGATTTCGCAGCGCAGGGCGTCCAGCGTGGCGGTGAGGTCGCCCAGCCGGTCCTGGACCGAATCGGGCGCCGGCGGCGCCTCGCCCGCTTCGAGCGCCTCGGCCGCGGCGTCGAGGTAGCCGCAGCCGTCGCGCGCCAGCGCCCGCAACGGCGCGGCGAGGCGCCGCCGCGGCGTTTCCGGCAGCGGTTGGCCGTCGACGCGGTCGAGGATCACCAGGCTGTGCCACAGCCGCTGCACGGCATGGACCAGCAGCGCAAATTCCGGGCCGCCGGCGCGATGGAAGCGCCGGCGCCGCGACTGGCCGGCCAGCGTGGCGGCCTGTTCGAGATGCGCCTGGGCGTCGCCGTGCATCGGCATCAGGTCGGCCTCGCCGGCGCCGAGCAGCTCGTCGACGGCCGCCGTCAGCAGCGCGCCGCAACGGCGCAACGCCGCCGCCAGATGGCCGCGCAGCCGGCGATGCGCCGGCTCGGGCAGCACGCTGAGCGCGACCAGCGCCGCCACCACGGCGCCCAACGCGATGGCCAGCGCCCGCCAGGCGGCGGTCGCCATCACCCCGCCGGCCATGTCCGACAGGATCAGGATCGCCGCCGGCACGTGCCCGAAGCGCCAGCCGGGCCGTCGCCAAGCCGCCAGCTCGACCGCCGCCGCCGCGACGACCAGCGCCGCCGGCGCCCGCCAGCCGTCGTTGCCCATGAGGAACAAGAGCGCGAGCCCGATCGCCGTGCCGCCCAGCGCGGCGAGGATGCGATCGAGCACCGAGCCGACGGTGCCGCCGGCCGAAGGCTGCATCACGAACACCGCCGAGATCACGGCCCAGGACGCCTCCGGCAGGCCGGCGACGCGCATGACGGCCAGGCTCAGCACGGCGGCGAGTGCCGTCTGCACGGCCTTGCGGACCGGATCGGGGATCGTCATGGGAGGGGCGGGCCTGCGTGCTCACATGTACGGGGAGCGAACAGGCAGGTGTCGGCATTCGGCGTAGGTGAGCAAGCGACGGGCAGAGCTGGCAATCTGAGAACCCGGAGTCGCCCTGTATTTATTGGCGAACCAATGCGTCCTGCCTACCGGTCCCGCATTGATCGGAGCTTATTCGCACCTCTTCGAACTTCTTCAAACAATTTTTCTTGAGCGCTCACGAATCCGTCTGAGGGCAGCCTGAGCTGCGCTCTTCTCCCTTTTGAATCACCAACGACCAGAACTAAGTCATTACCTTGGAGAAGATGCTCAGCGACATGGTGGCCGTCGGTTCGGTGTTCGCCGGTTGCGAACCTGGCTAGCACCTCGTCTCCGTCGGAGACTGCGATCAGGTTCCATCCTGCTGCCGAAGTTTCGTCCACACTTGTCCTGAGTTCCTCCACAATGCCGAATGGGGCATTGATGGCCGTCCACGACACGGAAAATGGAGCCTCACGGCCGCTCTTGTATTCGGATTTGGCAGCCAGTTCGCATACGCGATGACTGTCCAGAACCCGACAAGACAGCCGCCAATGACCATCCTGCTCGGCAAGGGCAGGTAAGGAAAATAGTGATGCTGCCGCAAATGCAGCGGCGCAGATTGTCTGGCTAACGGTCATCTCTGTCGCTCTGGCCATGGAGACCCTTCGGCACCATCGTCACGGCGGTCCCGCTGCTGGGTTTGCAGTCCACCCAATCGCAGCTTTGGCACCAGAGGAGAATGCGCCCGGCACTACGATAAACCCTGTGTCTGGCTACGCTTTGGCAGTTTGGACAGCGGAGATGCTGCGGCGCCTGCTCAATCATGAGGAGGATTATCCGCTGGAAATACGCGCGCAACATACCTACGATACGAAGCCGTGGCAATCGCATTTGAATCAAATTCATCTCAAATTCGCGACTTCCCATTGCCAGCGCACGACTCGTGGGAAAACCCCCAGGAGCCTGCTTGCCTGCAGTAGACTTGATCAGATGTGATGTATTCGAGCGCCTGAAAGGCTAGTACGATGCGGTCTGTTAATGTGCAAGCCGCTGATCAGGAAATCGCGGCTCTCTGCCCTGAAGGGATTTCAGCCCTCCTAAGCCAGTCTGTCGTGGGTTTCTACATTTACCAGGGCGGTCGGTTTACATACATCAATAACCGTGCGGCCGACATTCTTGGATTGAGCGTCGATGATGCCCTCAAAGTGGATCCGCTCAATCTGGTGCTGCCTGAAGACCGAGCGCTCGTGCGGGAAAACGTTGCCAAGCGGATCGACGGCACGACGGCATCAATCCGGTACAGGTTTCACGTTGTCCGGCCCGATGGTGATCGTCGGCTGATCGAAGTCCACGGTGCACGCGTCGAGCATGATGGTCGGCCAGCGATCGCCAGCGTCATGTTGGACGTGACAGCGGATGAAACCAGTCGCCGCCAAATCGAGGAGAAAGAACACCGCCTTCACGAAATTACATCTGTTCTGACTGAAGGTGTAATCGTAGTCGACAATAACGACAGGATTGCTTTCGTCAATCCAGCCGCTGAAACAATTCTTCTTCGCCGTGCGGACACACTGCTTGGCAGGGTCGCACACAAAGAATTCCACTACATCCGGCCGGACGGATCTCCTTACCCGATTTTCGAATGTCCTGCACACCAGGCAATGCGAACCAAAGCGGTTGTGCGGAGCGCATTGGAATACTTTGTCCGTCCTGAAGGTACCCTCGTTCCCGTGGCGATGGCGGCGGCGCCGATCTTCCGAGATGGTGATGTAGCTGGAGCTGTGGTCGGATTTCACGATGTCTCGGAACGAATTGCACAGCAGGAGAAGCTCCGAGCGGCTGAGGAGCGGTGGCGGATGCTCTTCAACAGTAGTTACGACGCCATCTTCGTCCATCCGGTTCCGATGGGCAGATTCATAGAAGTCAATGAGGTCGCGTGCCATAGGCTCGGCTACAGCCGCGAAGAGCTACTCGCGATGTCTCCAGCTGACATTGATGATGATGCCAGCCCCACAGACATTGGCTCGGTCCACAACAGCTTGGACGTGAGGGGCCATGCCATCTTCGAACAGGTACACGTTACGAAATCCGGCAGGCGGATTCCGGTTGAAATCGCCTGCATCGCCTCGGAATTGGATGGGCGGCCAGTGGTAATTTCGGTAGCCAGGGATATTACGGAACGCAAGCGGGCCGAGCAGCGAATTCGCCATATGGCCCACTACGATCAACTCACTGATCTCCCCAATCGCCACCTGATGATGGACAGACTTCACCAGGCCCTCGAATCAGCGGCTCGGAACCAGCGCAAAGTCGCGGTTCTCTTTCTTGATCTCGACGGCTTCAAACAGGTCAACGACACCTACGGCCATGATACAGGGGACCAATTGTTGCGGGCGATTGCCAAGCGTCTCATCTCATGCGTGCGCAAGGCAGATACTATTTGCCGAATTGGTGGAGACGAATTCATTGTTGTCTTGCCTGAGACGACGGGAGAAGAAGGCGCAGCCAACGTGGCGCAGAAAATCATCAGCCTCTGTTCCCAGCCCGTCATCTTGGGTGAGGCTGAGATCTCGGTAGGCGTCAGCGTTGGGCTAAGTCTTTATCCTGATGCCGGTGGTGATGCGGAGACCTTGGTTCGACTCGCAGATGATGCAATGTACGAAGCCAAGCGGCGGGGAAAAGGAACAATGACTATCGCACAAGGACCCGGTTTCGCAGAAGCGAGCAGATAGCTGGAGAGCCTGACAGGCTCCGACAGCCTCACCAGCTGCCTTCTGGCGCTGATGTGTCACCAGAAAGCTTCGGCAGTACTTCCGCCTTCGCCAACAAAAATGCCGGTAGCGACCATCAACCCTCCCTTCGGCCCGGACTCTGGTGACACTCGGCAACCCGCAATTGGGACTCTGGTGACGAAACAAACGGCGGTGGGCGAAATTCCGCAGGCACCGCATGCCTCAGAGGTGAGCCGGCTAGTCCGCCGTTTTGAAAGCATTTATATCGTGCCCATGCTCAACCATGCCGCATCACTGCTCACCCAAGATGTGCATTGCTCATCTATAGTGAATCCCGACAGGCAGGGCGGCGGAATGTTCGGGAAAGTTGGCTGGGGCGGCAGGATTCGAACCTGCGCATGGCGGTACCAAAAACCGCTGCCTTACCGCTTGGCTACGCCCCAATCGCGCGGGATGCGCACATTACGGCCAAACGCGGCGGCGTGCAACTGCGCCGACGGGCCGGCGGCGCGGGGCAGGGCGGGCGGCCGGTCCTAGTCCTTGATCCCCAGCCGGCGCCTGGCCTTGGCGTCGAAATGCTGGCGGGTTTCGGCCATCGGCGCCCAGGGGTCCTGCTTGAGGCTCGACAGCCGGCGGAGGATCGTCTCGACGGTGAAATGATCGGAGCGGATGCCGGATTCCAGCTCGCTCCAGGCCAGCGGCACCGCCACCGGCGCGCCGGGGCGGGCGCGGGTCGAGTAGGGGGCGACGAAGGTCGCCGTGCGCTGGTTGCGCAGGTAGTCGAGGAAGATGCGGCCCTGGCGCCTGGCCTTGGCCATGTTGACGGTGTAGCGCGCCGGCTCGGCCTCGGCGATCCTGGTCACCACCGCCTTGGTCAGCGCCTTGGCCTCGTCCCAGTCGTGGCTGCCGTCGAGCGGCGCCACCACGTGCAGGCCCTTGCCGCCGGTGGTCTTGACGAAACTCGCCAGACCGAGCTCGTCGAGGAAGTCGCGCACCGTGCGCGCGCCCTCGACGATCCGCGACCACGGAATCTCCGGATCGGGGTCGAGGTCGAACACCACCACGTCGGGATGCTCGGTGTCGGCGACGCGGCTGCCCCAGGTGTGGATCTCCAGCGTGCCGACCTGGACCAGGCCGAGCAGGCCCCGGACGTCCTCGACGTAGAGGTACGGCTGCACGTGCTCGCGCTCGGCGACCATCCGCTTGTGGATGCCGGCGGGCAGGCCGGTGCCGGCGTGGCGCTGGTAGAAGCATTCCTTCTCGTGGCCCTGCGGGCAGCGCACCAGGGTCAGCAGGCGGTTCGCGACATGCGGCAGGATCCAGTCGGCGACCTCGGCGTAATAGGTCGCCAGCCCCTGCTTGGTGATGCCCTGCTGGCCCCACAGCACGCGGTCGGGGCTGGTCAGGCGCACCGTCTCGAGCGTCTTCGCGACCTCGGGCCGCGGCTTCAGGGTGACGACGCCGCTCTCGCGCACCACCTCGTCGGGCCGCTTGTCGAGGCGCAGGCCCTGGAACGACGGATGCCGCAGCAGGCCGTCGCGGGTCCACTGCGTGAACTCGACCTCGGCGACCAGCTTCGGCTCGACCCAGGTGGCGCCCTTCTCCTTGGGCGGGTTGGCGACCGGCGGCTCGGGCAGCCTGGTCGGCTCGAGTCGCGCCAGCAACTCGCCCAGCATCTTCTCGGAGAAGCCGGTGCCGACCTTGCCGGCATAGGTCAGGCCGTGCTCGCCGTTGACCGCCACCAGCAGCGCCCCCAGCCCCTTGCGGCCGCCCTGCGGCGGCGTGTAGCCGACGACGACGAATTCCTGCCGCGACAGGCATTTCGATTTGATCCAGTCGCGGTTGCGCCCGGGCCGATAGGGCCGGTCGCGGCGCTTCGAGACCACGCCCTCCAGCGCGAAGGAGCAGGCGCGCTCGCGCACCTCGGGGCCGCGGCCGTCGAAATGGTCGCTGTAGCGCAAGGCCCCGCCCGGCTCGGCCAGCAGCTCGCGCAACAGCGCCTTTCGTTTCTCCAGCGCAACGTCCGTCAGGTCGACGCCGTCATGGTGCAGCAGGTCGAAGACGAAATAGACCAGCGCCTCGCCGCGACCGTCCGACAGCGCCTCCTGCAGCGCCTGGAAGTTCGAGGCGCCGTGGCTGTCGAGCACCACCACCTCGCCGTCGAGCAGCGCCGCGTCGACCGGCAGCCCGGCCGCGTGCGCGCCCAGCGGCGCGAACCTGTCGGTCCAGTCGAGGCCGTGGCGGGTGAACAGTCGCGCCCTGCCGTTCTCGATCCGACACAGGGCGCGGTAGCCGTCGTACTTGATCTCGTGCAGCCACTCCCCGCCCTCGGGGGCCTCGGCCATCAGGGTGGCGAGCTGCGGCGCCGGCGCCGCCTCCGGCAGCGGCCGCCGGACGGCGCCCTCGAGCGCGGCGGCGTCGGTGCGGTCGCGGTTCGAGCGCCACACCCGGTCCTGGTCGGCGGCGACGGCGTCGAGGTCGCGGCCCGAGGCGACGCTCAAGGGTTCCTCGGCGCAGACGTCGCGGCCGTCGGCCAGGTCGTCGCGCTCCTTGATCAGCAGCCAGTTGTCGCGCTTCTCGTTGCCGCGCTTCGGCATGCGGATCAGCGCCCAGCCGCCCTTCAGTTTCTCGCCGTGCAGGGTGAACTTCAGCCGCCCCTTGCGCAGGCCCTCGTGCGGGTCGCCCTTCGGCGTCCAGGTGCCGCGGTCCCACAGCAGCACGGTGCCGCCGCCGTATTCGCCCTTGGGGATCGTGCCCTCGAAGCCGCCGTAGTCGAGCGGGTGGTCCTCGGTCATCACCGCCAGGCGCTTGTCGGACGGCGCGTAGCTGGGGCCCTTGGTCACCGCCCAGCTCTTGAGCACGCCGTCGAGCTCGAGGCGGAAGTCGTAGTGCAGCCGCCGCGCGGCGTGCTTCTGGACCACGAACGCCCCGGCCGGGCCGGTCTCCTGGCTCACCGCGCCCGCCGGCTCGGGCGTCCTGGTGAAGTCGCGCTTGCGCCGGTATTCCTCGAGTGCCATCGCATTTCCCTCGACATTGCCGTGAACGCCCGCCGCCCGGCGCTGTTCCATGGGAGCGACACGACGAGGGAGCCGAAGCATGCGCACCGCCCATGCCGCGCTGCTTGCCGCCGTCCTGGCCTGGCCGGCGACGGCGGCACAGCGGCAGCAGGAGGAAAGCGCCGCGGTTCCGGCGCCCGGCGGTCCGCCGGCCGCGACGGCGCCGGCCGCGCCGCCGCCGGCGGTCGTGCGGCTGGTGCCGGCGCGCCGGCTCGTCGGCCGGCGGCTGCTCGACGCCGCCGGCGAGCCGCTGGGCGAGGTGCGGATGCTGACCGTCGACCTCGCCGAGCACCGGGTGCGCCACCTGCTGGTGCGCGAGCCGGCGGAGAAGACCGACAAGCTGCGCCCGGTGCCGTGGGAGGTGCTGCGCCCGATTCCCGCCCAGGGCGCGCTGCGCAGCGAGGTGGTGCGCGACGCGCTGGCCAAGCCGCCGCTCTACGAGCCCGGCCAGCTCGCCGCGCTCACCGGCCCGGCGGCGAACGCCGCGATCCGCGACTTCTACGGCCTGCCGAAGGGAGCCGCCGCCGGGACGCCGGCGCGGCCGCTGATGCTGCTCGACGGCGACGGGCTGGCGACGCTGGAGGCCCCCGGGCAGGCGCCGGAACGGCCGCCGGCGCGCGACGCCGCCGGCGACCGCGTGCTGGCGCCCGACGGCGCCGCCCTCGGCCATGTCGACGAGGTGATGATCGAGCCGGCGACCGGCGCGGTGCCGTTCGTGCTGATGGCGCGCGGCGGCTTCCTCGGCCTCGGCCAGGAATGGGTGCCGGTGCCGCTCTCGGCGCTGGCCTGGGACGCCGAGGCCGGCGGCTACCGCCTGCAGGGCGCGCCGCGCAAGCTGGCCGGCCATCCCCGCGAGGCAGAGCCGCCACGCCGGGTGCGGCGCGAGGATCTCGAGGAGCTGCGCCGGCGCTTCGAGCCGGCCGCGCCGCAGCGATGACCCGCCGGTCCCGCCGGCGCCGGCACATCGGGATTAGCCCGCCGGTGGCGGTCGCGGCGGCGTCGCGCGCGCTGGCGGGGATCGCCGCCGCCGCCGCGCCGCTATCCCAAGGACGGCGGCGCCACTCCCAAGGAACAAACCGCCCGCGGCGGCATTTACGAGGCTAGCCGTGGGACGACAGCCCTGCGCACCGATGGGTGCGCCCGCGGCCGCTCGTTCGCAACAGGAGGTTTGGATGAAGAAAGTTCTTCCCCTTGCCGTCGCCGCCGCCGTCATGGCAATGGCGGCCGGGTCGGCCAACGCCCAGACATACGGCGACGACACCCGGCGCACCAACCAGCAGTACTCGGACACGCTGCGCAAGGGCAAGGCCGCGCCGGTGACCGAGACCCGCCGGGTGCTGCGCCAGCGCATCGCCACCATCCCGCTCGAGGATCAGTTCCCCTGCCAGGGCACCGACAATCCGAGCGGCCTGCCGAGCAACTGCGACTGGAACGACGAGTCCGGCCCGCAGGAGGATTTCATCCGCTCGCACATCCCGATCAGCGGCTCGAACCAGGTCGGCGAGCTCGACCCGCAGGAGGCGCCTCCGGGCTATCTGCGCGGTCCGATCTACGACTGACGCCGCTTCCGGCGGAAGGCCCCGCGGGGCCTTCCGGTCGGGGTGTCAGACGTTGAACAGGAAGTGGAAGACGTCGCCGTCGCGCACGACGTAGTCGCGGCCCTCCAGGCGCATCTTGCCGGCTTCCTTGGCGCCCTGCTCGCCGTTGCAGGCGATGAAGTCCTCGTACGAGATGGTCTCGGCGCGGATGAAGCCGCGCTCGAAGTCGGAATGGATCGCGCCGGCCGCCTCCGGCGCCTTGGCGCCGCGGCGCACCGTCCAGGCGCGGGCCTCCTTCGGCCCGACCGTGAAGAAGGTCAGCAGGTTCAGCAGCGAATACCCGGCGCGGATGACGCGCGCCAGGCCGGTCTCGGCCAGGCCGAGATCGGCCAGGAAGGCGCGCTTCTCCTCGTCGTCGCCGAGCTGCGCCACTTCGGCCTCGATCGCCGCCGAGATGACCACGGCCGAGGCGCCCTCGGCCTCGGCGCGGGCGAACACCTTGGCCGAATGCTCGTTGCCCTCGGCGGCCGAGCCCTCGTCGACGTTGCAGGCGTAGAGCACCGGCTTCGAGCTCAGCAGCCCGAGCTGGCCGAGCATGCGCCTGCCGTCGGCGTCGAGTTCGACGGCGCGGGCCGGCTTGCCCTCGCGCAGCGCCGCCAGCACCGGCTCCATCACCGCGAGCTGCTCCTTCGACTCCTTGTCGCCGCCCTTGGCCTTCTTCTGCGCCGCGACGACGCGGCGCTCGAGGCTGTCGAGGTCGGCCAGCATCAGCTCGGTCTCGATGGTCTCGGCGTCGCGGATCGGATCGACGTTGCCCTCGACATGGGTGACGTCGGAATCCTCGAAGCAGCGCAGGACGTGGATGATGGCGTCGACCTCGCGGATGTTGGCGAGGAACTGGTTGCCCAGGCCCTCGCCGCGCGAGGCGCCGCGCACCAGCCCGGCGATGTCGACGAATTCGAGCTGGGTCGGGATGACCTTGGCCGATTTGGCGATCGCCGCCAGCTTGTCCAGCCGCTCGTCCGGCACCGCGACGCGGCCGACATTCGGCTCGATGGTGCAGAACGGATAATTCGCCGCCTGGGCGGCGGCGGTCGAGGTCAGGGCGTTGAAGAGCGTGGACTTGCCGACGTTCGGCAGGCCGACGATGCCGCAGTTAAATCCCATCCTTGGGCTCCGGGTCCTTGGCGTGCTGGGGGGCTTGTTTCGGCGGTTTCGGCGGCTTCGGCGGCGCCGTCAGCCGCGTCACGGTGTTCATGAACTGGGTGTCGCTGCCCGAAAGCAGCAGCGGCAGGGCCTGGGCGACGGCGTCGAGCATCGGCTCGAGCCAGGGCTGGTCGGCCTTGTGGAAGTCGGACAGCACGTGGCCGGTGACCCGGTCCTTGTCGCCCGGATGGCCGATGCCGATGCGCACCCGCCAGTAGTCCTTGCCGAGATGGGAATCGATGCTCTTCAGCCCGTTGTGGCCGCCGGCGCCGCCGCCCTTCTTGACGCGGACCTTGCCGGGCGGCAGGTCGAGCTCGTCGTGCAGCACCACGATGTCGGCCAGGTCGATCTTGTGGAAGCGCGCCGCCGCGGCCACCGACTGGCCCGACAGGTTCATCCAGGTCTCGGGCTTGAGCACCAGGACCTTCTCGCCCTCGATGATGCCCTCGGTCAGCTGGCCCTGGAACTTGGCGCGCCAGGGGCCGAACGAAGGATGGCGGCGGACGAACTCGTCCACCGCCATGTAGCCGACGTTGTGGCGGTTCCTGGCGTAGCCCGAGCCCGGGTTGCCGAGTCCCACCACCAGACGCATCGTTTACGCTTCGCCGCCTTCGGCGGTCTCCTCGGTCGCGGCCTCGGCGCGGGCCACGGTCGGCGGCGCGATGGTCGCGATCGTGAAGTCGCGGTCGGCGATCGCCGGCTTGACGCCCTCGGCCAGCGTGACGGCGCTGATGTGGATCGAATCGCCGATCTCGGTGCCGGTCAGGTCGATGTCCAGCGCCTTCGGGATGTTGTCCGGGGCGCAGACCAGCTCGACGTCGTGGCGCACGACGTTCAGCACGCCGCCGCGCTTGATGCCGGGCGACTTTTCCTGGTTGACGAAGTGCACCGGCACGTTGACGTGCACGACGCTCTCCTTGCTGACGCGCAGGAAGTCGACGTGCAGCGGCATGTCGGTGACCGGATGAAGCTGCAGATCCTTGGCCAGGGTGCGCTCGGTCTTGCCGTTGCCGAGGTCGACCTCGAACAGGCGGGTCTTGAAGCCGGGCTTGTGCAGCTCGGCGATCAGGTGGCGCGGCTCGAGCGAGATCAGGACGGGCTCCTGCCCGGCGCCGTAGATCACGCCGGGAACGCGGCCGCTCCGGCGAGTCGCCCGCGCGGGCCCCTTGCCGCTACGGTCCCGCAGCTCGGCGGGAAGATTGCTGATGTCGGTCATGGTCGTCTCCAATACGGAAAGCGGCGCGGCCTCCAGGGGTGCCGTCGCCGAAGCGGCTTCGTTTACACCGCGCCGGGGTTCGGATCAACCATTAACCACAGAGGCACAGAGACACAGAGAAGCCACCGAGGGGGATTTCGGCGCGCCTGCGGCGCGCAGTCCCGCTTCTCGGTGCGTCCTCTGTGTCTCTGTGCCTCTGTGGTGAGACCGGCGTCTCAGTCGAACAGGCTGGAGACCGAGCGTTCCTCGGAGATGCGCTGGATCGATTCGGCCATCAGCGGCGCGATCGAGAGCTGGCGGATGTTGTGGGCCAGCTTGACCGGCTCGGTGGCCGGGATGGAATCGGTGGTCACCAGTTCCTGCAGCGGCGAGGCGGTGACGCGGGCCACCGCGCCGCCCGACAGCACGCCGTGGGTGACGTAGGCCGAGACCGACACCGCGCCGTGCTCCATCAGCGCCACCGCGGCGTTGCACAGGGTGCCGGCGGAATCGACGATGTCGTCGATCAGCAGGCAGCGGCGGCCGCGGACGTCGCCGATGATGTTCATCACCTCGGAGACGCCGGCGCGCTCGCGGCGCTTGTCGATGATGGCGAGGTCGGCGTCGATGCGGCTGGCGATCAGGCGGGCGCGCACGACGCCGCCGACGTCGGGCGAGACCACCATCAGGCTGTCGCCCTCGTAGCGCATCTGGATGTCGTGGGTGAACACCGGCGCCGCGTAGAGATTGTCGAGCGGGATGTCGAAGAAGCCCTGGATCTGGCCCGAGTGCAGGTCCAGCGTCACGACGCGGTCGGCGCCGGCGGTGGTGATCAGGTTGGCGACCAGCTTGGCCGAGATCGGCGTGCGCGGACCCGACTTGCGGTCCTGGCGGGCGTAGCCGAAATACGGGATCACCGCGGTGATGCGGCGCGCCGAGCCGCGGCGCAGCGCGTCCAGCGTGACCAGCAGCTCCATGACGTTGTCGTTGGCCGGATAGCAGGTCGACTGCACGACGAAGACGTCCTCGCCGCGGACGTTCTCGTGGATCTCGACGAACACTTCCATGTCCGAGAAGCGCCGGATGCTCGCCTTGGTGATGGCGAGATTCAGATAGCTGCCGATCGCCTCGGCCAGCGGGCGATTGCTGTTGCAGGCGAGAATCTTCATTCCGGTACCCTCGACACCCCACCCATCCGGGCCGCCCCAGGATGGCCCCTCACGACGCGGCCGGACTGTAACAGTCGCCCCCCGGCATGTAAATGCCATCTTCCGGGCTCAAAGCCCGGGAACGCTCCGGCGCAGCAGCTCGATCACCGCCGGGCCGGCGGCCTCGGCGACCAGCCCGGCGAGGCGCCCCCAGCGGCCGTCGAGGCTGCCCGCCGGCACGTCGTTGGCCTGGCTGATGCGGCCGAGTTCGGCGCCGGCGCCGTCGTGCACGGACCACACCACGGTGACGCGGTCGGCGCCGGCCGCGCCCGGGCTCACGGCGACGGCGAGGCGGATCTCGGCGGCGGCGCCGTCCGCGACCACCGGCAGGCCGGCGGCGCGCAGGCCGCCGGCCATCGCCGCGGTCAGCGCGGCGGCGCCGTCGCCCGGCGCCGCGGTCACCGCGCGCACGCTGA